>NZ_JAATVU010000038.1 GCF_013184745.1 Mangrovicoccus sp. HB161399
TCGCACAGGGGACGGCGTCGAACCGGCGGTCTGCGTCTCGTCGAGCAGGGCGTCGCGCTCCGACTTCACGGCATCGATCTGCCGGTTCAGAAGCTCGATGAGCTCCAGCTCGCGCAATGCCACCGCCTTCAAGTGCTGCGGCAGCGGACGCCCGTCTCCGGTGCGCAGCTCTTCCAGCCGGGTCCGCCGGTCCTTGTTCCGGGGCTCATAGTCTCCGATGCCCTGTGCGAAGAGGAGCCCCTTCACCCGGTTCACATGCCGGATGCGTTCTCCGGTCAAGCTCTTCAGTTCGCGGCAGATGCGGCGGCGATCTTCCTCCTCCGGGGTCGGCACGCGAACCATGGCGCAAACCCGCGGCTCGCCCCGCCTCCAGGCCATGAGGGTGCGGACAAGGGCCTCGCCGTCGATCCGGTCCGTCTTGGCGCGGCGGTGCCGCCTGGAGACCGCGATCGAGGCCGGGTCAACCACGTGGCTCTCGATCCCCGACGCAGCCAATGCGCGGTGGATCCAGAACCCGTCCAGTCCGGCTTCCTGGATCACGATCACAGGGACGGTTTGGCCGGTCCGGCGCTGGACAGTACTTTGCAGGTCTGCGAAACGCTTCAGCAGCTCCGGCACATCGCCGCCCCGGACCTGATGCCGCGACATCTTCGAGCCGAGAGGCGCGGCAAGGGCCGTCATCAGCCAGGTTGACCGGCTCAATTCCAAAGAAACGAAAATCGCGGCGAATTCGGGCGAGGCAATCGCGGTTGAGGTGCTGATCTCGGTCGTCGGCATGGCAATGATCTCCGTGGGGTGGGTGGCGCCCCGACTCTTCCAGACCGAAGGGCGCTGGTCTCCTCCTCATGGGATCTTCACATCGGCAGGAGGGACGAGCCTGATGTCATGGCCGGGCCAGTTCCCGGCCCCGGCAATGCGCGCCGCCGCAGGCCTCCATCGCCACCAGGCAGGGCGGCAGCCTGGCGAAGAACTCCGGCACCTCGGCTCTCCGGAGCTTCCTGCGCAGAACCGCAGCGCCCCCTGGCGCCAGCGCCGCGGACCTGGACCACATTCTCCGCCAGCCTCCCGGAGATTGCCGCGCATTCGCCTGCCGGTCGGCGGATCGAGCCCGGCCGCGGCAATCTCCGGCATGGCCGCCTCCCAATTCGGATTGTTGCGATCCCACCTTGGCACAGCGATGCCGTCGGGGGGCGGTTGCAGCATCAAGGCCGATCGCTTCTGCCCCGCTGCAACGCGAGGAGATGGACGCCGGGCGCTGCCGGAACTCGGGCGCAACGGGATCCCGCCGTCGTCAGCCCATCTCGGCCGGCCGCTCCGGCAGTGCCGGAGCGCCGGTCATCGGAGGAGCGGCGCTGAGACGGACATGAACGTCGCGAAGCTGCCCGGACGGCGGCTGATTTGCCGCGATTTCGGCCGCCAGATGGCACGGGACCGGATTTGCGTGGCCGTCCTCGGCGTCCCGGTCATTGTTGCCGCAGGACTAGTGTGTCCGGGCAAAGGGGCCATCAACTGATGTTCGCGACAGCGCCGCCGGAGGGGGCGATGGCTGTTTCGGGGCCTTCAGCTTTGCCGTCGATCCCCTTGGCATTCCGCGCGCGCCCTCGGAGGCCGTCGCTTGCCGGGCTGCGGTGCGTGTTGGTCTCCCATGCGCCAGACGTTGTTCTGAGCCAGCGCTTGGCGCTTGGGCGGCGGTCCGGAACGGAGGCGGGCGGAAGCCGTCCGAAAGGGCCCGGGCTGCCTCGGTCCCGTGCCGGCAGCAACAGGCGCTGGAGAGATGTCTGCAGGGAGCTGCGATGCTGCGGCTGCGGAAAAGGCGGGCAGCGCGGGCGCGGCGCGATGCAGAATCTGCGGGCACCGGCGCGGGGCAGGGTCGGGCTGCCGGAGCGCGGGGCCCCGGCAGCCGGAGGGTTCAGCCGTATTGCGCGACCGGCGTGCCTGCGATGGCGGCCATGTTCAGCAGGCCGCGGGCGGTGATCGCGGGGGTCACCACATGGGCGCGGTTGCCCATGCCCATCAGGATCGGCCCGATCTCCAGCCCGTTGGCGCGCGCCTTCAGCACGTTCTTCACCGCCAGCGCGGTGTCCGTCGAGGAGAAGACCAGCACGTTCGCCGGGCCCTTCAGCCGCGACGATCCGGCCTGCAGCACGCGGTCGCGCACCCGCGGGTCGAGCGCGGCATCGACATGCATCTCGCCGTCATAGGTGAAGTCGCGGTAGCCGTGGTTCAGGATCTCCATCGCGCCGCGCATCACGCTGCCCGAGCGGTTGTCGAGGTTGCCGAACTGGCTGTCGGAACACAGCGCGATCTTCGGCTCCAGGCCGAAGCGGCGGACATGGCGGGCGCAGGCGATCACGGTCTTGGCGACCTGCTCGGGCGTCGGGTCGGGGTTCACGTGGCCGTCGGCGATGAAAAGCGGCCCGTCCTCGAGGATCATCATCGACATCGAGGCGACCGGCTTCAGCGTGTCGGTCCCGAGCACCTGGGTGACGTAGTTCAGGTGCCACAGGTACTGGCCCGACGTGCCGCAGATCACCGCGTCGGCCTCGCCGCGCCGCACCATGACCGAGGCGATGGCGGTGGTGTTGGTGCGCATGATCGCCTGCGCCAGCGAGGGGGTGACGCCCCGGCGCTCCATCACCGAAAGGTACTCGGTCCAGTAGTCGCGGTAGCGGACATCGGATTCCGGGTTGGTGACCGGGATGTTCTCGTTGGCGCGCAGGTTGATGCCCAGGCGCTTGCAGCGCGCGTCGATGACATCGGGACGGCCGACGAGGATCGGCGTCTCGGTGGTTTCCTCGATCACCGCCTGGGCGGCGCGCAGCACCCGCTCGCTTTCGCCCTCGGCGAAGACGATCTTGCGGTTGGTGGAGCGTGCGGCCTCGAACACCGGGCGCATCAGGAAGGCCGAGCGGATCACCGAGCCCTCGAGCTTGCGCTTGTAGGCCTGGATCGAGGGCAGCGGCCGCGCGGCGACGCCCGACTCCATCGCGGCCTCGGCCACCGCGCCGGCGACGACCGAGATCAGCCGCGGATCGAAGGGCTTGGGGATCAGGTAGTCGGTGCCGAAGGTCAGCTGCTCGCCCGAATAGGCGGCGGCGGCCTCGGCCGAGGTGGTCTTGCGCGCCAGCTCCGCGATGCCGTCGATGCAGGCCAGCTGCATGGCATCGTTGATCTCGGTCGCGCCGACATCCAGCGCGCCGCGGAAGATGAAGGGGAAGCACAGGACGTTGTTGACCTGGTTGGGGAAGTCCGAGCGCCCGGTGGCCATGATCGCGTCCGGGGCGACCTTGCGCACCTCGTCGGGCATGATCTCGGGGGTGGGGTTGGCCAGCGCGAAGATGATCGGCTTGGAGGCCATCTTGGCGACCATCTCGGGCTTCAGCACGCCGGGGCCGGAGAGGCCGAGGAACAGGTCCGCGTCCTCGATCACCTCGTCGAGGGTGCGCAGGTCGCTGTCCTGGGCATAGGCCTCCTTCTGCGAGGTCATCTCCTCGTTGCGGCCCTTCCAGACCAGCCCCTTGATGTCGCAGAGCCAGACGTTCTCGCGCTTGACGCCCATCTTGAGCAGCATGTTGAGGCAGGCGATGCCGGCCGCGCCGCCGCCGGTGGAGACGACCTTGATCTGGCCGGGCGTCTTGCCCGCCAGGTGCAGCGCGTTCTTCGCCGCCGCGCCCACCACGATGGCCGTGCCGTGCTGGTCGTCGTGGAAGACGGGGATGTTCATCTTCTCGCGGCAGATCTTCTCCACCACGAAGCAGTCGGGCGCCTTGATGTCCTCGAGGTTGATCGCGCCGAAGGTCGGCTCCAGCGAGCAGACGATTTCCGCCAGCTTCTCGGGGTCGCTCTCGTTCACCTCGATGTCGAAGCAGTCGATATTGGCGAATTTCTTGAAGAGGACGGCCTTGCCCTCCATCACCGGCTTCGAGGCCAGCGCGCCGATATTGCCCAGGCCCAGCACCGCGGTGCCGTTCGAGACCACCGCGACGAGGTTGCCGCGCGAGGTGTAGCGGCTGGCATTGGCCGCGTCCTTCTTGATTTCAAGGCAGGCCTCGGCGACGCCGGGGCTGTAGGCGCGGGCCAGGTCGCGGCCGTTGGCGAGGGGTTTCGTCGCGCGGATCTCGAGTTTCCCGGGCTTGGGGTTCTCGTGGTAGTCCAGCGACTGTTCGCGGAAATCTTCGGATTTCGTGTCCGTCATGGCGCGGTTCATCCCCCAAAGGTCGTAGGCGCGGTGTTTTCCGTGTGGTTACGTCAAGTGGACGTCCAAGAACAGGGGACAATTTTGCAGAACCGCACCTCGCGCCTTGCATCCCGCCGCGCGGGGTTCCAGTGTCGGGACAGATGCCCCGGGCCGCCCCGGGGCCTGCGTTAGGCAGTGGAGCAGGACGGACATGAGCCTCAGGGATGCAGCCCTCTTCGTGCGCGAGCGCGCCTACGCGCCCTATTCCGGCTTCAAGGTCGGCGCGGCGCTGAAGGGATCGGACGGGGCGGTCTACCGCGGCTGCAACGTCGAGAACGCCGCCTATCCCGAAGGCACCTGCGCCGAGGCCGGGGCGATCGCCGCGATGGTCGCGGCCGGGGTGTCGCGGCTGACCGAAATCTACGTGATCGCCGACTGCCCGCGCCCGGTGCCGCCCTGCGGCGGCTGCCGCCAGAAGATCGCGGAATTCGCCGATGCCGACGTGCCGGTGACGCTGGCCACGGTGGCGGGCGAGGAAATGACCACCACGGTGGGCGAGCTCCTGCCCGGGGCGTTCCTGTCTTCCGACATGGAGTGACCGCATGGAGGTGCGGCAGTTCCTGGCCAAGCTGCGCAAGGGCGAGCGCCTGGAGGAGGCGGAGCTGCGCAGCTTCGCGTCGGGTCTCGCCTCGGGCGAGGTGACCGATGCCCAGGGCGCGGCCTTCGCCATGGGGGTCTGCAAGGGCGGGCTCTCCGACGGGGAGACTGCCGCGCTGACCTGCGCGATGCGGGATTCCGGCGAGGTGCTGGAATGGGACCTGTCCGGCCCGGTGGTCGACAAGCATTCCACCGGCGGCATCGGCGACTCGGTCTCGCTGGTGCTGGCGCCGGTGCTCGCGGCGATGGGCTGCTACGTGCCGATGCTGTCGGGGCGCGGGCTCGGGCATACCGGCGGCACGCTCGACAAGCTGGAGACCTTCCACGGCGTGCGCACCGAGATCGACACGGCGAAGCTGAAGCGCATCGTCGGCCGGATCGGCTGCGCCATCGTTGCCGCCAGTCCGAAGATCGCCCCTGCCGACCGCAAGCTCTACGCGCTGCGCGACCATACCTCGACGGTGGAGAGCCAGGCGCTGATCATCGCCTCGATCCTGTCGAAGAAGCTCGCCGCCGGGGCCGGGGTGCTGGTGCTCGACGTCAAGGGCGGCACCGGCGCATTCATGAAGAGCCGCGACGAGGCGCAGGCGCTGGCCGAGGGGCTGGTGCGGGTGGCGCAGGCGGCGGGCTGCAAGACGCGCGCGGTGATCACCGACATGAACCAGCCGGTCTGCCCGGCGGTGGGCAATGCGGTGGAGCTGATCGAGGTGCACCGCGTGCTGACCGATCCGAAGCCCGAGCAGCGGCTGTGCAAGATGACCCTGGCGCTGGCGGGCGAGCTGACCGCGCTGGCCGGGCTCTACGGCAGTGCCGAGGAGGGCGCGCGCGCCGCGCTGAAGGTGCTGAGCTCGGGCAAGGCGGCGGACAAGTTCGCCCATATGGTGGCAGAGCTCGGCGGCCCGATCGACGTGCTCGACGGCGATTTCCGCAGCTACCTTCCGCAGCCGGCGGTCACCCGCGCGGTCTTCCCGGCCGAGCCGGGGGTGGTCACGGCGATCGACGGCGTGGCGCTCGGCGAGCTGGTGGTCCGGCTCGGCGGCGGGCGGCGGCGCCCGGGCGACGAGATCGACCATTCCGTCGGCCTGTCGCAGGTCGCATCGATCGGCGAGAGGGCCGACCAGACGCGGCCGCTGGCCGTCGTCCATGCCGCGGACGCTTCGGGCGCCGCCGAGGCGGTTCGGGTCGTGCGCCAGGCGATGCTGGTCGGCGAAGAGGCGATCCTGCCGCCGATGGTCTACGGGAGGGTCGATCCGTGACGCGGGCCTTCCTGGTGGTTATGGACAGCGCCGGCATCGGCGGCGCGCCGGATGCAGGCGCCTTCGGCGACGCGGGCGCGGACACGCTGGGCCATATTGCGGCAGCCTGCGCCGCGGGACAGGCCGAAGACGGCCGCTCGGGTCCGCTGGAGATGCCCAACCTGGCGCAGCTGGGTCTCGGGGAGGCGATGCGGCTGGCCACCGGCGAGGCGCCGGAGGGAACCGGCCATTGGCCCGCGCCCGGTGCCGGGGCTTTCTGGGCGGCGGCGACCGAGGTCTCGCCGGGCAAGGACACGCCCTCGGGCCATTGGGAGCTTGCCGGGCTGCCGGTGCCCTTCGACTGGACCTACTACCCCGATGCCGATCCGGCCTTTCCGCCGCAGGATCTGGCGCTGGTGCGGGAGATCGCCGGGGTGGAGGGCACGCTGTGCAACGCCCACGGCTCGGGCACCGACGTGCTCGACCGCTACGGGGCAGAGCATATGCGCACCGGCTGGCCGATCTGCTACACCTCGGTCGACAGCGTCTTCCAGATTGCCGCGCACGAGGAGCGTTTCGGCCTGGAGCGGCTGCTCGGTCTCTGCGCGCGGCTGGCGCCCCGCCTGCACGAAAAGCGCGTCGGACGGGTGATCGCGCGGCCTTTCCTCGGCTCGCCGGAAAAGGGCTTTGCCCGCACCGTCAACCGCCGCGACTACGCGCTGATGCCGCCCGAACCCACGCTGTGCAACTGGGCGCAGGCGGCGGGGCGCGAGGTGCGCGCGGTGGGCAAGATCCGCGACATCTTCGCGGGCTCGGGCATCTCGTCGGTGAAGAAGGGCAGCGACGCCCAGCTGATGGAGCACCTGCTGGACGACATCCGCGACGCGCCCGAGGGCAGCCTGACCTTCGCCAATTTCGTCGAGTTCGACAGTCTCTGGGGCCACCGCCGCAACGTGGCGGGCTATGCCCGCGCGCTGGAATGGTTCGACGCGCAGGTGCCGCGGCTGCTGGCCGCGCTGCGCCCCGGCGACCTGATCCTCTTCACCGCCGACCATGGCAACGACCCCACCTGGCGGGGCACCGACCATACCCGCGAGCGTGTCCCCGTCCTCGGGCAGGGCATCGCGCCGGGAGCGAAGGGCGTCTGCGCCTTCGTCGATGTCGCCGCCACCGTGGCGCGCCATCTCGGCCTCAACGATACCGGACCCGGAACCCCGCTGACATGAAATCCCTCCCCAAGGTCGAGCTCCACCTGCATCTCGAAGGCGCGGCGCCACCCGCCTTCATCGCCGGGCTCGCGAAGCAGAAGCATGTCAACCTGCGCGGCGTCTTCGACGAGCAGGGCCATTACGACTTCCGCGACTTCCCGCATTTCCTCGAGGTCTACGAGGCCGCGACCTCGGTGCTGAAGACGCCGGAAGATTACGCCCGCCTCGTCACAGCCGTGACTTCGGAACTGGCGGAGCAGGGCGTGGTCTATGCCGAGACGTTCGTCAGCCCGGATTTCTGCGGCGGCGGCGACGTCTCGGCCTGGCGCGACTACGTGGCCGCGATGCAGGAGGCGGCGCTGGCCATCGAGGCGCAGGGCGGTCCGATCCTGCGCGGCGTGGTCACCTGCATCCGCCATTTCGGTCCGGACAAGGCCAAGCGTGCCGCGCTCTGCGCCGCCGAGACCATGGGGGATTTCGTCACCGGCTACGGCATTGCCGGGAACGAGATGATGGGCCGTCCGAAGGATTTCGCCTGGAGCTTCGACCTTGCCCGCGAGGCCGGGCTGGGCCTGACCGCCCATGCCGGAGAATGGGGCGGGCCGGTCTCTGTCAAGGAGGCGGTGGAGGACCTCCGGGTCAGCCGCATCGGCCATGGGGTGCGCGCGATCGAGGATCTGGCGCTGGTCGACCGGCTGGCCGAGGACGGCATCGTGCTGGAGGTCTGCCCGGGCTCGAACATCGCGCTGGGGCTCTATCCGAAATGGGACCGGCACCCGATCTGCCAGCTTTGGGAACGGGGGGTGAAGGTCACCGTCTCGACCGACGATCCGCCCTTCTTCCACACCACGCTTTCGGGCGAATACGACCGGCTGGCCCATGCCTTCGGCTGGGACGAGGAGGTGTTTTCCGGGATCAACCGGGTCGCGGCCGAGGCGGCCTTCTGCGACGCCGGGACCCGCGCGCGGGTCGTGAAGCGGCTGGGTGCCGATGCGGGATAGAGGACAGGCCGCATGAGCGGGGCCGCCCGCCTCGCCGCCGCGCTGGCCGTGGCGCTGGCGCAGGCCGCCGCGGCCCAGCCGGGCGCGGATGCGCCGCAGGGGGCGGGCGGCTCCTTCCTCGATGGCAAGGGCTGCGCCTGGCAGAAGGTGGAGATCGGCTCCCGCGTGCTCTGGGCGGCCCTGATCGGGCCGGGCGGCAGCCAGCTCTGCGATCCGGACAAGGCTGCCCCGGCCGCGGTCCTGCCGGGACCGGAGGCCTTGCCGCCCGCTGGCGGCGATGCGCAGACCGAGGCCGCAGGGGACGGGACGGCGCCCGCCGCGATGGCGATGGGCGCACCGGGGCCGGACATGGCGGCCGGCAGCGCGGAAGCGGGTCCCGCTGCCGCCCCGGCCAAGGCGAAGGCCCATGCCGTCCGCCAGCCCTCGCGCGTGCGCTCGCCGCAATTCCCCGAGCCGGGGCTCTACATACAGGTGGCCGCCTTCCGCGAGATGCCGAATGCCGAGCGGACTGTGCGCTGGCTGCAGGGGCTGGGCCTGCCTGCGCTGCGCCAGGATTTCCCGCGCCGGCAGGGCGCGCTGCGGCTGATCTATGCCGGGCCCTTTGCCGATGCCGCGGCGGCCGATGCCGGGATGGCCGCGATCCGCGGCCTCGGCTTCCGCGATGCCTTCGTCTGGGACCGGCGCTAGGCGCGCCCGGCCGGAAGCCGGCGTGCGCCGCCGCTTCCGCGTGCATCCGGACGGGCGCTGTCCTCATGCGTCCCTCTCCGCGGCTGGTCCTCGTCCGACCCTCTGCCGATAATGCAGGAGCGGCGTCTGTCCGAGGCGCAACATCCTGCTTTGCCTGCCTGCCTGCGGGACGGGCGCGGCCCGTGGCCAGATGCAGATCGTTGGCCGACGCGCGCGGGGTGCCGCGATGCACCGGCAGGCCCGTTTGGCGGGCCGTCCAGGTACTCGCGCTCCATGATCCATGGCGGATGTCTTGCGGACACGCGGGCGATGCCGGAAGCGCGGAAGACAGCGCCCCCCGGCTTGCGGGATGCCTTCGCTCGGGACCGTCGCCGGTGCGTCCGGCTGCAGGCGGATGGCTGACGCAGGCGGCTGGACAGGGGCGGTCGCCGATCACTCGCTCCGGGACGTGCTGTTGCAGATCCGGGCCTGACCTTTGCCAGCTGCGCCGCCGCCTGGCAGGGATGGGGCCGATCCCGTCCGGTTTCGCCGGTGCGTCCGTCCGCGGCCGGCGCCCGGCGCACTCCCGCTGGAGACGGACTGCCGCCGCAGGATGGCAACGCGGGTCCGTGAGGTGAGATCCGTGGCGCGCGGCGGCCGGTTCATGCCAGAGGCTGCGCCGCCGCGGCCGGCACCAGTGGCGGTCAGCTGCAGACCGATTGCAGCCGCAGCCAGTCGGCGTCGCTGAGCACCGGGACCGGCGTGCCCCCCGGGTAGGGATCGCCCTCGATCATCTCGATCCAGGCGTCGCCGCCGGGCAGGGCGGAACGGCCGTAGGGGCCGGAGGACAGCTCGGCCTCGGAGAAGCGCTGCAGCACCGGGTCGGGATCGGCCAGGCCCGGAACCAGCGCCGGAGGCAGCTGGCCGAGCGCCAGCGCGTCGGCGGCCTGGCCCATCAGCTCCTGCGGAACCACGCCGGTGGTGAGCATGCGGAAGGTGTGCCAGGGCCCGGCCAGCTCGAGGAACCAGACCATCGGATCCTCCTCCGCGCTCATAGCCGCCGCCGCCAGAAGATGGCCCGCCACCACGTCCGGCCCGTCCTCCTCGGACAGCAGTTCGCCGCCGATCACCAGGATGCCGCCGGGCAGGGCCTTCACGTCGGTGCCGTTCTCCAGCACGCGCAGCTCCCATGGCGCGTCGCCGAACAGCCGCTTCTGCAGCTTGCCGAGCGCGCGGCGCCCCGGAATGTCGCGGCAGGGGCGGCCGGAATAGGGCTCGAGCGCAATCACCAGGCGGCGGCCGATATCCTGCCGCGTCGCTTCGGGCAGCGCCTGGGCGGTATGCGTGACCAGCGCGCCGGGCAGCCAGAGCACCGCCGCCGCCAGCGCCGCCGCGAAGAGGCAGAGCGTCAGGAAGACCCGCAGCGCGCCGGAGCGCGGCTGGCTGCGCGCCACTGCGCGGCGCACCGTGTCGATGGCGGCGATCATGTCGGGATCGGTCAGCTCCAGCCGCTCGTCATCCTCGGGCCCCGGGGCGTAGATCGCCGGATCGTTGCCGGGCGCGATGCGGCGGATGGCGGCCAGCGACCAATGGGTCAGCGCGGCGTCGCTGCGGTCGTTGATGACAAGCGTGGCCTCGCCCAGCGAGACGAAGACGTCCTTGCGCTGGCTGTCGGGGCTTTCATGCCAGACCCCGGGGGCTTCGAGCCGCTGGTACTGGGTCAGGGCGGTCATGGCCGGTTCTGCTCGTCCTTGCCGTTTTCCCAGTGCTTACCCGATGACGCCACGTTCGTCTATCGCCTGCGTTCGGGGCCGGGGTTGCGGATCAGCCGCCCCAGCACGGTTGCCAGCGCGATCGCCAGCCCTGCCGCCATCAGGGCGGCCTCGCCGCGGAACACCGCCGCATCCGGGGTCGGCGCGGTCAGCAGGAGCAGCGCGACGGTCAGCGCGGCGGGCGTCCAGGGCGGTCCCGAAGGCAGGCTGTGCAGGCCTGCCAGCAGCGCGGCCAGCGCGATGCCGTAGGACAGCGGCGGGCGGCTGGCGCCGATGCTTTCCAGCAGGATCGCCGCGGCGGTGCCGATCAGCACGCCGAGGGCGAATTTCAGCGCCGAGGGCAGGGCCATGTGGCCGGGGGCGAGGCCGCGCATCACGAAGAACTGAACGACCCAGATCGAATGGGACGAGCGCAGGTGCCCGGCCAGCGAGACCGCCAGCGCCAGCCCGATGGCCAGGAACAGGGCGTGGCGCAGCCCGGCATGGTCGCCCTCGGGCGGCTGGGCGGGAAAGTCCTGCAGCGAAAGCAGCCGCGCGGCGGCGAGCCCGTAGGCCACTCCGGCGGCGTAGATCGGCAGGGTCAGCGCCGGGGCCGCCCCGGCCCGGTCGACGGCCACGATCAGCCCCATGGACATCAGCGCCAGCGTGAAGGCGCGGCCGCCGGGCCGGGCGGCCTCCCATCCGGCGGCCAGCGGCAGGGCGAGGGCGATCAGCCGGATGTCGATCCCGGGCAGGGCGACATGCAGCAGCAGCAGAAGCAGGACCAGCGCGCCGCTCGCCGCCGCGCGGCCGGGGCTGCCCATCATCGAGCCGGCGATTCCCAGAAGCACGCCGCCGGCCAGCGCGGGCACGGCCAGCGCGCCGAAGGCGAAATAGCCCGCCAGGCAGGCCAGGATCGAGGCGGCGGCGATCCCCAGCGTATCGTGCCAGGACAGCAGCTTGGGACGCGGCAGGGACTTCTCGGTCGGGGGCATGGCGGAATTGCGGGCTCCGGTGGCGGGTCCGGGATCTATGCCACCGATGCCGCGCTGCGGCAACAACTGCGGGCCGGGCGGTGTATTCGATTCGTTAACCATGTTCGGTGCAGATGGAGGGGCGGAACAGGCCGGCGGGCCGATGGCCGCGCGGCCGCGCCCGGCGGGGCCGCCGATCGACGCGCTCCGGAACGTTGCGGCCCGGCCGGTTTGCCGCTGGCGGCGCACCAACCACACCTCCGCCCCGCACGGCGCCACGTCCCGTTCCCTGCGTCAGCCGGGGACGCAACGTTCCGGACCCCCTCGCGGAATTTTCCCTTCCACGCCCGCGGCTCCTGCGGCTAGCGTGAGGCCAGCGCAGCAGCCCGGGAGGACGACGCGATGACATTGAAACTCTACTGCTTCGGCGAGAGCGGTCATAGCTACAAGGCAGCGCTGGCGCTGGAACTGGCGGGCATGGACTGGGAGCCGGTCTTCGTCGATTTCTTCGCAGGCGAAACCCGCGGCGCGGCCTACCGCGAGACCGTCAACGAGATGGGCGAGGCGCCGGTGCTGGTCGATGCCTCCGGGCTGCACCTGACCCAGTCCGGCGTGATCCAGATGGCGATCACCGAGCTCAGCGGCAAGTTCGGCGGCGAGACGCCCGACGAGGCGCGCGAGGTGCTGCGCTGGGTGCTGTGGGACAACCACAAGCTCAGCTCGATCGCCGGCATGGTGCGGTTCCAGATGAACTTCCTGCCGGAGGACAAGCGCGTGCCGGAGGTCATCGGCTTCCTCAAGGGGCGCCTGGCCGCCGCGCTGGAGATCCTCGACAAGCACCTGGAGGGACGCGAGTGGATCGTCGGCGAGGGACCGACCAATGCCGACCTGACCTGCGCGGGCTATCTCTACTATCCGGAGGAATTCGGTTTCGACCGCGCCGCGCATCCGGCGGTCGATGCCTGGCTGTCGCGGCTCTCGGGGCTGCCGGGATGGAAGCATCCCTACGAGCTGATGACCCCGGCCCATCCGGCGGTCCGCGGCAAATTCATGAACGAAGCGGTGAGCAAATGACCGACGCCTACATCTACGATGCCATCCGCACGCCCCGCGGGAGGGGGCGCAGGGACGGCGCGCTGCACGAGGTGACCGCGGTGCGGCTCTCGGCGCTGGCGCTGAACGCGATCAAGGAGCGGAACGGGCTGGAGACCAAGGCCCTCGAGGACGTGATCTGGGGCAATGTCACCCAGGTGGGCGAGCAGGGCGGCTGCCTGGCGCGCACTGCCGTGCTGGCCTCGGATTTCGACGACCAGGTGCCGGGGCTGTCGATCAACCGCTTCTGCGCCAGCGGCATGGAGGCGGTGAATCTTGCCGCCAACCAGGTGCGGGCCGGGGCCGGGCAGGCCTATGTCGCAGGCGGGGTGGAGATGATGAGCCGCGTGCCGATGGGGTCGGACGGGGCGGCGGTGGCGGTCGATCCGTCGGTCGCCATGGCGCATTACTTCGTGCCGCAGGGCATCGCCGCGGACATCATCGCCACCGAATACGGGTTTTCCCGCGACGACGCCGATGCGCTGGCCGTCGAAAGCCAGCGCCGCGCCAAGGCGGCCTGGGACGAGGGACGCTTCGCCCGCTCGGTGGTGGCGGTCAAGGACCGCAACGGCCTGCCGATCCTCGAGCGCGACGAATACATGCGTCCCGAGACCGACATGCAGAGCCTGGGCGCGCTGAAGGCGTCGTTCAGGGACATGGGCGAGGTGATGCCGGGCTTCGACCAGGTGGCGATCATGAAATACCCGCATCTGGAGCGGATCGAGCATGTCCACCATGCCGGCAATTCCAGCGGCATCGTCGACGGCGCGGCGGCGGTGCTGATCGGCTCGAAGGAATTCGGCGAGGCGCACGGGCTGACGCCGCGCGCGCGCATCCGCCACACCGCCAAGATCGGCACCGATCCGACGATCATGCTGACCGGGCCGGTGCCGGTGACCGAGAAGGTCCTGGCCGAAACCGGCCTGGCGATCTCGGATATCGACCTGTTCGAGGTCAACGAGGCCTTTGCCGCGGTCGTCCTGAGATTCATGCAGGCTTTCGGTGCGGATCCTGCTAAGGTCAACGTCAATGGCGGCGCCATTGCCATGGGACATCCCCTGGGCGCGACCGGAGCCATCATCATCGGCACGCTCCTGGACGAGCTGGAGCGGCAGGACAAGGAAATCGGCCTGGCGACGCTCTGCATTGCCAGCGGCATGGGGGCGGCGACGGTGATCGAAAGGGTCTAGGTCTTGGAAACCGGGGCAGCGGCGCAGATCATCACGATCGAGATGGTCCGGACATATCTGGACCGCTTGGCCGCGTCCGTGATGGAGCGCGACTTCGACACGTTCTCAGGAATGTACGAGTTGCCCTTCGTCATCCATACCCGGCTCCACCGCTACGAGCGGCGCACCCTCGAGGAGCTGCGCGCCAGCTTCGACCTCTGGCAGCGCACCATCGTGGTCAACCAGGTGACGGCGGTGGTGCTGCGGCCGCGGCGGATCGAGAGTTTCGGGCCCGACATGCTGATGGTCGATTACGACGCCGACCTGCTCAACGGCGCGCAGAAGATGCTGCCCACCTTCGGCAATGTCGTCCTCATGCGCCGCCGCGGCGGCATCTGGCGGATGGAACAGGCGATGACCGGCACCGAGAACGATTCCGACTCGCTGTTTCTCAGGGTCGACCCCGAGAACCCGCAGCCGCAGACGGAAACCTATATCCTGGACCAGCGTCCCAAGAAGGACTGAGAAGACAGATGGAAATAACGGGCGGATGCGCCTGCGGGCAGGTGCGCTACAGCAGCCCGGGGCCGGTGAAATTCGCGCTGCGCTGCGCCTGCCGGTCCTGCCAGCGGGACTCCGGCGGCGGGCACGGCACGCATGCGGCCCTGCCGCTGGAGGGCTTCGAGATCGAGGGCGGGACGGCCAGCTGGACGCGTTCCGGACGCTCGGGGCTGTCCGTGACCAAGGTGTTCTGCCCGGCCTGCGGCTGCCCGCTCTGGGGCCTGCCCGAACGGGCGCCGGCGACGGTGATGGTGGCGGCCGGATCGCTCGACGATCCCTCGAAGGTCGCGCCGGGCCGCGTCGTCTACCGCGGGGAGGCCCCGCCCTGGGACCTCCTGCCCCCGGAAGAGGAGCGCGGCCATGCCGAAGCTTGATCCCGCGAAGGTGCCGGTGAAGACCGGCTCGATCTATCCCGCGCCCTATGGCGCCATGATGGCGGGGCGCTCCTCGCTGCGCCTCGGGCAGGCGGGCGGGCTGACCCAGTTCGGCGTCAACCTCGTGACGCTCGAGCCGGGCGCGGTCTCGTCGCTGCGCCACTGGCACCTGAACGAGGACGAGTTCGTCATGGTCACCGAAGGGGTGCTGGTGCTGGTCGACGATGCGGGCGAGCACGAGATGCGTCCCGGCGACTGCGCAGCCTTCCCGGCGGGCGATCCGAACGGGCACTGCTTCGAGAACAGGACGGGAGAGGCCGCGCGCTTCCTCGTCGTCGGTTCCAAGGCGCCGCGCGAAGTGGCGACCTACAGCGACAAGGACCTGGTGGTCACCGTGGAGGACGGCACGGCCACCTTCGCCCGCAAGGACGGGCGGCCCTACGAACAGGAGGAGAGCGATGGCTGATTTTTCCTACGAGGTGGACGGCGGCGGCGTCGCGGTGATCACCTGGGACGTGCCGGAGAAGTCGATGAACGTGATGAGCCTCGAGGGGCTCGCGCTTTTCGAGGAGCTGATCGACCGGGCACTGGCCGATGATGCGGTCAAGGGCGTGGTCTTCACCTCCGGCAAGGACAGCTTCGCCGGCGGGATGGACCTCAACATCATCGCGAAGATGAAGGCCGCGGCGGGCGACAATCCCGCCAAGGGGCTGTTCGAGGGGATCTGCGGCATCCACCGGATGATGCGCAAGGTGGAACTCGCGGGCATGGACCCGAAGACCCGAAAGGGCGGAAAGCCGGTCGCCGCTGCGCTGCCGGGCACCGCGCTGGGGCTGGGGCTGGAGCTGCCGCTGGCCTGCCACCGCATCTTCGCTGCCGACAATCCGAAGGCCAAGATCGGCCTGCCCGAGATCATGGTCGGCATCTTTCCGGGCGCGGGCGGCACAACGCGCCTGTCGCGCAAGCTCGGCGCGATGGCGGCCTCCCCGGTGCTGCTGGAGGGCCGTCTCTTCGCGCCGGACAAGGCCAAGGGCGCGGGGCTGGTCGACGAGGTGGTCCCGGCCGGCGAACTGCTGGCGCGGGCTAAGGCCTGGGTGCTGGAGGCCAAGGAGGCCGATCTGGTGAAGCCCTGGGATGCACGCGGCGAGAAGATCCCCGGCGGCACGCCCTATCACCCGGCGGGCTTCATGACCTATGTCGGCGCCTCGGCGATGGTCAACGGCAAGACCAAGGGCGTCTATCCGGCGGCGAAGGCGCTGCTCTCGGCGGTCTACGAGGGCGCGCAGGTCGATATCGACACCGCGCTCAGGATCGAGGCGCGCTGGTTCACCAACGTGCTCATGAATCCTTCCTCGGGCGCGATGATCCGCTCGCTCTTCATCAACAAGGAGGCGCTGGAGAAGGGCGCGCGGCGGCCCGACGTGCCGGACCAGAAGGTCAGGAAGCTCGGCGTCCTGGGGGCCGGCATGATGGGGGCGGGGATCGCCCATGTTTCCGCGATGGCCGGGATCGAGGTGGTTCTGATCGACCGGAGCCAGGAGGCCGCGGAGAAGGGCAAATCCTATTCCGAGGGGCTGCT
The DNA here is from genome assembly GCF_013184745.1 of Mangrovicoccus sp. HB161399. Lineage (GTDB taxonomy): Bacteria > Pseudomonadota > Alphaproteobacteria > Rhodobacterales > Rhodobacteraceae > Mangrovicoccus. The sequence goes on from NZ_JAATVU010000038.1 coordinate 16,445, forward strand.
GTCCAAGGCTGTCAGCCGCCGCATGTCGACCCCGGAGAAGATGGCCGAGGTGCTGGGCCGGATCACGCCGGCCACGGATTTCGCCGCGCTGGCCGAGTGCGACCTGGTGGTCGAGGCCGTCTTCGAGGACCCGGAGGTGAAGGCCGCGGCGACCGCCAAGGCCGAGGCGCACCTGCCGGAGACGGCGGTCTTCGCGACCAACACTTCGACCCTGCCGATCAGCGGGCTGGCGAAGGCGAGCGGCCGGCCGGAGGAGTTCATCGGCATCCATTTCTTCTCGCCGGCCGACAAGATGATGCTGGTGGAGATCATCCGCGGCAGCCAGACCGGCGACCGCGCCGTGGCCAAGGCGCTGGATTTCGTCCGCCAGATCCGCAAGACGCCGATCGTCGTCAACGACGCCCGGTACTTCTACGCCAACCGCTGCATCCTGCCCTATGTCGACGAGGGCGTGCGGATGGTCCGCGAGGGCGTGGTCCCGGCGCTGGTCGAGAACGCGGCCAAGCTGGCCGGGATGCCGGTCGGGCCGCTGCAGCTGATCGACGAGGTCTCGATCGACCTCGGCGCCAAGATCGCCCGGGCGGCCAGGGCGGCGATGGGCGCGGCCTATCCGGCGGACAATACCGACGACGTGATCTTCTGGATGGAGGAACAGGGCCGTCTCGGCCGCAAGGCCAAGGCCGGCTTCTACGCCTATGACGAAAAGGGCAAGCGGACCGGTCTCTGGGAGGGCCTGGGCGCCCGCTACGACTGCACCGGCGACCAGCCCGAGCTGGCCGAGATCCAGCACCGGCTCCTGATGATGCAGGCGCTGGAGGCGGTGCGCGCCCTGGAGGAGAGCGTTCTGATGGATGTCCGCGAGGGCGACGTCGCCTCGATCCTCGGCTGGGGCTTCGCGCCCTGGTCGGGCGGGGTGTTCAGCTGGCTCGACATGATCGGCGCGGCCAGGGCGGTGGAAATCTGCAACGGGCTGGAGGCCAAGTTCGGTGCCCGCTTCGCGGCGCCCGAATTGCTGCGCGACCTCGCGGTGAAGGGCGAGGGCTTCTATTCCCGCTACCTGCCTGCGCAGGCGGCCTGAGCCCGCGCGGGCGAGGGGGCAAGGGGGAGAGGGCGGGCCCTCTCCCCCTCTCCGTCAGCGGATCAGCAGAACAGGCACATGGCAGCTGCGCACCAGTTCGGAGGTGGTGGAGCCCAGGAGCAGCCCGCGGATGCGGGAATGGCCGTACGCGCCCATCACCAGAAGGTCGGCGCCGCGCGCCTCGATCTCGCGGGCGATCACCTCGTCCGGGGCGCCGGGCAGGATGTCGCCCTCGGCGGCATGGCCCGCGCCGCGCAGCATCGCCAGCGCGCCGTCCAGCCGGCGGCGGCCCTCGACGGACTCGGTCCCGGCCATGATCACCTGGAAATCCAGCCCGGCGAAGATCGGGTCGCGCATCGCATGGTCAACCGCCTTCAGCGAGGCCGGCTTGCCGTCGAAGGCGATCATCACCTTGGAGATCGGCTTGAAGGCGCGCGAGGCGACGATGATCGGCTTGGTCGAGGACCGCGCCACGCGCTCGAAATTCGAGCCAAGGTGCAGCTTGGCATAGTCCGCCGCCTCGCCGCGCTTGCCGATCAGCACGTAGTCGGCGCCGCCCTCCAGCTCGGTGATCGCCTCGACGAGGTCGCCCGAGCGCAGCCGGACCTCCACGTCGCCGATCCCGGCATGCTCGATGCGGGTCATGGCGTCCTCCAGGATCGCCCGCCCGCGCTTCTGCGCGAGCTTGGCCTTGGCCGCGTCCAGCTCGGCCAGTTCCTCCAGCAGCTGGGTGCGCGCGCCGAGGCCGATATTGCCCGACAGGTCCTGTTTCACCCCCTGGCGGTGGCCCATCACGTGCACGGCCGTGACCCCGGCCTTGATGCGTTCGGCTGCCCAGGCCGCGAGGTCGCAGACGCTTTCGGAATAGGTGGATCCGTCCACCAGCGCGATCAGTTTGCTCATCTCAATGCCCCAGCAGGTCTTCCATGGCGCCCGGTTTATCATGGACCGCCAGCTGGTCCACGATGGTCTCGGAGGCCTTGTTCATGCCGACGATTTCGACCTCGGCGCCGTCGCGGCGGAATTTCAGCACCGCCATGTCCAGCGCCTGGACCGAGGAAATGTCCCAGATATGGGCCTGCGACACGTCGATGACCACCTTTTCCAGCGCCTCGCCATGGTCGAAGCTCTGCGCGAAGGCATTGGCCGAGGCGAAGAAGATCTGGCCCTGGAAACGGTAGGTCCGGGTCCGGCCGTCGTCCGACAGCACGCTTTCCACGCGGAAGAGCTGGGCGATCTTGGCGGCGAAGAAGATGCCCGACAGCAGCACGCCGGTGAGCACGCCATAGGCCAGGTTGTGCGTCGCCACGGTCACCGCGACGGTCGCAAGCATCACCGCCGAAGACGAGGTCGGATGCTCCTTCAGCGACTTGATCGAGGACCAGGAGAAGGTGCCGATCGAGACCATGATCATGATCGCGACGAGCGCGGGCATCGGGATCTTCGAGACCAGCACGTCGCCGAGGATCACCACCAGGATCAGCAGGAAGACGCCCGCGACGAAGCAGCTCAGCCGCCCGCGGCCGCCGGATTTCACGTTGATCATCGACTGGCCGATCATGGCGCAGCCCGCCATCCCGCCGATGAAGCCCGAGGCGATGTTGGCCAGGCCCTGGCCCACGCATTCGCGGTTCTTGTCGGATTTCGTGTCGGTCAGGTCGTCGACCAGCTGCGCGGTCATCAGGCTTTCCAGGAGGCCCACCACTGCGATCGCGGCGGATACGGGAAGGATGATGAAGATGGTCTCCAGGCTCACCGGGATGTCCGGGATCAGGAAGACCGGCAGGCTGTCGGGCAGCTGTCCCATGTCGCCCACGGTGCGCACGTCGAGCCCCAGCCCCATGGCCAGCGCGGTCAGCACGATGATGTTGACCAGCGGCGAGGGCACGGCGGTGGTGATCCGCGGGAAGAGGTAGATGATCGCCAGCCCGCCCGCGATCATCACGTAGGTCAGCCAGTTCACCCCCGGCGTGGCCGGGTTCATCTCGGGGATCTGCGCCAGGAAGATCAGGATTGCCAGCGCGTTGACGAAGCCGGTCATCACCGAGCGCGACACGAAGCGCATCACCTGGCCCAGCTTCAGCGCGCCCAGGCCCACCTGGATCACGCCGGCCAGCACCGAGGCGGCCAGCAGGTATTCCAGCCCGTGGTCGCGCACCAGCGTCACCATCAGCACGGCAGTGGCGGCGGTGGCGGCCGAGATCATGCCGGGCCGCCCGCCCGCGATGGCCGTCACCACGGCAATGCAGAAGGAGGCGTAGAGCCCGACCTTGGGGTCGACGCCGGCGATGATCGAGAAGGCGATCGCCTCGGGGATCAGCGCCAGGGCCACCACCAGCCCGGCCAGCAGGTCGGCGCGGACATTGCCCAGCCAGTCCTGCCGCAGATTGTCGAATACCGATGCGGTCACGGGCTACACCTCACTTCCTGTTCTTCAAACGCTGCCGCTTTAGCGCAAACGGGCCGCGGAATGCGACCCAAATATGCCACCGTGCCAATTCCACGCGGCCCGCGGCGGCCCCCGCCCTTGTGCCCCGGGCGGGACGGGCGCATTATCCTAGTAAAACAGACTGGTTTGCCTTCCGCCCGCGCGGAAGGGGTGAAAGGAGAAGCTCCGATGGTGACCGAAGCAGACGTCAAAGCCAAGCTCGCCCTTGTCACGGGGCCCGACAAGCAGGGCGACCTCGTCTCGCTTGGCATGATCGAGGGGCTGTCGATCCGCGGCGACCGGGTGACCTTCGTCATCAAGGTGCCCGCCGCGCGCGCCCGCGAGCTGGAGCCGATGCGCCAGGCCGCCGAGCAGGTCGTCGCCGAGATTCCCGGCATTTCCGGCGTGACCGCGGTGCTGACCGCCGAGCGCGACCCGAATGCGAAGCCGCCGGAAATGCCCAGCCTGAAGCCGAAGAAGGCGCCGCCCCATGGCGGGCTGAAGCCGAAGGCGCCGATCGCCAATGTCGGCGCGGTGATCGCGGTTGCCTCCGGCAAGGGCGGAGTCGGCAAGTCCACTACCTCCGTCAACCTGGCGCTGGCGCTGAAGGCCGAGGGCAAGCGCGTCGGCATCCTCGATGCCGACATCTACGGCCCGTCGCTGCCGCGGATGCTGGGCTCCACCATGCGGCCCGAGTCGGTCGGCCAGCGGATGAAGCCGATCGAGGCGCAGGGTCTGCAGGTCATGTCGATGGGCTTCCTCGTGGACGAGGCGGCGCCGATGGTCTGGCGCGGCCCGATGGTGATGTCGGCCCTGACCCAGATGATGCGCGAGGTCGACTGGGGTCCGCTCGACGTGCTGGTGGTCGACATGCCGCCCGGCACCGGCGACGCGCAGCTGACGCTCTGCCAGTCCGTGCCGCTGGCCGGGGCGGTGATCGTCTCCACCCCGCAGGACATCGCGCTGATCGACGCCCGCAAGGGGCTGAACATGTTCCGCAAGGTGGAGGTGCCGGTGCTCGGCATCATCGAGAACATGAGCTATTTCCTCTGCCCGTCCTGCGGCGACCGCTCGGACATCTTCGGCCATGGCGGCGCGCGCGAGGAAGCTGCCAAGCTCGGCATTCCGTTCCTCGGCGAGATCCCGCTGCACATGGACATCCGCCGCAATGCCGATGCCGGCACGCCGGTCGTGGCCAGCGAGCCCGACAGCGCCCATGCGCAGGCCTACCGTGCCATCGCGCGCGGCGTGCTGGAGCAGATGGCGAAGGAGCCCGCCACCGCCTGAGCGCGGGACGTCATCCCCGGAAACCAACGAACCTCCGGTCCCGCCGGAGGAGCACAGCGCAGCGACAGGAGGCGGGCATGCCGCACGACCATCACGGCGACGGCCGCGGGCATCACACCCATGTAGATCCGGCGGCCGGCGATGCCCGCGTCATGCTGGCCGTGGGCGTGAACATCGCGCTGACCGTCGCGCAGGTGATCGGCGGGGTGCTCTCGGGCAGCCTCGCGCTGATTGCCGATGCGCTGCACAACCTGTCGGACGCGATGGCGCTGGTCATCGCCTTCGCGGCGCGCAAGATCGCGCGGCGCCCGGCGGACGAGGCGATGACCTTCGGCTATGCCCGTGCCGAGGTGGTGGCCGCCCTTGTCAACTATACCACTCTGATCGTCCTGGGGCTGTTCCTGGCCTACGAGGCGGTGATGCGCTTCTTCTCGCCCGAGCCGGTGGCCGGCTGGGCGGTGGTGATCGTGGCGGGCATCGCGCTGGCCATCGACTTGGTGACCGCGGCGCTGACCTATTCGATGTCGAAGGACAGCATGAACATCCGCGCGGCCTTCCTCCACAATGTCGTGGACGCGCTTGGCTCGATTGCGGTGATCGTCGCGGGCAGCCTGGTGATCCTCTTCGACTGGTGGATCGTCGACCCGCTGGTGACGCTGGGCATCGCGGGCTACATGCTGTGGATGAGCTTCGCCGAGGTCGGCGGCGTCATCCGCATCCTGATGCTGGGCAGCCCGCCGCAGATGGATGCGGGCGAGGTGCTGGACACGGTGCGCGGCACCGACGGCGTCGCGGGCGTGCATCACGCGCATCTTTGGCTGATGGACGAGCGGGGGGCCTCGCTCGACCTGCATGTCGTCGTGCAGGAGGGTGCCTGGGACCGGGCCGACCTGATCAAGCACGACGTGCGCCGGCGGCTGAAGGCGGCACATGGCATCGGCCATGGCACGATCGAGCTGGAAAGCGCGGGCCATGCCTGCCGCGATGCACGGATCTGGGGCCACTGACGCTGGTGCGCCCGCCGCTGGTCCGGGGCGGGGGCGGAGCTTGATCCGGCTGGCGCAAGCGGACCCGGCGGCGGCGTAGCGGCCAGGCCGCAGGGGCGTGTGCGGCCGGGCATGGCTGCGGGACCGCCTGCCGGACGGCGGTCCGGCTGCCGCGCGGCGCCGGTGCAGGAACCGGTCCTGCCGTTCGGAGCCCGGCTGCCGCCGGGTCAAGGTTCCCGCTAGTGTCCGGCATGGCGTCAGGCTGCCTTGGAGCGTCCTTGCACGCTTTGCAGGGCCTGCGGCTGGAACTCCGGCCCGGGGCCGGGCATTTTGCCTTCCGGACCTGACGCAAGGAGTTTTCCCATGTCCCGCATCTTCGTCATCGGCGCCACCGGCGGCGTCGGCCGCCGCCTCTGTCCGCTGCTCGTGGCCGGGGGGCACCAGGTTTCGGGGCTGCACCGCGATCCCGGACAGGCGGCGGCGCTGCGCGCCGCGGGCGTTGCCCCGGTTGCGGGCGACCTGACGGAGATGACGGCGGATGCCATGGCGGCCGCGATGGCGGGCCATGACGTGGCGGTCTTCTCCGCCGGTGCAGCGGGCAGCGGGCCGGAACGCACCCGCACCATCGACGGCGACGGGCCGCTGAAGCTGATCGAGGCGGCGCGCCGCAACGGGCCGCGCCGCATCTACCTGGTCTCGGCCTTCCCCGAGGCGGGCCGCGGCAAGGAGCCGAAGGAGGGGTTCGAGCTCTACATGCGGACCAAGAAGGCGGCCGACGCGGCGCTGGCGGCGAGCGGGCTCGACTGGGTGATCCTGCGGCCCGGCACGCTCCTGCACGAGGAGGGCGACGGCAGGGTCAGCCTCGGTGCGGCGCTGCCCTACGGCCCGGCGGCGCGCGGGAACGTGGCGCAGGTGCTGGCGGCGCTGGTCGGCGCGCCGCAGATCCGGCGCGAGATCCTGGAACTGACCGACGGCGATGTGCCTGCCGATCAGGCGGTGGCGGCGGTCGGGCGCAGCCGCGCCGCCTGAGGCTTTGCCAATTCGGCTGCCGCCTGCTAACCCCCGGAGGAAAAGTGCGGAGACCGGCTATGTTCTACTATCTCAAGGATGGCGATCCCGAAATCGACAGGATGTTGGCCTCGGTCTGCGCGATGGGCGGCGAGGTCTCCTGCGTCTCCAAGGTGCGCTGGCGTTTTTCCGACTATGCCGAGACGGCGGACCGTTCGGCGGAGTCGCTGAAGCATGCCAAGCACCAGCCGCGCTCGAAGAACACCCGGGCACTGAAATCGAAGCTCTATGCCGTGCAGTACAACTGGTTCCGGCAGAGATTCGAGAGCGATCCCGAAGCGGTGGCGGTGGCCTGGAACGGGCTGACCGGCACGCGTCGGGCCTTCATGTCGGCCGCCAAGGATACCGGGACGCCGCATATCTATATGGAACGTGCGCCCTTTCCCGGACGGGTCACGGTGGACGAGGTCGGCGTGAACCAGGTGAACGGGCTGGCGCGCGAAATCGGGTTCTACCGCGATTGGGCGGATGCCGCGGACGGTCATGGCGGGGGCTGGCGCGCGCTTAAGGACATCCTCGTGTCCCGCAAGGCCAAGAAGCGCAGCGATGTCGGCCAGACCGACGCGACGGCGGATCTGGCCGAGACGCCCTACATCTTCTGCCCGCTGCAGGTGCCGGACGACACCCAGATCAAGATGTTCGGCGGCTGGGTGAAGAACATCAACCGCTTCATCGACCTTCTGGAGGTTGCCGCCGAGGCGCTGCCCGAGGGCTGGCACCTGCGCTTCAAGGAGCACCCCAGCTCCAAGATCCCGCTGACCGACTTCCTGGAGCAGGCAGCCGCCGCGCAGCCCGGCAAGATCGTCATCGACAACTCCACCGACACGTTCCAGCAGGTTGCCGCGAGCCGCGCGGTGGTGACGCTGAATTCCTCGGTGGGCTTGCAGACCTTCTGGTACGACAAGCCGGTGGTGGTGCTGGGCGAATGCTTCTTCCGCATGCCGGAGCTGGTGACGCCGGTGGACAGCATGTCGGCGCTGTGGAGGGTGTTCTCCGATCCGGCCGCGCTGGGCTATGACGCCGCAGCGCGGGACGCGTTCATGAACTATCTCGACCGGGTCTACTACCCGGAAGTCATCCGCGAGGACGGCAAGGTCGGCGTCGCCCCGGAAAAGGTCCTGCCGAAGATCGAGGCCGCGCTGGCGTCACGCCGCCGCTGAGGCGGCGTGCAGACCGGTGGCGTGCCGTCCGCTGGAGCGGCGTGCGGACCGGCGCCAGGTCAGGCTGTCAGCAGGCCTCGCGGGTTCCGGCCTCTGCGCCCAGCTCGCGCATGACCTCGGCGCCGATCTCGAAGGACCGCTTGCGCGCCTGGTGGTCGTGGATATGTCCGGTCAGGATGATCTCGTCCGGCTCCAGAATCTCGATCAGCCCGCGCAGCCGGTCCTTGACCGTGGCCTTGGACCCCACCACCGAGATGCGCAGCTGGTGGTTGGCCATGCGGATCTCCGGCTCGCTGGCCACCGTAGCCAGATCGTCGACCGGGCGGGGCAGCGGGCCCGCGGCACCCTTGCGCAGGTTGATGAAGCCCTGCTGCATCGAGGTGCGGATGCGCGCGCCTTCCGCGTCGGTATCGGCAGCGAAGATGTTGACCGCCAGCATGAAATGCGGGCTCTGGATCGCGCCGGGGCGGAAGGAGGCGCGGTAGACCGAGATCGCGTCTTCCAGCGCGTCGGGGGCGAAATGGCTGGCGAAGGCGTAGGGCAGGCCGAGATGCGCGGCCAGCTGCGCGCCGAAGAGCGAGCTGCCGAGCATCCAGACCGGCACCTCGGTGCCCGCGCCCGGCACGGCGACGATCTTCTGCCCCGGCTCCGGGTCGCGCAGGTAGCCCATCAGCTCCACCACGTCGTTCGGGAACTGTTCCGAGCGGTCGGCGCCGCGGCGCAGCGCGCGCGCGGTCAGCTGGTCGGTGCCGGGCGCGCGGCCGAGCCCGAGATCGATGCGCCCCGGAAACAGCGTCGCCAGCGTGCCGAACTGCTCGGCGATCACCAGCGGCGAGTGGTTGGGCAGCATGATGCCGCCGGCGCCCACGCGGATCGTAGAGGTATGCGCGGCCACCTGGCCGATCACGACCGCGGTCGCGGCCGAGGCGATGCCGGTGGAATTGTGGTGCTCGGCCAGCCAGTAACGGGTGAAGCCGAGCGCTTCGGCATGCTGCGCCAGGTCGACGGTGTTGCGCAGCGCGTCGGCCGGTGTGGCGCCCTGCGGGATCGGCGAGAGGTCGAGAAGCGAATAGGGGAGCATGGGGGCCTCGTCATCTGTTCCCTTCCGACATAGGTAGCTGGCGGACAGATGGAACCCCGAAAGGGCAAGGAGGCCGAGATGGCAAAGATGATCCACAGCATGATCCGGGTGCTCGACGAAGCGCGCTCGGTGGCGTTCTACCGGACGGCCTTCGGCCTGGAGATCGCCGACCGGCTGGATTTCCCCGAGTTCACGCTGGTCTACATGTCCAATCCCGAGACCGGCTTCGAGCTGGAGCTGACCGTCAACAAGGGCCGGGCCGAGCCATACGATCTGGGCGACGGCTATGGCCATCTGGCCGTGTCGGTGGCCGATCTGGATGCGGAACACGCCCGGTTCGAGGCGGAAGGCCTGGCGCCGCGCAAGCTGGTGGAATTCGCTCCGGCGGGCACCAGGGTGGCGCGGTTCTTCTTCGTGGCCGATCCGGACGGCTACCAGATCGAGGTGCTGGAACGCTCGGGCCGCTTCGGCTGAGGCGCATCTCCTGTTCATTTCGCGGCCTCCGCGCGGTACACTCCGCGCGAGGCAGAAGAACAAGAGCAGGAGAAAGCAATGCACAGGGCAATCCTGGCCGCTCTTGCGGCAAGCATGCTGGGCGGCGCGCTGTCCGGCCCGGCCACGGCGGAACCGCGCGGCCGTTACGAGGTCTACGGCGTCGAGGGCGAGGACATGCTCAAGATGCGCGCGGGTCCCGGCACCGGCTACAACATCATCGTCGGCCTGCCGAACGGCACGGTGGTGCGTCTGGCCAGCTGCGAGCAGACCGGCGGCACGCGCTGGTGCAAGGTGTCGCTCGACCGGGCGCGCGGGCTGACCGGCTACGTCTCCGAGGCCTATATCCGCAAGCTCTGACGCGGGGACGGCGCCGGACGGCAATTTCCGGAAAGTTTCCGGCCATGCAGGGGGCGGGATTCCCGCGCCCCCTTTCTATTTGCCGCAGTTTTCTGTATGCGGCCCCCGTCGAACCAAGGAGAAACCCGAAATGGGCTACAAAGTCGTCGTCTGCGGCGCCACGGGCAACGTGGGTCGCGAGATGCTCAACATCCTGGCCGAGCGCCAGTTCCCCGTTGACGAGATCGCAGCGCTGGCATCGCGCCGGTCGCTGGGCACCGAGGTGAGCTTTGGCGACAAGACACTGAAGACCCAGGACCTGGAGCAGTTCGACTTCGCGGGCTGGGACATCGCGCTGTTCGCGATCGGTTCCGACGCGACGAAGGTCTACGCGCCGAAGGCGGCTGCCGCGGGCTGCGTCGTGATCGACAACTCCTCGCTCTACCGCTACGACCCGCTCGTGCCGCTGGTCGTGCCGGAAGTGAACCCGGAAGCGGTCCACGAGTACAAGAACAAGAACATCATCGCGAACCCGAACTGCTCGACGGCGCAGATGGTGGTGGCGCTCAAGCCGCTGCATGACCGCGCCAAGATCAAGCGCGTCGTGGTCTCGACCTACCAGTCGGTCTCCGGCTCCGGCAAGGAAGCCATCGACGAGCTGTGGAACCAGACCAAGGGCATGTACGTTCCCGGCCAGGAGGTCGAGCCGACGGTCTATCCCAAGCAGATCGCCTTCAACGTGATCCCGCATATCGACGTCTTCCTCGAGGACGGCTCCACCAAGGAAGAGTGGAAGATGGTCGCGGAGACGAAGAAGATCGTCGACAAGAACATCAAGGTCACGGCCACCTGCGTCCGCGTCCCGGTCTTCGTCGGCCATTCGGAATCGATCAACATCGAGTTCGAGGACTTCCTCGACGAGGACGAGGCCCGCGAGATCCTGCGCGAGGCGCCGGGCATCATGGTCGTCGACAAGCGCGAGGCCGGCGGCTACGTCACCCCGGTCGAATGCGTCGGCGACTACGCCACCTTCATCAGCCGCATCCGCCAGGATTCGACGATCGAGAACGGCCTGAACATCTGGTGCGTCTCCGACAACCTGCGCAAGGGCGCGGCCCTGAATGCCGTGCAGATTGCCGAGACGCTGGGCAACCGCGTTCTCAAGAAGGCCTGATTTCCGGGGCTGCGGCCCCGAAGCAGCTGGTTTGCCGGGCCGGAGCGGGTACGCTCCGGCCCGGTTGCGTTTGAAAGGGTGCTGCGATGTCATGCAGGCAGGGCGGGGCGGTTGCGCTCCTGGCGGGGTGTCTCGCTGCGGCCGCTCCGGCCGGGGCGGAAGAGTGGCGCTCCGCGCTGTCGGTCTTCGCCGGGCGCATGACCTGGGGCGATTACGGCACAATCGCCTATTCCCCGCAGGATATCGACTGGGCCGGTTCGCGGCTCTACGGGCTGGCCTGGTCGCGCGACCGCCCCGCCGGCTGGGGCGGGCTCAGGGTCGGCTGGGAGGCGCAGCTGGTCGCCCACGAGGGCGTCAGCAACCATGTCGCGGTGAACCTGCCCGCCACGGTGCGCTACCGCTTTGCCGATCCGGTGATCCCCTGGCAGGGCGCGGCCTTCGGCCTGGGCGTGTCCATCGCCAGCGAGCCGCCGGAACTGGAGGAGGAGCGCAAGGGCCAGAGCCAGCAGGTGCTGCCCTACTGGCTGATGGAGCTGGAATTCGGCAGGCCCTCCTGGCGCGCGGCGCCTTTCCTGCGCATCCACCACCGCTCCGACGGGTTCATCTTCGCGCCGTTCGACACCGGCTCCAACGCCGTTGCAGTGGGGCTGCGCGTCTCCTTCTGATCTCCGCTTCCGCGCGTCGCGGCCTCCCGCTCCGGGATCTGCCGTCATTCTGCGGCAATTTGATCAACTAGCATATTAGCAGAGAAGAATCCTTGCCCCAGGCCGGAACGGGCCCCAGACTGGGCCAAAACAACGGAAATTCTGGGAGGAAACCGGCTGTGTCCGAAACCGTGCGCGCCTGCGGGCGCTTCATCGCCCTTGCCGTCTGTCTGTCGACCGGAGTGCCTGCCATGGCCGAGCCGCTGACCCACGAAGCGACCCTGAGCCTCTGGGGCGGCCGCGCGCCCGGCGCGCCTGCCGGTCTGGAGCAGGTGATCGCCGAGCGTTCGAAAAGCCTCTACCGCGCCGACCGGGCGCTGATGGGCATCGCCGATCCCAGCCTGACCGTCTTCCTGCCGGAGAACCCCAGCGGCGTGTCGATGATCGTCGCGCCCGGCGGCAGCTACCGCAGGGTGGTGCTCGACAAGGAGGGGATCGAGATCGCCAGGGCGCTGGCGCCCCGGGGCATCACGACCTTCCTGCTCAGCTACCGCCTGCCCGGTGAAGGGCACGAGAACGCCACCGAGGCGCCGCTCGCCGATGCGCAGCGCGCGGTGCGGATGGTGCGCAGCCATGCCGCGGAATGGGGGCTCGATCCGGCGAAGGTCGGCTTCCTCGGCTTTTCGGCGGCAGGCCATCTCGGCGGGGCCATCGCCACCATGTATGACCGCGAAGTCTACGATCTCGGCGATGACGAGGCCTCGGTCTCGGCGCGGCCGGATTTCGTCGCGCTGGTCTATCCGGTGATGACCATGGAGGACGGCCCGGTCCACGAGGGATCGCGCGAGGCGCTGCTGGGTGCAGACCCCGCGCCGGAGCAGATCGCCGCCTGGTCGCCGGAGCAGCATGTCACCGCGCAGACGCCGCAGACCTTCCTGCTTCATGCCGATGACGATCCGTCGGTCGATGCCGAGAACTCCATCCGCTTCTACATGGCGCTGCACAGGGCGGGCGTGCCGGCGGAGTTGCACATCTTCCGCGACGGCGGCCACGGGTTCGGCATCCGGGCGGCAGGCGAGAAGCCGGTGGGCGAGTGGCCCGCGCTGCTGTCGGACTGGCTCGGCGCGATCGGCATGGCGGAGAACACGCAATGAGGGGGCTGATCATGGCGCTTGCGATGGGCGCGGCAACCACGGCGGCGGCAGGCGGCTACGAAACGCAGATCGTCGACGAAAAGAACCTGCCGGTCTTCTACCAGGCGCTGAAGGCGCGGCTGACCTATCCGCTGGCCTATCAGGGCGGCGACCCGGCAGAATGGCACGAGCGGGCCATGGCGGCGGCGTCCCCCCTGATGCTGCCCTACGAGGCGGAGGCGCCCTTCGCGCCGGAGGTGATCGACGAGGTGGACCGCGGCAGCTACATCGCCCGCCGCGTCGCCTTCAACGTCACCGACGAAAGCCGCACCGCCGCGATCCTGCTGGTGCCGAAGGGCGAGGGGCCGTTCCCCTCTGCGCTGATGCTGCATGACCACGGCGCGCGCTTCGACATCGGCAAGGAGAAATGGGTTTCGCCCTGGTATGACGAGGTCCGTGCGGCCTCGGCCGAGGAATGGGCGGGCAAGTATTTCTCCGGCCGTTATCCGGGCGAGGAACTGGCGAAGCGCGGCTATGTCGTGCTGGCCACGGACGGGCTCGGCTGGGGCGACCGGGAGGGCAACGGCTACGAGGCGCAGCAGGCGCTGGCGGCGAACCTGTTCAACCTCGGCTCCTCCCTGGCAGGTCTGATGGCGCTGGAGGACATGCGCGCGGCCGAGTTCCTGTCCGGCCAGCCCGAGACCGATCCCGGGCGGGTCGCGGCAGTGGGATTCTCGATGGGCGCCTTCCGCGCCTGGCAGGTCGCCGCGCTCTCGCCGCACATCAAGGCGGCGGTCGCGAATTGCTGGATGGGGACGTACGAGGGGCTGATGGTGCCGGGCAACAACCAGCTGAAGGGGCAGTCCGCGTACTACATGCTGCATCCCGGCCTGCCGCAGCTGATGGACTACCCGGATGTCGCCGCGCTGGCCGCACCGAAGCCGATGCTGGTCCATGCCGGGGCCGAGGATCCGCTTTTCCCGGTGGCCTCGGTGGAGGCGGCCTTCGCCAAGATGCACGGGGTCTGGGACGCGTTCGGCGACGACGCCGCGCTGACCACGCGGATCTGGGAGGGCAAGGGCCATACCTTCACCGCCGACATGCAGGACGCCGCCTTCGACTGGCTCGATGCGGCGTTCCGCTGATCATGTGCCGGAGGGGCCGTTTCCCTCCGGTTCCGGCCGGCTCCGGGGCAGCTAAATGCTGCCGAACTCGCCGGATTCCGGGTCGTACTGGCTGAGCGTGCCCGACCCGATGTCCATGTAGAGCCCGTGCACCGAGAGCATTTCGTTGTCCAGCGCCTCGTGCACGAAGGGGAAGGTCATCAGGTTTTCCAGCGAGACGACGACGGTCTGCTTCTCCATGGCGATGCGCAGGTCCTCAGGGTCGTCGATCTCCTTCACCCGCTCGTAGCCCGGGCGCAGCACGTCGAGCCAGCGGCCCAGCATGCTCTCCTTGACGTCGAGCTCGGGCGCGTGGCCCTGGCACATCTCCTTGCAGCCGGCCGCGCCACCGCAATGGGAATGGCCCATCACGATCAGGTTCGACACCTTCAGCGCGGTGACGGCATACTCGATGCAGGCCGAGGTGCCGTGATGCTGGCCGTCGGGCTCGAAGGGGGGAATCAGGTTGGCCACGTTGCGGTGCATGAAGAACTCGCCCGGGCCCGCGCCGAACAGATTCGTCACGTGGACCCGGCTGTCCGAGCAGGAGATCACCATGGTGCGCGGGCGCTGGCCCTCTTCGGCCAGTCGGCGGTACCAGGCCTTGTTCTCCTGGTGATCCGTGGCGCGCCAGCCATGGTATCTTTCGCTGAGATAGGACGGAAGCTTGCTGATCTTTGCAAGCTGCTGGCTGGGTACATCCATGATCGGTCTCCACGCTGCGTCTGCCGCTTAATAACCATGAATGATCCGAAATTTTAGCGGAAAATCCACGGAGATTGCCGCTTTGCTGAAACGGTTTCTTGAGGCTGCCGACGCTAGAAGGGCTGCACGCTGTGGGGGCGTTCTATCTTCGACGGGGTTATGTCTGTGGCCGTTATTTCCATGAAGTTCGACGAAGCTGTCCGCTTCGAACCGCGCAAGCTTGCCGATTTGTACCGCACGCTGGGCGAGATCGGCGCCGAGAATGTGCTGTGCGACACGATGGAGGAACTGACCATCCAGCTGGTGCGCATCGAGAAGCTGGGCCGCCGCGCGCGGTTCGACGACGTGCGCGAGATCGCCGAGCGCATCGCGCCTAAGGCCGACCAGATCGGCCTGGCGGGACTGGGCAATGTCGCCCGTGCCGTGGCCGACTGCGTGCGCAACGGCGATCTGGCGGGCTTTTCCGCGACGCTGGCGCGGCTGACGCGGATGGGCGACAAGTCGCTGACCGCAATCTGGGACCCGCAGGGCATGATGCTCTGATCTCCCGGCATGGATCGCGGCGGGCGCGCAAGCGCCCGCGGCGGGGACGGTGCCGCAGCCGCGGGACTGGCAGGCACGGCAAGCGGGCGGCCCTCGGGCCGCCCTTGCCGTTTCGCGGCGCGGTTAGGGCTTGCGGGGGGAAGGCCAGCCGATAGAGTGGGGCCAAGACCCAAGTCCCGTGAGGTTTCTCCTTGCCAGATCTGCCGATGGCCACCTTCGCCGCAGCGCAGGACGCCGCGCGTCCCCTGCATCTCGTCTTTGCCGAAGACCTTTCCGATTTCACCGGCACGTTGCCGCCCGATGCCGCCGCCTGGGCCTCTGCCGCCGGGTTCAAGGCTGCGCAGGGCGAGCTGCTCCTGCTGCCCGGCGATGGCGGGGTCGGGTCGGCCGTACTCGGCCTCGGGGCGAAGGCCCTGGCGGAGCGCAGCCGGTTCGCCGTCGCCCAGGCCGTGCCGCGGCTGCCCGCGGGCGCCTGGAAGATCGCGACGCCGCTCGATCCGGCGGCCGCCGGCGAAGCCGCGCTGGCCTGGCTTCTGGCAGGTTACAGCCATACGCTGAAATCCGGGGCCGAGCCGCCGAAAATGCCGTCTCTGGTGCCGCCCGAGGGCGTCGACGCGGCGCGGATCGCGGCCATCGCCGCGGGCGAATGCCTGACGCGGCAGCTGATCAACACGCCGTCGAACCTGCTGGGTCCGGCGGAGCTGCAGGCGGCCGCCGAGGCGCTGGCCGCCGAACATGGCGCCTCGATCGAGGTGATCGAGGGCGACACGCTGCTCGAACGCAACTTCCCGATGATCCATGCGGTCGGCCGGGCCTCTGACCGCACGCCGCGCCTGATCGACATCCGCTGGGGCGGCTCGGGCCCGTCGCTGACGCTGGTCGGCAAGGGCATCGTCTTCGACACCGGCGGGCTCGATCTCAAGCCGTCCTCCTCGATGGCGCTGATGAAGAAGGACATGGGCGGCGCGGCGACGGTGCTGGGGCTCGCCCACATGATCATGGCGACGGGCATGCCGGTGAAGCTGCGCGTGCTGCTGCCGGTGGCCGAGAACGCGGTGGGCGGCTCGGCCTTCCGTCCGGGCGACGTGCTGACCTCGCGCGCCGGGCTGACCGTGGAGATCAACAACACCGATGCCGAAGGGCGGCTGGTGCTGGCGGATGCGCTGGCCTATGGCGGCGAGGAAAGCCCCGATCTGATGGTGTCGATGGCGACGCTGACCGGCGCCGCGCGGGTCGCGGTCGGCCCGGACCTGGCGCCGTTCTACACCGGCTCCGACAGCTTCGCGGCGGCGCTGTCCGCCGCCGGGGCGGAGGTGCGTGACCCGGTCTGGCGCATGCCCTTCCACGCGCCCTACGAAACGATGATCGAGCCGGGCATCGCCGATCTCGACAACGCGCCGAAGGGCGGCTTCGCCGGGTCGATCACCGCGGCGCTGTTCCTGCGCCGCTTCGCGGGCGGCGCGAAGGACTACACCCATTTCGACATCTACGGCTGGCAGCCCTCGGCGGCACCGGCCCGTCCGCTCGGCGGGGCCGGGCAGGGCGCCCGGGCGCTCTTCGCGGCGCTCCCCGGGGTCCTGGGATTGGACGGGCAAGATGCTGTTTAAGAAGAAGCCGCCGGAAATCCTCAATGTCGCCGTGCCGGTTGCGGATATCCGCGACAAGCCCGGCGGCGCGCGGCTGCGCCAGCTGCTGTTCGGCGAGACGGTGAAGATCCTGCGCAACAAGGGCGACCATCTGGCAATCGAGGCGGTGCGCGACGGCTACAAGGGCATGATGGCGCGCGCGGATCTCGGCGATCCGAAGCCGCTGAGCCACCGGGTCTCGGCGCTGGCGACCCATGTCTATTCCGAGCCGGACATCAAGTCGCCCGAGCTGATGACCCTGTCCTTCGGCGCGCGGCTTTCGGCGGAAAGCGCGAAGCCCGGCCCCTTCCTGCCGCTGCTGACCGGCGGCTACGTCCCGTCGGTGCATTGCAGGCTGGCCAACCGCCGCTTTTCCGACCCGGTCGCGGTGGCCGAGATGTTCATCGGCACGCCCTATCTCTGGGGCGGCAACAGCCGGCTCGGGATCGACTGCTCGGGTCTCGTCCAGGTCTCGGCGCTGGCCTGCGGGCTGCAATGCCCCGGCGACAGCGGCGAGCAGCGCGATGCGCTCGGCGACGAGCTGGACGCGGCCGCCGAGCTCCGCCGCGGCGACCTGCTGTTCTGGAAGGGGCATGTCGCCTGGGTCAGCGGGCCGGACCGTATGATCCATGCCAATGCCCATCACATGGCCGTGGCGATCGAGAATCTCGGGGCCGGGATCAAGCGGATCAAGGACCAGGGCGGCGGCGACGTGATCGGGCGCCGCCGGATCAACCTTTTCAAGGCGAGCTGAGCGGGCGCTCCGCTCCGTCGCTCAGTCGTCGACCGGGCGGATCAGCTTGCGCTCCAGCACGCGCAGCACCTGGCGCAGGTCATGGCCGCGCTTCAGCACCTGCCCGTCCATTGCCGTGACCGAATACATCCCTTGGCGGTTGCGCAGCTTCGGCTGCTTCTCGATGCGGTAGAGCGGGTGCTCCGCGGTGCGGCGGAAGACCGAGAACACCGCGCGGTCGCGCAGCGTGCTGATGCCGTAGTCGCGCCATTCGCCCGCGGCGACCATGCGACCGTAGAGCGTCAGGATGACGGACAGTTCGTCTCGCTGGAAAGCAACGGCATCGGGGGCTACCCCGGAAGCCGGGAACGGGGAAGGGTGCAAGCTCATTGAGGCATCTTGGGCGTGGCGCGGTTGCAAATCAAGCGGTTGATTGGCGCTCCGGGGGCGCGCGGCGGGGATGCCGCAATCCTGCCCTGCTTCGTTCCCGAAACCGCCTCATTCGCGTGCCAGCCTGCGCGGCAGGCGGGTCACCGCCCAGTCCGGCGCCGGTGATCATGCCCCCAAGCAGCCGGTGCCGGACGCGCCATACTCGGCAGCGCAGCGTCGCCGCGGCAGTGTCCGAGCTCCGGAACCGTCCCATATTCAAGAGAGATTTTGGCGGTTTGCCCCGATGCGTTGTCTTGCAGCCCCCACCGCACGCACATCGAGGCAAACCGTCCGCGGCAGGGTCGTGTCCCGCCGACGCATTCCCATTTTTATTTATGAATTAGATTTTCGCAAGCGGTGATTTTTCCGGAATTGTCTCGAATGCGGGCTTCCGCGCGGCCTCAGTCGAAGCTGCCCTGGCAGAACCAGCCGGGCGAAAGCGCGCCGCCATGGGCGAAGAACAGCCACAGCCGCACCCCGTCCGCGGTCGTCACCTCCCAGTAGTCGCGGGTGCCGCTGCGCCAGGCCGGATCGTCCAGCCACCATTCCGGCGCGATCCGCTCGGGGCCGCGGGCATGGGCAGGGACCCAGCTGCGCCGCCGCCAGCGGAACGGCCCCTCCAGCCGCGGCCGCTCCGGGGCATGGACCGGCTCGGGGCGCCACATAGTCAGCGGCCGCGGCGTCGGCGCGGGCGGCCAGCTGCGGGCGGGCTCCGACCAGGCGGCGGTCATCGCCTTGGCGGTCTTCTCGGGGATGTGGCTTTCCGCGGGATGGAGCCGGGTCAGCGCCTCCATCCCGATCCGCGCGCCGAGCCGCCCGATCAGGTCGTCGAGCCCCGGCCCGCGCGCCAGCCGCTCGGCCGCATCGCGGGCGGCGTCCATGTGGCCGCGGGTCTGGCGGGCATGGACGGGCTCGGTCACATGCGCCTCCAGCCGCAGCCCGTCGATGCCGAACCCGGCCTCGATCTCCGGCAGCTTCAGCGACAGCAGCGTCCGGATCCGCTCCGGCTCTGCCGAGGGGCGGGCGAGCCCGGCCTCGATCTCGCCGAACCCGCCATCGGCGCGGAAGGCCTGCAGCCGGATCCGCCGGGCGCCGCGGCCGGCGCGGGCGAGCCTGGCGCAGAGCGGCGGCAGCAGCCGGTCGAGCCCGGCCTCCAGGTCTTCGAGCAGCCCGATCGGCTCGGGCAGGGTCAGCCGCAGGGCGAAGACCTCCTCGGGGCGGACGGGCGAGACCGGCTCGGGCACCATGCCGAGCGCCTGGTCCAGCCGCAGCCCGACCTGCCGCCCGAAGCGCCGGGCCAGCGCGGCGCGCGGCATCCCCGCCAGGTCGCCGATCTGCCGCAGCCCGAGCCGCGCCAGCGCCTCGGCATCCTGCGGATCGAGCCTGAGCGCGGCGACCGGCAGTCCGGAGATCGCCCCGATTGCGCCGCCGGGCGGCGCGATGGCAAGGGCGGCGCCCTGCAGCAGCGCCGGGGCAGGCCCGCCCGGATGGCGCCGCGCCGCGCGCGAGCGGGTGGCTCGGGCCTCCTGGTCGATCGCGTCGCCGCTGCGCAGCCGCGCCGGGCGGGTGCCGCCATGGCGTGCCAGCGCCCAGGCGGCGCCCGGCGTGTCGGCAATCGCGGCGCGCACCGTCAGCCGCAGCCCCTCGCAATCCGAGGCGGCCTGCGCGGCCAGGCCTTCCTCGCCGCCGAAGAGATGCGCGCAGCCGGTAATGTCGAGCACCAGCCCGTCCGGCGGCAGCTCGCCCACCCAGGGCGAGAACTTGCCCGCCCAGCGGCGCAGCCCGGCCAGGAAGGCGGCCTCGGCCTGCGGCCGCTGCGGCCGTGTCACAAGCTGCGGGCACATCGCCATCGCGTCGCGCAGCGGCTGGCCGGGGCGCAGCCCGGCCGCCGAGGCCTCTTCGGACAGGCTGGAGATCACCTGCGCGCCATTCCGCTCGCACAGCACGACGAGCGGCGCCATGAGCGTTCCCCTTTCGAGGCGCAGGCACCGTTCGGCCCCCATCCGGGGGAACCAGAGCGAGAGAACGCGTTTGGCAGGCATCGGTGTGGCAGCACGGATGTTCCATTTATGTTCTCATCTAGCGGGAGTCGGACGGCAGAGTCGAGTCTTCCGGCGCGCCGGCGCGGGCGCCGCCCTTGTGCCTTCCGCCAATCTCCCTATGACTGTGTCGCGAATGACAAGAAGGGGACTGCCGCCGATGCGGATGCGCGACACATTCATCAAGCCGATGCACCCGGAGGGGCGCCGCTTCGTGGCGATCTTCGCCGCCGTCACGGTGGTGCTGTTCCTGATCTGGGACCCGCTGGGCTGGATCGGCGTCGGGCTGACGGTCTGGTGCTACTATTTCTTCCGCGACCCCGAGCGGGTGACGCCGCAGCGCCCCGGCCTGGTCGTCAGCCCGGCCGACGGCATCGTCTCGCTGATCGAGTCGGCCGTGCCCCCGGCGGAGCTGGGGATGGCGGACGCTCCGCTGACCCGGGTCAGCGTCTTCATGAGCGTGTTCAACTGCCATGTGAACCGGATGCCCGTGGCGGGCGAGATCACCGCCGTGGCCTACCGGCCGGGCAAGTTCTTCAACGCCTCGCTCGACAAGGCCAGCAAGGACAACGAGCGCAACAGCCTCGCCATCCGCATGGCGGACGGGCGCGAGGTGGCGGTGGTGCAGATCGCGGGCCTCGTGGCGCGGCGCATCGTCTGCTTCGTCAAGCCCGGCGCGCGGCTGGCCACCGGCGAGCGCTTCGGCCTGATCCGCTTCGGCTCGCGGCTCGACGTCTACCTGCCGCCGGGGGTGGAGCCGCTGGTCAGCCTCGGCCAGACCATGGTTGCGGGCGAGACGGTCATCGCCGAGCTGGAGGAGAGCTGAGCCATGGCCACCGCGCCCAAGCCCCCCGCCAAGGAGCGGCAGGCCTTCTCGCCGATCCTGCTGCTGCCGAACATGCTGACCGTGACGGCGATCTGCGCCGGGCTGACCGCGATCCGGGCGGGGGTCCACGGCAATTACGAGCTGGCGGTGCAGCTGATCATCGTGGCGGGGATCCTCGACGGGCTCGACGGGCGTCTGGCGCGCGCGCTGGGATCGGCCAGCAAGATCGGGGCGGAGCTCGACTCGCTGGCGGATTTCGTCAATTTCGGCGTGGCGACGCCGCTGACCCTGTATTTCTGGGGGCTGCAGGACTACCGCGGCATCGGCTGGATCGCGGTGCTGGTCTTCTCGATCTGCTGCGTCTTCCGGCTGGCGCGGTTCAATGTCGGCAGCAAGACCGGCGGCGGGCTGGGCGGCGCCTATTTCGAGGGCGTGCCCTCGCCCGCGGGGGCGCTGGTGGTGATGCTGCCGCTCTATGTCTCCTTCGCCTTCGCCGACGGACCGGTGGTGCCGCCCTGGCTGATCAGCCTGCAGCTGATCGTTGTCGGGCTGCTTATGATCAGCTCGCTGCCGACCTGGTCCTTCAAGACGACGCGGATCCAGCGCGGGAACGTGAAGTATTTCCTGGTTGCGGTGGCCGCCGTCGGCGCGGCGCTGGCCACCTATGCCTGGCAGATGCTGATCCTGCTGAGCCTGGCCTATATCGGCATGGTGCTCTGGGCGCTGATCACCCGGAGCCGCCGGTCGCGGCGCTGAGCCTGGACGGGCAGGGCTGCCTCAGGCGGCGCTGCCCTTCCGCTGCGGGACGGCACCGTCCTCCTGCGTGAGCAGGAAGGTGTTGATGATCTTCAGCAGCGCCTCGGTCTGGCCGCGCAGCTCCTGGTTGGAGGCGGTGGTCTCCTCAAACATCGCCGCGTTCTGCTGGGTGACCCGGTCGAGGCCGCCCAGCGTGGTGTCGATCTCGGCCAGGCTCGTCGACTGGTGCATGGCGGATTCGGTGATTTCCCGGATCCGGTCCGAGATCTGCTCGATCCGGCTGCGCACGCTCTGCAGCGACTCGCCGGTGCGGTTCACCAGCCCGACGCCGTTCTGCACCAGCTGGGTGCTGTTCTCGATCAGGGTCTTGATTTCCAGCGCGGCATCCGATGATCGCTGCGCCAGCGCCCGGACCTCGGAGGCCACCACGGCGAAGCCGCGGCCCGCCTCGCCGGCGCGGGCGGCCTCGACCCCGGCATTCAGCGCCAGCAGGTTGGTCTGGAACGAAATTTCGTCGATCGTGTCGATGATCGAATGGATCTTGCCCGAGGATTCCTCGATCTTGCCCATCGCGGCCACAGCATCGCCGACCAGCGCGGAGCTTGCCTGGGCATCGCTGCTGGTCTCGCGCGCCTCGCCCGACGCGGTCTGCGCCAGCTGGGCGGCGTCCTTCACCTGGCGGGCGATCTGGCTGACGGTGGCCGAAACCTCGGCCAGCGAGCTTGCCTGGGTCTCGGTCCGCTTGGCCAGGTCGGTCGTGGCGCCGGAGATGTCGTTCGACTGCACGCCGATGCTGCCGGCCCGCTCGAGCACCTCGGCCATCGCTCCGGCGAGGGTCTCGGCCGCACTGTTGAAGTCGAGCCGGAGTTCCTCGTATTCCTCCGGCAGAGGGTCGGGGATGCGGCTGTAGAGCTTGCGTTCCGACAGCTCCTTGAGCGCGGTCTTCAGCGCGTCGACCACGGCCTGCTGGGCGCGGTTGGTCTCGGCCTGGCGTTCCGTCTCGCGCTGCTCGGCGGCGCGGGCGGCGGCATCGGCCTCGCGGGCACGCTCCATCTCGCTCTTGGCCTGTTCGGCGGCCTGCTGCGCGGCGGCCTGGGCCTCCTGCGCCTCGCGGCTGGATGTCTCGGCGGATTGCAGCGCCGCTTCCGCCTCGCGCAGGCTGCTTTCGGTCTTCTCGTTGGCGGCGGCGATGCGGTCGCTGTCGGCGGCGCGGTGCGCCTCCATCCGCTTGCGCACGACCACGGCATAGATCAGCACGGCCGACTCGATCCCCGCCGCCGCGCCGTGGATCAGCACGCGCTCCACGTTGTGGAGGAAATCGGCGGGCGGGTAGATCAGGGCGGGGAAGAGCACCGCCAGAGAGACATGGTGGACCACGATCAGCAGGGTCGCCGCCAGGATCGGCCGGAAATCGTTCAGCACCATCAGGCAGGCCAGCGCGGCGAAGAAGGCCATGTGGCTGTCGACCTGCCAGGGATGCCCTGCCAGAGAGGCGGTCAGCACCATGATCTGCCCCATCAGCGCGGTCGAGGCAAGGATCTGGCCGTTTGCCGCCGCGAGCCGCGGCGCGGCCAGGGCCATGGCCGAGAAGATGCCGATCCCGGCCAGGATCGGCGGGAGCGTGTTGCCGGACGCGATCGCCGAGACCAGCGGCAGCGGGGCAAGCCCCAGGGCGCCCCAGGCGATCTGGCGGATGGCGCCGCGGCCGCGGGCGTCGTCGGAACTGGCGTCGGGTGCGGGCGTGCCGGTCAAGAGTTCGCTCCGCAGATCGTGGACAGGAACGCGGCATCGAGCACGAACCAGGCCCCTGCCGCCTCCAGCCGGGCGGCAAAGCCGGGCTGGTCGGAGGCCGCCAGCGTGGCCATCGGAGCGGAGACGGGACCGACCGGATAGCCCCCGGCCTCGGCGACGAGCCTGAGCCGCGCTTCCGCGCCGGAGCCCGACACGACCAGCACCGGCGCACCTTCGCCCGCGGGCGCCGACATGACGAGCGCCAGCAGCGGCGTCGCCGCCATGGTCGCGATCAGGCACAGATATGTCAGGCCGGTCTGCATGCATCCTCCGGATAAAGCCGGGCGAAGCAGTACGCGACCAACCCTTAGACCGGGATTAACGGGCCACTGAATTTTAGCGAGTTTCCGCGGGTCCGGGGCGGCGCGGCGGCCGCCCCGGCAAAGCCCCTCAGTCCGCGTCGGGACCGTCGTCGCGGGCCGGGCCGGCGGTCGGCCCGAGCGGCTTGGGATCGTGGGACGGATCGTGCACCGGCGTCGCGGAAGAGGAAATGACCGTCCCGCGCTGCTGCGCCATCTCGTGCAGCCGCTCGAACAGCTCGTTCGGCATCTTCAGCTCGCGGTGCGGGAAGGGGATCTCGATGCCGTGCTTGTCGAAGACCTTCTTGACCTGCTCGGTATAGGCCCGGCCGACATCCCACTGCTTGCCCGGCAGGGTCTTGATCCGGGCGCGGATATTGACCGCGCTGTCGCCCAGCCCGACGACGCCGTGCATTTCCAGGTCGCCCAGGATGAAGGCGCCGAACTGGCCCTTGCGGACATTCTCGAAGGCCTCGAACATGGCGTCGCGCGCCAGGTCGATGTCCGATCCGTAGCTGATGCCCGCGACCTCCACATGGTAGGAGAAGCGGCGCATGAAGTTCGACACGGTATCCACCGCGGAGAACGGCACCAGATGGTAGGTCCCCGACAGGTCGCGGATGCCGACCGAGCGGATCGTCAGGCTCTCCACCGCGCCGGAGATGCCCGCCACGGTGACCACGTCGCCCTCGTTGATCGCGTTCTCGAGCTGGATAAACACGCCGGTGATGATGTCCTGCACCAGCTTCTGCGCGCCGAAACCGATGGCCAGGCCGATGACCCCGGCACCGGCAATCAGCGGCGCGATGTTGATGCCGAGCTCGCTGAGCGCCATCATCCCCGCGAAGACGATCACCGCGATGGTGATGGCGTTGCGCGCCAGGCTCAGCAGCGTGCGCTGCCGCGCCGAGACGGTGCGGAAGGGCGAGGTCGTGGTCAGCCGGTCGTCGATCCAGGCGCTGATCGACGCCCAGATCGCCAGCGCGATCAGCACGATCAGAAGAGCCGTGCCGAGGCCCCAGATCCGCTCGGCCTGCAGGATGTTCTCGAAATGCGCGAGATCCCAGGCCGCCAGTTCCCAGACGATGGCGACGATCACGCCCGCGAGCCCGGCCAGCACCGACAGGGTCGGCAGGAAGCCGTTCACCCGCTCGATGAAGAGCTGCAGAAGCCGGCCCTTGCCCTTGGGCACCGGGAAGGCCGCGTCGCCCGCCTTGGAGAGGATGCGCAGGCAGACGAGGAACAGCGCCAGTGCGCCGACGCTCCAGAGCGTCGCCTTGCCCAGCACGTCGAGCATGCCGTAGGGCCGGGTGATGGCGATCCAGTAGCAGGTCAGCACGTAGAGCGTGGCCAGGGGCGGCCAGGCCTTGTTCCAGATCGTCTGGGTCGTGTCGGAGACGAGGTTGGCGAATTCGTCCTCGTCGCTGCTCTGGCTCCTCTGGCGCTCCTCCTCGGCCTTCTTCTCCTCCAGCCAGTCCTGCAGGCTGCGGTGCAGCCGCCGGATGGCGAACAGGGCGAAGATCATCGTGACCGTCAGCAGCACCGAGCGCAGCGAGGAGGCGATGGTGAAGTTCGACCAGACCCGGGCGATCGGCACGACCGCGACAAGCGTGTAGACCAGCAGGCCCGACACGCGCTTCACGCTTCGGAAGATCGTGGTGTCGATATGCTGCGGCAGGCGCGAGAACGTGACGTCGCGGGGGCTGTAGGACACGAAGAGGCTCAGCACCAGGGTGATGGCGCCGACCACCAGGAAGGCGTTGAGGTAATAGGCCTGCACCACCGCGACCGAGCCGCCGCCGAAGGCGGAGGCCAGCGCATAGCCCGCGACCCAGGCCAGGAGCAGTCCGACCAGGCGCAGCACCGACTGGATCGCGACGGCCTTGGCCACGCGGCGGATGGTGCGGGTTTCCGGCGGGCGCACCACCGCGCGGGCGAGGATGCGCAGCACGCGGTAGATCGCGACCGTGGCGACGATCGTCGCGAGGAGCCGCGGGGCCTCTTCCATGATCCGCGCGCGGCGCGAGTCCGACAGCACGGCGGGCAGCTCGGTCAGACGCTTCACGTCGGCAAGCAGCGCCAGGCTCCGGTTCTGCAGGTCGTTGGCGAAATCGGTCATGATCTCGGCGGCCTGCTGGGCGAAGCCGTGGATGTCCGGCGCGGCGAAGGTGTCGCCGGCATCGCCTTCGTCGGTCCCGTCGGCGGATGCGGCCGCTTCGGTGCCGGATGCGGCGGCGTCCGCGGAGGCGGCGTTGCCGTCCTGCGCGGTGGCATCCTGCTGCCCGGCGCCGTCCTGCCCGGCCGCGGCGGGGGCGGCCTGGGACAGCGCCTCGATCAGCTTCTGCCGGGCGGCGTCGTCCTGCAGCACGTCGAGCAGCACGCCGAGATCGCCGCCCTGGGCGGTTCCGCCGGCAGCGGCGGCATCTCCGCCGGAGCTGCCGGCGGACTGGTCCTGCGCGCTTTCCTGCTGCGCCGAGCCCTGCTGGAGCGAGGGCAGCAGCGACTGGGCCGGAGCCTGGGTGACGTGGAAGGCGATCAGGAGGATCGGAAGCAACCGGAACAGCATCTTCTTCATGCGGCGGCTCCGGGCATGCGGCGGACATGCGGGGCGTGGGGGACGGCTGCCGCGCGGGCTTCCCGGCGGAACATGCCGAACAATGGATTCATCTTCAGGTCTTCTCTCGCGTCAGGCTCTGGTTCTGGTCTGGCGGACCGTCTGCACGACGGCCCCGCCGGAGAACGCCGGGCACGCGGATTGGTTCCGCACCGCAGCGTGCACGGTCCCCTTCTCGGAATGACGCGCCGACAAGTCAACCGCCGGCCGGAAAAACGGCAGGCTCCTGCCGATGCTCGCTCCCTGCAGGCAGCGGCAGGCCCGGACGTCCCGCGTGCCGGAGCGGCGCGCCCTCCCTCTCCCCGCCGGGGAGAGGGCCGGGGAGAGGGGGCTGCCCTACGCGCTGCCGCCCAGACCGGCCCCGGTGGCGAGCATGACCCAGACCTTCATCCGCATGACCACCGCCTTTTCGATCGCCCAGGCCTGGATGAGCTCTCCCAGCGCGGTCCCGGCCAGGCGGCCGGAAATGCGCGTGGTATAGGCCTGCACCAGGCAATGGCTGCCATTGACCAGCAGCGCGCGCTGCTCGGGATGCTCGAGCTTGAGATAGGCGACGATCTCGCCGCGCCGCGCCAGCTCCATCGGCTGGATCAGCTTGCCGGTGGGGCCGACCTGTCCCGGGGCGATGGAGTCCTGGATCCGCACGATCCGCGCGGGCAGCACCGAATTCTGCATCCCGTTGTTGACGTTGCTGGCACAGGCGATCTCGGCGGGCATGCCGACATGCAGCACCGAGAGGTTCACCTGGGTGAATCCTGCCACGACCTCGGCGGACCAGGCATCCGTCGGATCGGGCACGATCACCATCGCCGGGTTGAGCGCAACCTGGGCGGCGCGGTCGCCGACGCTCAGCGTCAGCTGCTCGATGCGGCCCGGCACCTCGGCGGTGACCGTGGTTTCGTCGAGCGCGACCTGCGCCTGCTGCAGCTGGGCCTGCGCGGTGGCCAGCTGGGCCGGTGCCAGGTTCTGCGCCTGCAGCGTGGCCGTCGCCAGCTCGGCCTGCGCGCCGGCCAGCTCGGCGGCGCGCTCCTTCTCGTCGTTCTGCGCGCGCAGCAGGCGGTCCTGGGCGAAGGCCGGCGATTTCTCGTCGCGGAATTTCTCCTGGTTCGACAGCTGCACGTTCGCCTCGTCCAGCCGCGCCTGGGCGGTGTCCACTGCGGTCTGGGCGTCCTTCATCTGCGAGACCGCCACCGCGACTTCCTCGCGGGCGGCCTCGACCTCGCTCCGGGCGACGGCCACCGCAGCGGCCTGGCGGGAATCATCGACCGTGAAGAGCAGGTCGCCCGGCGCGACGCGCTGCCCGGCAACGACATGGATGGCGGTGACGGTGCCGCCCTGTTCGGAGACCACCGGGACCACGCGGAACGGCACGATGCCGGTCTCGGATTCCGGGTGGTAGTACTCGATCGTGAAGATCAGCGCGAGAAACAGCAGGAACCAGACATAGAGCGACCGGTGCACGCTGTAGAGCGAGATCTCCCGGTGCCGCAGCCGCAGGTAGAGCACCCGGATCAGGAACGGGAAGCTGGTGAGGAGAAGTTCGATCACTCTTTGCGCCCCCGGGTTTCGGTGGTCCAGAGCACGACGTCGCGCGCGGCGGCGGCGAGGATCAGCGACAGCGGCAGGAGGATGTTCACCCCGGCCAGCGGCGGCAGGATGTCATAGGCCAGCCCGACCGTCAGCATGGTGGGGATGGTGGTGCGCAGCAGGGTTTCCTCGCCCTTGCGCCCGGCATAGCGGTCGAAGACGGCATAGAGGTAGATGACCAGGAAGCCGACGAGGAGCAGCGTGACCAGCCCGTATATGGCGAAAATGTCGGTCGTTCCGGGGTCGACCCATGAATTCGGTGCCGGATCCAGCGCGGCGGCTTGCGCTTCGGTCGTGCTCATGCAGGCTCCAATCGCTACGAATGCCTAGAAATTGCTTGCTGGCACGCTAGCAAACCGTGGCGCGCGGAGAAGGGATTAACCGTCGCGGCACGGTATTTTCGTTTCCATAACGGCAACGGAGCAACAATTTGCGCGGGCCGCGGCAAACAGCGGAGACGGAACGGGCAATCCGGCCTTTCGCGCCTGCGCGGGACGGGGAGGGGCGTGCCCTCCCCGCGGGGCTCAGCTGTAATGGGCGCTGGCCGCGGCGGGGGCCTTCAGCGCCTGGATGGCCGAGTCGATGCCGACCGTGCCGCGCAGATCGCCGCCGGCCATGACCGGGCAGCAGCCGTCGGGCGCGGCATGGAGCTTCTGCAGGGCTTCCTCGATCGTGTCTCCGGGCGCGACCGGCGCGCCCTGCGCCGGTGCGGGCGGCCCCATGATCGAGCGCATCCGCACCACCTTGGCCCGGTTCACGTCCTTGATGAAATCGGTGATGTAGCCATCGGCCGGATTCATCAGGATCTCCTGCGGGTCGGAGGCCTGGATGATCTCGCCGTCGCGCAGGATGGCGATGCGGTCGCCGATCCGCAGCGCCTCGTCGAGATCGTGGGTGATGAAGATGATGGTCTTGTGCAGCTCCTCCTGCAGCTCCAGCAGGATCGTCTGCATGTCGGTGCGGATCAGCGGGTCGAGCGCCGAGAACGCCTCGTCCATCAGCAGGATCTCGGCATCGGTCGCCAGCGCCCGCGCCAGGCCGACGCGCTGCTGCATGCCGCCAGAGAGCTGCCCGGGATAGTGGCCCTCGAACCCGGCGAGCCCGACGCGCGCGATCCATTTCGCCGCCCGTTCGGCCGCTTCGGTGCCGTCGACGCCCTGGATGTCGAGCCCGTATTCGACATTCTCCTGCACGGTGCGGTGCGGCAGCAGGCCGAATTTCTGGAACACCATCGACATCTTGAAGCGCCGCAGGTGGCGCAGCGCCTTGTCGCCCATCGCCAGCACGTCCTCGCCGTCGACCCAGATCTCGCCCGAAGTGGGCTCGATCAGCCGGTTGAGATGGCGGATCAGCGTCGACTTGCCCGAGCCCGACAGGCCCATGATCACCTGGATTTTGCGGCCCGGGATGTCGAGATTGATGTCGCGCAGGCCCAGCACGTGGCCGTGCCGCTCCAGCAGCTCGGACTTGGTCATGCCCTGGCGGACATGGCCGAGCGCCTCCTGCGGGACATCGCCGAAGATCTTGTAGAGCTCCTTGATGCGGACTTTCGGTTCTTCGGTCATCG
The DNA here is from genome assembly GCF_013184745.1 of Mangrovicoccus sp. HB161399. Lineage (GTDB taxonomy): Bacteria > Pseudomonadota > Alphaproteobacteria > Rhodobacterales > Rhodobacteraceae > Mangrovicoccus. The sequence goes on from NZ_JAATVU010000038.1 coordinate 45,992, forward strand.
AGGGATCACTCACGGCCGGTCTCCCGGTAGGCTTGCAGGCGCTTGCCGTAGGTCTGGCTGACGCGGTCGAAGATGATGGCGAGGGCGACGATGGCGAGGCCGTTCATCAGGCCGAGCGCCAGGTACTGGTTGGAAATCGCGCGCAGCACCGGCACGCCCAGTCCCTGCACCCCGATCATCGAGGCGATGACGACCATGGAGAGCGCCATCATGATGGTCTGGTTGACGCCCGCGAAGATGTTCGGCAGCGCCAGCGGGATCTGCACGCCGAAAAGCTTCTGCCGGTAGGAGGCGCCGAAGGCCTCGGCCGCCTCCATCACCTCGCGGTCGACCAGCCGGATGCCCAGGTTCGTCAGGCGCACGATCGGCGGGATGGCGTAGATGCACACGGCCAGAAGCCCGGGCACCTTGCCGATGCCCAGCAGCATCACCACCGGGATCAGGTAGACGAAGCTGGGGATGGTCTGCATCACGTCGAGGATCGGCGTGATCACCGATTGCGCCCGGTCCCAGCGCGCCATCAGGATGCCCAGCGGAATGCCGATCGCGATGCACAGGACCGTCGCCACAGAGATCATGGCGAGCGTCGCCATCGTGTCTTCCCACATGTCGAAGATGCCGATCAGCAGGAAGGCGATGACGGTGCCGCCGGTGATCTTCCAGCTGCGCGCGCCGAACCAGGTCAGCGCGGCGATCACCAGGATCACCAGCGGCCAGGGCGCGTCGGTCAGCAGGTCCTGGAACCAGACGAGGAATTTCAGCAGGGGGTTGAAGAAGGCTTCGAGCTGCTCGCCATAGGCGCGCGAGAAGGTGCGGAAGCTTTCGTCGATCCCCTGGCGGAGCGCCGAGAGGTCGCGGCGGCCCAGAGAGGGGAATTCGGTCAGGAAGTCGAGCATGGGACTCCTTTCGATGGGAAAGCCCGCGGCCGGAGCCGCGGGCGGGCAGGGGCCCGGGCCGCGCTCAGAGCGCGTCCTTGACCTTCTCGGCGACATCCTCGGACACCCACTGGGTCCAGACGTCCTCGTGCGAGATCAGGAACTCGTAGGCGGCATCCTCGCCGTTGGCCTGGTTCTCCGTCATGTAGACGAGCATCGCGTTCATCACGTCGCCGGGGAAGACGCGGGCCTTGAAGTAGTTCTGGGCGACGCCGCCTTCATCGAGGAAGCCCTTGGTCACCACGGTCTCGACCTCGGACTTGGTCCAGCTCGTCGGCTTGGGATCGAGGCACTCCTGCTCGGACTTCGCGATGCAGCCGTCCCAGTTCTCCCTGCCGGCCCATTCGGTTTCGAAGGGAAGCATGACGAGGCCGTATTTCCCGATCACCGCTGTCGGCGACCAGTAGTAGCCGAACCAGGGCTGCGAGCGGTTCACCGCCTTGGCAATCGAGCCGTCGAGACCTGCCGCCGAGCCCGGATCGACCAGCTTCCAGCCTTTTTCCTCCATGTCGAAGGCGCGGAACAGGTTGGCGTTGACCAGCTGGCAGCCCCAGCCGGCCGGGCAGCCCATGAACGCGCCCTTGTCGGGGTCCTCGACATCCGGGACCAGGTCGGGATGCGCCAGCATCTTCTCTACGGTGTCGATCTCGGGATGCGCCTCGTGGAATTCGGACGTCACCCACCAGCCTTCGCCCAGCCCGGTGATCGGGCCGTCGTTCAGCGCCTGGAGGCGGCCCTCTTCCTTTGCGGCCGACAGCGGATCGCGCACCGCGTTGATCCACAGTTCCGGCGCGACGTCCGGCTGGGCCTTCTCGTTCATCGAGGCGAAGGTGGTGTTGGTGGCGCCGGGGATCAGCTCCACGTCGCAGTCATAGCCCTCTTCCAGGATGATGGCGTCGACATTGGCCATCAGCTCGGCCGAGGCCCAGTTCATCTCGGCGATCGAGACGTCGCCGCATTGCTCCTGCGCCATGGCCGCGCCCGCGCCGGCGGCAAGCCCGAGGAGGGTTGCCGCGCTCAGTCTGGTAAATTTCATGGGAAACTCCCGCTCTCTCTTCGTGTGTCTGCCGCGGCGGAGCCTTGCAATCCGGCCTGCGGTCACCACCCCGAATGGGCGATTTCTCCGCGCGGACCGGCTTGGCGCCGGGCGCGATCGGCGGAGCGTCGTCAAAGGGAAGCATAATCAACCCCTTCGTGCAAGCAGGCATCCTGTCCGGCGGAAATCCGCGTGCCGCGCCCGGCTCCGCGGCCCAGAAGGGCATGGCACGAGGCGGTCCATGCCGCGCCGCCTTCCCCCTTCCGTCCCCGGCCTTTTCCTCGCCGCGCCGCTTTCTGCGGCCGGCGCGACGTCGCACGGAGGTTGGTGCCGGACCCGGAAGGGCGTGTGCCCGGCTTCACGGCGCATGCGCCGGGCCTGCATGGCGGCGATCTCCGCGAGCACAAGGCCGGGGCCTGCCCGGGCCGCCGCAGACCGGACATGCCGGGATGGAACCGCTGCCGGTACCGAATGATGGCAGGCGATGGAATTTCTGGCGCGCGGCGCAGGCCTGCACCTCCGGCCATTTCCCCTGGACGCCTCCGGAAACGGCCCGGCGGCGCTGCGCGTCCGGAAACCGGACACGTTGCCGGGCGGACCCTCAGCACATGGCTCCCGTTCGCTTCGGGCATTCCATCGCGGGACTTCCGGTCCTGCTCTTCGTCCTGATCCGTGGGCTCACCCGCGGCGCAGTCCTGCGAGATGAAGGTCCATTCACCGCCTCTAGACCAGAGCCCCGGAGCGCACATTCTCTGCCCTTGCGGGCGGAAGGTGCCGTGCCGTGCAGCCTCCGGGACGTTGGCGCGTTCGGCAGCCCGGCCAGCACTTGGTCCGCAAGCTGCCTGCGCCGGAATATGCGGGCGGCCCCGGCAACGCGATGATCGCTGCGGGCAGCAGCATCCGGCCCGCCGCGAGCGGTCGCTGGGCACTTTCGCCGTCAAGGCGTCCGGCGGCCGTCCTTTGTGGCGCGACCTGCATGCGATGACCGGGATCTGCACGGGCGCTTTCGCTGTCTTCCCGGCAATGGACGACCGGCTTTGGTCCTCGATCCAGGGGGAGCAAATTCCATGGGCCTTCCCATGCGCCGGGGCTCGGCATGTCAGATGGCTGATGGGCCGGGCAAACCGCTCTTGGCCGGTCCGGCGGCCGAAGTGCCTAACCGCGCGCGACGGATAGTGGGGAGGCCGCCGGTGCCGCTCTCCGGATTTCCGCGGCGGGGGACGGCGGAGCTTGACAAGGTGGTGATCCGGGTCGAGGCGCGGGCAATCGTTCCGGTCCATCCCGGCGATATCCGTGCAGGCAGGCGAACCATTTCGACCCGCATGCGCGCGAGGTGCCCGGCGGGGCGGGCTTCGCCGCGCCCGGCACGCTGGGGCGCCGGGCCGAAATGGGGCAGGAACGGGGGGTGGTGCCGCGCGTGGCCTGCGCGTCACCGGCCGTGCTCTGCATCTCCCCCGCTGCGATGCGGCGGCCGTGCGCCCATCGGATGCGCCGGGCGTTCCGCAGCTGCGTGCAGACCGGCGCATCCCGCGGACGCTGCCGGCAAAGGCGGCGGGGGCCGTCTTCCCTCTGGCCGGTCTGTCCATGGCCGCGCGCGGCTTGGCTGTCACCAGAAAACGCTCCGGTGGCATCGGGCGCAGATCGCGGCATTCCTGCACGCCGCTGCGGAGGCAGTCATTGCCCTCCGCGGCCGTTTCGCCTAAGCCGCGCGCATCACACCTGACAGCGAGGTTCCCATGTTCAGCGCTCTGCCGGACCAGCCCGAAGACAAGATCCTGAAGCTCATGCAGATGTACCGCGAAGATCCGCGGGAGCAGAAGATCGATCTGGGCGTCGGCGTCTACAAGGACGCCAGCGGCCATACGCCCATCATGCGCGCGGTGAAGTCCGCCGAGAAGACGCTTTGGGAAACCGAGACCACCAAGACCTACGTGGCCCTGGCCGGCGCGCCGGAATTCAACGACGCCATGGTCGGCCTCGTGCTCGGCAGCGCGGTTCCGCGCGGCGATGTCGCCTGCGTCGCGACCCCGGGCGGCACCGGGGCGGTGCGCCAGGGCTTCGACCTGGTCAAGCTGGGCAATGCCTCGGCCACCGTGTGGTATTCGACCCCGACCTGGGGCAACCACATCTCGATCCTCAAGCACATGGGCGTGGCCCACAAGCCCTACCGCTATTTCGACGCCGAGTCGGGCGAGGTCGATTTCGCCGGAATGATCGCCGATCTCGACACCGCGCTTCCGGGCGACGTGATCCTGCTGCACGGCTGCTGCCACAATCCGACCGGTGCGAACCTGACCCAGCCGCAATGGCGCCAGGTCGTCGACCTGCTGAACGAGCGCGGCCTGGTCCCGATGATCGACATTGCCTACCAGGGCTTCGGCGACGGGCTGGAAGAGGATGCCTTCGGCGTGCGCCTGGTGGCGGAGAACTGCCCCGAGACGATCATCGCGGCAAGCTGCTCGAAGAATTTCGGCGTCTACCGCGAACGCACCGGCGCGCTGATGGCGGTGTCCCGCGGCGGCGCGGAAACCGGCCGGGCGCAGAAGACGCTGGCCTATCTCAACCGCCAGAACTACTCCTTCCCGCCGGATCACGGCGCGCGCCTGGTCTCGATGATCCTGACCGACGAGGCGCTGAAGGCCGAGTGGATGGCCGAGCTGGAAGAGGTCCGCACCGGCATGCTGGCGCTGCGCGAGCAGCTGGCGGGCGAGCTGAAGCGGCTGACCAACTCGGACCGCTTCGATTTCATCGCGCGCCACCGCGGCATGTTCTCGATGCTGGGCCTGACGGCGGAGGAAATGGACGTGCTGCGCGAGACCCACGGGATCTACGGTGTCTCCGACAGCCGGATCAACATCGCCGGGCTGAACAGCGAGACGGTGCCGCTGCTTGCCAAGGCCGTGGCCGAGGTCGTCGGCGGCTGATCCGCTGCCGGACGGCACGGCAATGCAAGGCGCGGGTGGACAGCCCGCGCCTTTTTCGTCTCACTGTGCGCAGGAGGTGCCGCCTTGGCCGATGACGACTCCCTCTCTGTCCGCCCCTGCCTGCCGGACGCCCTGCGCGCGCTGGTCGAGGACCTGCCGCGTTCCGCCTGGAGCGCGCATCCCAGCTTCCGCGGCCTCGCCGAATTCTGGCTGGAGAAGCACCTGAGCTTCCGCCGCCTGTCGGACCTGCTGCTGCGCGACCTCCGGCTGGCGCTCGACGGCAATCTCGCGCCCGAGATCCTGTCGAACCGGGTCTGGCACCATGGCGGCATGCTGGTCGGCGGGCTGCATGACCATCACGGGGTTGAGGACCATCACTACTTCCCCGCGATGCTGCGGCTGGAGCCGCGCATGGACCGCGGCTTCGCGCTGCTCGATGCCGACCACCATGCGCTCGATCCCTGGCTGGAGCGGCTGGCGGCGGAGGCGAATTCGCTGATCGGCGCGTCTTCCGACCGGGAGGAGGCGGCGAGGCTGCTTGCCTCTCTGGAGGGGTTCGCGCCCTTTCTCGAACGGCACCTGGAGGACGAGGAGGACCTTATCGTGCCGGTGATCCTGCGCCACGGCATGGGGTAGGGGCTCAGCCGTCGGGCAGCATCAGCAGCACGGCGGCCAGCGCGCAGGCCAGCCCGGCGGCCTCGCGCAGAGAGAAGGGCTCGCCGAAGACGACGACCCCGATGGCGCAGGCGCCTGCAAGGGTGAAGCCGGAATAGGCGACGGCCCCGGCGCCCAGCGGGATGTGCCGCATGGCGAGGAACCACATCAGCGCGGAGACGACATACAGCAGGCAGCCCCAGCTGAGATAGGCGCTGCTGCGGGCGGTTCCGCCATGGTCGGCAGCAAGCTTGATGACATAGTCGCCGAGGATCACCACCAGTGCGGTTGCCAGCGAAAACCCCAGTCCCATCAAAGCGCTCTGCATCGCAAATCCCCCAAATCCATCCCTTTTCCCGCAATGGTCCGACCACGGCGCGGGGGCGGCGGCTGCGCTAGGCAGGGGATCCTGACCCGGACATGTCCTGCGATGCATGCGGGATTTGGTGGAGCCTTGGGGCGTTGCTGCGCAGATTCAGGGGGATTCATCTTGTGACTCCAGCATGCTAGCCGGTAGGCATGAGCAGACCTCCGAAGACGAGGTGCACGAGGGCCAACTGGAAAAGCTGCGATCAGGCGCTGAGGCAGTGCGGGTTGCCGACCGTCTGGTTCGAGGCCGCAGGCGGACGGCTTTGTGGCGAGCCTGCTGGAACGGTCCAGGCTTGGCTGATCCGTGCTCTTCGCCGTCCAGGGCTCCACCCGTCCGGCCCTCAAATCCTCCCCTGGAGGATTTGCCGCTTCCGCGGACCGGACCGAACTCCGCCGGATGGCTTCCCGATGGCGTTGATGCTGCAACCGCCCCCCGACGGCATCGAGGTGCCAAGGTGGGATCGCGGCAATCCAGTTTGGCAGGCGGCCATGCCGGAGATTGCCGCGGCCGGGCTCGATCCGCCGACCGGCAGGCGAATGCGCGGCAATCTCCGGGAGGCTGGCGGAGAATGTGGTCCAGGTCCGCGGCGCTGGCGCCAGGGGGCGCTGCGGTTCTGCGCAGGAAGCTCCGGAGAGCCGAGGTGCCGGAGTTCTTCGCCAGGCTGCCGCCCTGCCTGGTGGCGATGGAAGCATGCGGCGGCGCGCATTTCCGGGGCCGCGAGCTTGCGAAGCTGGGCCATGAGGTCAGGCTCGGCGCGCCCGGGCACCTGGCCCGCGCGGATGCCGGAGCGCAAGCCGCCGATGCCGGTCCGCGTGGCCCTTGCGAACAGCGAGCGGTGACGCGCCACCGGTCCGAGCGCATCGCGAGCGGCGCGCGTTCGCCCGCTCACGCGAACCATGGCGCTCGCGGGCCCACTCCGGGCGTTGACGAAGAGCGGAGAGACCTGCCGGGCTCCGGCCGCGGCGGCGCAAGGCCGGCCAGCGGCCGCGAGACGCCGGAGCGGAGGAGGGCAAGGAGAAGTTTGGCGCAACGGCCGTGAGACGGGATCGGCAGAACCAGAGTGCAACAATGTGCCTTCGGGCACGCGGCATCTCTCTCGGACCGTCGCCCATCGGGCTCGAACCAATGGCGCCAGGATGGGCAACCGTTCGATGCCTTACTCCGCGAACACCATGCGGGCCCGCGGCATTCGATGATGCCGCCGGCCCATGTGCAGCCGCATGCAAGGCGGGGGAAGGCGGACGCGGCCGGCGCGGAAGCGGTCCGCGGGGCCGCTGCCCGGCCCGCCATGCGCTTCGTGCCGGCGAAGCCGGCAGGCCGACAGGCGGCGGGCCCGGATCATGCGGCGCGGGATGTCCCGGTTCGCCAGCGGACACGGACGGCGAACGCGATCCGCGCGCATCTGCCGGAGTTCGGGATCGCGGCCGCGGAGGGCATTCGCGGCTTGGACCGGCAGCTCGGAGCCGCGCGCGGCGGGCCCGGCACGCGGCCTGCCCGCCGGCCGGCTGCGCGGTCCGGAGGGGAGGACCGGCATCGTGGCGGCGCGGAAGACCGGCCCGCCCGCCCGGCGGCCCGCCACGATCCCCCGCCTCGGCCTCTGCGGCAGCCGCGCCCGGCGTGGCTGTCTTCCGGTCCGCCCGGCCCGGGCCGGCGCCGCGGGCGCACCCGCCTGGCGGCAAGGAGCGGTCCGGGCGGATC
>NZ_JAATVU010000039.1 GCF_013184745.1 Mangrovicoccus sp. HB161399
GCTTCTCACGCTTTCCGGCCATTCCGCAGTCTTCCTGTCCACCGAAATCCAACCGGACTTCACGCATCGTGGGTGGACCACTTCAAAGGGGCTGGCTCAGATGCAGGCCGGCCTGCGACCGGCCACGGACCCGGCGGCGCCCGGAGCTGCCCATCGCGGCGCCACCGGCGCGTTCCTCGGACCTGCGACGGAACACGCCTCATGTCCATCAGCGCCTGCCCGAGGAAGCCCGGCATCGCGCCGGTGCCGGGCGGCTTCCGGCAGAGCCGCGCCTGCGGACCGGGGGCCGAGGCATGCGTCGCGTTGGGACGCTTCCCGCCCCTGAAACCGGTTTCGGCATTGCGGCTGTGGCTGGCGGGGCGGGGCATCGGGCGGGGTTCCGGACCGGTCCAGCGGGGCGGCGCCGCGTGCCGGAGGATCGCCGCCCTCCTTCGGCCGCATGCTCTTCATCGTCGCCCGGGCCTCCGCCAGCGTTCCGCCGGCCGGGAAATGGCCGTCCGGCAGCAGCGGGGCTGCGCCCGTCCAGGGCCGGAATCCGTCCGCCGGACAGATTGCCGGGCGCCCTCCGCCCCGGACGGGATCGCCGATGCCCAGGCCGGCAGACCAGCGGAACGGCAGGTCGCCGTCCAGCTGCGCCACCGGCTGCCGTCCGGAGCGGACGGAACGGAGGATCTGCAGCAGGCTCGCACGGATCGGGCGCAGCGGGTGCCAGGTCGGGACGCGTCTCGAGACCGGCAGAGCCGGACAACGATCCGCCCGTCCCGTCCGTCCCGCGCATGGCTGTCTCCGCCGAGGATCCGCCGAGACGAAACTCGTTCCGCAAACAGCGTCGGAGACTGACGATTTCAGAACGCTGCCGGGGCAGCTGCGGCAGCCCCGCGGTTCCGGTGACGCGGCGCCAGCGTTCCCCGCCCTCCTGCGCCAGCCCCCAGACGATCTCCCTGGCGCCGCCGCCGGGTCTTCCGCTGCAAGCCACGGATAGCCGATCCGGGCCAGCCCTTCCGCCTCCCGGGCCGGCACCGTGCCGCAGCTGCCGCTTCCGGCGAAGACGGCGAAGACGGCGAAGACGGCGAAGACGGCGAAGACGGCGAAGACGGCGAAGACGCAGAGTTCCGGCCCGCCGCCGCCGGTCAAGCTGCCTTCGATCCGCTGTTCAAGCCGCCGCGAGGGCCGCAGGACAGACTCCGGATTGCCGTGCCTTCCGCCATGCCTCCCTTCCGCTTGGTCAGCGCCCGGACAGGCTGGCAGCGAACGCGAAGCGCGGCAAGCCATCAGTCCGCCATCGGTCCGAGGAGCCGCCAGCGGATGCGCCACCGGTCAGAGCGCCGCCGGCGACGGCGAGCGGCCGCGGGACCGGGGAGGATCGGGAAGCGATCCGCGGATCATTTCCGCGACGGAGCCCAAGGTCCCCTTGGGACAACCTAGGAAAGGCCATCTCCGGCTGAAGGTCAAGGACCGTGGCGTCGGCGGCGCCCCGGGATGGCTGCTGTGTCCGTCTCGGGCCGGAGCGGCCGCACCACGTCCGGTCCTGCGATTCCGTGGAGAGCCGGACCGCCGCCATCGGCTTCCGGACCGATTGCGCGACGATGGCAACCGGCAGGACATTCCGCATGCTTGACCTGCCCGGCGCATTCGCCGGGATGTGCCTGGCGATCCGCGTCAGCTGGCGGTTGAACCCGGCCGATGTCACCGACGTGCCGGCCGGCCAATCCAGATCTCCGCGGTGTCCCGGGACATGTCCGGTCCGAGTGGTCCATCGCCGCGCCGTCGTCGGAGCCCGGGCCGCCATATCGAGCCGGGCAGCCCTTGGGAGAACGGGCATTGCGAGAGCTTAATCGCCCGGCCCCGCGGCGAACGCCTAGATGGCGAGGTCTTCTGCAGCCTCGCGGAGGCGGAGGTCGCCATCGAGTGGTGGCGGCGACACTATGAGCAACACCAAGCGCCCGAATTCCTCTTTGGGCTGCCGGCCGCCTGCGCCCAAGGTCGCGCAATGGCCGGCTCCGCCGGCCGTCCAGGCCGTGGCACCGAAGCCGTCATGCACCGAGATTGAACCCGGACCACCCGATCGCGGCAGGCCATGCCAATCTTGGCTGTCATGCGTTTTCACTATTGGTTCTGACCGGGCTGGGTCGCTTCGGCATGAGCGAAATGTGCCCTGCATTTGGAACACTGCCAATCTTCGCAGCCCTACCGCCGCTGTCGAACGGTCTGCTCGACGCCCTGTCCTATTCGGTGACGCCCAGCCTGCTTACCTGGGGCTTCGGCCGCGGGATCCACGCCGCGTGGCTGGGCAGCATCGATCTATTCACCGCCATTGCCCTGTTCCCTGCGCTCGGCCATGCCATCACCGCGCTGCTGGGTCTGATGGCCTGGGACTGGCGGGCCGGTCTTCGATCTCGGCGCCACGCTGACCCGGCTGCACAACTATCCCGGATCCGAGGCCTTGCTGATTATCGCCATGGCCTGCTCCACCCTGCTGCCCACCGGGCTGCATGCGCTGATCGGGCTGGTCAACTTGCAAGCTTGGGCGCCGGAGGGCTGGCAGCAGCCATAGGACAGACCGCAAGCCGCCCCGGCCCCGCACTCGGCCTCGTCGCCCTCTGGACCGTTCCGGTTCTGCTGGCCGCGCTTTCCTGCTGCGGACTATACGAAGCGGCGACCCTCGTCTTCGATACCGAGATGCTGACCGCCTACCCAGGCCTGCTCTACAGCTTCGGCCTGCAGGTCGGTGCCATCCCCTGACGGCCGGCCTTGCCAAATCCGCCCCCGCTGCCCAAGGTGCCGCGGAGCCCGGACCGGAGGGAGCCCGATGCGCAAGTTTCTCGTCGTCCTCGACGACAGCCGCGAATGCCTCAACGCCATGCGTTTCGCCGCGATGCGCGCCGCCCATTCCGGCGGCGCGGTGGTGATCCTCTCTGTGATCCCGCCCGAGGAATTCAACCACTGGATCGGCGTCGGCGACATCATGCGCGCCGAGGCCCGCGAACGCATCACCGCGCATTTCGAGGTCTTCGCCAAATGGATGCGCGACCGCCAGGGAGTCGATCCCGAACTCGTGATCCGCGAGGGCGAACCCTATCACGAGGTGCTGGAGCAGATCGCCGAGGACACCGAGATCGGCGTCGTCGTGCTCGGCGCCTCCACCGAATCGAACGGCCCCGGCCCGCTGGTGACCCAGCTGATCAAGTCGATGCCCGCCCTGCGCGTCCCGGTCACCGTGGTGCCGGGCAACCTGTCGAAGGAGCAGCTCGAGGACATCACCTGAGCGCCGCGCCCTCCCTCTCCCCGCCGGGGAGAGGGCCGGGGTGAGGGGGACGCGCCGCCGCCGGAGCAGTTTAGAACGGTTCCAAACCTTGACTCCGCGCCCCGCCCCGCGCATATCGGTCGAAACGGAGGCGCGCATGTTTATCCAGACCGAGTCCACGCCGAACCCGGCGACCATGAAATTCCTGCCCGGCCAGTCCGTGCTGCAGGCGGGCACGGCCGATTTCCCCTCTGCCGAATCTGCCTCGAAATCGCCGCTGGCATCCCGCATCTTCGAGGTCGACGGCGTCAACGCCGTCTTCTTCGGCCATGACTTCGTCACCGTCACCAAGGACGAGGCAACCGAGTGGGACCACATCAAGCCCGCCATCCTCGGCGCGGTGATGGAACATTTCCAGTCCGGCGCCCCGGTGATGGAAGGCGAGACCTCCGCAGCTGCGGGCCATGCCGACCATGACGGGCCGGATGCCGAGATCGTCACCCAGATCAAGGACCTGCTCGACACCCGCGTGCGTCCCGCAGTGGCCCAGGACGGCGGCGACATCACCTTCCACGGCTTCGAGAAGGGCGTCGTCTACCTGCACATGCAGGGCGCCTGCGCAGGCTGCCCCTCCTCCACGCTGACGCTGAAGATGGGCATCGAGAACCTGCTGCGCCACTACATCCCCGAAGTCATCGAAGTGCGCCCGGTCGCCGTCTGACCTTGCCCGCGCTTCTCGCCTTCGACACATCCGGCGCGCATTGCGCCGCGGCCGTCCTCCGGGACGGCCTTGTCGTTGCGGCCCGCTGCGAAGCCATGGCCAAGGGCCAGGCGGAGCGGCTGATGCCGCTGGTCTCGGAAACCCTGGCCGAGGCCGGGCTCAAGTTCTCCGATCTCGGGGCCATTGCCGTCGGCATCGGCCCCGGCAATTTCACCGGCATCCGGCTCTCGGTCGCCGCCGCGCGCGGCCTGTCGCTGTCGCTGGGCATCCCGGCAATCGGCGTCTCGACGCTGGAGGCCCTGGCCGAGGGCGGACCGCGGCCGATGCTGGCGCTTGCGGATGCGCGCCGCGGCGCAGCCTATGCCCAGGTGTTCCGGACGGGCGGCGCGGAGGATCCGGCACTGGTGGAGGATGCCGCGGACCTGCCCGCGGACCTGCCGCGGATCGGCGACGGTCCGGGCGCCTTGCCCGCCGCCCTGCCGCTGGCAGAGGCGATCGCGCGGGTTGCCGCCGCGCGCCCCGGACCGGACCACCCGCGCCCGGCGCCGCTCTACATCCGCCCGGCCGATGCCGCCCCGCCGCGCGATCCGGCGCCCGCGATCCTCGGATGACCCCCGCCGAAATGGCCGCGCTGCACGCGGCCTGCTTCGTCACTCCCCGCCCCTGGAGCGAGGCGGAAATTGCCGGTCTCCTCGACGGTCCCGGCTGCTTTGCAGTGGCCGGTCCGGGCGGCTTCGCGATGGGCCGCGCCATCGCCGGGGAAGCCGAGCTGCTGACCATCGCCGTCGATCCCGCCTGCCGCCGCACCGGGCTGGGCCGCCGCCTGCTGGACGCCTTCGAGGCCGCGGCGCGGAAGCGCGGCGCAGACACCGCATTCCTCGAGGTCTCGGCCGCGAACGCCGCCGCCCGCGCGCTCTATGTCGCTGGCGGCTATGCGGAAACCGGGCGGCGCAAGGGCTACTACCGCGCCCCGGACGGCAGCCGCATCGACGCGCTGGTGATGTCCCGCAAATTTTCCCCGCCGGAGCTGCCTTGAAACAGGGCATCTGCCCGAAACGGCATCCCGGCAGCCTGCCGCACCTTCCCGAAAACGGTTGACCGTGCCGGCGGGCTGCGGCTCTATCGGCTCAAACCGGGTGCGACTGCCCGCGACGCGCGGGACGGCTGCGGCCCGCGACCAACAAGGGGAAGACCAATGAACATGATGAAGACTCTCCTCGGCGCGAGTGCCGCGCTGGCCATGGCGGCAACCGCGGCGCTGGCCGAGCCGGGCCTGATCATCGACCTCGGCGGCAAGTTCGACAAGTCCTTCAACGAAAGCGCCTATACCGGCGCGCAGCGCTACATCACCGAGAAGGGCGGCTCCTACAAGGAGACCGAACTGCAGTCCGAAGCGCAGCGCGAGCAGTCGATGCGCCGCATGGCGGAAAGCGGGGCGAACCCGGTCATCACCATCGGCTTCATGAACATCTCGGTCCTCGACAAGATCGCGCCCGACTATCCGGAGGTGAACTTCGCGATCATCGACGGCGTGGTCGACCAGCCGAACGTCAAGTCCGTGGTCTTCGAAGAGCACCAGGGCAGCTTCCTCGTCGGCGTCCTCGCCGCAATGGCGACCAAGACCGGCACGGTCAGCTTCGTCGGCGGCATGGATGTTCCGCTGATCTCGAAATTCGCCTGCGGCTATGCCCAGGGCGTCAAGGCGGTGAAGCCGGACGCCAAGGTGATCGTCAACATGACCGGCACCACCCCGGCGGCCTGGAACGATCCGGTGAAGGGTGCCGAGCTGACCCGCGCGCAGATCGCCCAGGGGTCGGACGTGGTCTATGCGGCTGCGGGCGGCACCGGCGTCGGCGTGCTGCAGGCGGCGGCTGACGAGGGCATCTACTCGATCGGCGTCGACAGCAACCAGAACTACATGCATCCCGGCTCGGTCCTGACCTCGATGCTCAAGCGGGTCGACAACGCGGTCTACCAGATCTTCGACGAGGGCGCGACCGACAGCTTCGTCCCCGGCATCCAGGTCATGGGCCTGAAGAACCAGGGCGTCGACTGGGCGCTGGACGAGTACAATGCCGACCTCATCACCCCCGAGATGAAGGCGACCGTCGAGGCCACCAAGGAAAAGATCATCGACGGCGAGATCGAGGTCCACGACTTCACCACCGACGGCGCCTGCCCGGCATTCTGATCCCTGCCCGGCGCGTCCCCCGGGCGCGCCGGCCACACGTCCCGAGTGAGGCCCGCCATGGCTGACACCCACCCGCTCCTGCGCCTTCTCGAAGCCTGGGGCGCCCCCTCCTCCGCCGAGCGCTACCGCATCGTCGCCGAAGTGACCTCGGAGGATTTCTACTATGCCGATCCGCATAGCGGCCCGCTGACCGACCGCGCGGCCTTCATCGGCTTCCTCAACACCTTCAAGACCCGCCTGCCCGACGGCCGCATCGAGCCCGCGGGCCCCGTCGACCAGCACGAGACCCACGCCCGCGTGCCCTTCACGCTGGCGCGCGACGCCGGCCCGGTGCGCCAGGGGCTCTACGTCGCCGATCTCGACGCGCAGAACAACGTCACCCGCCTGGTGGGATTCCTCGAATGACCGACGCCCCCGCCATCGAGCTGCGCCGCATTTCCAAGGCCTTCGGGCCGGTGCAGGCCAACAAGGACATCTCTCTGAAGGTCATGCCGGGCACGATCCACGGCATCATCGGCGAGAACGGCGCCGGGAAATCGACGCTGATGTCGATCCTCTACGGCTTCTACAAGGCCGATAGCGGCGAGATCCTGGTGAACGGCCGCGAGACGCCGATCCCCGACAGCCAGGCCGCGATCAAGGCCGGGATCGGCATGGTGTTCCAGCATTTCAAGCTGGTGGAGAATTTCTCGGTCCTGGAAAACGTCGTGCTCGGTGCCGAGGAAGGCGCCTTCCTGCGCCCGACGCTGGCCAAGGCGCGCAGGCACCTGACCGAGCTGGCGCGCGAATACGAGATGAATGTCGATCCCGATGCCAAGATCGAGGATCTGAGCGTCGGCCACCAGCAGCGCGTGGAGATCCTCAAGGCGCTCTACCGCGAGGCCAACATCCTGATCCTCGACGAGCCGACCGGCGTGCTGACGCCGGCAGAGGCCGACCACCTGTTCCGCATCCTGCGCGGGCTGAAGGCCGAGGGGAAGACGATCATCCTGATCACCCACAAGCTGCGCGAGATCATGGAGATCACCGACACGGTCAGCGTGATGCGCCGCGGCGAGATGACCGACACGGTCAGGACCGCGGACACCAGCCCGCAGGACCTCGCCGAGCGCATGGTCGGCCGCAAGGTCCTGCTGCGCGTCGACAAGACGCCCGCCCAGCCCGGCAAGACCGTGCTGGAGGTCAAGGGCCTGCGGGTCACCGACAGCCAGGGCGTCGAGCGGCTGAAGGGCATCGACCTGACCGTCCGCGCGGGCGAGATCGTCGGCATCGCGGGCGTGGCCGGGAACGGCCAGTCCGAGCTGCTGGACGTGCTGGGCGGCATCCGCGCCGCCACCGGCGAGATCACGCTGAACGGCCAGCCGCTGAGCCTGTCGGGCCCCGGATCGGATGCCCGCGCGCGGCGCCGCGCCGGGATCACCCATGTGCCGGAGGACCGCCACCGGCTAGGGCTGATCCTCGATTTCAAGGCCTGGGAAAACACCGGCTTCGGCTACCAGGACCTGCCGAAATACTGCGCGGGGCTGATGATGGACAACCGCGCGCTGCGCGAGGACACGGATGCCAAGATGGGCCGCTTCGACGTGCGCCCGCATGATCCGAACCTGGCCGCGAAAAGCTTCTCGGGCGGCAACCAGCAGAAGATCGTGCTGGCCCGCGAGATCGAGGCCGACCCGGACCTCCTGCTGATCGGCCAGCCGACGCGCGGGGTGGATATCGGCGCGATCGAGTTCATCCACCAGCGCATCGTCGAGCTGCGCGACGCGGGCAAGGCGATCCTGCTGGTCTCGGTCGAGCTCGACGAGATCATGTCGCTGTCGGACCGCATCGCGGTGATGTTCGACGGGCGCATCATGGGCGAGCGCCTGCCCGCCGAAACCGACGAGACCGAACTGGGCCTGCTGATGGCCGGGATGGAAGGACGTGCCGCCTGATGCAGAAGCTGCCGACCTGGGCCGATGTGGTCCTGATCCCCGTCATCAACCTGGCGCTCGCCTTCCTCGTGTCGGGCCTGGTGATCCTCTATATCGGCGAGAACCCGGTCCACGCGCTGGAGGTGATGGTCAACGGCGCGATGGGATCGACCCGCGGCTGGGGCTACACGCTGTTCTTCGCCACCAACTTCATCTTCACCGGCCTCGCGGTCGCGGTCGCCTACCACGCCTCGCTGTTCAATATCGGCGGCGAGGGACAGGCGGCGCTCGGGGGGCTGGGCGTCGCGCTCGTGTGCCTCGCCGTCGACTGGCCGTTCTGGTGGCTCGCCCTGCCCTTCGCGGTGATCGGCGGCGCGCTCTTCGGCGCCGCCTGGGCGGCGATCCCGGCCTGGCTGAACGCCAAGCGCGGCAGCCACATCGTGATCACCACGATCATGTTCAACTTCATCGCCTCGGCGCTGATGGTCTACCTTCTGGTGAACATCCTCAAGGCACCGGGCATGGCGCCCGAGAGCCGCGGCTTCCCGGACGGCACGAACCTGCCCACGGCCTTCGACGTGCTCGGCCTCTTCGGCATCCCATTCAACAAGTTCGCGCCGCTCAACGTCGCCTTCCTGGTGGCGCTGGCGGCCTGCTGGGGCGTCTGGGTGCTGATCTGGCGGACCCGGCTGGGCTATGAAATCCGCGCCTACGGCAAGTCGGAGCCGGCCGCCGTCTATGCCGGGATCAGCCCGGTGCGGATCATCATGGTCACCATGCTGATCTCGGGCGGCCTGGCGGGGCTGATGGGCGTCAACGCGGTGATGGGCGAGGCCGAGCGGCTGACCCTCGACTCCGTCCAGGGCGCGGGCTTCGTCGGCATCGCCGTGGCGCTGATGGGGCGCAACCATCCGGTAGGCGTGTTCCTCGCCGCGGTGCTGTTCGGCGCGCTCTACCAGGGCGGGATCGAGCTGGAATTCGAGATCCCGGCGATCAGCCGCGAGATGATCCTGGTCATCCAGGCGCTGGTGATCCTGTTCACCGGGGCGCTCGACGGCATGGTGCGCACGCCGCTGGAGCGGCTCTTTGTCAGCCTGCGCAGGAAGGGAGCCGCGTGATGGATCTCAATACCGTCCTCCTGATCCTCGACTCCACGCTGCGCCTGGCCACGCCGCTGCTCTTCGCCTGCCTCGCCGGGCTGTTCTCGGAGCGTGCTGGCGTGTTCGACATCGGGCTCGAGGGCAAGATGCTGATCGCGGCCTTCTTCTCGGCCGCCGCAGCGGCGCTGACCGGCAATGTCTGGCTCGGCCTGCTGGCGGGCTGCGCCGCCTCGATGGCGCTGGCGGCGATCCACGGGCTGGCCTCGATCACCTTCCGCGGCAACCAGCTGATTTCCGGCGTGGCGATCAACTTCCTCGCCACCGGCCTGACCGTGCTGATCGCCCAGGACTGGTTCCAGCAGGGCGGCCGCACGCCCCAGCTGGAGGGCGGCGCGCGGTTCCAGCCGATCACCCTGCCCTTCGCCGAGACCCTGCGCGACGTGCCCGTCTTCGGCCAGATCTACTACGACCTGATCTCGGGCCACACGATCCTGGTCTATGCCGGCTTCCTGGCGGTTCCGGCCACCTGGTACGTGCTGTTCCGCACCCGCTTCGGCCTGCGGCTGCGCGCGGTGGGCGAGAACCCGGGCGCGGTCGACACGGCGGGCGTCTCGGTGACCGGGCTGCGCTACGGCGCGGTGATGATCTGCGGGCTGCTCTGCGGCTTCGCCGGCGCCTACCTGTCCACCGGGCTCTCGGCGGGCTTCGTCAAGGACATGAGCGCGGGCCGCGGCTTCATTGCGCTGGCGGCGCTGATCTTCGCCAAGTGGCGCCCGTGGTCGGCGCTCGGCGCCTGCCTGCTCTTCGGCCTGCTCGACGCGCTCGGCAACCGCTTCCAGTCGATCGAGATCGCGGGGATTGCGCTTCCCGTGCAGTTCATGCAGGCCCTGCCCTACATCCTGACCGTGGTGATCCTCGCGGGCTTCGTCGGCAAGGCCATTCCGCCGCGCGCCGGCGGCGAGGCCTATGTGAAGGAACGGTGAGACCGCAAGACGAGGAGCCCGAATGACGATCTACCTTCCCATCGCGGAAGTCTCGGTCAATGCCTTCCTGCTTCTGGGGCTGGGCGGCATCGTGGGCATCCTTTCGGGCATGTTCGGCGTCGGCGGGGGCTTCCTGCTGACGCCGCTGCTCTTCTTCATCGGCATTCCCCCGGCCGTCGCCGTGGGCACCCAGGCCAACCAGATCGTCGCCTCCTCCTTCTCCGGCGTGCTGGCGCATTTCAAGCGCAGGACGGTCGACCTGAAGATGGGATGGGTGCTGCTGGCGGGCGGGCTCGCCGGCGCGGCGATCGGCGTGAAGATCTTCGAGATGCTGACCGAGATCGGCCAGGTCGACCTGATGGTGCAGCTCTGCTACGTGCTGTTCCTCGGCGTGATCGGGCTGCTGATGTTCATCGAGAGCTGGAACGCGATCCGCCGCTCGAAGGACAAGGCCTACAAGCCCAGGAAGCGCCCCGAGAAGGGCTGGGTCCACACCTGGCCCCTGAAGATGAAGTTCCGCACCTCGGGGCTCTACATCTCGGCGATCCCGGTAGTGATGGTCGGCGCGCTGGTCGGCGTGCTCTCGGCGGTGATGGGCGTGGGCGGCGGCTTCATCATGGTGCCGGCGATGATCTACCTGCTGCACATGCCCACCAAGGTCGTGGTCGGCACCTCGCTGTTCCAGATCATCTTCGTCGCCGCCTTCACCACGATCATGCATGCCACGACCAACTACACGGTCGATGCGGTACTGGCGGTGCTGCTGCTGATCGGCGGCGTGATCGGCGCGCAGATCGGATCGATCATCGCGGTCCGGCTGAAGGCCGAGCAGCTGCGCATCCTGCTCGCCGGCATGGTGCTTCTGGTCTGCTTCAAGATCGCGCTCGACCTGCTGCTGACGCCGGCCGAGCTCTTTTCCATCGCCCAGGAGGCCGGAAAGTGAGGCGTCTTCTCCTGCTGCTCCTGCTTCTGCTGCCCGTCTCCGCAGCGGCCGAGGAAGTCGTGCTGGGCCTCAGCCAGGACGAGGTGGCGATCACCGCGACCTTCGACGGCTCCAGCATCCTGATCTTCGGCGCGGTGAAGCGCGATGCGCCGCCGCCCTCGGAACTGCCGCTCGACGTGGTGATCGCGGTGCAGGGGCCGATGGAGACGGTGACGGTGCGCAAGAAGGCGCGGCGCTTCGGCATCTGGGTGAATACCAGCGCGGTGGAGATCGACGTTGCGCCCAGCTTCTACGCCGTGGCCACCACGCGGCCGCTTTCCGTGGCGCTGAGCCAGACCGAGGACCTGCGCCACCGCATCTCGCTCGACCGCGCGGTGCAGGCGATCGGCGCGGCCGAGGAGGCCGCCGATGCCCCCTCCTACCTCGCCGCGCTCAAGCGGCTGAGGATCGCCGACGGCAGCTACCTGATCCGCGAGGGCGCCGTTGCGCTCGACCAGGAGACGCTGTTCCGCACCTCGATCCGCATGCCCGCGAACCTGACGGTGGGCAACTACAAGACGCGCATCTTCCTGACCCGCGGCGGCCAGGTCGTCGACGAGTACGAAACGGTGATCTACGTGCACAAGGTCGGGCTGGAGCGCTTCCTCTTCAGCCTCGCACAGGAACAGCCGCTGATCTATGGCGGGCTGTCCCTGGTCATCGCCATCGCCGCCGGCTGGGCCGCCTCCGCCGCCTTCGCGATACTGCGCCGCTGATCCGCCGCTTTCCCGATTGACCGGCCAAGGGCGCAGGCGCATCGTGGCCTGCATTAGCCTTGTTCGGTCCGGAGATTTCGATGATGCGATTGCCCCTGCCCGCGGCAGCCCTTGCAGCCCCCGTCTCTGCCGCCGCCGGCCGGATCGACGCCCGCTCTTTCCGTCAGCAGGCCTGCGGCCCGCGCCGGATCGGAGCCGGCGATGCAGACCGCGGCGCCGTGCCGGCGCTGCCGGAGGCCGCCGCCTTCTCCGGCATCCGGATCGGCCCGTTCCGCCGCGATTCCGCGGTTCTCCAGCCGGAACTCGCGGCATCGCGGAGCGCACCGGCGACCGGGGGATCGTCCGGCCCGGCCCGGCAACCGAACTGACTTCGCCCCATGCGTGGTTGGACGCCGCGTTGTCCGAGGTCCCGCTTCCCGTCCCGCCCGGCCCCGCGCTCGGCGGGATCGCCGTCCTGGCCGCCTTCGCCCGCACCGCCCCGGGGGACCGGGGACGGCGCGGAGGGTCCGGCGGCGTCAGGCCACCTGCGCAGCCAGCGCCGGGACGAAGCGCAGCTTGAACCGCGCCGCAAGCGCGTCGATCTCGGCCGGACCCGCGGGTGCCTCGGATTCCACTGCGGCGAAGAAGCCTTCGAAACCGCCGGGCGTGACCATGCACAGCAGCCGCCCGGTCGAGGTCCCCACATTCTGGAACCGGTGGACCGCGCCGCGCGGCACCACCAGCACGCCGCCGACCTCCAGCTCGACATGGTCGCTGCCGCACCAGAAGGCGAAGCGGCCTTCGGCCACCTGCAGGATTTCGTCCTCCTTCTCGTGGACATGCGGCGGCGGGCCCTCGCCCGGCGGCACCTCGGCCTCGAACACGCCCAGCCGGCCGCCGGTTTCGGCCGCCGTGATCCGGATCAGATGCGGTCCGAACCCCATCGCCCTGCGCCCGGCACCCGCTGCGGACCAGGCCGCCCTGTCAAAACTCTCCATCTCGCTTCCCCTGAATTGACTGTTCCGAAGTGAGTGCAAGCTAGCTTTCCCGCGGGCGGGCGATAAGTCGGCCGGATCCCGCAACTCTGTCCGGGATATCCGCCGAATGAAGACCGTCGATCCGCTGCACGGCATCTCCGCCTTCCTTGCCGTTGCCGACCATTCCAGCTTCACCCGCGCCGCCGAAGCGCTCGGCCTGACCCGCGCCACGGTCAGCGCCCAGGTCGCCGAGCTGGAGGAGCGGCTGGGCGCGCGCCTGTTCCACCGCACCACCCGCGCAGTCCGCCTGACCCCGTCCGGCGAGGCCTACCGCGAGGGGCTTGCCGACATGCGCGCCCGCGTTGCCGCCGCCGAACGGGCCGCCCGGGCGCAGCATTCCGAGCCCGAGGGACGGCTGCGCGTCACCGCGCCGCCCGACCTGGGCCAGCGCTTCCTGATCCCCTGGGTGCACGAGTTCCTGGAAACCCATCCCGGCATCCGGATGGAGCTGGAACTGTCCAACAGCGCCCGCCACCTGATCGAGGAGCAGTTCGACCTCGCGCTGCGCGGCACGCTGGCGATCGAGGAGAACCTGGTCACCCGCCAGATCGGCCAGTCGCGGCTGCATACCTGCGCGAGCCCAGACTACCTCGCCGCGCACGGCATGCCCGCGGCGCCCGAAGGGCTGGCCGGACACCGCATCCTGCATTTCAGCCCGATCCGCCGCGGCCGCCGCTGGCGCTTCGAGCGCGGCGGCGAGCAGCGCGAAGTCCCGGTCGAGCCGCGGCTGGAACTGAGCGATGGCTGGGCGCTGAGGCTTGCCGCGCTGGAAGGCGCCGGCATCTGCCAGCTGCCGGGCTTCTCGGTCGGCGGCGACCTGCGCAGCGGGCGGCTGGTGGAGATCCTGCCGGACTGGCGCGCCGGGCAGATCCCGCTCCACGCCGTCTATCCCGACAACCGGCGTATCGCGCAGCGGGTCCGCGCCTTCACCAGCTTCCTCGCGCGCAAGGCGAAGGCCGAACCCGACCTGCAGGAAGGCTGAGTTCAGCCCGGCAGGGCCGCCTGCCCGTCCGGCTCCTCCACCGCCGGCAGCAGCGGCGGCGGCGGGACCTTCAGATCGGCGGTGGACAGGCCGTCCTTCGGCTTGGCCAGCCGGTAGCGGGTCACCCAGTGCAGCCGCTCTTCGGCGCGGGTGATGGCGACATAGGCCAGCCGCTTCCACAGCGGCAGCCCGGCCTCGTTCCGTCCGGCCCGCGCGGCGGCATAGATGTCGGGCGAGAAGACCTGCACCTCGGACCACTGCGAGCCCTGCGCCTTGTGGATCGTCACCGCCGCGCCATGCAGGAAGCTCGCCCCCATCCGCGCCGCGGAGGCGATCAGCGGCTCGTCCTCCTCGGGCTGCTCGATCTTGATGATCGAGGCCGCCGAGACCTGAGGATCGGGCGCGCCCAGCACGTGCAGCCGGGCGAAACCGGGCTTCTGGCCCGGGCCGAGATAGATCACCTGGGCGCCCTTGATCAGCCCCCGCGCCTCCAGGTCGAGCCGCTTCTTGCGGTGCTTCAGCGGCAGCTCGATGCCGTCGCAGATCAGCGGCTCGCCGGACATCAGCCCGTCCGCTGGCACCTGGTGCGCGGCGCGGAATGCGGTGATCAGGCGGACGCGGGTGTTGTTGCGCCAGCACAGGACCGGCGAGCGGGCCATCAGGTCGCAATTCACCCGCTCGGCCACGACCACGCGGTCGTCGCGCCGGGCCGCCTGCTCGACCATCCGCTCGAACTGCTCGAATCCCAGATCCGGGTCGCCGAGCGCATGCGCGAGGTCGAGAATCGGGTTGCCGCCCTCCTGGCGGTGGATGCGGCTGAGCGTGACGCGGTCGGGGGCGGGCAGCCGGTCGAAGACCATCTCGCCCGACAGCCCCACCGGCGCCAGCTGCGCCGGATCACCGAACAGCACGAGGGTCGGGAAGATTTCCTTCAGATCCTCGAACTGGCGCTCGTCGAGCATCGAGCTCTCGTCGACGAAGCCGATGTCGAGCGGCTCCTCCCGCCGCTTCCAGCCCGAGATGAAATCGGAGCCGCGCATGCCGATGGCGGCCATCGCGCCGGGGATCGACTGGTAGAGCTCGTAGAAGGCCTTGGCGCGGTCCAGCGCCTCGGGCGCGACGCCCTCGACCTCGGGCCTGGTCGCGTTCTGGCCTGCCAGCCATTCGGCGATCTGCTCGTATTCGGGATTGTAGACCGGGGTGTAGAGGATCCGGTGGATCGTGGTCGCCGGCACGCCGCGCAGGCGCAGCACGGAGGCCGCCTTGTTGGTCGGCGCCAGGATCGCCAGGCTGCGGCGTTCCTTGGTGCGCTTGGGCTCGTAGTCGCCGCTGACGATGTCGATGCCCATGTCGCGCAGCTTGGCGCAGAGCTGCGCCAGCAGCAGCGTCTTGCCGGAGCCGGCCTTGCCGAGCACGGCGATCGCGGTGTTCTCGTCGGTGGGAAGACCTGCGGTTTCCGCATCCAGGTCGACACCGGCACGGGCCAGCGCTGCCGCCACATGGGCGAAGGCGGTTTCCTGATCGGGCGAGAGCGTCGGGGACGGGGTCGGCTGCATGGCCGGACCCTATCGCCGCAGGCGCGGATATTCCAGCGGGATCAGGCCACCACGAGCCGCGGACGGCCCAGCCGGGCGGCGCGGTCCATGGCCAGGTGGTACCAGCTGCGGCTGCGCGCGCGCGCGATGCCCGCCTTCGCAGCCAGCCGGTCGGCGACCTCCTCGGAATAGTGCCACAGCCCGGCCGAGATCGCGTCGCGGCCTTCGCCGGTGCTGCCTAGGATCGCCGGGCTCCAGCCCAGCCGGCCGTAGATGCGGACCATGCGCGCATCGAAGACGCCGACCGAAAAATCCAGCCCGCGGCCGAGGCCCAGCTCCGCGCCGCCCAGCATCAGCGCGGCCGAGACGTTCGGCGCGGCGCCGCGGGACAGGCAGAAGCGCGTGCATTCCCAGATGCGGTCGTTGTGCAGCGGGCGGCCGTCGAGGAGGCCGAGGAAATGCTCGTTGATCATGGTGCGTCCTGAGGTCGGCAGGAAGCGCATGGACCCGCCGTGGCGGCCCCCGGTCTCCCAGATGACGTAGAGCGGGTTGAGATCGTCATACTGGTCCCGCTCCTCGCCATGTTCGGTGACGGAGACCTCCCAGCCCAGCCGCGTGCGGAACTGGTCGGCGCGGTCGCGGAACATGGAGTCGCGCAGCTCGGGTTGGGTGTGAAGCTGGTCGGCGTGAAGGAAGTGAAGCATTTTCTTGTCCCCCCAGACATTTGCTGTGGGACGAGCATTGCGGCTGCCGCCTTGCCCAAAGGTATCGGCAGCGGCCTCTCCGTTAACCTTCCGTTAAAGAATTATCAGCCCGTGGCTGAGCGCGAGCGCAACGGCATGGGTCGTGTTCTGCGCCCCGAGCTTCAGCCGCGCCGCCTCGATATAGACCCGCAGCGTATGCTCGGAGATGCCGAGCGTTTCCGAGGCCTGGCCGCGCGACTGGCCGTTGGCGAGCAGGCTCAGCGCGTCGACTTCCCTGGGCGAAAGCTGTCGGCCGAGCGTGCGGTCATCGGGGCCGCCGAATTCCAGCGCCTTCTGGTTCATGAAGTGGGAAACCAGCAGGAGGTCGCTCAGATGGTCGCTGGTGAAGCGCTGCCAGCTGTCATCCCCTGCCTTGGCACTGACGGTGAACATGGCGAACTGGCCGTTGGGCCCGCGGATCGGGACCGAGAGCCCCTGGTTGCCGACGCCGGCGGAGATCGCCTCGCCGAGGAAACTTCGGGCGGACTTTCCGCTCCAGTCCAGCTGCTTCCAATTGACCGGGTGGAACCTCTGGTAGCAGCCCTGCACAACCGGATCGATGCGGGCATAGTCCTTCTCGATGTAGCGGCCGACCCAGTCCTCGCCATAGGTGAGCGCCGCATAGGGTTCCTCTGACTGGTTGACGGAGTGATAGACGACGTGATCGACGTCGTAGTGGTCGCGCAGCAGGAAAACCGCGTCCTGCAGGTCAGCTCGGCTGCTTGCCTCCTGCAACCTGGCAATCAGTGTCTCGAGCTTCCCGTTCATGGTCCATCCCGGGTTCGCGACCTCGATGCGCCGCGAGGTCGGCAGCGGCGACAATCAGAGTGTCGTCGAGCTGTTCGGACAAGGCGAACATGCCGTTCTGCTGAGCAAAGCTCCTGAGATCCGAGAGGACGTCCAACACCCATTCTTGTTGCATTAGAGGATTCCCAGTCAGTGGTTAACAGAAGATTAATACAACTCTAGCACGAACGCGATTGACCCGAAAACTCACGGGATTTCCCTCCCCAGAAATAGCGGGGCCCGTTTTTTCAACTTCCTGACAATCAACGGCATGGATCTCCGGCCCTCCGTTCGGACGGGCGGCGCGGCGGTTCCGCGGCCATTCCCGCTCCCGTCTGTCGCACGGCGAAGTTAAGATCGCGCAAAAAAAGGGCCGCCCCGGCGGGCAGCCCCCAAATTTGCGCGCAGATGCGGCGCTCAGGTGGTCGGGCGCGCCTCCAGCGCGTCCTCGAAGGTCCGCAGGCCGGTCTTCGGCGCCTGGACAAGCACCGACATGTTGCCCGGCTTGTGCTGGTTGCGCAGCATCTTCATGTGCGCGTCCGGGATCTCCGCCCAGGGGAAGACCTCGGACATCACCGGATCGAGGCGGCGCTCGATCATCAGCTTGTTGGCCGCCGAAGCCTGCTTGAGATGGGCGAAGTGGCTGCCCTGCAGGCGCTTCTGGTGCATCCACATGTAGCGCACGTCGAAGGTGCAGTTGAAGCCGGTCGTGCCCGCGCAGATCACCACCATGCCGCCCTTCTTGCAGACGAAGGTCGAGACCGGGAAGGTCGACTCGCCGGGATGCTCGAACACGATGTCGACGTTGTTGCCCTTGCCGGTGATGTCCCAGATCGCCTTGCCGAACTTGCGGACCTCGTTGAACCAGGTCTTGTATTCCGGCGTGTTGACCGTCGGCAGCTGGCCCCAGCAGTTGAAATCCTTGCGGTTCAACACGCCCTTGGCGCCCAGCCCCATCACGAAGTCGCGCTTGTCCTCGTCCGAGATCACCGCGATCGCATTGGCGCCGGCCGTGTTGATCAGCTGGATCGCGTAGGAGCCGAGGCCGCCCGAGGCGCCCCAGACCAGCACGTTGTGCCCGGGCTTCAGCTCGTGCGGCTCATGGCCGAACAGCATCCGGTAGGCGGTGGCGAGTGTCAGCGTGTAGCAGGCGGACTCCTCCCAGGTCAGGTGCCTGGGCCGCGGCATGAGCTGCTGCGCCTGCACGCGGGTGAACTGCGCGAAGGAGCCGTCCGGCGTCTCGTAGCCCCAGATCCGCTGGGTCGGCGAGAACATCGGGTCGCCGCCGTTGCATTCCTCGTCGTCGCCGTCGTCCTGGTTGCAGTGGATCACCACCTCGTCGCCGACTTTCCAGCGCTTCACCCGGTCGCCCACCGCCCAGACGATGCCCGAGGCGTCGGACCCGGCGATGTGATAGGGTTCGCCATGGCCGTCGAAGGGCGAGATCGGCACGCCGAGACCGGCCCAGATGCCATTGTAGTTCACGCCCGCGGCCATCACCAGGACCAGCACCTCGTGGCTGTCCAGCTTCGGCACGTCGACCACCTCGACCTGGAAGGACTTGTCCGGCTCTCCGTGCCGCTCGCGGCGGATCGCCCAAGCGTACATGGATTTCGGAACATAGCCCATCGGGGGCATTTCGCCGATCTCGTAGAGGTCCTTCTCGGGCGCTTCATACGCCGCGATCGCCGGGTTGGTGTCGAGAGCCATCAGAGCCTCCTTGATAGAACAGTCGTGCCGCACTGCGGAAAGATGCGTCTCCCCGCTCTCTAGAGGGTCCCGCGCAACTTCGCAATCAGGAAATCGAACTTTTTGAAATTTTATGTCTTCGATCATCGGCAACATTGCCAGATCAGCCGCGACCCTGCGCATTCGCGCCGGACCGCGGGCAAAAACATCCCGCAACAGCAAGATCACGTTCCCAGGGACCGCACATCCTGTACCATAGTGCAGAATCGCCCTGTTTGCGCGGAACATCTCCGTCAAGGCGCGGAAAGCGTCCGGAAAGCGCTGCAGGCCGCCCCTGCGGCAACTTCCCCGCCCCGCCGCAACGCGGCGAATTGACAGGGACACTTTATTCCGACTATCAGGCTTGTGACGCATGATTATTGCTCAGAAATGAATCGCGAGGCCCCCATGACCGACGCACAGAAAGACAAGCCCTGGCTCTTCCGCACCTATGCCGGCCATTCCACGGCCAAGGCATCGAACGCGCTCTACCGGACCAACCTGGCCAAGGGACAGACCGGGCTTTCGGTCGCCTTCGACCTGCCGACCCAGACCGGCTATGACAGCGACCACGAGCTGGCCAGGGGCGAGGTCGGCAAGGTCGGCGTGCCGGTCAGCCATCTGGGCGACATGCGCGCGCTGTTCGAGGACATCCCGCTAGAGCAGATGAACACCTCGATGACGATCAACGCGACGGCGCCCTGGCTGCTCGCGCTCTATGTCGCCACCGCCGAGGAGCAGGGCGCGGACATTTCCAAGCTGCAGGGCACGGTGCAGAACGACCTGATCAAGGAATACCTGTCGCGCGGCACCTATGTCTGCCCGCCCAAGCCCTCGATCAACATGATCACCGACGTGGCGGCCTACTGCTACCAGCACATCCCGAAATGGAACCCGATGAACGTGTGTTCCTACCACCTGCAGGAGGCCGGCGCGACGCCGGAGCAGGAGCTGGCCTTCGCGCTGGCCACCGCCTGCGCGGTGCTCGACGACGTCAAGGACAAGGTCCCGGCCGAGGATTTCCCGGTCGTGGTCGGCCGCATCAGCTTCTTCGTGAATGCGGGCATCCGCTTCGTGACCGAGATGTGCAAGATGCGCGCCTTCGTCGATCTCTGGGACGAGATCTGCGCGCACCGCTACCACGTGGCCGACATAAAGTACCGCCGCTTCCGCTATGGCGTGCAGGTGAACTCGCTCGGCCTGACCGAGCAGCAGCCCGAGAACAACGTCTACCGGATCCTGATCGAGATGCTGGCGGTGACACTGTCGAAGAAGGCGCGCGCCCGCGCCGTGCAGCTGCCCGCCTGGAACGAGGCGCTCGGCCTGCCGCGGCCCTGGGACCAGCAATGGTCCCTGAGGATGCAGCAGATCATGGCCTACGAAACCGACCTGCTGGAATACAACGACATCTTCGACCACAACCCGGCGATCGAGGACAAGGTCCACGAGCTCAAGGAAGGCGCCCGCGCCGAGTTGGCCAATATCGACGCGATGGGCGGGGCGATCGCCGCGATCGAATACATGAAGAGCCGGCTGGTGGAATCGAATGCCGACCGGATCAACCAGATCGAGAAGGGCGAAACCGTGGTGGTCGGGGTGAACCGCTGGACCGAGGGGGCGCCCTCGCCGCTGATGGGCGCCGACGGCGGCATCATGACTGTCGATCCGGCGGTCGAAGCCGAGCAGATCGGGCGGCTGGAGGCCTGGCGCGCCGACCGCGACGCGGCCGCAGTGCAGGCCGCGCTCGAAGGGCTGCGCAAGGCGGCCGAAACCGGCGAGAACATCATGCCGCCCTCGATCGCGGCGGCCAAGGCGGGCGTGACCACCGGCGAATGGGCGGGCGTCATGCGCCAGGTGCATGGCCAGTACCGCGGCCCGACCGGGGTCTCGGCGGCCATGTCGAACAAGACCGAGGGGCTTGATGACATCCGCGCCGCGGTCGATGCCGCCTCGGACAAGCTGGGGCGCCGCCTGCGCTTCCTGATGGGCAAGCCCGGCCTCGACGGGCACTCCAACGGCGCCGAGCAGATCGTGTTCCGCGCCCGCGACTGCGGGATGGAAATCGACTATGCCGGCATCCGTCTGACCCCGGACGAGATCATCGCCGCCGCGAAGGAGAAGGAGCCGCATGTCATCGGCCTGTCGATCCTCTCGGGCAGCCATATCCCGCTGGTCAAGGACCTGATGGCCAAGCTGCCCGGCGCGGGGCTGGGCCATATCCCGGTCATGGTCGGCGGCATCATCCCCGACGACGATGCCGAGGCGCTGAAGGCGATGGGCGTGGCGCGGGTCTACACGCCGAAGGATTTCGAGCTGAACCGCATCATGTCCGACATCGTGGCTCTGGCCCGGCCGAAAAGCGTCGCCGCCGAGTGACGGCCCCTCCGGCCTCCCGGTGCCCGCATGCGCCCCGGAGGCCGGAGTTCACTCCGCCAGCTGCACCCGCAGCGCCGCCTTGCAGTCCGGGCAGACGCAATGCTCCGAGGGCATGAAGACACGGCCCGGATCGGCAACCGGATCGATCCAGGCGCCCTCCACGAGGAAGCGGCAGCAGACCGAGCAGCGCGGGGCGCTGACCGCCCCTTCGCCGGACACATCCTCGCCGATGTCGCGGATCACCGCGCTCCAGACCAGGCAGTGGATCAGCAGCAGGCCCTTGCCGCACGGCTCCGTCCGCATCCGGAAGCGCCGCGCCCGGTAGGGGCTGTCGCAGCGGTAGCTGCTCTCGAAGCCCTCGCCGGTGCGGCGCACATGGAAGAATATGGCGCCGAGATAGGAACTCATGCCGATACCCTCGACGAAATCCCAGATCGGGCGGCCCTGGACCGCCTTCGACAGCGACCGCGTGCTGCCGTTGTCCAGGGCGAACCGGTCCCAGTCGCCACCGCATTCGGCGATCCGCTCGCGTTCATCGAGGCGATAGAAGCTCTGCATGCATGCGTCTCCGATCGGACCGGCACCAAACTCGCCGGGACCATCGCTTCCCATGGCAGTCCATGCGGCGGACAAGGATGAACAGTGCCACGGATCAATTGGCACACAAACATGGATTTCCGATGCATATATCGGGAGCACCGCCGGGCGGGCCCGCTGCCGCAGAGCTGCCTGCGAGGTTGCAAGCGCCTTGCGCCGGCGGCACTCTGCGCTGGAGAAGGGCCGCCCGGCGGCCGGCCTGACCGAGCAAGGAGTTCCCATGTCCATCCATATCGGCGCCAAGCCCGGCGAGATTGCCGAGACCGTCCTGATGCCCGGCGATCCGCTCCGGGCGAAATGGGCGGCCGAGACCTTCCTGCAGGATGCCGTCTGCATCAACGAGGTGCGCGGCATGCTGGGCTTCACCGGCACCTGGAAGGGCAACCGCGTGACGATCCAGGGATCGGGCATGGGGATGCCGTCGCTGTCGATCTATGCCAACGAGCTGATCCGCGACTACGGCGCGAAGACGCTGGTCCGCATCGGCTCCTGCGGCGCGATGCAGGACAGCGTCGCCTTGCGCGACATCGTCATCGGCATGGCCTGCACCGCGATGTCGACGCCGTCGCTGGGCTTCTTCAGGGAGCTGAGCTTTGCGCCCTGCGCCGATTACGGGCTCCTGCGCGCTGCCGCGGATGCCGCAGCGGCACGCGGCACGCCCACGCATGTGGGCAACATCTATTCGGCCGACGTCTTCTATGACGAGCGTCCCGACCTGAACGAGCAGATGACCCGCCACGGCGTGCTGGCCGTCGAGATGGAGGCGGCCGAGCTCTATACCGTTGCCGCGCGCTTCGGCTGCCGCGCCCTTGCCATCCTCACCGTCAGCGATCACCTTCTGCGCGGGGAGGCCCTCCCCTCGGCAGACCGCCAGACCAGCTTCGGCGACATGGTCGAGATCGCGCTCGAGGCAGCATTTTCGTAAGAGGTAGGACCACATGCAGAAACGCAAGCTGGGGGCAGCAGGCCCCGAAGTCGGGGCGATCGGCCTCGGCTGCATGAGCTTTGCCGGATTCTTCGGAACGGCGGATGACGAGGTCTCTCTGGCCTGTCTCGACGCCGCCGTGGAGGCGGGCATCGATTTCTGGGACACGTCGAACATCTACGGCATGGGCCGCTCGGAACGGGTGATCGGCCGCTACCTGGCGGAGAGGAAGCCCGATGTGGTGCTGGCCTCGAAGGTCGGCATCGTTCCCGGCCCGCCGCGCAGCTTCGACAATTCCGAGGACCATATCCGCAGCGAACTGGAAGCCTCGCTGGAACGGCTGGGCCGCTCGAAGCTGGAACTCTACTACATCCACCGCCGCGAAGCGGAGCGCCCGGTGGAAGAGGTCGCCGAGACCATGGGCAAACTGATCCAGGAAGGCCTGATCGACGCCTGGGGCCTTTCCGAGATCGCGCCCTCGACGCTGCGCCGCGCGCATGCTGTCGTGCCGGTGGCGGCAGTGCAGAACGAATATTCGCTCTGGACCCGCCAGCCCGAGCTGGGCCTGATCCGCACCTGCGAAGAGCTGGGCGTGGCCTTCATCCCGTTCTCGCCGCTCGCCCGCGGCATGTTCGGCCAGGCCCCGGTCGCGCCGGAGACCTTCGCCGACACCGATTTCCGCAAGACCAACCCGCGCTTCACCCAGCCGAATTTCGGCCATAACGAGGCGCAGATCGCGGAATTCCGAAGCTATTGCGCGGCGAAGGGCTGGACGGTCTCGGCGGCAGCGCTGGCCTGGGTGCTG
Source organism: Mangrovicoccus sp. HB161399 (assembly GCF_013184745.1). Classification (GTDB taxonomy): domain Bacteria; phylum Pseudomonadota; class Alphaproteobacteria; order Rhodobacterales; family Rhodobacteraceae; genus Mangrovicoccus. The sequence continues at coordinate 23,344 of NZ_JAATVU010000039.1, forward strand.
GAAAAGGGCGGGCACCTGATCCCGATCCCCGGCACCCGCACGGCGGAGCATCTGCGCGAATGGCTGGGCGCGCTGGAGATCGCCTTCACCGGGGAAGAGCGTGCCGACATCGACCGCATCCTGCCCGCGGGCTTTGCCCATGGCGACCGCTACGGCGACCACCAGATCGTCGGCGTCGAGCGCTATTGCTGAACCTGGCAGTGGAGAACCCAGGGTTCTCCACGCCTCTCCTGCGCCCCTGCCCCGGGCTCACAGCCCGTGGCTGCGGTCGTAGCCGCTGGCCCGGCTTTCCGGCCAGTCCGCCGCGGGTCCGTAGATTTCGATCTTGAGCGGATGGCACTGGGCGGCATCGGAGGAATGCTCCGCCCCGCAATCGCCGCCCGGACAGGCGCTGAGCGCGCCCAGCAGGTCCATCTCGGCGAAGAATTCAAGATAGTCGCCCGGCCGGACCGGCGAGGCCTTCATGAAGTATTGGCCGGTGTCGCGGGTGAAGCCGGTGCACATGAAGACGTTCAGCACGTCATGGACGAAGGGTTCGGCCTCCGCGAGGCTCATGCCGGTTTCGGCGGCCAGCGCGCGGGTCAGGTTCGAATGGCAGCAATGGTGGTACTGCCCGCCCGAGAGAAGGCTGTGGGTGTAGGGATCGCAGCGCGTGCCGATCACGTCGTGGACCGAGCCGCCATCGGCATCGATCCCGTACCAGCCCAGCGTGTCGGCGGTGATCGCCGCCATCGGGCGCAGCGCGGGAAAGCTCGACCACATCCGGTCGCCGACGGTCAGGTGCGTGCCGTGCAGCGCGCGGGTCTTGCCGGAATAGAACCGCTCGGACAGGTCATGGGCATTCCAGAGGTTGAAATCGCCGACCTGCGGTCCTTCGACCGAGACAATGCGGAAAACCTGGCCCTTCGCGACGCGGAAGCAGGCGGCGTCGCGCGCGGGCACGGTCACCTCGTCCAGCAGCTGCATCTTCTCCCGCGCCGCGGACATTGCGGCAAGGTCGGGACGGGGCAGAGTGTCGTCGGGATAGCAGATCACCGCGGGGCGCGCGCGGCGCAGGGCGGCATCGTCTGGCTCGGTCATTCGGGATCCCCTGAATCATAAACGCGCCCGTGAATACGGACGCGGACATAGGGGCAGTCAAGCCCGGTTTTCCGCGCCGCCGGATCAGGCGGCTTCGGAATACTCGACCAGGGTCTCGTCGGTGGCAACCGCGGATTCGAGGACGGCTTCCGGCATGTAGTAGGAAATGGAGTCTTCGTAGATGGCGATGGCTTCGTCGGCGTCGAACTGGCGGGTCTGTGCAGCTTCGGTCATGGAACCTCTCACGGGGCTAATGATGGTCAACCTCCCGTGCCGAACCATGTAGTCCAAAGCGATTGCGATGACCTCCCCCAATATTGCAATATCGCCATGCATATGCTGCACCGCAGCAGAAATTTTGTTTCACGGACGAAACGGGGCGGAAATCCTCAGCGGCGCAGCGATGCGAGCAGCGCGAGGAAAGCGCTTTCGTCCATCACCGCCACCTGCGCTCCGGCGGCCTGCATTTCCAGCACCTTGCGGTGCCTGCCGCTGATCACCGGCCCGCCCGGCGCGGCCATGTCGCGGTCGGCCACCACCAGATGGGTGAGCCCCGGCCCGATGGACGCCGCGGTTTCCAGCCCCGCCGCAGCCGCCATCACCGCGGCCTCGGTGCGGTCGAGCGCCAGCCGCCCGGTGAAGGCGACCCTGCCGCCGGCAAGCGGCCCGGCGGGATCCGGCACCGCGGCGGGCCGCCGCTTCCCCGCCCCGCCCCCTGCGGCAATCGCGCGGAAATCGCAGCCCAGCCGCGCCTCGGCCATCAGCACGACCTGCGCGGTGGCGCGCGCATCCTCGCCGGCATCGTGGTGCTCGAACTCGAGGTCGAGCCTCTGCTTCAGATGCGCCAGCCCATGGCCGCCATTGCCGCGGAACTCGGGCCAGGCGCGGCGCGCCATCAGCACGCTGTCATGCCAGGTCCAGCCCGGATGCGGCAGCCCCGCCAGGTCGCAGGCGGCATGGATCGCGCGTCGGTCGAAGCTGCTGTGCTGGATGACCGGCTGGCGGTCCAGCAGGCCGCGGAGCTCCGGCAGCAGCACGGCAAAGCGGGGCGCGCCGCGCACGGTTTCCGGCCCGATGCCGGTCAGCTGGATGTTGAAGGCGGAAAATCGGCAGGCCGGATCGACATAGGCCGCCCAGGTCTCGATCGCGCCGCCGTCGCGCACGCAGGCCAGGCCGACCTGGCAGATGCTGGACGGATCGCTGCTGGCGGTCTCGACATCGAGGACCACGAAGCGGAAGCTGCCCTGCGGCAGGCGCATGCCCCCGGTTCCCGTGCCATCCCTGCCGGTCATCTGCGTCTCTCCTGCCTCTGCGCTCCGGCCGGGCATAGCCTTGCGCGGCGCCCCCGGCAAGGCGGCGGCATCAGGACGCGTCCTGCGGCTTCCGGCAGATCTTGGGGGGCTTGCCGTCCCCGGTCCGGGTTTCGGCACCGCAATTCATGCAGATGAAATAGCGCCCGGCCTCGCTGTCCTTGGAGCGGTTCTCGCGCCAGCGGCAATCCTTCACCGCCTGGCGCGACCGGAAGGTGACGGCCATCCAGACGACGACGGCGATCAGGAGGAAGATGAAGACGAACATGGAAAGGTACTGCTTCCTGTACTTGAACCGGCTGGCCGGGAATGTCCGGATTGGAACCGGAGATTGCAAGGAAAGCGCATGGCACATCCCGAAACTTTGACTGTGCTCCGCCGCCGACGGATGGCGCTGGCCCGTATGTCCCGGATCAGCCCGGCGGCCGCGCCGGTCCTGGTGCATGACCCGGTTGCCCAGCTTCCGGTCCATGGCGGCGGCACGGTGCGGCGCTTCCGCGGCAGCGCCTTCGTGTGGGAACGCGGCTTCGACGGCGTCGACCCGAAGGACGCCTGCAGCGTCTGGGTGGCGTCGGACGACCGCGGCTATGCCGACATCTACCGGGCCTTCCTTGCCGAGATCTACGGGCTCGCGGATTTCAGCTGCCTCACGCGCAGCGCCCCCGCCGCCGAGCGCCACGAAATCGACCATGTCTCCGGGCGGGTCCTGCTGGCGGACAACTATGCCGACGCCAGGTCGGGCAGCCCGATCTCCGCGGACAGCCAGCGCTACCACCTGATCGAGGCCGTCCCGGCCCGCGCCAACAGCAGCAGCGGCGGAGGCGAGAAGAAGATGTCTCGGTCGCATGTCGTCTCGGCCTTCCAGCGCAGGCAGCGCCTGCTGAACTGGACGCAGCTCGTCAAGCTCTACGGCCTGATGACGCCGCGCAGCCGGGCCGACGCGCAGCGCTATGCCGAGGCCCTGCGCGTGATGTCGGCGGACGGCTGGAGCGAAGACGAGATCCGGACCGGGCTCGACGGGCTCTTCGACCTGGCGGGACACCGCCGTCCGGAATGAGAACGGGCCGCGGCTGGGAAAGCCGCGGCCCGCGCATTCCTGTCCCGCAGGGACGGGATCAGTACTGGCGTTCCACCATCATCTTCTTGATCGACGCGATCGCCTTGGCCGGGTTCAGGCCTTTCGGGCAGGTCTGCGTGCAGTTCATGATGGTGTGGCAGCGGTAGAGCTTGAACGGGTCCTCCAGCGCGTCGAGACGCTCGCCGGTGGCCTCGTCGCGGCTGTCGATCAGCCAGCGGTAGGCATGCAGCAGCGCCGCCGGGCCGAGATAGCGGTCGCCGTTCCACCAGTAGCTCGGGCAGGAGGTCGAGCAGCTGGCGCACATCACGCATTCATAGAGGCCGTCGAGCTTCTTGCGGTCCTCGATGGACTGCCTCCACTCCTTGGCGGGGCGGTTGGTCTTGGTTTCCAGCCAGGGCATGATCGAGGCATGCTGGGCGTAGAAATGGGTCAGGTCGGGGATCAGGTCCTTGACCACCGGCATGTGCGGCAGCGGGTAGATGCGCACGTCGCCCTTGATCTCGTCGAGGCCGTAGATGCAGGCCAGCGTGTTGATCCCGTCGATGTTCATCGCGCAGGACCCGCAGATGCCCTCGCGGCAGGACCGGCGGAAGGTCAGGGTCGGGTCGACCTCGTTCTTGATCTTGATCAGCGCGTCCAGGACCATCGGACCGCATTTGTCCATGTCCAGGAAATAGGTGTCGACCCGCGGGTTCTGGCCGTCATCCGGGTTCCAGCGGTAGATCTGGAACTTGCGGACATTGGTCGCGCCTTCCGGCTTCGGCCACGTCTTGCCCGTGGTGATCTTGGAGTTCTTCGGCAGCGTGAACTGAACCATGAATCTACCCTTTCTTCGCGGCGCTTTCCGCCCTGGCTTCGATGGGCGGCCTCCGGCCGCCCGCGTTGCATGTCCTGCGCGCGGCTGCGCGCGATCCTGTGTTGCGGCGGGACGCGCCCGCTCATTCGGCCGCGGTCCGGCGGCGGGCGGCGCGGACTTCCGCGCCGCGCTCGGCCGCCCGCCTCAGAAGCGGCACGTATTCGGTCAGCCCCGATCCCATCAGGCTGCCTTCCATCAGGCGCAGCCGTTCGGCATAGGTCGAGGGATGGGCCTGGGCCGAAATCGCGTCGCCCCAGGCTTCCAGATCGGCCAGCTGCAGCCGCTCGTAGGCTTCGGCGTCCCAGCCCGGCCGCAGGTCGGTCCCGGCGGCAGCCAGACCGTCGAGCAGGAGGTCCTGATCGAAGAAGGCGAAGGCGCGCCAGCGCTCGGACACGCCCGAGGGCGAGATCGAGAACAGAACGTTGGCCCGCACCGGGTCGATGTAGCTCAGCCGGTCGCAGCGCGGCTCCAGCCCGTCGCGCACCAGCTGCATGCCCTTGCGGCGCGAGATCACCGTGATCTCCTGCGGCAGATGCCCCAGAAGCTGGCGCACATGCATCGCCGAGCCTTCGGCGAAGATCAGCCGCCGCGCCCGCGCGAAGGCGGCCAGCTGCGCCCCGATGCTCATGGTCTCGGGCCAGATCACCTCCACCCCGGCGGCCTGCATCCGCTCGACCAGATAGCTCTCTCCCGGCAGCGGGATCGAATAGGGGTCGAGCCGCGAGCGCGAGACATAGACCGTGTCCGCGGTGCCGGTCTCCAGCCCGCGCTCTTCCTGCAGGAGCGCGAGCGCCTCGAGATATTCCGGCAGCGGCCCGCACCAGCGGTAGCTGGCGAGGCTGGCGGGCTGTCCCGAAGGCTGGAACTGCTCGCCCTGGCGGAACACGCAGAGATCGCGTGCCGCCAGCGGGCGGTGGCGGATGAAGCGCACCTTGTCCCGCGGCAGGCCGAACCAGTCGCAGATGCCCCAGAAATAGCCCGGCACCTGATCTTCGCCCATGCCCTTCGGCAGGGTGAAGACGCAGGTCGCCTCCGGCATCGCCAGCCGCGTGAACAGCACGCGCTGGAACTGCTCTGCCAGGGTGTGGCCGAAATGGCTCATCACTCCGCCGCACCAGGCCAGCGGCCCGTCCGACGTCTGCTCGGGGCGCTCCGACCGCGCCGGGGCCTTGCGCCCGGGGCTGCCGTTGACCCAGTGCAGGGCCAGGTCGTCCGCCTCCATCCGCGTCCGGTCCGGCCCGGCGGGCCAGCCGCGCTTGCTGTCGGCAGGCTCGATGCGGATGTCGCGGAAACGGCGCATGAACTCGGGACGCCGGAGCGCCGCGGCCAGGGCGGCACGCCGTGCCTCCCGGCCTTCGGCGATGGGCGCGGCCCCGCTCATCTCAGCGGCGGCAGATCGTTGCCGCGCAGGCAGGCTTCTGCCGCGGGACGGTTGGCGATGGCGATGGCCAGGGTGCGGCGGCTCTTCTCGTTCACCGTCTTCGCCTTGCCGGCGAGGATCATCAGCTCCTCGCCGGTGGCATTCTCGGCGACGCAATCGGCCACCTCCGCCGCGGCGGAGGCCGGATAGTCAGGGAAGCTCGCGGCGATGGATCCCGCCGCGAACGGTTCGGCTGCCTGGCGGTCCTCCGCCGTCGGCGTGCCCGGCTCCTCAGCGGCGCAGGCCGCGAGAAGCAGGACCAGGGAAACCGCCAGCGCCCGCATCAGAAGGTCCGCGCCTTCGGCGCGATGGTCTTCAGGCTGATTCCGCCTTCGGCCTCGGTGGTCAGCGGATCCTTGATCACCGGACGGTAGGTCAGGTCCACCGCGTTCCCGTCCACCCGCATGACGGAATGGACGCGCCACTTCTCGTCGTCCCGCTCCGGATAGTCCTCGTGGGCATGCGCCCCGCGGCTCTCGTGGCGGGCTTCGGCGCCGACGATGGTCGCCAGCGCGTTCGGCATCAGGTTGGTCAGCTCGAGCGTCTCCATCAGGTCCGAGTTCCAGACCAGCGAGGTGTCGGTGACCTTCAGGTCGCCGAGCTTGCCTGCGATGGCGGTCATCTTCTCGACGCCTTCCTTCAGCGAGTCCGAGGCACGGAACACGGCCGCATCCGCCTGCATGGTGCGCTGCATTTCCAGGCGCAGATCCGCCGTCGGCGTGCCGCCCTGGGCATGGCGAAGGCCGTCGAAGCGGTCGAAGGCCTTGTCGATTTCCGACGCCGGCGCCTTCGGGATCGCCGAATTGCGGTCGATCACCTCGCCCGCGCGGATCGCGGCGGCACGGCCGAAGACCACGAGGTCGATCAGCGAGTTGGAGCCGAGGCGGTTCGCGCCGTGCACCGAGGCGCAGCCGGCCTCGCCCACGGCCATCAGGCCCGGAACGACGGCGGTCGGGTTCTCGGCGGTCGGGTTCAGCACTTCGCCCCAGTAGTTGGTCGGAATGCCGCCCATGTTGTAGTGGACCGTCGGCAGGACCGGGATCGGCTCCTTGTTCAGGTCCACGCCGGCGAAGATCTTGGCGCTTTCCGAAATGCCCGGCAGGCGCTCGGCCAGCGTTTCCGGCGGCAGGTGGTTGAGGTGAAGGAAGATGTGGTCCTTGTGCTCGCCCACGCCGCGGCCTTCGCGGATCTCCATGGTCATCGAGCGGCTGACATAGTCGCGCGGCGCCAGGTCCTTGTAGGTCGGCGCGTAGCGTTCCATGAACCGCTCGCCTTCCGAGTTGGTCAGGTAGCCGCCCTCGCCGCGGGCACCCTCGGTGATCAGGCAGCCCGAGCCGTAGATGCCGGTCGGGTGGAACTGCACGAATTCCATGTCCTGCAGCGCCAGGCCAGCGCGCGCCACCATGCCGCCGCCGTCGCCGGTGCAGGTATGCGCGGAGGTCGCCGAGAAATACGCCCGGCCGTAGCCGCCGGTGGCCAGGACGACCATCTTGGCGTTGAAGACATGCATGGTGCCGTCATCGAGCTTCCAGCACAGCACGCCCTTGCAGACGCCGTCCTCCATCAGCAGGTCGATGGCGAAGTATTCGATGTAGAATTCCGCGTTGTTCTTCAGCGACTGGCCATAGAGCGTGTGCAGGATGGCGTGGCCGGTGCGGTCGGCCGCGGCGCAGGTGCGCTGCACGGGCGGGCCTTCGCCGAATTCGGTGGTGTGGCCGCCGAAGGGACGCTGGTAGATCTTGCCTTCCTCGGTGCGCGAGAACGGCACGCCGTAGTGCTCCAGCTCGTAGACCGCGGCGGGCGCGGAGCGGGCCAGGTATTCCATCGCATCGGTGTCGCCGAGCCAGTCGGAGCCCTTGACGGTGTCGTACATGTGCCACTGCCAGCTGTCCGGGCCCATGTTCGACAGCGAGGCGGCGATGCCGCCCTGGGCTGCGACGGTGTGCGAGCGGGTCGGGAAGACCTTGGTCACGCAGGCGGTCTTCAGACCCTGCTCTGCCATGCCCAGGGTCGCGCGGAGACCTGCCCCGCCAGCACCGACCACCACGACGTCGTAATCGTGGGATTCGTATTCGTAGGAAGCCATTGTCTTCGTATGCTCCGTCTTCTTCAGAGGGCCAGGCGCGCGAGCGCGAACAGCCCGCAGCCGATCGCGAAGTAGGACACGCAGGTGACGGCGATGACCAGCCACTCGCGGACCATGCCGTGCGTGTAGTCTTCCAGAACCATGCGCATGCCGCGGATGAAGTGCAGGAAGCCGACGGTGATCATCAGCCCGGCAATCACCGAGGGGAAGGGCTTCGCGAAATAGGCGATGACCTCTTCGTAGGGCTTGCCCAGCTGCGGCCCGAAGGTGAAGAGGAACAGCGGCGTCAGGATGAGCAGCCCGTAGGAGCTCATGGTCATGCGCCAGAAATTGTCGGTCCCGGTCTTGGCGGACCCCATGCCAACGGCGCGCTTGCGGTCGGTGTAGAATGCCATGATGCGCGTCTCCTTACACGATGATCGCGGTCAGCAGGGTCAGCACGACCGAACCGCCGATGACGATCTTGCCCAGCATCTGCGCCTTTTCCAGTTCCAGGCACTTGCCCGCGTCCCAGATCAGGTGGCGCACGCCGGCCAGCGCGTGGTACCACAGCGCCCAGACCGAGAGGAACATGACGAGGTCGCCGAGGTAGCTGGTGACGATCCAGTCGACCATGCCGAAATATTCGGGTCCGGACGCGGCGGCCAGCAGCCACCAGACGCAGAGCAGAGCGCCCACGATGAGTCCGACGCCCGCGGCGCGGTTCAGGATGGACGTCACGGAGCCGATCTGCGGCCGGTAGTACTGTCCAAGCATGAAGGGGGAAAGCGGCCGGTTGCCCCGGTTCACATCAGCCATGGGTTGCCCTCTCGGAGTTACGCCTTTGGTCGTTGACTTCGGTCTTAGCACCTTTTGCGGTGTTGTCATCCGCCCCACAATCGCAAAAGCGCGATCTTTTGGCGCAATCAGCGCTAACGGGACCAGTTTGTGATCACACGATCCAAGAGTGTGATCACAAATAGGAATATGAGCAAAACTCTAAGGATTGCCCGGCGCCGCTGCGGCGCGGAATGAGTCGCGGAAGCGGGCCGGCCGCCTGCCGGAATCAGTCCGGACGGCAGTCCCGGCCGTGCTCCGGCAGGACCGTGATCGCAGGAGAAAGGGTGCAGGCGCCGCCTGCGGGCCGTCAACCGGCTCCGGCCGCGATGCCGACCGAGCGGCGGCTTCCGGCCCCGGTGCCGCCTTCCTGCGCAGCAGCCTTGCCGACCTGCCGAAATCCGCGCCGGTCGCGGCAGCCGGACGGCGGGAGCCGCCAAGGCACCATCCGACGCAACGGGACGGATCGCAGCCCCGGCATGGACCATCCATGCGAAAAGCGGGATTGATCGGAGGAAACGGGAGAAGCCGGCATCCCCGGAACGTGCGTTCATTGCCGCGCCGCAGGAAGGTGCACCGCCCCTTTCCGGGCGGTGCCGCAGTGTCAGAGCGGCATCAGCGCCCAGTAGTCGAGATCGAGCAGCACTTCTGGCAGGTACTTGCCGTCCTCGCCCTTCAGCTTGCCGGCCTCGGCGCCGGCCTTGACCGCCACCAGCCGCAGCCGGATTGCGCCGACGCCGGGGGCGGAGGTCTCCACCTTGTCGAGCACCTCGGACCAGGCCTTGACCGTCAGCCCGGAGAAGGCCGGGTTGGCATGTGCCCCGCCGTTCAGCCCGACGATCATCTGCGCGTTCGCCAGACCGTTGAAGCTGAGCGCGCGCGCCAGGCTGATGATGTGCCCGCCATAGATCAGCCGCTGGCCGTCCGGGCGGAAGGTGGCGTCGAAATGGACCTTGGCCGTGTTCTGCCACAGCCGCGTGGCCATCATGTGCTCGGCCTCTTCCAGCGTGACGCCGTCGACATGGTCGACGATCTCGCCGATCTCGTAATCCGCCATCCGGTGCGGCTCGCCCGCCAGGGCGAAATCATAGCGGGTGAAATGCAGGCCTTCGGGAATGGCGAGGGAGCCGGGATCGACGACCTTGGCCAGCTCCGGCACGACCGGCTCCGGCGCAGGCGCGTCGAGGTTGTTCTTGCGGACCATCACCCAGCGCACGTAGTCGAGCACGACCTCTTCGCGCTGGTTCAGCCCCTTGGAGCGGACATAGACCACGCCGGACTTGCCGTTCGAGTTCTCCCGGAGCCCGATCACCTCGGAGGTCGAACGCAGCGTGTCGCCCGGCATCACCGGCTTGAGGAACCGTCCCTCGGCATAGCCCAGGTTGGCGACAGCGTTCAGCGAGATGTCCGGCACGGTCTTGCCGAAGACCACGTGGAAGGCGATCAGGTCGTCCATCGGCGAGGCCGCGAGACCGCTGGCCCGCGCGAACTCGTCCGAGGAATAGAGCGCATGCCGCTCCGGGTAGAGCGCATGGTACATCGCCCGCTCGCCGCCCGACACGGTGCGCGGCACGGCGTGCTCGATCACCTGGCCGATGGAATAGTCCTCGAAGAACCGTCCCGGATTGGTCTTTGCTGCCATCACTGCTCCCCCGATGGTGTCTCTATTGCTGTCCCAGCTTCATGTCCGGCGAATAGGGCGTGTCAATGTCCTTGGTCACCGCCTGGCCGCAGCGCATCACGCCGTTCGAGGCGTCGAAGGCGTATTGCGGGTCGCCATGCAGCTCCCAGCCCTTCGACAGCGCCTCGCTCACCTTGTGGCAGAAGGCCGAGGTGTCGTCCTCGGTCAGGAAACGGTAGATCTTCATGTCGTCTTTCATCCCATCGGATAGTGGCCGGTCCAGATATGGAGCGCGACCGCGGCGGCATAGAAGACGGCGCCGTAGATCACCGCCTTTAGGTCGCCGCGCTTGTCCTCGACCGGCTTTTCCCAGACCGGTTCGGAGCGGTTGATGACGATCACCTCGGCCACCGCCCAGCCCAGCATGCCGCCGAAGAGCAGGATCGAGGCGAGATCGCCGTTGACCAGCAGGTGCGCGACCGCCCAGGTCTTCACCGCCGCCAGCATCGGGTGGCGGATCCGCCGCGCGAGGCCGCCCTTGGCCGGGCCGAGCATCAAGAGGAAGGCCGCCAGGAGCATCAGCGTGTTGTTGATGTGCGTCATCATTGCGGGCGGGGTCCAGACCGCGACATAGGGCGTCGCGCGGAAGCCGAAGATCATCAGCAGCAGCGATGCCGCCAGCGCGGCGGCCACGGCGCCCTGCCCGGCCTTGCCCATGGCGGCCCGCTTCTCCGGGCAGACGCGCTTGAAGAGATGCGCCGCGCTCCAGAGCGCGATCCCGGCGAGCAGGACAATCCAGGACATCAGGCGACGCCTTCTTCCAGCTTGGCGATGGCCGCGGCCTTCGCGAGGGTCTGCTTGGCGGTCACGATATGCAGGTTCTCCACGATCTTGCCGTCTACGATGGCGATGCCCAGCCCCTTGGCCTCGGCCTCTTCATAGGCCGCGATCTGGCGCTGCGCGAGATCGATGTCGGCCGAGGACGGCGCAAAGGCCTCGTTTGCGGCCTCGACCTGCGCCGGGTGGATCAGGGTCTTGCCGTCGAAGCCCATGTCGCGCCCCTGCGCGCATTCGACCTTGAAGCCCTCCTCGTCCTTGAAGGCATTGTAGACTCCGTCGACGATGGTGATTCCCGCCGCGCGGGCGGCAAGCAGGCAGAGCTGCAGCGAAGTCAGAAGCGGTTCGCGGTCTGCCCGGAATCTGGTCATCAGCTCCTTGGCCAGGTCATTCGTGCCCATCACGAATCCGCCCATCCTGGGCGCCTCGGCGATCTCGGCGGCCTTCAGGATGCCGCGCGGCGTCTCCATCATCGCCCAGATTTCCGTCGACTCGCAGCCCGGCATGGCGTCGAGCACCGCGGCGGCCTTCTCGATCGTGGCAACGCTTTCCACCTTGGGGATCAGGATGGCATCGGGCGCGACTGCGGCCATCGCCGTCAGGTCGTCCCCGCCCCATTCCGTGTCGAAACCGTTGATGCGGCAGATCTTTACCCTTGCACCGAAGCCGCCGGCCTTGAGCGTCTCGGCCAGCAGGCCGCGGGCGTTCACCTTTTCGTCGATTGCAACCGCATCCTCGAGATCGAAGATGATCGCGTCGACGGCCAGCGTCTTGGCTTTCTCCAGCGCCCGCTCCTTGGAGCCGGGGATATAGAGAACGGAACGATAGGGGCGTGCGCGTTGATCCATGATTCTTTCCTCCACGGGGCTGCTTTTGTACTTATATTGCGCGGAGGGAAACGCGCTCGCGGCCACTTGCCGCATCGCGGAAAGTCGGGGTGCAACATGACACTTCCATGTAGGACGCTGGACCGCGCGTGCGGCGGGTTTACCCGATCTTCGATCCCCCGCGCCCAAGCTTCCGTCCGGTGCGGTCCGGCACTGGCCGGCCGCGGCGGCGGAACGCCCGGAACACGCCCGAATACGACTTGCAACCGGGGGCCCCTCCCCCTGCCGCAACGGTCCGACCCGCAGGCAGGCAAGGCTCCTCCCGAGAGGACGTAGCGATGAAGACGACCCTGACAAGCCTCTGCCTGGCGCTTTTCGCCACCGCGGCCTTCGCGGTCGAGGAACAGCCGAGAAACTGCGCCGACCGCGACGCCGTGCTGAAGCGGCTGTCCGGAAATTACGGCGAAACCCGCCAGAGCGTCGGCATCGGCGCGAACAACTCTCTGGTGGAGGTCTTCGCCTCCGACAAGACCGGCACCTGGACGATCACGGTGACCATGCCCGACGGCATGACCTGCCTGATCGCGTCCGGTCAGGCCTATGAAAAGCTGATCCACGACAAGCTGCTGCAGCCCGGCGACGACGCCTGACGCCCGGACGGTCCGGCACCTGCCGGACCTGGCAAACTGCCATCCGTCCGCCGGCCCGGCGCCCGAGCGGGGCACGCCCGGCCATCGCGGGCATGGCCCGCCTGCATGGACCGACGCAGGCGACCCTCCCTCCCCTCCGATTCCGCCCCAGCGTGCCGCGTCGCACGGCCGCCGAAACAAGCGGCAGCTCCACCGGATTCCGCCGCCGGATCCCGCATCCCGGCGGCCCCCGCCACCGCCGCGGCAGCCGCGCCGGATGCCGCCGCCGGCACCGGATTTCCCTCCGCGCGGGGCGGCGGGGCTGCCGCGGATAAAAAAAATGCCTCGGAATTCAGTGATTTCCGCCTGCGGACCCTTCCCCGGCAGGGCTCCGGGCTTTGCTTCGACTTGCCGCGCAAACCCGTCTTGCAAGGAAATGACTTACCGACTAGGCAAACTGCAACAATCGTCAAGGACTGGAGAGGATCAACATGGCCAGACCCAAGATCGCCCTGATCGGCGCCGGACAAATCGGCGGCACGCTCGCCCATCTCGCCGCGCTGAAGGAGCTGGGCGATGTCGTTCTGTTCGACATCACCGACGGCATCCCGCAGGGCAAGGCGCTCGACATCGCCGAGTCCGGTCCGTCCGAAGGCTTCGACGCCACCCTGACCGGCACGACCGACTATGCCGACATCGCAGGCGCCGATGTCTGCATCGTCACCGCCGGCGTGCCGCGCAAGCCGGGCATGTCCCGCGACGACCTGCTGGGCATCAACCTGAAGGTCATGAAGTCCGTCGGCGAGGGCATCGCAGCCCATGCGCCCGACGCGTTCGTCATCTGCATCACCAACCCGCTCGACGCGATGGTCTGGGCGCTGCAGAAATTCTCGGGCCTGCCCGCGAACAAGGTCTGCGGCATGGCCGGCGTGCTCGACTCCGCGCGCTTCCGCCACTTCCTGTCGCTGGAATTCAACGTCTCCATGAAGGACGTCACCGCCTTCGTTCTGGGCGGCCACGGCGACACCATGGTTCCGCTGGCGCGCTACTCCACCGTCGCAGGCATCCCGCTGCCCGACCTGGTCGAGATGGGCTGGACCACCCAGGACAAGCTCGACGCGATCATCCAGCGCACCCGCGACGGCGGCGCAGAGATCGTCGGCCTGCTGAAGACCGGCTCCGCCTACTACGCGCCGGCAACCTCGGCGATCGAGATGGCCGAAGCCTACCTGAAGGACCAGAAGCGCCTGCTGCCCTGCGCGGCCTTCTGCTCGGGCGAGTTCGGCCTCGACTCGATGTATGTCGGCGTGCCGACCATCATCGGCGCCGGCGGCATCGAGAAGATCGTCGACATCAAGCTCGACAAGGACGAGCAGGTGATGTTCGACAACTCCGTCAACGCCGTGAAGGGCCTGATGGAAGCCTGCAAGGGCATCGACGGAACGCTGGCCTGATCAGGGCTTGCGCTCCCCCCGGGGAGTTGCTTTCACGGAAGGGGCCGCATCTGCGGCCCCTTTTGCGTGAGGAGAGACCATGCCCTGGGCCACCCCCGACAGCCTCGCCCCCGCCTCCTGCGGCTTCGTGCTGGCCGCGTCGGGGCGCAAATACGCCACCGCCGCCGAGGCCGCGGCGCGCAGCCTGCGGCAGTCGAACCCGGATTTCGAGGTCGACATCTTCACCGACCAGGAGGTGGACGCCGGGCTCTTCGGACAGGTCCACAAGCTCGACAAGAGCTGGTTCCGCCCGAAATTCGAGGCGCTGATCCGCTCGCGCTTCGACCGGACGATCTATCTGGATGTCGATCTCGTCGTACTGGGCGACATGTCGGACGTGTTCTTCATCCTCGGCAAATACGACATCGCCGCGGTGCAGGCGACGAACCGCAACCAGGGCTTCGCCTGGAAGCCGTGGCGCCTGCCCCTGCCCAACGCCTTTCCGCAGATCAACGGCGGCATGATCGCGATCCGGCGGAGCGAGGCAATGCAGCAGTTCCTGGCCGGCTGCCAGCAGGCGATGGTCGATCACGGGCTGAAGCGCGACCAGCCCGTCTTCCGCGAGATGCTGTGGACCAGCGACCTGCGGCTGCACATCCTGCCGCCCGAATACAACGTCCGAAACCGCACGCTCTGGCAATATGGCGGCTCGAAATTCGCCGCGCCGCGGGTGCTGCACCATACCGGCTTCGTCGCGCGGATGAAGGACGACCGCACGCCTGTCCGCCCGGAACAGATCTACGGGCGCGGCTTCGTCAAGCACGTGAAGCGCCTGATCGCCGCCGACCGGCAGCTGACGCCCGGCGCCAAGGGCAGCGTCCCGGCCCCGCAATACGACAACATCCTCTTCCGCGGCCGCGACTGGCTGGAGGCGAAGTTCGGCGGGAAGAAGAAGGGTTGAGCCTCACCCCTCCGGCGGCCAGAGGCCGGCCAGTTCGGGATCGGCCCGACGCCGCGTCTCCGGCGCGCCGCAGAGCGGGCGCTTCCACCCGGTGGTCGCGGCCCGGCAGTGCAGCAGCTCGAAGCCCGGATGCGGCCGCAGCCGCTTCGTCAGCGGCGCGGCGAGCTTGTGCACTTCCCAGCCCGCGCGGCTGAGCAGGCCCCGCGGCGTGGCGCACCATTTCAGGTGGCATGGCTCGCGCGGCACGGCACGGAATACATGCGCCCGCTGCGGCTGCGGCCAGGGCAGGCCTTCCTCCGGATAGACCCAGGTGCCTCCGAGCTTCGCATGGCCCAGCGGACTGGCCGCCGCTGCGTCGAAGACCGACTGGCCGGAGACCGGGCGCAGCAGTTCGTCCACGTCAAGATTGAGCACCGCCCGCGCCCGCGCCAGCACGGTCAGCCGCGCAAGGTTCAGGCAGGCGCCCTGCAGGAAATGCGAGACCTGCCCGCGGCGGCGCGGCAACTGCGGACCGTAGGGGAAATCCGCCTCGATCACCGCGACCGGACCGATGCCGGGGATGTCCGCCAGGCGCGGCGCGATCCCGGCCGCCGGGTACCGGACGGAGCCGTTGTCGAAGATCGCGACCGCATCCGCGCCGTGCAGCCGGGCATGGAACCGCACCCAGTCGAGGACCCAGTCCGGCGGATTGTCCCGGCTCATGGTCAACAGCACGTTGCGACCGGCGAAGATGCCGCTGAGATCGGGACCAACCGGCAGCTCCGCGGGCCCGCCCGGAAGCTGCATGCCGAGCCGGCCGTGGCTGCCCGGCAGGAAGACCGCCTCGGAACTGGCGAAGCGGCGGCGGCGCGCGCCCGGCGGCAGCGCCGCCCGCAGCACCGGCCAGAGGTTGAACAGGCGCGGGCAGCAAAGCACGGCGCCCCGCCCGCCCGGCAGGCGCGCGGCGGCATAGGCCAGCGTGCGGCCGTCATAGGCGTCGGCATAGCCCGGCGGCTGGAGGTCCGGCGGCCAGACCGGATCGCGCCGCACTGCCGCTTCGGCGGGCAGCGCCAGTCCCTGCAGCCGCCAATGCACCGCCTGCCCCAAGGTCACAGCTTGCCACCCCGGCGTCCCCGCCCCCGGCGGAGCGTCTCCGCGACGCGGGTGATTCGGCGCTCCGGCCTGTTAGCGCCCGCGGCCGTCGGCACATTTTTGCCAGTCCCGCATGTCATTCCTGCAACCCGCGCCGATTTGTGATCACACATTTCGGGGGTGTGATCACAAATCCGATTTTTTTCCCTGAACGCCTCAATTGGCGGAAATTTTCTGTTCAAAGGATGCGCCGCCCGGTGTTTAGACGGAACTACAACTTGCACAAGACGGGACAGCTTTCATGAACATTCATGAATACCAGGCGAAAGCCCTTCTCCGCGACTACGGCGCTCCGGTGTCGGACGGTCGCATCGTACTGAAAGCGGAGGAAGCGAAGACCGCCGCAGGCGAACTCGAGGGCCCGCTCTGGGTCGTCAAGGCGCAGATCCATGCCGGCGGCCGCGGCAAGGGTCACTTCAAGGAGGAATCCGCAGGCGAGAAGGGCGGCGTCCGCCTCGCGAAATCGGTGGAGGAAGCCGCAGAGGAAGCCCAGAAGATGCTGGGCCGCACCCTCGTCACCCACCAGACCGGCCCGGCCGGCAAGCAGGTCAACCGCGTCTACATCGAGGCAGGCTCCGGCATCGAGACCGAGCTGTACCTGGCGCTGCTCGTCGACCGCCAGACCTCGCGCATCTCGTTCGTCTGCTCGACCGAGGGCGGCATGGACATCGAGGAAGTCGCAGCCTCGACCCCCGAGAAGATCCTGTCCTTCTCCGTCGACCCGGCCACCGGCTACCAGCCGTATCACGGCCGCCGCATCGCCTTCTCGCTGGGCCTGAAGGGCCCGCAGGTGAAGCAGTGCGTCGCGCTGATGGGCAAGCTCTACCAGGCCTTCGTCGAGAAGGACATGGAGATGCTGGAAATCAACCCGCTGATCGTGGCCGAAGGCGGCGACCTGAAGGTTCTGGACGCGAAGCTGGGCTTCGACGGCAACGCCCTCTACCGCCACCAGGACATCATGTCCCTGCGCGACGAGACCGAGGAAGACGCCAAGGAACTGGCCGCTTCCAAGTACGACCTGAACTACATCGCGCTCGACGGCGAGATCGGCTGCATGGTGAACGGCGCGGGCCTGGCCATGGCGACGATGGACATCATCAAGCTCTACGGCGCGGAGCCTGCCAACTTCCTCGACGTGGGCGGCGGCGCGACCAAGGAGAAGGTGACCGAAGCCTTCAAGATCATCACCTCGGACCCGAACGTGAAGGGCATCCTGGTGAACATCTTCGGCGGCATCATGCGCTGCGACGTGATCGCGGAAGGCGTGATTGCGGCGGTGAAGGAAGTCGGGCTGAAGGTTCCGCTGGTCGTCCGTCTCGAAGGCACCAACGTCGAGAAGGGCAAGGAGATCATCAACACCTCCGGCCTCGACGTGATCGCGGCGGACAACCTGTCCGACGGCGCCGAGAAGATCGTGAAGGCCGTCAAAGGCTGAGCCCCCTAGCAGTATTCCAGTAAGGAGAACGCCACATGGCTGTCCTCGTTGACGAAAACACCAAGGTCATCTGCCAGGGCATCACCGGCTCGCAGGGTACCTTCCACTCCGAGCAGGCCATCGCCTACGGCACCAAGATGGTCGGCGGCGTGACGCCCGGCAAAGGCGGCACGACCCATCTCGACCTGCCGGTCTTCAACTCCGTGCACGAAGCCAAGCACGTGACCGAAGCCAACGCGTCGGTCATCTACGTGCCGCCGCCCTTCGCCGCGGACTCGATCCTCGAGGCGATCGACGCCGAGATGGAGCTGATCATCTGCATCACCGAGGGCATCCCGGTCCTCGACATGATGAAGGTGAAGCGCGCCCTGATCGACAGCAAGTCGCGCCTGATCGGCCCGAACTGCCCGGGCGTCATCACCCCCGACGCGTGCAAGATCGGCATCATGCCGGGCCACATCCACAAGCGCGGCCGCGTCGGCGTCGTGTCCCGTTCGGGCACGCTGACCTACGAAGCCGTGAAGCAGACCTCGGATCTGGGCCTCGGCCAGTCCTCGGCTGTCGGCATCGGCGGCGACCCGATCAAGGGCACCGAGCATATCGACGTCCTGGAAATGTTCCTCGCCGATGACGAGACCGACGCGATCATCATGATCGGCGAAATCGGCGGCTCGGCCGAAGAGGACGCGGCGCAGTTCCTCGCCGACGAGAAGAAGAAGGGCCGCTGGAAGCCGACCGCGGGCTTCATCGCCGGCCGCACGGCTCCTCCGGGCCGCCGCATGGGCCACGCAGGCGCCATCGTCGCCGGCGGCAAGGGCGGTGCCGAAGACAAGATCGCCGCGATGGAAGCGGCAGGCATCGTCGTCGCAGACAGCCCCGCCACCCTCGGCGAGGCCGTTCTGAAGGCAATGGGCAAGTAAATTGCGCAGGCGCGCGGGAAACCGCGCGCCTCACTCCGCAGACCCGCTTGCGGTCTGTGTTTCTTTAATACCCCGAGGCTACGTCTCAGACCAATGGGACCAGGAAACGCGATCAGAGCCCGTGACTTGCAGCCGGCAGCCCCCGTGGTGCGCCGGCCGCGCGGTCTCCGCTGGCAGTTCCGCGGATGTCCGGTGCTGACATCCGACACATTGTACCTACCTAGCACCTCAGCGTCCGGACAGTCCCTGCCCGGCTCCGCCGGACCAACTCCATTGGGTTGCAACCCCCGAGAGGCACAGCCATGACCGAAATGAGCAAGAACGACATATTCCATGCCTCCAGCTTTCTGCAGGGCCAGAATGCGGAGTATATCGAGCAGCTCTACGCGATGTATGCGAACGACCCGGCCAGCGTGGATGCGGCATGGGCGGACTTCTTCGCCTCGCTGGGGGATGCGGAAACCGACGTGAAGGCCGAGGCCAAGGGCGCCTCCTGGGGCCGCATGGACTGGCCGCCGACGCCGAATGACGACCTGACCCAGGCGCTGGACGGCCAGTGGGCCGCCCCGGCGGTGGAGATGAAGGCCGCGGGCGACAAGATCAAGGCGAAGGCCGCCGAGAAGGGCGTCTCGGTCTCCGACGACGCGGTGAAGCGCGCCGTGCTCGACTCGGTCCGCGCGCTGATGATCATCCGCGCCTACCGCATCCGCGGCCACCTGGTCGCCGATCTCGACCCGCTCGGCATGCGCAACCCGACGCCGCATCCCGAGCTCGACCCGAAATCCTACGGCTTCACCGATGCCGACATGGACCGGCCGATCTTCATCGACCAGGTGCTGGGCCTGCAGCTGGCGACGATGCGCCAGATCATGGCAATCGTGAAGCGCACCTATTGCGGCACCTTCGCGCTGCAGTACATGCACATCTCCGACCCCGAGCAGGCCGGCTGGCTGAAGGAGCGGATCGAGGGCTTCGACAAGGAGATCACCTTCACCCGCGAAGGCCGCCGGGCGATCCTGAACAAGCTGGTCGAGGCCGAGGGCTTCGAGAAGTTCCTCCATGTGAAATACATGGGCACCAAGCGCTTCGGCCTCGACGGCGGCGAAGCGCTGATCCCCGCGATGGAGCAGATCATCAAGCGCGGCGGCAACCTGGGCGTCAAGGAGATCGTCATCGGCATGCCGCACCGCGGCCGCCTGAACATCCTGGCGAACGTGATGCAGAAGCCGTACAAGGCGATCTTCAACGAATTCCAGGGCGGCAGCTTCAAGCCTGAATCCGTCGACGGCTCGGGCGATGTGAAGTACCACCTCGGCGCCTCCTCGGACCGCGAATTCGACGGCAACTCCGTCCACCTGTCGCTGACCGCGAACCCCTCGCATCTCGAGGCGGTGAACCCGGTCGTGCTGGGCAAGGTCCGCGCCAAGCAGGACCAGTTCAAGGACCCGACCCGCACCGCCGTCATGCCGATCCTGCTGCACGGCGACGCGGCCTTCGCGGGCCAGGGCATCGTGGCGGAATGCTTCGCGCTTTCCGGCCTGCGCGGCCACCGCACCGGCGGCACCATGCATATCGTGGTGAACAACCAGATCGGCTTCACCACCGCGCCGCATTTCTCGCGCTCCTCGCCCTACCCGACCGACAACGCGCTGGTCGTCGAGGCGCCGATCTTCCACGTCAACGGCGACGACCCCGAGGCCGTGGTCCACGCCGCCAAGGTCGCGACGGAATTCCGCCAGAAATTCGGCAAGGACGTCGTTCTCGACATCTTCTGCTACCGCCGCTTCGGTCACAACGAGGGCGATGAACCGATGTTCACGCAGCCCGAGATGTACACCAAGATCAAGCGCCACAAGACCACGCTGCAGCTCTACACCGAGCGGCTGGTCAAGGACGGGCTGATCCCCGAGGGCGAGATCGAGGACATGAAGGCGCAGTTCCAGGCGCTGATGAACGAGGAGTTCGAGGCCGGCAAGGAATTCAAGCCGAACAAGGCCGACTGGCTGGACGGCCGCTGGTCCTCGCTCGACCAGGAAGGGCAGGAATACCAGCGCGGCCAGACCGGCATCAAGGAAGAGACCTTCCATGAAATCGGCCGCGCGCTGACCCAGATTCCGGACTCGGTGCACACCCACAAGACCATCGGCCGCTTCATCGGCGCCCGCGCCGAGATGTTCGAGACCGGCAAGGGCTTCGACTGGGCGACCGCCGAGGCAATGGCCTTCGGCTCGCTGCAGACCGAGGGCTACCCGGTGCGCCTCTCGGGCCAGGACTGCACCCGCGGGACCTTCTCGCAGCGCCATTCCGGCCTGGTCGACCAGAAGACGGAAGAGCGCTACTACCCGCTGAACCACATCCGCGAGGGCCAGGCCAATTACGAGGTGATCGACTCGGCGCTGTCGGAATACGCGGTGCTGGGCTTCGAATACGGCTACTCGCTGGCCGAACCGAACGCGCTGGTCCTCTGGGAAGGCCAGTTCGGCGACTTCGCCAACGGCGCGCAGATCATGTTCGACCAGTTCATCTCCTCGGGCGAACGCAAGTGGCTGCGCATGTCGGGCCTCGTCTGCCTGCTGCCGCACGGCTTCGAGGGCCAGGGTCCGGAGCACAGCTCGGCGCGCCTCGAGCGCTTCCTGCAGCTCTCGGCGGAGGACAACTGGATCGTGGCGAACTGCTCGACCCCGGCGAACTACTTCCACATCCTGCGCCGCCAGCTGCACCGCAACTTCCGCAAGCCGCTGATCCTGATGACGCCGAAATCGCTTCTGCGCCACAAGCTCTGCGTGTCGGAAACCAAGGACTTCACCGAGGGCTCCAGCTTCCACCGGGTGCTGAAGGACCATGCGGATATCGGCGAGCATCCGGCCAAGCTGGCATCCGACGACAAGATCAAGCGCGTCGTGATGTGCTCGGGCAAGGTCTACTACGACCTGCTCGAAGAGCGCGACGCGCGCGGCATCGACGATGTCTACCTGCTGCGGATCGAGCAGTTCTACCCGTTCCCGGCGATGAGCCTGGTGGACGAGCTGCAGCGTTTCCGCGGCGCCGAGATGATCTGGTGCCAGGAAGAGCCGAAGAACCAGGGCGCCTGGACCTTCATCGAGCCGAACATCGAATGGGTGCTCGAGAAGATCGGCGCCTCCCACAAGCGGCCCCGCTATGTCGGACGCGCCGCCTCGGCCTCGCCGGCGACCGGCCTGGCCAGCCAGCACAAAGCACAGCAGAACGCGCTCGTGAACGAAGCGCTTACGACCGAAGGGAACTGAGAGAATGTCGACCGAAGTCCGTGTCCCCACGCTTGGGGAAAGCGTTACCGAGGCTACCGTGGCAACCTGGTTCAAGAAGCCGGGCGACACCGTTGCCGTGGACGAGATGCTGTGCGAGCTGGAAACCGACAAGGTGACGGTGGAGGTTCCCTCCCCCGCCGCCGGGACCCTGGCGGAGATCGTGGCGAATGAAGGCGACACCGTCGGCGTCGACGCCCTGCTGGCGACGATTTCCGAAGGTGCCGGCGCCGAAGCTCCGGCCGCGGCCCCGGCTCCGGCGGCAGAGGCTCCGGCAGCTTCCGGCGGCGAGTCGATCGACGTGATGGTCCCGACCCTCGGCGAGTCCGTCTCCGAGGCCACCGTCTCGACCTGGTTCAAGAAGGTCGGCGACACCGTCGCCCAAGACGAGATGCTGTGCGAGCTGGAGACCGACAAGGTCTCGGTCGAGGTTCCCTCCCCGGCCGCAGGCGTCCTGGCAGAGATCGTGGCCCCGGAAGGCGCGACGGTCGATGCCACCGCCAAGCTGGCCGTCCTGACCTCGGGCGGCGCCGCACCGGCCGCCGCTGCCCCGGCAGCCGCGCCCGCCCCGGCACCTTCTGCGGGCGGCAAGGATGTCGAGAACGCGCCCTCGGCGAACAAGCTGATGGCCGAAAAGGGCATCTCCCCGGCGTCGGTCTCCGGTTCCGGCAAGGATGGCCGCGTGATGAAGGAAGACGTGCTGAAGGCGATGACCGCGCCTGCGGCCGCACCTGCCGCTCCGGCCGCCCCGCGCGCGCCGAGCCCGGCCGAGGATGCCGCCCGCGAGGAGCGGGTGAAGATGACCAAGCTGCGCCAGACCATCGCGCGCCGCCTGAAGGACAGCCAGAACACCGCGGCGATGCTGACCACCTACAACGAGGTGGACATGTCGGCATCGATGGATCTACGCAAGGAGTACAAGGACCTCTTCGAGAAAAAGCACGGCGTCCGCCTCGGCTTCATGTCCTTCTTCACCAAGGCCTGCGTCCACGCGCTGAAGGAAGTCCCGGAGGTCAACGCCGAGATCGACGGCACCGACGTGGTCTACAAGAACTACGTCCACATGGGCATCGCCGCGGGCACCCCGCAGGGCCTGGTCGTTCCGGTCATCCGCGACGCCGACCAGATGTCCTTCGCCGAGATCGAGAAGGCGATCGCCGACAAGGGCAAGCGCGCCCGCGACGGCAAGCTGTCGATGGCTGAAATGCAGGGCGGCACCTTCACGATCTCCAACGGCGGCGTCTACGGCTCGCTGATGTCCTCGCCGATCCTGAACCCGCCGCAATCGGGCATCCTGGGCATGCACAAGATCCAGGACCGCCCGGTCGTGGTGAACGGCCAGATCGTCATCCGCCCGATGATGTACCTGGCGCTGAGCTACGACCACCGGATCGTCGACGGCAAGGGCGCCGTGACCTTCCTGGTGCGCGTCAAGGAAGCCATGGAAGACCCGCGCCGCCTGCTGATGGATCTCTGATCCATTCCGCACGGACGGACCGGACACGGAAGGCGCCCCCCGGGGCGCCTTCCTGCATTTCCGGGTCCTGCATGGAACCGGCGCCCCTGCATCCCCATATGCACGGAAGGCTCCGGCCGCGCCGGGGTTGCCCGGCAGGAGGCGGGCAGGACATGATCACCCAGCTTTCGGACCCCGCCGATCCCGTCCTGGACATCGGCTTCACCGGCACCGTCACGGCCGAAGACTACGCCGCGGTGCTTGCCCCCGCCCTGGAGCGCGGCAGAGAGCGCATCCGCATGCGCGCGACCTTCGGCGAGGGCTTCCGCGGCTACAGCTCCGGCGCCATGATCGCCGATGCCCGGCTCGGCCTCCGGCACTGGCGCGACTTCGCCCGCGTGGCCGTCGTCTCCGACGTGCCGTGGCTCCGCTGGAGCGTCGCGGCCTTCGCCCCGCTCGTGCCGTGCGAGATCAAGCTGTTTCATCTTGCGGAACGCGACAGCGCGCGCGATTGGCTGGGCTGACGGCCGGGCGACTCCGCCAGGGCAGGCTCCTGCGGGAATCGGATCCGGCAGAGAAGTTTTTGCAAAACCCGCATTTCGGTGCGGGACTCCGCAATGAAATCGGCGGATTTCAGCCGGTTCCGAGAGATTTTCCGTCAAGGGCATAGATCAAAGACGGAAATTTCCGTGAATTGAAAACACCTTCCAAAACGACGGAATCGGATTGAATATCCATTAATTTCATGAGGTTCCATGAACACGAAAAATTCAGCAGGATCGCGCCGATCCCAAATTTTTCACGAGGATGTGAAAACGTGATGACATCTTCGCAACAGCCCCTTCACTTTGCCTCCGCTCCCGTTTTATTCGCCGCCGACGAGCATATTTATCCATTCGGAACGCAACCGGGCCGACCAAATGAAGAATGGCTCGTCTCAACGAAGGACAAAGGAGTTCTCAAATGCGTGCAGTTTATGCCCTCGCCGCCGCGTCCGCCCTCGGCTTTGCCGCGTCGCCGATCTTTGCCGGCGCCCTGGAAGAGCCGGTGATCGCCCCCGAGCCGACCCCGGTCGCAGCAGCGCCGATGGTCAGCCCCTGGGCAGGCTTCTACGCAGGTGGCCAGGTCGGCGCCGCATGGCTCGATGCCGACGGCGACGCAGCGAATGACGATTCCGACGACTGGCTCGGCGGCGCACATGTCGGCTGGCAGAACGTTGCCCAGAGCGGCCTGGTCTACGGTGTCGAAGCAGACGCCAACGCCACCAACCTGGAACTCGGCGGCCATGACGTGAACAGCCTGAGCCACCTGAAGGCCAAGCTGGGCTACGACCTCGGCCGTTCGATGATCTACGCCACCGCAGGCGGCGCCTACTCGAACATCGACGACCTGGGCAGCTCCTGGGGCTACACCGGCGGCGTCGGCTATGACTACATGCTGACCAACGACCTGTCGGTCGGCGCGGAGATCCAGTACCAGTCGTTCGACGATTTCGACGGCGGCGACACCGATGTCGACGGCACCAGCGCCGTGGTCAAGGTCTCCTACCACTTCTGATCCGTCACTCCCTGTCGGACAGGAAGGGGCATCGCGCAAGCGGTGCCCCTTTTCCGTTCCGCCCGGATTCCGGGCAGGCATGCCGCCTATTTCCGCAAGGTCATGCTGCACTGCCGCAAAGTTTCCCCGAATTCAACGGTCCGCACCGCGCCGGCACCCGGCGGTGATACCTTGCATGGCAGGGAGGATGGCCTGCACAGGAGCCATGCCATGCGTATCTGCATGATCCTTTCCCTTCCCCTGGCGCTTGCTGCCGGAACCGCCGCCGCCACTTGCAGCGAGGGGCGCGCGGGCCAGGCCTACCAGCTGGGCGAAAGCCTGGCGCGCCAGGGCGTCCCGACAAGCGCACGGAGCGAGGTCGAGCCTTCCTACGCCACCTGCTTTGCCATCGGCTACCGCGAGGGGACGCTGCAGCGCCTGCTGCGCACCAGCCAGCCGAGCCCGCCCGCCAGCGCCTTGCCGCAGCGGCCGCGCAGCAGCTGAGGCATCCGGCCGCCCCGCCTTGCCGGAATCGGTCCCGGGCATTACCTGCTGCCCCGACCGCCGCCGCAGGAGCCGCGCCATGAGCCCCGAACTGACCGCCCTCGTGCTTGCAGCCCTGCTGCAATGCCTGCAGTTCCTCCTCGTCGCCATCCCCGCCAACCTGGAACTCGGCCCGCGGGTCACTCTCGCGCCGCGAGATGACGGCCCGCTGTCGGAAAAGGTCAGCCCGCGCATCGGCCGCCTGGCCCGCGCGCTGCAGAACCATTTCGAGGGGCTGATCCTCTTCGCCATCGCCGTGACCGCCGTGATCCTGAGCGGCAGCGCGGGCCCGCTGACCGCCGCCTGCGGCTGGATCTATCTCGCGGCGCGCATTCTCTACGTTCCGGCCTACTATTTCGGCCTCGTACCGTGGCGTTCCTGCATCTGGTCAGCAGGATGGGCAGCCACGGTTGTCATGCTGCTGGCCGTGCTCTTATGACATCTGTAAACCCGGTGGCGTCCGCCCGTTGTGGACATTAGTATACCGAAACGCCACGCCCCAATGTTTCGCCAGGAGGAAAGAATGGCAGACTATGATGTGATCGTGATCGGCGCCGGACCCGGCGGCTATGTTTGTGCGATCCGCTGCGCCCAGCTGGGCCTGAAGACCGCCTGCGTCGAAGGCCGCGAGACCCTCGGCGGCACCTGCCTGAACATCGGCTGCATCCCCTCCAAGGCCCTGCTCCATGCGTCGCACGAAGTGCACGAGATGCACGAGAACTTCGCCAAGATGGGGATCAAGGCCGGCGAGCCCGAGATCGACTGGCCGCAGATGAAGGCCTACAAGGACGACGTGATCAAGTCGAACACCAGCGGCATCGAATTCCTGTTCAAGAAGAACAAGATCGACTGGCTGAAGGGCTGGGGCTCGATTCCGAAGGCCGGCGAAGTTCAGGTCGGCGACAAGACCTACACCGCCAAGAACATCATCATCGCCTCCGGCTCGGTGCCTGCCTCGCTGCCGGGCGTCGAGGTCGACGAGAAGACCGTCGTGACCTCCACCGGCGCGCTGGAGCTTGCCGGGCTGCCGAAGAAGATGGTCGTCATCGGCGCCGGCGTGATCGGCCTGGAGATGGGATCGGTCTATGCGCGCCTCGGCGCGGAGGTCACCGTGATCGAGTATCTCGACGCCATCACCCCCGGCGCGGATGCCGAAGTCGCCCGCCAGTTCCAGAAGCTGCTGTCGAAGCAGGGGTTTGAGTTCGTCCTCGGCGCGGCCGTGCAGTCCGCGGTGCCGAAGGATGGCGGCGCCACCGTCACCTACAAGCTGAAGAAGGATGACAGCGAGCACACGGTCGAGGCCGATGTCGTGCTGGTCGCCACCGGCCGCAAGCCCTTCACCGACGGCCTGGGCCTGGCCGATATCGGCGTCGAGATGACCCAGCGCGGCCAGATCGCCACCGACGCGCACTGGCAGACCTCGGTTCCCGGCATCTACGCCATCGGCGATGCCATTGTCGGTCCGATGCTGGCGCACAAGGCCGAGGACGAGGGCATGGCCGTCGCCGAGGTGATCGCGGGCAAGCATGGCCACGTGAACTACGACGTCATCCCGGGCGTGATCTACACTTGGCCGGAAGTCGCCTCGGTCGGCAAGACCGAGGAAGCGCTGAAGGCCGAGGGCAAGGCCTACAAGGTCGGCAAGTTCTCCTTCATGGGCAACGGCCGCGCCAAGGCCGTCTTCGCCTCCGACGGCTTCGTCAAGATGCTGGTCGACAAGGAGACGGACCGGATCCTCGGCTGCCACATCATCGGCCCGTCCGCCGGCGAGCTGATCCACGAGATCTGCGTCGGCATGGAATTCGGCGCCGCGGCCCAGGACATCGCCCTGACCTGCCACGCCCACCCGACCTTCTCCGAGGCAGTGCGCGAGGCGGCGCTGGCCTGCGGCGACGGCCCGATCCACTCCTGATCCTTCCGGCATCCGGAAACGCGAACGCCCGCCATCCGGCGGGCGTTTTCGCATGCCGTGCCTTGCGACGTGCCCCCTCACCCCGGCCCTCTCCCCGGCGGGGAGAGGGAGGGCGCAAGCGGTCAGGCCGGGACGGCGATCCCGCCGCCGGGCAGGTTGCCGCTGCCGCGCCGCGAATCGAGCCAGGCCACTGCCAGAACCCCGATCCCGCCGAGCGCCAGCACCGCGCCGACCCAGCCGGTCGCGGCCCAGCCATAGCCCGCCGCCAGCGCCATGCCGGCCAGCAGCGGCCCCAGCGCGTTGGCGAAGTTGAAGGCTGCGTGGTTCAGCGCCGCCGCCAGGTTCTGCCCGTCCGCGGCCACGTCCATCAGGCGCATCTGCAGCGGGATCACCAGCCCTGCGGTGCAGCCCAGCACCAGCAGCGAGGCGGTCATCAGCACCCAGTCGCCCATCACCATCGCATAGGCCACCGGCGCCGCCGCCATGCCGAGCAGCAGCACCAGCGCGCCGCCGAAGCGCGACCAGCTGGCCAGCCGCCCGGCCAGCTCGTTGCCGAAAGTCGCCCCCAGCCCGAAGCCCGACAGCGCCAGCGGGATCGCCCAGGACGGTGCGTCCGCCACGTCGATCATCGCCGCGGAGAAGAAGGAATAGACTGCGAAGACGCCGCCGAATCCGACCGAGCCGACCATCAGCGTCAGCCACATGGCGCGGTTCCGCAGAACGCCGAGCTCGCGCAGCGGGCTCGCCCCGGGATCGGCCGCCTCCACCGGCGCCACCCGCCGGATCAGCAGCGCCGAGGCAAGGGCGATGCCGGTGACGATGACGAAGCACCAGCGCCAGCCGAAGCTCTGCCCGATCGCCCCGGCCAGCGGCACGCCGACGATGTTCGCGACGGTCAGCCCCATCAGCACCTTGGCCACGCCCTGCGCGCGCCGCCCCTTGGGCAGGATGTCGGCGGCGAACAGCATCGCGATCCCCAGATAGGCGCCGTGCGGAAGCCCGGAGAGGACACGCGCCCCGATCAGGAGATTCGCCGAGGGCGCCAGCGCCGTGAGCGCATTGGCGAGGGCGAAGACCGCGATCAGCGCCATGAGGAAGGTCTTGCGGGCGATCCGCGCGCCCAGAACGGCGAGGACCGGCGCGCCGATCACCACCCCGACCGCATAGGCTGATACGGCATGGCCGGCGACCGGCTCGGACACGCCGAGGTCGCGGGCGTAGTAGGGCAGCAGCCCCATGCTGGCGAATTCGGACACGCCGATGGCAAAGGCACCGAGCGCGAGCGCGAGAATGGTCCGGCGGACCTGGGCGTCCGGATAGGTCATGGGAAAACCCCAACTGAAGTCACTGGTCATTTCGGGAACGCATCGCAACGGAGGCCCCGGACACGCCGGAGGCTCCGCTGCAGTGCGGCATATCCAAGGCACCATGAATGGGCTGTTAGCGCAACCGACGTTTTTGCAAGGGTCCCTTTCCGCAAATGCATGGGCCGGAAATCCGGCATCTGCTTTGGCCGATGCCGCTTCGTCTGGTTGCGGCGCGTTTTGCGGGAGTTTTGAGTCCGGATGTTTCCGGGATCAGATCAGCCTGGATGCTGCAACCGGCCCCCGACGGCATCGAGGTGCCAAGGTGGGATCGCGGCAATCCAGTTTGGCAGGCGGTCATGCCGGAGATCATCACGGCCGGGCTTTTTCCGCCGACCGGCAGGCGAATGCGCGGCAATCGCCGGGAGGCCGGCGGAGAAAGCGTTCCAGGCCCATTGCGCCGATGGCAGGGGCGCTGCAGTCCTCCGCAGGTAGCTCCGGAAAGCGTAAGTGCTGGAGTTCTTCGCCAGGCTGCCGCCCTGCCTGGTGGCGATGGAGGCCTGCGGCGGCGCGCATTTCCGGGGCCGGGAACTGGCCCGGCCATGACATCAGGCTCGTCCCGCCCGCCCATGTGAAGATCCCATGAGGAGGAGACCAGCGCCCTTCGGTCTGGAAGAGTCGGGGCGCCACCCACCCCACGGAGATCATTGCCATGCCGACGA
>NZ_JAATVU010000004.1 GCF_013184745.1 Mangrovicoccus sp. HB161399
TCCAGCCTTCGACATGCGCGTCAGCCTCGGGCAGCAGCTTGCCCTTCGCCCGCGCCTCCGCGCGCCACTTGGCGAGCGTTGCCCGCGAGATCCCCTCTTCAACCGCCAGCCGGTTCAAGGGGGTGCTGTTCGGCGGCAGCATCTTCGCGAGAACCGCCGCCTTTCGTTCCTGTGAATAGGCCACTCGTCATCCTGTCCCGCCCGCCTCGCTGCATAGTTTCAGATCGAAGGACGGTGACAACAACCCTGCACGAGGGGGCACCTCGACCAATGCCGCGCCTCAGACGACCGGCTGCAAAGGGCTGCCAGGGGGGGGCGATCGAGGCGTCAGGCGCGACCGGCAGGTTCCGTCCTTCGGCCCGGCATGGTGACAGCTTGTGAACCATCGGCGCGATGGCCAAGCTGCCGCGCCGCCGCAAGGCCGTAGAGAGCCCCACTTCTGTCGGCCGGAGTCCTGCGCATCGTGCAAACGCAGCGAGGCGACGCGTGCCGCGAGTTTGGGTGAAGCCTTTCGTTCGTCTTGGGGCAGCGTCAAACCTCGACCCTGGAACCGGACGCCTGCCCCGATCTTCGGCCATTCCTAACTTTCGACCTATTTCGCCTGGTCGCCGTTGACCTCTCCGTAACCATGCAACCGCGACAGTTGCCGACAACGGAGCAGCTGCCGGAGACAACTTCAATGAACGACACGCCCTGCCAGCCCGGCACGACCGGATGCGACGATGATGCGGCGATCAGTATCCTCTATGTGGAGGACGAGGATTTCGACAATGCGGTCTTCCGCCGTCTCGCACGGGAAAGCCGCAAAGGAGTCCGGACCTGCCATGTCATGACCATTGCCGAAGCCCGCGAACGCATGAAGCGCCAGAACTTCGACTTGCTCTTCGTGGATAACGGGCTGCCGGACGGCTCCGGTGTGGAGTTCGCCGTCGAGGTGGTCGATGCCGGGCTGATGAACTGGAACAATGTCGTCGTGCTGACCGGTGGCCTGAAGGACGTGATCAAGCAGACCTACGATCTGCGGATCATGCCGAAATCCCTCGCCAAGGACGAAATGACCACCGAAACCCTGCGCAGCGTCTTCGCTGCCCGCTCGGCCTGACACTCTCAGATATCAAGGCTGGACAAGCCGCGACGCTCTGCGCGTGCGGGAAAGCAGGAGTCAGGATTGCCTATCTGGCAGCCGCCTCCGCTTCCCGCCCGCTGACAGCACCTGTGGCGGCCAGTGCTGTCGCAAGGATGCGCCCGATTTCTTCCCGCGTCAGCTTCTCCTTGTCGAGCAGAAGCGCATGGCAGGCCGGGTCCCTCAATTCCCGCGCTGCATGTTCCGGCATCACCGTGAACAGATAGGCCCGTGACCAGCGCAACAGGCCCGAGGCGTTGCATTCTGTAAGGAAATCTGCGCCGAAACCGTCCGGCAGGTGGTGGTCCACCAGGAGGATGTCATAGGCACCGGAGATCAGGCGCTCGCGCGCCGCCACGATCGTATCCACCGTGTCGATGTCCACCGGCGCTCCGCTTTCCTTCAGAAGGCGGACCATGACCTTCCGGTCCAGCGGATCGTCCTCGATGACCAGGCAACGGCTGGCCAACTGCCCCGCGATGGCGGGTTTGCGTATGAAATTCCCCATTTTTCCCCCACGGGCCACACATCCCGGTGCTACCGGCGGAAACTGAACGAAGGCTGAATGCCTGCCGGGGAAGCCGCTACAATGCCGCGCAAAACAACAAGGACCGCCGGGCACGCGCTTTCGCCCAAGGCAATGAAGTTTAACCGCAGATTCACCAATGAGGTTCAGCGTCAGGGCGCAACCTGCCGGATCGCGGAGACCACTCCCTTGAAGCAAGTCAGCTGGACATCCAGCCTCAGGACCCGGATGATCGCCGGAGCGGCGCTGCTTGTCGCCCCCGCGGTGACTGTCGTGTCGCTGGCCGGGCTCCATGTCAGCAATGTGGCCGATCATGCCCAGCATGTGGCGGTTCTGCGCAGCGATCTGAACCTGATCCGGGAGGCATTCGCCGATGCCCAGGAACGGGCCGAGGCGGATCTGAACATTCTCGCGAACACGCCGCCGATCCAAGGCCTGGCACGCACGGCGGGCAGCACGGAACCTGATCCGCTGGACGGAACCTCCACTGCCGAAGACTGGCGGAAACGGCTGAACGAAATATTCGTCAGCTTCCTCAAGATGCGGCCCGACTATGTCCAGATCCGCCTGATCGCCAATGATGCGCGCGGCAGCGAACTCGTCCGCGTCGACCGCAGCGGCGACGAGATCATGATCGTGCCGCAAGGGCAGCTTCAGGCCAAGAACGGCGAGTTCTATTTCGCTGCGGGCGCCGCGCTGCCGGAAGGCGAATCCTGGACCAGTCCGACGACGCTGAACCGCGAGAATGGCGAGATATCGGAACCCAGGACAGCGGTGGCGAGGGTACTCTACCCCGTTTTTGCCGGGGACGGCTCCCGCTTCGGCTTTCTCGTCATCAACTACGATGCCAAGCTGCGCTTCGAAACGATCCTGCGCCGCTTGGCGCCGCGGGGCATCGTGGTTGGACGACGGTCGGATGGCCGGGGGTTCTCCTTCGACCCCGAGACCGGGCAAATGCATGCGATGCGTTTGGACGGGCCGCCTGCCGATCCTGCAATCGCCAAGGTTCTGGACACGGCCCTGACGGACATGCGCCTGGATGTCGGACAGGACCGCGTGGCCGTGGCAGCCGACTTTTCTTTGCAGGCGACTTCGGCCACCTCCACGAGGCTGGGGCTGATCGTCGATCATGATATCCTGCCTGCCCATGCCGACAGTCTTGGGGGATGGTTCCTCCGGGTTGGCATCGGAGTGCTTCTGCTGTCCCTCGCGGCCGCGGCCTGCCTTGTCCATTTGTGCCTCCGGCCGCTTCTGGCGATGACGTCAGAGATCACCGAAGCCCGTCGCAACCGTCGGAAACTCGATCTTCCGGCCGCGCGCCGCGATGAAATCGGCGCATTGGCGCGAAGCTTCGGTGGTCTGGTCGCCGACCTCGCCTCCCGCGAGGCCCGGCTGGACTACCTGTTCGACGGCGTGCGGGACGGCATCTGCATCATGGACGCCTCCGGCCGGATCACCATGGCGAATGCCGCCCTCAAGGAGCTGCTGGGCTATTCCGACACCGAACTGGTTGGCCAGGACGCAGGGATGTTGATGCCGGAGGCACTGCGCCTGGATCACGCGACCCTCGTCCGGGACTTCCTGCGGACAGGCGACGCGAAGCGCGTCGGCCAGACAGTCGTGCAGGCTGCGCGCCGGAAGGACGGCTCGGATGTCGAGATCGAATTGTCGGTCAGCCAGATCACGAAGAACGGCGAGACCTATTTCGCGGCCCTGATCCGCGATGTTTCGGAAAAGATGGAAACCGAGCGGGAACGGGACGAAACGCTGAAGGCACTGGAAGCCTCCAACGAGGAACTGGACCGGTTCGCCTATGCCGTGTCCCACGACCTGAAGAGCCCGCTGCGCGCAGTGACGACTGCCACGGATTGGCTGTCGAAGGATCTGGCGGGCACGCTCGACGAGGACAGCGCCGAAACGCTGGCAATGATGAATTCCCGTGTCCGGCGCATGGGCCGGCTTTTGGACGGGCTGCTGGAACATGCCCGCATCGGCCGCCAGAAGGGCGAGACGCACAGCCCGGTCGTGACCGGCGCCGAACTGGCCCAGGAGATCGTCGACCTGACCGACACGCCGGACACGTTCAGTATACGGTTCACCGATGGCTTCGTCGGCCTGCGGGTGCGGCAGCTGCCCGTGCAGACCGTCCTGCTGAACCTCGTCAGCAACGCGGTCAAGCACCATGACCGGCGCGACGGGCGCGTGGACCTCGACGCCAGGGTCGAAGACGGCCGCATCCGCTTCTGCGTGCGTGATGACGGCCCCGGCATTCCCCCGGAATACCACGAGCGCGTCTTCGAGCTGTTCCAGACCATGCGCTCCAAGGACCGGGTCGAGGGCAGCGGCATCGGTCTGTCGCTCTGCCGCAAATACGTCGCCCTCCACGGCGGCGAACTTGTGCTCCGCTCCGGGGGCGCCGCCACCGGCACGGAGTTCGAATTCACATGGCCCCTGCCCGAAGAGGAAACCGCGAATGTCGCCTGACCACGTTTTCGAAAAACGCCCCAAAGCAATGGCGGATGCCGAGATCCTGCTGGTCGAAGATGACGATTTCGAGGCCAAGACCGTGATCCGGGCCTTCAGCGAGGCGCGCATCGCCAACCGGATAACGCGGGTCGAGGATGGCGTCGAAGCGCTGGAAACCTTGCTCGGCGACTGGGCGGCGAACCTTGGCGAGCACAAGCTGATCCTGCTGATCGATCTCAACATGCCGCGCATGAACGGCATCGAACTGCTGCGCGAGATCCGCTCCGACCCGAAGCTGCGCCGCCTCGTCTGCTTCGTGCTGACGACGTCGAGCAGCGAGCAGGACATCGCCGACGCCTATGACCTGAACGTCGCTGGCTATGTCGTGAAATCGCAGGCCGGAGAGGACTTCCGCCAGCTTGTGCAGCTGATCGACGACTATTGGACCACCGTGCGGATGCCGGAGTGACGCGCTCCGCAACCGGATCGGCTCTCTCGCAGCCAGCGGACGACGGCGAAACGCCATCGCCGGGCATGCGCGACGTGCAGTTCCTGCTGGTGGAGGACGACGACTTGCAGGGCCGCAACGTAATCCGGGCGATCCAGAAGGCACGCATCACCAACCGCATCGCCTGGGCGGAAGATGGCATGGAGGCGATCGAAATCCTCAACGGCTGCCATCCCTGGAGCCGCGTCAGCCCTCCGTTGATCGTGCTTCTCGACCTGACGTTGCCGCGCATGTCAGGCCTCGAATTCCTGCGCACCTTGCGTGCGGATCCGCGGTTCCAGAGCCTCGTCTGCTTCGTCCTGACCGGCTCTGACAAATCCGAGGACATTGCCGCTGCGTATGACCTGAACGTGGCTGGCGTGATCGAGAAATCGCGTGTCGGCGAAGATTTCCGCTCGCTGCTCAGGCTTCTGGAATCCTACTGGACCGTCGTCCGGATCCCCGGCGATCACTAGCCATCCGCAAGCTCCTGTCCGGCCCGAGGATCGGCCGACTTTCCGCAACCGCAGCACCAAAATGCTGCGCCGGTGAAGGTCTGTTCTGTGCGCGAAGGGTGAGTTCGGCAGCGAGAGCATGCTGCGGAGCGGGTCGAGCGGCTGCTTTCAGGATTTCGCGAGGAATTCTTGCTCTGCCGCCAGATGTTGCTCCGTCGCCCGGTGAAGCTTGGCCGCATGCTCGATGAGCCAGAGGGAGATGGCGGGCCAGGTTTCCCGGCGGCGCGTGTCGAAACTGCGAGGATAGGCGAGCGTCCTGACGATGCGGTTTGCCGGAGCGCCCCAGTTCAGGGTGGCGCCGAAGGAGGCTTCGATTTCTGCCTTTCGGGCACGAAGGTGCTGGAAAATCGCATCGTTGCGGGTTCGGTCCTGATGGCCAAGACGCAACTCGACCCTGGCGCAACTCCGGCCGACGGTCAGCCGGAATTCCACTCCGGCCATTTCCGTGGGCACCGCGACATGGGATTCCCTCGATGAAGCCTCCTGAGAGAAAAGCGGCACGCCCGCGGCGCGCATGCGGGGCAGGACATAGTTCCAGAAGTCCCGCCTGTGTCGTGCTGTCTCCTCGGAGACCCGCTTGCCCGGAAGTGTTTCGGGTTCCCGGGAAGGCGTGGCCATCGGCCGGTACTCCGCGTCCTCCGGGCCGGGAATGACCTGTTCGAGGTCGAGAAACAGGCCGCTGGCCGCGGTGACCGGGGTGGCGCGGATGCATTGCAGGGCCACCCCCTGGTCGCGCAGCCAGAGCACGGCGGCACCGAGTTCCTTCGGGAAGCCGCCTGCGATCAGGATGATGCGCTGGCTTCGGGGCAGGTTCAGTCTCAGCGGCTGCGCGTCGCCAAGAGCCAGGAAGTCCCGGATCCGCGCCCGGGCTTCTCCGCTGGCGCCCGTCCGGGCGAGATAGCGCTGATGGGCAGAGATGATCGCCTTGCTGTCCATCGCCGCGGCATGGGCGGCATAATGGGCCGCCTGCCAGAGGACATCCCGCCCAGGCTTGCCCCGCTTGGTCTCGATGACCACCAGTCGGCCGCACCGGTCGAGCGCGAGAAGGTCCGGGCGGGACCGCGTTCCGGGAAGCGCAAATTCCTTTCCGAGAACGAGAAGATCCTCGCCGAGAGCCTCGGGACGTCCCGCGATCCATTCCTGCAGATGCGCGCGCTCGCCGAGACCGAGTTCGGGAAAGCTGCGCCGCTGGAGGGGCTCGATGCGGTTGCCCGCCGGGTCGATCTGGAACATGGGCCTGCATCCGCGGCGCCGGATCGGTTCACCCGGCCGGATCGCCGGGTAGCACGGCCTGCGCCGGCGGGGAACCCGTCCGCAGCCGCGCCAAGCCCTCCGGGCTGAAGTCGGATCCGGCGTCGATCAGGTGGCAGGCGTCGAGATCGAGCGCGGCGGCCAGCTTGTGGATGTTGTCGAGCGAGATGTTCTGCTCCTCGCGCTCCACCGCGCTGAGATAAGTGCGGTTGAGGTTGGCCTCGGCAGCCAGGCGCTCCTGCGACCAGCCGAGGGTCGCGCGGACGCTGCGCAGGTTGCGCGCGAGGATGCGCCGGAGGGGAGAGGGAACGGTTCGCTTCACCCACAGGCTATTCGCCTCTTGCCGGTTTTAGCTCTACCGGTTTTAAGAGACATTCGTGAGACGCAACCGGAGAGGGAACGGAACCGGCATGGACGAGGCGAGACTTGTGGAACAGCTTAGACGGATGCGGCCGGACGAGGCCTACAAGCGTGAGGCGGTGCGGCTGGCGAAGGCCTCGACAAAATCCGTCCCTGCGATGGCGCGGGAGCTGGGCATCGGCAACTCGACGCTCTACCGCTGGATCGCGAAATATCCCGGCGGGGCGGAAGACACGCCGCAGGTTCCCGCAAGGCGGAAACCGGTCCCTGGCAAAATGTCTGCCCGCAAGCCTCCGGTGGTCAGGGAACCGGATGAGCTGGACCGCCTGCGCAAGGAGAACCTTTTCCTGCGCGACGAGAACGACATCCTCCGCCGCGCGGCGCTGGCCTTCGCGCGCACGACCTATCCGCTGCCGGAGTGACTGGCGCCGGTGCGCAGCCTCCCGCAAGGGGTCGCGGCACGTCCGGGGCGCAGATCGCGCTGCGATCTGTCCCGGGTCCTCCGCTGCGGATCGCGCCGCGGGTCGCGATCCGCTTGACGCTCCGTCCCCGCGCCCCGCGGAGCCTGTCGTGCCGCTTGACGGCGGCGGAACCGGCTCGGCCTGCGGCCTCTGCCGCCGTGTCTGCGACACGCCGTCCTCGCCAGCATCCGCCGGTTCCGCCGCCGTCAACCCCATGCTCCGCACTCGCGCAGCTGGTCGCGCGGAGGTGCCTTGATCGCATCGGCGAAGGCGGCGCGATCGCCGAGGACAATGACCTGCCGGCGCGCCCGGGTCACCGCAGTGTAGATGAGCGCGCGATCCGCGATGCGGCTGGCTTCGAACGGGAGGATGACCCGCTCGAACTGGCTGCCCTGCGACTTGTGGACCGTGATGGCGTAGGCGTGGTCCAGGTTCTCCATCCGGTCGGCAGAGAGGCTCGCGGCGAATGTGCCGAAATCGACATCGAGCCCGTGACCGGAAACCGCGGCAACACGGCCGAGGCTGCCGTTCATCAGGCCCAGATCGTAGTCGTTGACGGTCCAGATGACCGGCTCGCCCGCGGCAAACCGGCCGGAGCGCGGACCGCTTCCATGCACCGCGCTGAAGGCCGCGTTGATCGTGGCCGTCCCGATCGGCCCGCGGCGCAGCGGGCTCAGGATCTGGGCATCGCCGATGGCCGCGGAGAGGTCGAGCAGCCTCTGGAGGATGTCTCCGGTCCGGCAGTCGATGAAGCTCACGCCGGTCCCTTCGCCGCCGAACTGCCCCATCTCGGGGACGTCTCCGCTCCGGATGGCGGCAGAGGCCGCGGGGATCCCGGTGGCGGAGGCCTGGCGGTGGATCGTCGCGAGCATGACCTGCGGGACCTCGGCCGATCTGGCCAGGCGATGGAACACCAGGCCGAACCCGATCGGCGGCAGCTGCGCGGCGTCGCCCACGAAGAGGAACCGCGTCGTCGGCGCGCAGAGGCGCAGCAGCGTGTAGGCAAGCGGCAGGTCGAGCATCGAGGCCTCGTCGATGATGACGAGGGTGTCCTCGAGGCTCGCCCCGCCGCGGAGACGGGCGAAGAGGCTCAGGAGCGTCGACGCCGGCCGTCCCGTGGCCTCCTCCATGCGGCGCGCGGCGAGGCCCGCGACCGCGGCCTGCACGACCGGAATGGCCAGGGCATCCGCGGCGTGGAACAGGGCCCGCAGCGTCGTGGTCTTGCCGGTGCCCGCGCCGCCGGTGAGCACGCTGACCGGCGCCGAGATGGCCATGGCCACGGCTTGCCGCTGGCTCGGGGTCAGCCGCTGCGCCGAAGCAGCATCGAAGCCGTCGACGATGTCGTTGATCTCGGCGGCGGAGAGCGTCGACGCCAAGGGCATCTGGGCGCCGGGCTCCGGCGCGATCAGGCGCCGGGCCACGAACCGCTCCATGACGGCCGCCCCGGCGCCAAGAAGCAGATCGCCGCCGTCCGGGACGAGCGCGCCCTGGTCCAGGGCCTCGGCGACGGCGCCGACACCGGCGCCGCCGTGATTCAGCCGGCGCTCTGCAAGCCGTTCCAGTTCGGCCCGCCGGACGGCCGTGTGCCCCTGGTCGAGCCGCCGGTAGAGGACCTCCTCCACCGCTCCGACGAGGCGGCGGGGATCGAGGGCCGGCACGCCCACCGCCGCCGCGACACGCTCCGCGCTGTCCCAGTTGGCGAAGGCCAGGAGGCGGTACGGGTTCTCTTCCATCTTCGCGGACAGGCCGGCGCCGTAGATCGCGCTGAGGCGCTGCGCGAGCCGGACCGGCAGGCCGTTGCGGTCGCACCATTCGAAGGCCGCGGTTTCGTCCGCGTAGCAGCGCCAGGCCTCGCGCGCGACCCCGGCGAGATCCGGACCGATGCAGTCTTCGAGGCGGGGGTCCGCCGGATCGCCGAGAGCGGCGTAGAGTGCCATTCCCAGGCTGTTCCAGAGCTTTGCAGCCTTCTGCGCGCCGATCCCGGGACAGCGCGGCCCCTTCAGGAACGCGAGCAGCATCTTGCCGGTTGGATGCATCAGCACCGCCTTTTCGGCATGCACCTGCGGCCCGTGCTCCGGGTGGCGGCGGATCGTGCCGGAGATCCACCAGCACTCGCCCTCGACTGGCACTCTCGGCATGACCGCGCCCGAGGCGACGACGCGGTGGAATGTGCCTTCGGTCTCGACCCGGAAGATCGCGCCGCCACGGGGACTGGCCGCGAGGACCCTCGTGACGATGCAGGGCTTCACGGGATCACGCGGCGGCCGCCGGTCAGCAGGTCCTCCATGTGCCCGAATGCGCGGAGCCGGGCGCGGAGATCGGCGTTTTCCGCGGCCAGCGCGGCGTTGCGCGTTTCCAGCTCGCGGACGCGCGTCTCCAGCAGGCGCTCGGCCCTGCCCGCCACCGGTGGCACCTCGCGGGACCCGATGGCGGCCAGCTCCCTGGCCGCGGCGGCCTCTTCCAGCAGCGCCTTCGCCACAGGGTTGCGGTAGAGCACCAGCCTGTCGATCCCGGCCGCCTCCGCGACAGCGGTCACGGACACCTTGCCGTCCTTGGCCGGCAGGACATCGGTGCTGTCGAGATAGCGCCGCAGCGCCGCGATATTGGCGGCTCCCTTCTTCCGGCTCATGGCCGGTCATCCCGCTTCAGCCGGACCACGTTGCCGGCGGGGGCCGCCATCCCGGTGCCGTCGCCGCCGCAGAGCGGGCATGTGCCGGTATCGAGACCTTCCCGCCGCATTGGCGCCTCGACAAGCGCCGCCAGCAGCGGCGCTTCCCTGTTGAGCGTCGCGTAGACCTGGGCGACCCTCCGGCGCATGTCCATCACATCGGCAAGCGCCGCGTCGCGCTGCGCTTCCAGCCTTTCGATCCTGTCCATCAGCGCCGCGCGGGCGGCGTCGCCGTCGACGCGGCGGCGCTCCGCCTTCAGGCGGACCAGCATGTCCTCGACGAAGGCCGCGTGCTTGTAGAGCGTCGGGCGCGAGGTGGCGAGGTCGCCCGCAAGCGCGGTCATGTCGGCCTTGTACTCGCGGCCTTCCTTGCGCGCCTTCGCGGCCGTCTTGCGCATCGCGGCCTCGATCTTCGGGTGCCATCGCGCGCAGAGCTTTCCGTCGCAGCCGCAGCGGATCTTCATGGGTCAGCCTCCGGCAGGAAGGACGCGGTGGTGTCGGCGATCGTCCTGAAATGGGCAACCTGCGGGCTGTCCCCGAGCTCCGGATCATCCTCGAACATCTCGACCATCGCCCTGGCGTTGGCATTCTCCCGCCTGAGCGCCGCGATCTGGTCCGGGTCGGTCCGGTCCACCAGCAGGTGGCTGCAGGCCGCGGTCCCGCCGCCCGCCGTTCCGGCGGCGGTGGAAAAGCAGGACATGTGATGCGGGCAGGGTTCCGTCGCCAGATCCTTCAGGCAGAACCCGTGCGGCATCACGTTGACCTGCCGCAGCCGGGAATCGAGGATGTCTTCGGCCTCTTCCCTCGTGACATCGGCGCGGGTGACGACACCGGCCACGAGCCCGCCGATCACGCCCTCATGGATGCCTTCCCTGACCTTTTCGCGCCGCTCCGCATTCGTCATCTGGTTGTAGACCGAGTTTCCGGCGGTGCTGCGGCGGTTCATCAGCGCGGCGATCTGCGCGTCGGTCAGCCCGCCCTTGTGGAGATTGGTCTCCAGCCAGTGGCGGATCTGATGGCTGGTAAAGGTCGCGATCTTGCCGCTGCGCGGATCGATGATGCCGTAGCGCTCGAAGACCGAGGCGCGGCCGGTTGTTCCGCCGAGCCACTGCATGATGTGCTCGGGGGTGAGCCGCTGCCAATCGTCGGTCTTTGTGGCATGCGCGCCGATTAAGAACCGCGGCATGACGAACAGCGCATCCTCGACGTAGAGGAGGGGAGTTCCGGTCCGGTCGGAGAGGAGAACCGGCTTTTCCCGCGCGTGCCTCGCCTCGATCTCCGCGTCGAAAGGCGGCGGCGGAATGACCTCGCCGGAGAGCTGGAATTCCAGCGCTTCCGCAACGAGAGACCGGATGGCTGGTGAGTGGTGCCTATACCCTGAATGAAATCCCATCATCCTGAAAAGATTGTGCCTATCGCAGACACGGGCATCAAGCATCCAGCCCTTCACGGACTTTGGCCGAGGCGTCCAGATCCGTCCCTCGCGGGAGGCAAGTTGCTGCTTCCGCAGCGCATCGAATGTCTCCCAGTTCAAGCCCGAGGCTGCTGCAGCCCGGTTGACATTCGGGTAGCTTTCCAGTGCTCCCAGGACATCGACCCAGCCATGGTTCCGGCTCCAGGCGGCGTCGGGATTGATCAGCCGGTTGTCCGGGTCCGATCCCCAGCGATGCAGGAGCTTCCGGGCGAAATACAGGATTGCGGTGTCGTCCCGTAGCACCGTGCGCCAGTCAGGATCGGCGGCCAGCGGCCAGGCTTTCGCGATCGCGCGGCCGGGCCCGGTCAGGCGGAGGATGGTGGCAACCGCCTCCTCCACCATGGGCGCAAGGGCAGGCGCCACGAGCTTCGGGGCGATCTTGCCGCCCTTTCCCGGATAGCCGCGGACATAGAGCTGGCCTTCGTCGCGGAACAGGCAGTCCGCGGGGAGCGTGGCCAATTCGCTGACCCGCCAGCCGCAGCCAAGGTTCAGCGCGATCGCCGACAGCAGCAGCCGGTCGTCATCGGGGATATCCTCGCGCGGCAGAAGCGCGAGCAGGTCCATCAGCACTGCATCCGGGATGAGTTTCGCGGAGCGGCCTTCGTCGGTGCCCCTGGTGCCATGGCGGACGGCCGCCGTCTTCGGCGCCTTGTAGTCCACGGCAATGCCGTAAAGACGCCGAAGCTCGCCGGCCATCGTCGCGAGTGCGCTCAAGTACTTGTCAGACTTGACCAGCAGCTTCGCCTCGGCACGGTGGACATCGCCGGAGGTCAGGCCTGAAAGAGGTCGTGCGCCCAGAACGTCGCCGAGAGCCCGGGCCGCGGCAAGATAATGTCTGGCGCTAACTGGGCCGATCCCTCTTTTCCGTCTCCGTTCCAGAATGATGACCTTCGCGGCGTCCCGCATCTCCGGATGGGCGATCTTGCCGAAGGACAGCGTCTCCTTGCGGGGCCGGGCAACCGTCCCATGCCAGGAGCCCAGCTCCCATTCGTCATCGGCAAAGCCGGTACCGTCCGGCAGCAGAAGTTCGAGGGCTCCGGCGTCAGGCCGCAGGTCGGGTGCGACCGCATTCAGCGCGCGGAGAAGGACCGGATCAATCATCTTCCATCCCCGCAGCTATCCCGGCCGCCCGGAGGCCTGCATGGATGCGCGCGAAGTCGTCCTGGATGCGGGTGCGTTGGGCATTGCCTTCGGCCTGCCGCCAGCGCTCGTGCTCGCCGCGCAGGAAATCCTCCACGGCACCGACATCGGCATCGCGGAAGAAAAGGAAATGCGCGCATCCGGCGAGGCAGGCCGCGAAGGGGCTATGGGGACAGGTTCCGGTCCTCCCGCATTGCCCGATGATCGCGCGGTTCTCCAGGTCGGGCACGATGACGGGCTTGTCGATCTTCCCCGCGGGCCGGGGCACGACCTTGCCCTGGAAGCTGCTGGCCAGGTCGGAGAACACGCCGCCCAGGGCCCGGTCGGCGCGCTCGAGCGCGGGCGTC
Source organism: Mangrovicoccus sp. HB161399 (assembly GCF_013184745.1). GTDB lineage: Bacteria > Pseudomonadota > Alphaproteobacteria > Rhodobacterales > Rhodobacteraceae > Mangrovicoccus. The sequence goes on from NZ_JAATVU010000004.1 coordinate 12,819, forward strand.
ATGTCGTTGCCGACCGCGTCGATATAGGCGTCCACGGCATGATCCGAGGAGTGCTCGAGGAATTCGCGGATGTCAGCCTTCGACCAGCCCTTGCGGGCCCGCTGCGTGGCGACGGTGTGGCGCAGGCGGGTCGGCGTCACATGCAGCGGCTTTCCGGTCCGCGGACTGATGATCCCGATCCGGGAGATCCAGTCCTGGAGGAGCCTCGTGCATGACGTGGTAGCCATCGGCCCGGCCACGCGCGTCTGCTCCGTCATCGGCGTCAGAAAGAACAGCCCGAAATGCGCCTGCGCCTCCCGGATGGCCGGGCGTTCCGCGAAACGCATCAGGTCGTCGTAGAGATCGTCAGGAAGGTCGTAGGGCCGCGGCGCGCTGTTGCGCTGCGCCTTCCCGCCGGGCACGCAGATGACCGCGGGCAGTCCCGGGGCCTGCGGGCGGCGGCAAATGCCGTCGGCCGGCACGGCAAGCATCTGCGATGGCCGCCGCCCGAGGGCCGCCAGCGTGCGCAGCATCACCCTGCAGAAATGCTCCGTGTCGGTTTCCGGCCGCAGCGGCGGCAGGAGGTTGCCGCGCAGGACCTCGAGTTCAGACGTGGTCAGCGCGCCGGTCCTGGGGTCCCATGCGCGCACATCGGGCAACGAGGTCTTGCCGGAAAGCCTGTATTGCCGGAGCTGCTCCAGCTTTTCTTCGGTGCATCCGGGATGGCCAATGAGCTCAAGATCGGCGTAGAGCGACCTGAAATAACCGGCGTATTCCGCGCTGACCGGTTGGAGCGCCAGCATCACGGCTGCCAGCTCGGCCGCGGTCAAGTTGCCGAGCGCGGCGTGCCCGTCAAAGGCTGCCGGCGACGTGCGCTGCAGCGCAGCGAGCAAGGCCCCCATATTCGCCAACTCCCGTCGGCACCGGTCCCGAAGGCGCTGGATCAGCACGGCCTTCAGTTCCGGCAGGAGCCATGCGGGCAGGTCGAAGGCGTTCCAGTCGATAGAATAGACAGTTCCGTTGAACCTTGTCCGCCAGACCTCGCCGTCGATCCGCACATAGACCGGATCCGCGATGCGGTTGAGGTTCTGCACGTATTCGGCCCCGTCCGGCGAGACCCACAGGTCGCGTCCGGCGTCATGGGCAAGCGCGACTTCCGCCCCGTCCTCGCGCCGTTAGAGCCCCGTCTCCGGGTTGAACCGGAGGTCGTCGGTGATGACCCGGCGGCTCAATCGATTGCGCTCCAGATCGCCTTGCCGTCCGTCCCCTCGAGGGCGAGGGCGGCGCCGCGCGCCTTGTTCCGGCGGGCGGTCGCGGTATAGATGTCGAGACTGTCCGGAGAGGACCAGCCGCCCCAGTAGACGAGGCCTGCGCGCCTATCCTTGCGCTCGAGCGGATCCTTGATGCCATCCATCAAGACGTAGGCACGATTGAAGAACGCGTGGCGCGCCGCGTGCCAGTGGAAATCGACGACGGTTTCCGCGCGGATGAAGGCCGCGCGCCGCTGTGCGCTCTGCATCGACAGGGGCATGCCGTCGGTAGCGTTGATGACGAGATAGGGGTGTGCGAAACGGGTCTTCTGGTACCGGGCGCCGCTCTTCCGGCTGGCCCAGACCCATCGGTGGCTCGACTGGTAGAGGCTGAAGAGCTGCGGGAAGCGCGAATTCCTGAAGTAGCAGCCGAGATCGCGGCCGAGAGTCTTGACCTTCGGCGCCCTGGGTTCGCGGGGGTCGAACAGGTTGCCGCGGCCCTCGATGCGCACGATCTTCAGCCAATCCTGCGTCCGGGATGGCAGGTCTTCGAGGCGGAGCGCCAGGATCTCGCCGATGCGCAATCCGTACTCGATCGCCATCCGCCACATGAGGTAGTCGCGGGCGGCAACGCGGCTGTCCGGCCCTCCGCTGGCTGCGGCACGGGCGAGGACTGTCTCGATCTCCCGGATCTCCGCGTCTTCCAGGTCTTCGGCGAAGTCCTCCTTCGCGACGTAGAGCGGCTTGACCTGCCGCCAGATCCTGCGATGCGCATCAAGGGCACGGGTCATGGCATGGGCGTTGCCCGCATTGCCTTCGGAGAATGCCCATTGGGAAAAGCGCCGCGCGCCGCGGAGCGTGGCATTGAATGTCCCCGCGGCCGCAGGGGCAATCGCCGTCCTGCCGATGCCGGACCGCGCCTTCAGCCAGGCGGCGAAGGCCCGGCACTGCGTCAGGGTCGGCGGCTGCCCCCGGGCAAGCCGGAGGCACAGGTCCGGGGCATTGGCGGCCGCCCATGACAGCAGGAACGCCGCCGACTCCAGCTCCTTCCTTGCGGTGTTGCCCATGACGCTCATGGCCTGGAGGTGGGCCGCATAGAGGCTGAAGAGGACGTTCGACTCATGGGGGGCGCGGGCTTGCAGAAGCAACTGATGTCCGGCCATGCAGTCTGCCCCCATGGCGGGGACGATGCGACTTCCCAGATGCGCCCTCTGTTCCATGCGCAAACCTGCGCATTCTGGCACAGAGCGGCACGCATTCCGAAAATCGTTGCCACTGAAGCTTTACAGTCTCGAAGGCGAGATATTTGGTGCCGCGTTCTTGCGGCAGTGCGCGTCCACGGATCGCGAAAGCACAAAAAACCCCGCCAAACCTAAGGCTTGGCGGGGCATTCTTAGCGTGTCGCTAGAGCGACAGCTTTATTCTCTGTTCCCCATGAACTGGAGGAGGAACATGAAGAGGTTGATGAAGTCCAGGTAGAGCGACAGCGCGCCCATGATCGCGGACTTGCCCAGCCATTCCTGGTCGGCATGCTGTGCATGCGCGATGTAGTCGGTCTTGATCCGCTGGGTGTCGTAGGCGGTCAGGCCCGCGAAGACCAGCACGCCGATCACCGAGATCGCGAAGGACAGCGCCGAGGAGGCGAGAAAGATGTTGACGATCGACGCCACGAGGATGCCGATCACGCCCATCATCAGGAAGGTGCCGAAGCCTGACAGGTCCTTCTTGGTGGTGTAGCCGTAGAGGCTGAGACCGGCGAAGGCGATGGCGGTGATCAGGAAGGTCTGGGCGATCGACTCGCCGGTGAAGACCAGGAAGATCGAGCTGAGCGACAGGCCCATGACCGCCGCATAGACGTAGAACACCAGCTGCGCGGTCGCTGCGGACATGCGGTTGATGCCGGCGGAGAGGCCGAAGACGAAGGCCAGCGGGGCGAACATGATCACCCATTTCAGCGGGCTGGCGTAGATTGCCTGGCCCAGCCCGGTCAGCGCCTGCTGCCCGGTCGCGGGATCGGTGGCGACTGCCAGGCCGGAAATGGCCCAGGCCGCCAGCGCGGTCAGCAGCATGCCCACGGACATGGTGCCGTAGACCTTGTTCATGTGGGCCTTAAGGCCCGTGTCAATTGCAGCCGTGCGGACCCCGGCGGTGCCGCGCATCGTCTGGTAGTCAGCCATAGGTTGCCTCCTCGAGTGAAAAACTGTTGCGGCCCCGGGCGGGGCCGCGGCTCAGCTAATCATAAAGGCATCCGGGGCGCCGCTTTCAAGCGGATGCGGCGCCGGGAACGGAATTTTGCGACGGATTCTCAGACCGGCGGTTCGATCGCGGAAAATCGCGGCAATCTGGTCATTTCCACCAGTCCGGCGCGTCCCAGAAGGGCTTTTGCGCCTCGCGCTCGGCCTGGGCGCGGGTCAGCCCGAGATCGCGCAGCAAATGTGCGTCGAGCTGCCGCAGTTGCCGGCGCTGGCGCCGCAGCGCGAAGAAGCGGGCAGGACGGGGCAGGCGCGGGAAGCGGCCGGGGCGGGCGGCCTGGGACAGGGCTTGGTCGGTCATGGGACATCCTTTCCGATCTGTGATGAAATCTGTGGAACGCATCATGCAAGATGATGTATGCTCCTTCCCGTCCCATATTGGAAACGAATGATAGTTGCCCACTGCATCACGAGGTTTGATATGTCTCGCGTCCTGGACTTGGCCGCCCTGCGGTCGCTGATCACCATTGCGGAACTGGGCGGCGTCACGCGCGCCGCGAATGTGCTGAACCTGACCCAGTCGGCGGTCTCCATGCAGATGAAGCGGCTGGAAGAGGCGCTCGACGTGCAGCTGCTGAACCGGCAGGCGCGCAGCGTGACGCTGACCTCGGCGGGCGAGCAGCTGGTCGGCTATGCCCGGCGCATGCTTGAGCTGAACGACGAGGCGGTCACCCGGCTGACCACCCAGGATTACGAGGGGCGGCTGACGCTCGGCGTGCCCCATGACATCGTCTATCCGCACATTCCGGGGGTGATGCAGCGCTTTGCCGCTGAGTTCCCGCGGGTCAAGGTGCACCTGGTCAGTTCCTTCACCCGCGGCCTGCTCAAGCAGCTGGAGGAGGGCAGCTGCGACGTCATCCTGACCACGCAGGAGTCGCGGCCCGAAGGCGCCGAGACGCTGGCGACGCTGCCGATGGTCTGGATCGGCGCGAAGAACTCCCGGATCTGGCGCGACCGGCCGCTGCGGCTGGCCTTCGAGCCGAACTGCCTGTTCCGCGGACCGGTGCAGGCGGCGCTGGAGGCGGAGGGCATTCCCTGGGACCTGGCGGTGGAGGCGGACAGCTCGCGCACCGTAGAGGCCAGCGTCGCGGCGGATTTCGCGCTGCAGGTCATGCTGCGCGGCGCGATGCCGGAAGGCTGCGAGGAGGTGCCGGATTGCGCCGGGCTTCCCGCGCTGCCTTCGATGCATATCAACATGTACCGCAGGAACGGCACGCCGGGCCCGGCGGTGGAGCGGGTGCAGGCGCTGCTGCGGCTGGCCTATGGCGCCCCCGTCAGCGGCGCGGAGCGCACCGCTGCGGAATGAGCCGCGTCAGATCGAGATGACGATCTTGCCGGTGGATTTCCGCTCGCGCAGCAGGGCCATCGCCTCCTCGACCCGGTCGAGCGGCATGACGTGGCTGACATGCGGCTTCAACCGGCCTTCGCCGTACCAGCGCATCAGGGTCTCGAGGCTGCCGGTCAGCGCCGCCTCGTCGAACTTCAGGTAGCCGCCCCAGTAGAATCCGATCACCGAGACGTTCTTCACCAGCAGGTGGTTCGCCGGGATCTGCTGCACCTCGCCGCCGGCGAAGCCGATCAGGAGGTAGCGCGCCTCGGGCCTGCAGGCGCGGAAGCAGGGCGTGAAGAGCGGGCCGCCGATCGTGTCATAGACCACGTCGGCCCCGCCGAGGTCCTTCAGGGCCCCGCGCAGGTCGGGATGTTCGCTGTCGATCAGCTCGTCCGCCCCGGCGGCGCGGGCGGCCTCCAGCTTCTCCGGGCCGCGGGCGCAGGCGATCACCCGTGCGCCCATCAGCTTGCCGATCTCCACCGCGGTCAGCCCGACGCCGCCCGCGGCCCCGGTCACCAGCAGCGTCTCGCCCGGCTGCAGCCGGGCGCTGCGCTCCAGCGCGAGATGCGACGTGCCGTAGGCGATCTGGAAGCCGGCAGCCTCCTCCATCGGCATCGCATCGGGAATTTTCACGCAGCGCGAGGCGGGAAAGGCGCCGAATTCGGCCAGCCCGCCGGACCCTGCATAGACTGCAACGCGCTCGCCCGGAGAGAGATTCGCCACTCCCGGGCCGATTGACGCTACGGTACCGGCGAGTTCCAGCCCAAGTGTCGCAGGCAGCGGCGGAATGTCCTGATATTTCCCATTTGCCATCAGAAGATCGGCGAAATTCAGCCCGCAGGCCGCTATCTTCACCATAACCTCTCCCGCTCCGATCAAAGGTGCATCAACCTCAATCAGAGCGGGAGTGCGATCGAAGGCCGAAATCTGGTAAGCGCGCATGACAAACCCCGTTTACAGTGCTACGTGTTTACCTAGTATAAAATTCTAGGAAAGGTGGTCTTTGGCGGGACGTCCGCATCTTGCCGGTTCGAGTCGGCGCGATGCGTTGGTGTCGCTTGGGACTTCATGTGTAAAATCAACAGTTTCTGCGGAGACTCGGTGTTCGGAGCCCTTTGGGGAGGGGGGTATGACGGGGCCGGGAGGAGGATGCATGTCTTTGGAAGCGATCCGGCGTCACGGCGGGCAAGCGGGCGAACCGCACCTTGCCGCGGAAGGCGGGCAGTTTCCGGGCGGCACCGTCCGTGAGACAGCCAGGAGGTGGCAATGAAACATCCGGTAGACGTTCATGTGGGGAAACGGGTCCGGCACCGGCGTTGGATGGTCGGCATGACCCAGCAGCAGCTGGCGACGAAGGTCGGCATCAAGTTCCAGCAGATCCAGAAGTACGAAACCGGCATGAACCGGGTCAGTGCTTCCCGCCTCTGGGACATCTCCATGGCGCTCGAAGTTCCGGTTGCCTATTTCTTCGAGGGAATTGACGCTGAGGAAAGCCTCGAGGAAGTCTCCCCGGCCGGCGATCTGCTTGCCGACAAGGAGGCGCTCGATCTCGTGCGCTCCTACTACGCCATCCCCGAGAACCAGCGCCGGCAGCTGTTCGAGCTGGCCCGGGTTCTCAGCAACGCGGCCTGACGGCCGGTTGACGGCGCCGCGCCAGCCCCGCAGGGATTTCCCCGGCACAGCCCGCGCGGCCTGATTTCCCGAAAGACACCACCGAGAAGCGGATTCCGCCTTGCCACAGCCGTTGATCGACACTGCCCATGCCCTGGCTGACGCAGCCCGGAGGGAAACGCTTGCCCATTTCCGCAGGACGGGGTTGGGTGCCGACAACAAGGCGGCCTCGGGCTTCGATCCGGTCACAGAGGGCGACCGGGCCGCCGAGGCCGCGATGCGCGCCATCCTGGCCGAGCGGCGCCCCGGCGACGGCATCTTCGGCGAGGAATTCGGCCGCAGCGAGGGCACGACCGGCCTGACCTGGGTGCTCGATCCGATCGACGGCACCCGCGGCTTCCTCTCGGGCACGCCGACCTGGGGCGTGCTGATCGCCGCCTGCGAGGGCACACGCCCGGTCTACGGCATCATCGACCAGCCCTTCATCGGCGAACGCTTCGAAGGCGGGCTGGGCACCGCGCGCTACAGCGGGCCGCAGGGCAGCGCGCCCCTGGCCGCGCGCAAGGGCGTGCCGCTTTCCGAGGCGATCCTGTTCTCGACATTTCCCGAAGTGGGCAGCCCGCGCGAGGGCGAGCTGTTCCGCCGCGTGTCGTCGCAGGCGCGGCTGACCCGCTACGGCACCGACTGCTATGCCTACGGGCTCCTGGCGCTCGGCCATGTCGATCTCGTGATCGAGGCGGGGCTGCAGCGCTATGACGTGGCCGGCCCCATCGCGGTGATCGAGGCCGCTGGCGGGGTCGTCACCAACTGGACCGGCGGCAGCGCCGACGAAGGCGGAAGGCTGGTCGCGGCCGGCTCGGCCGCGCTCCATGCCGAGGTGCTGGAAATCCTGTCGCAGGTTGCCGGGGCCGAGGGCGCGGCTTGAGCGGGCTGCTGATCCGCGGCGCCGCGGCGGTTGTCACCATGGACGGCGCCCGGCGCGAGATCTCCGGCGGCGACATCCGCGTCGCCGACGGCGTGATCGCCGAGATCGGCACCGGTCTCGTCCCGGCGGGCGAGGAGATCCTCGACGCGGCCGGCTGCGTCGTCACCCCGGGCCTCGTCAACACCCATCACCACCTGTTCCAGACCCTGACCCGCGCCGTGCCCGCCGGGCAGGATGCGCTGCTCTTCGGCTGGCTGAAGGCGCTCTACCCGATCTGGACGCGCTTCACGCCCGAACACATGCGGGTCTCGGCGATGACCGGGCTTGCCGAGCTGGCGCTTTCGGGCTGCTCCTTCACCTCGGACCATCTCTATCTCTACCCGAACGGGTCGCGGCTCGACGACACGATCGAGGCGGCGGGCGAGGTCGGCATCCGGCTGCTCGCGACCCGCGGCGCCATGTCGATCGGCGAGAGCGGCGGCGGCCTGCCGCCCGACAGCCTGGTCGAGACCGAGGCCGCGATCCTGAAGGACTGCATCCGCGTCGTCGATGCCTTCCACGGAACCCGGCCCGGCGCCATGGTCCAGGTCGGCATCGCGCCCTGCTCGCCCTTCTCGGTCAGCCGGGAACTGATGCGCGACGCCGCGATCCTGGCCCGCGACAAGGGCGTGCGCCTGCACACCCACCTGGCCGAGAACGACGAGGACATCGCCTATTCGCTGGAGAAATTCGGCTGCCGTCCGGGCGAATATGCCGAGGGCCTGGGCTGGACCGGCGACGATGTGTGGCACGCGCATTGCGTCAAGCTCGACGGGGCGGAGATCGACCTGTTCGCCCGCACGCGCACCGGCATGGCGCATTGCCCCTGCTCGAACTGCCGCCTCGGTTCGGGGATCGCGCCGGTGCGCGCCATGCGCGATGCGGGCGTCCGCGTCGGGCTGGGAGTCGACGGCTCGGCCTCGAATGACGGCTCCAACCTCGTGTCCGAGGCGCGCATGGCGATGCTGCTGCAGCGGGTCTCCCGCGGGGCCGACGCGATGTCCGCCCGCGAGGCGCTGGAGATCGCGACGCGCGGCGGGGCGGAGGTGCTGGGACGGCTTCACGACCTCGGGTCGCTGGAGACCGGCAAGCGCGCCGACATCGCCGTCTGGGACGTCTCCGGGATCGAGGCGGCCGGCGCCTGGGATCCGGTCGGGGCGCTGCTGCTGGCCGGTCCGGCGCGGGTGCGCGACCTGGTGGTCGAGGGCCGCCTCGTGGTCTCCGGCGGGCAGATGGCCACGCTCGACATGCCCCGGCTGATCGAGACCCAGACCCGCCTGGCCCGCGGGCTGGCGGAAGGCGCGTGACGGTGGCGGATGCCTTCGGACCGCTGCTGAACGCCTTCCGCGCCGCCAACGGGCTTCCCGCTCTGGCCGTCCATCCGCTCTGCGAGCGTGCCGCGCAGGACCATGCCGCCGACCAGGCGCGCCGCGAGGTGCTGACCCATGGCAGCGGCTTCGAGAACCGCGACACCGCCGCCAACCGGATCGGCGCGCTCGGCTACCGCTGGGGCTTCGCCGCCGAGAACGTGGCCTTCGGCCAGCGGGACATGCAGGCGGTGCTGGACGCCTGGGCGAATTCCCCGGGGCACCGCGCCAACATGCTGGCCGGGCAGGCGGTGCATTACGGCTTCGGCGGCGCGTCGAACCGGCTGGGTCCCTACTGGGTGCTGGTGCTCGCCGCGCCGATGTGACCGGGCAGCTCCATCCAGGCCGCGACCCGGTCCGACCACCATTCCAGCAGCCCGAGATAGGCAAAGGCCAGATCCGTCACCCAGGACGGCAGCCCGGCACCGCCATTTGCCATGATCCAGACCGGCACGCCGACGGTGGCGAAGACTGCGGCGAGCCAGAGCATTGCCGTGGCCCAGACCGAAAGCGGCGCGCCGATCATGGCGAGTGGATGGTAGGAGGCAGCGGCGACCCATTTTTGCAGGGTCGGCGCGGACGTGGTTGCGGCCTGGGTGAGCGTGCCGAGGAAGGCATAGAGGAAATGCAGCCCGGTCGGCAGGATGGTCGAGAACACCATCGCCCCCACCCACCAGTAATTCCCCCAGTAGCCGAAGCGGAAGGCATGGAACATCGCGTCGAGAGGGAAGAACTCCGCTCCGGTGGTCCAGGTGAGCCCGTGGACCATCGCGATCAGCGTGCCGCCGAGCGCCAGGAACAGCAGGAGCGCGATGGCGATGTCGAGCAGCGCGGCGCCAATCTGCCAGCGGCGTCTGCGCATCCCGAGCCGCAGCAGATGCAGCGTCGCGCCGTAGGAGAGGAAGTCGAAGAGCCCGTTGACCAGCGGCAGCAGGCCGAGGAACAGGTACGGGCTTCGCCTCTCGTCGTCGATCATGCTCCAGTCCGCAAGGACCGCCGCCAGGCCAAGGCTGGCGAGCAGGAGCGCGCACCAGCACAGGTAGGCTGGGAGGGCCCAGCGGGAGCCCCGATCGGACAGTCTTTTAAGAGCGATTGTGCCTGCGCCTGCGACTGCGAATGTGCCTGCGAATGCGCCTGCGACTGCGAATGCGCCTGCGACTGCGACTGCGACTGCGCCTGCGACTGCGACTGCGAATGCGACTGTGCCTGCGCCTGGGACAGTGCCTGGGACTGTGCCTGCGAATGCGCCTGCGACTGCGACTGCGAATGCGAATGTGCCTGCGACTGCGACTGCGACTGCGACTGTGCCTGCGACTGCGAATGTGCCTGCGACTGCGACTGCGAATGCGAGCAGCCTCCAAAACCCGCTATCGCGATCTTTGGAATCGTAGACTAGCACGGCTGTCAAGGGCAGGTAGCTGGCGGGCAACAGAGCGCGGACCAGCCAGCGCGGTTCCGCCGGCATCAGTTCGAAACTGCCGATCGTCACCGCCGATCCCGACCAGACCCAGCCTGCCAGGGGCAGCAGCAGCGGATAGGCCACGGCGATCAGCAGCGCCCGGTCGAGCAGCCGCGCGGTCAGGAAGCTGGCCCCGTCCCGGTTCCCGGCAAACCGGTAGGCCCGCTCCAGCAGCCGCTCCCGCCCCAGCTTGCCCTTGCCGACCTCCTCCGCCTGGCGCAGCACCTTGGCGGCGACCGGCTTCGGTCCCAGCGAATCCGCGCAGGCGACCACGACCATCCCCCAGACCAGCACCGCCGCGGCAAGCCCCCAGCGCCAGAGCGGCGCGGTGTCGCCGGTATCCACCAGGACCGAGCCGGCGAAGGCGAGGATGCCGAAGAAGAACGCATTCGCTGCCCAGTAGGCGGCGACATCCTTCCATCCCGCCTCTGTCGCGGATCGGAAGCCGGTCCCGGGGTCGTAGGGGTTCATCGCAATCTCTCGTAAACCAATGTGATCACGCTAGCCGAAGCACCCCGTCCCGGCAAAGCCCGCGTTGCCCCGGCCCGGTCCCGCGAGCGGTAACATCTCCGACTTTAGGCGTAGTTGCAGCCTCTTGCTTCGCGCGGCGTTCCGGATAGGCTCCCCTCAGGGAGGACGATGTCCGGACGGCGAAAACACGAGGACTCGGTGCGGGATGCATGCCTGCACCGGACGGCCGGGCTGTGTCCATGACCGCGGGAAGCAACCCGCACGGACAGGACGGGCCGGGGATGAGGATCCCCGCCGGAAGGGAGGACCCATGACCGAAGTGACCTTGACGGTGAACGGCAAGGCGGTGAAGCGCGACGTGCCGGACACCATGCTGCTGGTGGAATTCCTGCGCGAGGAACTGCGCCTGACCGGCACCCATGTCGGCTGCGACACCAGCCAGTGCGGCGCCTGCGTCGTCCATCTCGACGGCAAGGCGGTGAAATCCTGCACCACGCTGGCCGCGCAGGCGAGCGGCGGGACCGTCACCACGATCGAGGGGCTCGCGAACGGGTCGCTGCACCCGATGCAGAAGGCCTTCAACGACAATCACGGCCTGCAATGCGGCTTCTGCACGCCCGGCATGATCATGTCCGGCGTCGACATGGTGGCGCGCTACAAGGCGGCGGGCAAGGAACTGACCGAGCACGCGATCCGCGAGGAGCTGGAGGGCAATATCTGCCGCTGCACCGGCTACCACAACATCGTCAAGTCCATCCAGCAAGCCGCCGGGGAGATGTGAGCCATGAGCGAGAACGGGATCGGCAAGTCCGTCAAGCGCCGCGAGGACAAGCGCTTCATCACCGGCAAGGGCAAGTACACCGATGACGTGCGGATGGAGAACCAGGCCTATGCCGCCTTCGTCCGCTCGCCCCATGCCCATGCCAAGGTGACCGGCATCGACGGCGCGGCCGCGCTGGCCGAGGAGGGCGTGATCGCCGTGCTGACCGGGCCGGAGCTGGTCGGCGACGGCATCGGCAACATCATCACCGGCTGGGCGATCACCTCGAAGGACGGCACGCCGATGAAGGTCGGCGCCTGGTCGGCGCTGGCCACCGACACGGTGCGCTATGTCGGCGACGCGGTGGCCGTGGTCATCGCCGAGACCAGGCAGGGGGCGCGGAATGCCGCCGAGCTGGTCGAGGTCTCCTATGACGAGCTGCCCGCAGTCGCGCGCGGCGACAGGGCGCTGCAGCCCGGCGCGCCCATGCTGCATGACTGCGCCCCCGACAACATGATCTTCGACTGGGAGATCGGCGACGAAGCCGCGACCGATGCGGCGCTGGCCAGCGCGGCGACGGTCGTGGAGCTGGAACTGGAGAACAACCGGCTCGCCCCGAACCCGATGGAGCCGCGCTCGGCGGTGGCGATCTATGACGAGGCGGAGGAGCACTACACGCTCTACACCACCTCGCAGAACCCGCATGTCGCGCGCCTTGTCCTGTCGGCCTTCTACCAGGTCGCGCCCGAGCACAAGCTGCGGGTGATCGCGCCCGACGTGGGCGGCGGCTTCGGCTCGAAGATCTACATCTATCCCGAGGAGATCGTCTGCCTCTGGGCCTCGATGAAGACCGGGCGCTCGGTGAAATGGACCTCGGACCGCAACGAGGCCTTCATGACCGACGCGCATGGCCGCGACCACGTGACGAAGGCGAAAATGGGATTCGATGCGGAGGGGCACATCACCGGCTTCAAGGTCGACACGATCGCGAACCTGGGCGCCTATTGCTCGCTCTTCGCGACGGCGACGCCGACCTACCTGTACGCGACGCTGCTGTCGGGGCAGTACAACATGCCCGCGATCTACGGCAACGTGAAGGCGGCCTATACCAACACCGTGCCGGTCGATGCCTATCGCGGGGCAGGGCGGCCGGAGGCGACCTATCTGGTCGAGCGGATGATGACCACCGCCGCGCGGCAGATGGGCATGGACGAGACCGAGCTCAGGCGCAGGAACTTCATCCAGTCCTTCCCGCACCAGACCCCGGTCATCATGTGCTATGACGCGGGCGATTTCGGCGGCAATCTCGACAAGGGCATGGCGGCCGCCGACGTGGCGGGCTTCCCGGCGCGCAAGGCCGAGGCCGCCAGCCGCGGCAAGCTGCGGGGCCTGGGCTATTCGTGCTATATCGAAGCCTGCGGGATCGCGCCCTCGAAGGCGGTGGGTTCGCTCGGCGCCGGGGTCGGCCTCTGGGAATCCGCCGAAGTGCGGGTGAACCCGGTCGGCACCATCGAGATCCTGACCGGCTCGCACAGCCACGGCCAGGGGCACGAGACCACCTTTGCCCAGATCGTCGCCGAGAAGTTCGACCTGCCGATCGAGAGCATCTCCATCGTCCATGGCGACACCGACAAGGTGCAGTTCGGCATGGGCACCTATGGCTCGCGCTCCGGCGCGGTCGGCATGTCGGCAATCGTCAAGGCGATGGACAAGGTCGAGGCCAAGGTGAAGAAGATCGCCGCGCACCAGCTGGAGGCCGCCGAGGACGACATCGTCATCGAGGGCGGGCAGGTGAAGGTGGCGGGCACCGACAAGGCGCTCGGCTGGCACGAGATCGGACTGGCGGCCTACACGGCGCACAACCTGCCCGACGGGATGGAGCCGGGCCTGAAGGAGACGGCGTTCTACGATCCGGCGAACTTCACCTTCCCGGCCGGCACCTATATCTGCGAGGTCGAGGTCGATCCCGAGACCGGCGTCACCGAGATCGTGCAGTTCACCGCCGCCGACGATTTCGGCACGATCATCAACCCGATGATCGTCGAGGGGCAGGTCCATGGCGGCGTGGCCCAGGGCATCGGCCAGGCGCTGCTCGAACAGGTGGTCTATGACGAGGACGGCCAGCTTCTGACCGGCTCCTACATGGACTACTGCATGCCGCGCGCCGATGACGTGCCGTTCTACACGATCGAGCACAACAAGACCGTCTGCCCCGGCAACCCGCTGGGCATGAAGGGCTGCGGCGAGGCCGGGGCGATCGGCACCCCGCCGGCGGTGATCAACGCGATCACCGACGCGATCGGCACCAACGAGCTTTCCATGCCGGCCACGCCGCTGAAGGTCTGGCAGGCGATCCAGAAGACCCGCGCGCCCATGGCGGCGGAATAAGGAGGACTGCGCATGTATCCGACCAAATACCATCGCCCCGCCTCCCTTGCCGAGGCGCTGCAGCTCCTGGCCGACAACGAGGACGCCAAGCTGCTGGCCGGCGGGCAGACGCTGCTGCCGACGATGAAGCAGCATCTCGCGGCGCCCGAGGCGGTGATCGACCTCTCGGCCTCGGGGCTGTCGGGCATCTCCAACGGCGGCACAATGGTGACGATCGGCGCCATGACCACACATGCCGAGGTCGCCACCTCGGCCGATATCGCGGCGGTGGTGCCGGTGCTCAACGGCGTGGCCGCCGGGATCGGCGATCCGGCGGTGCGCCACCGCGGGACCATCGGCGGCTCGATCTCCAACAACGATCCGTCGGCGGACTATCCGGCGGCGCTGGTCGGACTCGACGCGAAGATCGTCACCAATGCACGCGAGCTCGCTGCGGATGACTTCTTCGACGGCATGTTTGCGACCGCGCTGGAAGAGGGCGAGATCGTCACCCAGGTGCGCGTCGTCGCTCCCAAGCGCGCCGCCTACGTCAAGTTCCCGAACCCGGCCAGCCGCTACGCCATGGTCGGCGTGATGGTGGCCGAGACGGCAAATGGCGTGCGCGTCGCCATCACCGGGGCGGGCGAGGACGGCGTCTTCCGCCACGAGGGACTGGAAGAGGCGCTGTCCGCCAATTTCTCGCCCGAGTCGGTGGACGGGGTCGCGGTCGGGGCCGACGGGCTGCTGACCGACATGCACGCGACGGCCGAGTACCGCGCGCATCTGATCAAGGTCATGGCGAAGCGGGCCGTCGCCGCCTGCTGAACCGCCGTCCGTAGAACAGCCAGGGGCCCCGGTTTTCGCCGGGGCCCCCTGCATTTGCGGTGCATGTGGCAGCGCTGCCTCCCGCCCGGAATTCTGTCGCATTTCCGTGAACAACGGGCTGGCTTTCGCAACTTGGCCGTGCGACGTCCGGCAGGGTAAAGGTGCAGGAGAGATGACGATGGAGACGCCGAGCTATCTGGAAACCCCGCAGGGCCGACGCCTGGCCTATCACCGGACCGAAGGCACGGGTCCGGGCGTGGTCTTCCTCGGCGGGTTCATGTCGGACATGGCCGGCACCAAGGCGACCCATCTGGAAGCCTGGGCCAAGGCGCGGGGGCAGGCCTTCCTGCGCTTCGACTATTCCGGCCACGGCCAGTCGGACGGCGCGTTCACCGAGGGAACCATCGGCAAATGGGCCGAGGACGCCGCCGCCGTGATCAATGCCGTCACGTCGGGCCCGCAGGTGCTGGTCGGTTCGTCGATGGGCGGCTGGATCTCGCTCCTGCTGCTGCGCCGCCAATTGGTCGGCTGCTGCGGCCTGGTCACCATCGCCGCCGCCCCCGATTTCACGGAAGACGGGTTCTGGGAGAGCTTCTCGACCGCGGCGCGCGAGGAACTGATGAGCCATGGCGTGCTGCATGTGCCCTCGGATTACGGCAGCCCCTATCCGGTCACCCGCGGGCTGATCGAGGACGGCCGCCGCAACCTGGTGCTGCGCGAGCCGCTCGCCCTGCCGATGCCGGTGCGCTTCCTGCAGGGGACGGCGGACCGCGATGTCGACCAGTCCCGCGCGATCATGCTTCTGAACCACGCGCAGGGCGCCGATATCCGCCTGACCCTGGTGAAGGGCGCCGATCACAGCTTCTCAACCCCTGACTGCCTGGCGCTGATCGACCGGTCGATCGGCGAGGTTCTGGGGGATGGATGATCCGTCGCGCCGCGGTCCTGCTGGCGCTGGCGGCGGCGGTCCTCGCCTTCGCCAACCGTGAGGCGCTGCTGATGGCCTGGCAGGAACCGGTGGAGCTGGCCTGGCAGGATCCGGGCGTGCCCGCCATCGGCAAGCTGGAGCCCTGGCTGGCCGCCAAGGAAGCGGCGGTCCCGAACCTGCGCGCGGACGCCGCCAAGCAGATCGTCTGGGCCGGGGAGCCGGGACAGCGCACGCCGCTGTCGCTGGTCTATGTCCACGGCTTCTCCGCCGCCCCGCCCGAGCTGCGCCCGGTTCCCGACCTGGTGGCGGAGGCGCTCGGCGCGAACCTGTTCTTCGCCCGTCTCGCGGGCCACGGCCGCGACAGCGCCGCAATGGCGGAGCCGCAGGTCGCCGACTGGGCGCATGACCTGGCGGAGGCGATCGCCGTCGGCCGCACGCTGGGCCGGCGGGTGATCGTCATGGGCAGTTCGATGGGGGGCGCGCTGGCCACCCTGGCGGCGCTCGATCCCGATTACGGGCGGGATGTGGCCGGGCTGGTTCTGGTCGCCCCGGCCTACCGGCTGCAGGGCATCGGCGGGAAGGTCGTCACCATGCCCTTCGTCCGGTTCTGGGGGCCGCCGCTCTTCGGCGGCACGCGGCAGTCCGAGCCGCGGAGCCCGGGCCATGCCGCCGCCTGGACGCTGACCTATCCGACCGTCTCGGTGCTGCCGCTCGGCGCGCTGGTGCGCGAGATCGGCGGGGCGGACATGGGCCTGGCGGCGATTCCCGCGCTCTTCTTCTTTTCGGAGGCGGACCGGGTGGTGGACCCCGCCGCGGTGCGGCAGGCCGCCGCGGACTGGGGCGCGCCGGCCGAGCTGGCGCCGCTGCAGATGGGCCCCGGAGACGACCCTTCGGCGCATGTGATCGCCGGCGACATTCTAAGCCCTGGCCAGACTGTGTCCATGGCCGAGCGCGTGATTGCCTGGGTGCGGGGGCTCTGACGCCCGATTCCGAGGCAGTTCGGAGATCGCCCGGAAATTGCGCCGGGAAGGCCCCCGGAATGATCGTCACGGAAATATCGCTTTACAGAATCCGGATCGTGACCCACCATATGTTGTAGTGAGACGGTCTAGAACCGCCGCTATATACAGGCACCCGCCCTCGGGCCCGCCCCGTGGGGCCCAGACCTACGAGGCCGAGCATGTCCCTTAGCGAACACGATCTGCACACGTCCGAAATCGATCCTATCGATATCGTGGAATCTCTCGCGGAGCATCACGCCTGGGAATTTGACCGCATCGCCGAAGACCAGATCGCCATGGCCGTGGAGGGGCAATGGCGCACCTATGCCCTGACATTGGCCTGGTGCAATGCCGACGAGACGCTGCGTCTGATCTGTTCCTTCGATCTCGACCTGCCCGACGACAAGCGTGCAGCGCTGTTCGAGGCGCTCAATGCCGCCAACGACAAGTGCTGGTCGGGGAACTTCACCTACTGGGAGGAGCAGAAGCTTCTCGTCTACCGCTACGGTCTGATCCTCGCGGGCGAGCAGATCGCCTCGCCGGACCAGATCGGCACGATGATCGAGGCCGCGGTCTGCGCCTGCGAGCGCTTCTACCCTGCCTTCCAGCTGGCCGTCTGGGGCGACACCCCGGTCCACGAGGCGATGCATGTCGCCATCGCCGAGGCCTACGGCCGCGCCTGAACGGCGGACCGGGCGGGGGCCCTTGGCCTCCGCTCCGCGATCTGCTGCCGGGCGGGCGAGAAAGAGGTTTAAGCTCCGCCCGGAAACCGTCTAGGGTCGCCCTGCAAACGCAGGGAGACGCGTGAATGTCTATGGAAAACGTGCGGCAGCGGGGCATCGTCCTGCTCGGCTGCGGCAAGATGGGATCCGCGATGCTGGCGGGCTGGCTCGATGGCGGGCTGCCCGCAGGGTCCGTCTGGGTGATGGATCCGAAGCCGTCCGACTGGCTCCGGGGGATCGGAGGGCTGCATCTGAACGAGCCCCTGCCTGAGGACCCGGCGCTGGTGCTGGTGGCTGTGAAGCCGCAGATGATCGGCGATGCGCTGCCCTCGATCACGGCGCTCGGCGGCGGCAGCACTGTCTTCCTGTCGATCGCGGCCGGAACGACCATCGCCACTTTCGAGAAGATGCTGGGGGCGGAGACGCCCGTCATCCGCGCCATGCCGAACACGCCCGCCGCCGTGGGCCGGGGCATCACCGCGCTGATCGGCAATGCCCGCGCGACCGCGGCGCAGATGGACGAAGCCGAGCTGCTGCTCGCTGCCATCGGCCAGACGGTGCGGCTGGAGGACGAATCCCAGATGGATGCGGTCACCGCCGTCTCGGGCTCGGGTCCCGCCTATGTCTTCCACCTGATCGAGACGCTGGCCAAGGCCGGCGAGGCCGAGGGGCTGGCGCCGGAGCTGGCGATGAAGCTGGCCAAGGCGACCGTCGGCGGGGCAGGGCACCTGGCCGAGCGCGCCGCCGAGGATCCGGGGCAGCTGCGGGTCAACGTGACTTCGCCGAACGGCACCACCGCGGCGGCGCTCGCGGTTCTGATGGACGAGCAGTCGGGCTTTCCGGCGCTGCTCGGAAAGGCGGTCAAGGCGGCGGCGGACCGCTCGCGCGAGCTGGCGGGCTGAGACGATGGAAGCGACATTCGACGATTTCATGAAGATCGACATCCGCGTGGGCCAGATCGTCCGGGCGGAGGCCTTCCCCGAAGCGCGCAAGCCCGCCTACAAGCTCTGGGTCGATTTCGGACCGGAGATCGGCGAGAAGCGCAGCTCGGCCCAGATCACGGTTCATTACGCGCTGGAGGACCTGCCGGGCAAGCGGGTGATGGGCGTGGTCAATTTCCCGCCCCGCCAGATCGGCAAGGTGCGCTCGGAGGTTCTGGTGCTTGGCGTCCCGGACGAAAACGGCGACGTTGTGCTTATGGTGCCCGACAAGGAGGTGCCGCTGGGAGGGAGACTGTTCTGATGGCGAGGATCTACGTGACGCGGCCGCTGCCGGAAGCGGTGGAGGCGCGGCTGGGGGGGCTGGGGGAGTGCACCTTCCGTCCCTCGACATCGCCGCTCGACGGCGAGGAGCTGCGCATGTCGCTGCGCGACTACGATCTGGTGCTGCCGACGCTGCGCGACATGTATTCGGCGGAGGTCTTCGCCGACGTGCCGGAGCCGCGGGCCAAGCTGCTGGCGAATTTCGGCATGGGCTTCAACCATATCGACGTCGCGGCGGCATCTGCCGCAGGCGTGCAGGTGACGAACACCCCGGGCGCGGTCACCGATGCCACTGCCGATATCGGGCTGATGCTGATGCTGATGACCTGCCGCCGTGCCGCCGAGGGCGAGCGGCTGGTGCGCGCGGGCGCATGGGAAGGCTGGCATCCGGTGCAGATGCTGGGGCTGCACATGACCGGCAAGACACTGGGCGTGATCGGCATGGGCCGGATCGGCAAGGCGGTGGCGAAGCGCGCAGTGCATGGCTTCGGCATGAAGGTGGTGTTCCACAACCGCTCGACGGTGGCAGATCCGGGCGTTGAGGCGGTGCAGCTGGAGACGCTGCATGACGTGATGGCGGCCTGCGACGTGGCGATCGTCTGCGTGCCGGGCGGTCCGGCAACGCGGCACCTGATCGATGCGGCGGCGATCGCGGCCATGCAGCCGCATGCGCATCTGGTCAACATCGCCCGCGGCGACATCGTCGAGGAGGCGGCCCTGATCGCGGCGCTGGAAGCCGGGGAGATCGGCGGCGCCGGGCTCGATGTCTACGAGGAGGAACCGGCCGTGCCCGAGGCGCTGCGCCGGCTGTCCAACGTGACGCTGCTGCCGCATCTGGGCACGGCGACGCTCGAGGTGCGCGAGGCGATGGGCCACATGGCGGTGGACAACCTCGAAGCGGTGCTGAAGGGAGCGGCGCCGCCCAATCTGGTCGCCGCGGGCTGAAGGCCCCCTCACCCCGGCCCTCTCCCCCGCGGGGAGAGGGAGGCGCCCGGCCCGGCCGCATGCCCTTGCATACCGGGCCGTGGCGCGGTTTGTCGATGCGTGATTTCCGCGCAAAGCCATGAGTCTGTCTTTCCCGGCCGCGGGCTTCCGCTAGGATCGCCTTCAACCCCCGGTTGGAAGGACCCGATGACCAAGCTTGCCGACGATCCGCTGCGCGTGCCGCTTTCGAACGAACTCCATGCACGCCCCTTTCCGGTGATTTCCGCGCCCGCGCGCGCGGTGCTGCTGGCGGTGCGCCATCCCGACGGGGCGGCGCGAGACCGCGCGGCCGACCGGGCGCATCTGGAGGTGCTGCTCGACCGCTTCTCGGTGCAGAACAAGCCCGCCCCCGACGGTACCCATTTCTTCGGGCCGCTCGGCAAGCGCTGGCTGAAATGGGAGAGCCACACCGAATTCGTGACCTACATGCTGGTCTCGGAGGGCGTGTCGGACCGGCCGTTCTCGGGCGACATCCTCGACATCTTTCCCAGGGACTGGCTGGAGGCCATGCCCGGGCTGCGCATCACCTCGGCGCTGATCCGGGTCGAGACGATGCCGGAGCGGCGCGAGGAGATCACCGAAAAGCTCGAGGGCTGGTTCCTGGGCGAGAGCCTGGCGGTGTCCGCCGTGCTCGACGGCGATGCGGTGGTGGCCAGCGACTTCCGCCTGGACGACAGCGACCATACCCGCATCGCGGTCTTCATCGGGCCGGAATGCGGGCCGCGCCGCACCGGCCGGGTGGTGCAGCGCATGGCCGAGATCGAGACCTATGCGAAGATGTCGCTGATGGGGCTGATGACGGCGCGCGAGGCCGGCCACGAGCTGAACCAGATCGAGACCGACATGACCCGGCTGACGGCGGCCATGGCGGGGGACGCGTCCTCGGCGGAGGAGACGCTGCAGCAGCTGCTGTCGCTGTCGGCGGCGCTGGAGGCGCTTTCGACCAAGACCTCGTTCCGCTTCGGCGCGACCGGCGCCTATGCCGAAATCGTCAAGCAGCGCATCGCGGTGCTGCGCGAGGAGCGCTTCATGGGCCGCCAGCTGATGGGCGAGTTCATGACCCGGCGCTGGGAGCCGGCCATGCGCACGGTGGAAAGCGCGGAGCGGCGGCTGCAGCAGATGACCGACCGCGGCGGACGGGCCTCCAACCTGCTGCGGACCCGGGTCGATGTCGAGCGCTCGGCCCAGAACCAGAAGCTGCTGGAGAGCATGGACCGGCGCGCCGACCTGCAGCTCCGGCTGCAGGAGACGGTGGAGGGGCTGTCGGTCGTCGCGATCAGCTATTACGCGGTCAGCCTCTGCCTCTACTTGTTCGGGCCGGTGGCCGAAGCGAAGCTGGTCAGCAAGGCCTGGCTGGCGACCATGGTCACGCCGCTGGTGGTGCTCTGCGTCTGGTACATGGTGCGCCAGATCCGGCGGAAGATGCACTGAATGCCGCCGTCTGCCCACTGCGGGGCTGTTCCTTGGGGAAATATCCGCATCGCCGGGTCGGCCTTCGCGATTTTCGGGGCGGGCAGGGTGGTCTCCTTGATGCCGCGGGACAAGAGCTCCGGCGGGTCCGCCGGGGCACGCAATTGGCAACGTCGGCGGGCAGGGTGCCAGGGGCTGTGCGGCCCATCGCTCGAAAGGTGCTGACGTGACCGCCCGGAACGCGCCGCTGTCGGCTTCAGCGGCGTTTTCTGCGGGGTCCTGCCGGGCGGCGATGCTTGGCGAGGCAGTTTTCGGCGGTGACTTGAGCCTTTGTTGGCGGAACAGGACCGTCATCCTCGGCGCGGCGTCGGGGATCGCTGCGATCCCCGGCTTGTGGAATTGCAGCAGTGATTGCGACCTGATCGCACTGGCCGGGCGGCGCGGGCGGACAGGCCATCACCTTCTTCCCGCCGGACGGGGCGGTCGCCGGTTGCAGCTTCGCCGTCGGCCGGGATGTGCGCGCCCCCATGCGGACTACCTCTTTCCGGCCAGGGAAGGCATCGATGTCGCAGATGCCGGCATTTCCCGGGCCGAGCCCTTGGCGGTGAGGGCGAGGGTCGGCACCACGGGCGGGATGTCCGTGCTCGGCGGGATCTGCGGCACGCTGCGCCATGGGATTGCCGCCCGTCGCTCCGCGGCGGGTCGGCCCTGCTGGGCGCGCCGCTCGCCTCTTCCGCGGCGGCCGAGATCCGCCGGACCGCCGCTGCGGGCATGGATTTCCGCTGGTTTCCGCCTATGATGGTGCAAACCAGTCCCGGAGCCTCCATGCCGATCAAGAACCGTTTTGCCGAGCTGATGCCGGAAATCGCCGCCTGGCGGCGCGACCTGCACGCGCATCCCGAGCTTCTCTTCGACACCCACCGCACCGCCGCGGTCGTGGCCGGAAAGCTGCGGGAATTCGGCTGTGACGAGGTGGCCGAAGGCATCGGGCGCACCGGCGTGGTCGGGATGATCCGCGGGCGCGGGGCGCGCTCGGACCGGGTGATCGGGCTGCGTGCCGACATGGATGCGCTGCCGATCCTGGAGGCGACCGGGCTCGACTATGCCTCGAAGACAGATGGCGCGATGCATGCCTGCGGGCATGACGGCCATACCGCGATGCTGCTGGGCGCGGCCCGCTACCTCGCAGAGACCCGCAATTTCGACGGCTCGGTCGCGGTGATCTTCCAGCCCGCCGAAGAGACCGGCGGCGGCGGCAAGGCGATGATCGACGACGGCCTGCTGGAGCGCTTCGGCATCGCCGAGGTCTACGGCATGCACAACTGGCCGGGAATCCCGCTGGGCCAGTTCGCCATTCGTCCGGGTCCGTTCTTCGCCGCAAGCGACCAGTTCCGCATCACGCTCCGGGGCAAGGGCGGCCATGCCGCCAAGCCGCACGAGACGGTCGACCCGACGGTCATGGGGGCGCAGCTGGTGCTGGCGCTGCAGAGCGTCGTCAGCCGCAATTGCGATCCGGTGGAGCAGATGGTCGTGTCTGTCACAAGCTTCGAGACGGCGAGCACGGCATACAACGTCATTCCGCCCTCTGTAACGATGAAGGGCACGGTGCGGACCTTGAAGGACGTGACCCGCGACCTGGCCGAAACCCGCCTGCGCGAGATCGCCGGGGGCATCGCCGCCACGTTCGGCGGCACTGCGGATATCTGGTACCACCGCGGCTATCCGGTGATGGTCAACAGCGATGCCGAGACCGAATTTGCCGCAGAGGTCGCCCGCAAGGTGGCCGGCGATTGCGCCGAGGCGCCCCTGATCATGGGCGGCGAAGATTTCGCCTATCTGCTGCAGGAGCGGCCGGGCGCCTATATCCTTGTCGGCAATGGCGACTCCGCCCCGGTGCATCACCCGGAATACGATTTCAACGACGAGGCAATTCCGGCGGGCTGTTCCTGGTGGGCGGAAATCGTCGAGGCACGGCTGGGACCGGCGCCGCAGGGCTGAGACCGGGGCGGAAAACCGGACTTGTCGAGAGTTGCCAACGCCGGGATCACGGACGGGTGATTCCGGCGGAAAATCAATCTTGATCCGGCGGTTTTCGCCCGCCGTCCCCTTGTCCGTCCCGCTTTCCGCCTGCGCCGCGCCGGGCAACGTGACCCGCCGGTTTCCCGTCGATGCCAGCTTCGCGCGCTTGGGCTTCAACCGGACCGCGGCACGCGGGTCCGGGACGGGCGGGCTGAAGATCTTTCTGGAGCCGGTCGACAATGGCGGCACCTGGACATCTGCGGCGCGCGGCAGGCCCCGGGCACGGTCGGCGTGGAGCTGACGCCCTGCATCCTGTCCTCCTCGGCCGTCCATGCGAGTGTCCGGGCGATCCTGCCCGATCTCCGCGGTTTCACGGCAAGGGGCGGATCCAGCCGGCGCTAACGCGGCCTGCCTGTCCACCGGCGTGCCGGTGCCGAAGGACAGGCTGTTCCTGAAGCTGGACAGGTCGGCCGGACCAGATTCCGCGCGGGATGGTTTGGCCGCCGGGGGCTCAGCCGCCGGTATGGCTCATGTGGCGCGACATCTGCCCGTCGGCGCGCTGGCGCGAATAGTCGAAATCGTGGCCCTTGGGCTTGCGCGAGATCGCGTCGCGGATGGCGTCCTCCAGCAGGGCGTCGCTTTCCGAGGCGCGCAGCGGACGGCGCAGGTCGGCATTGTCCTCCTGCCCGAGGCACATGAACAGCTCTCCGGTGCAGGTCAGCCGCACCCGGTTGCAGCTTTCGCAGAAATTGTGGCTGAGCGGCGTGATGAAGCCGATCTTCTGCCCGGTCTCCTCCAGCCGCACGTAGCGCGCCGGGCCGCCGGTGCGTTCGGGAATGTCGGATACGGTGTAGCGTTCGGCCAG
Source organism: Mangrovicoccus sp. HB161399 (assembly GCF_013184745.1). Classification (GTDB taxonomy): domain Bacteria; phylum Pseudomonadota; class Alphaproteobacteria; order Rhodobacterales; family Rhodobacteraceae; genus Mangrovicoccus. Next base: position 36,645 of record NZ_JAATVU010000004.1, read on the forward strand.
CCGCGCGCGCAGGTCGGTCAGCGCCCAGTACTGGTCCAGCCGGTCCTCGTTGCCGAGATCGCCCATCGGCATGACCTCGATCCATGTCAGATCCATGCCGCGCGAGGCGCACCATTCGGTCATCGCGAAGAGCTCTTCCTCGTTGAAGCCCTTGAGCGCCACGGCGTTGATCTTGACCCGGAGCCCCGCTGCCTGGGCGGCGTCGATGCCCTTCAGCACCTGGGGCAGGCGGCCCCAGCGGGTCACTTCGGCGAATTTCGCCTCGTCGAGCGTGTCGAGCGAGACATTCACCCGGCGCACGCCTGCCGCGGCGAGGTCGGTGGCGAACCGGCCAAGCTGCGAGCCGTTGGTGGTCAGCGTCAGCTCCTTCAGGGCGCCGCTTTCCAGATGGCGCGACATGGCCTCGAAGAAGGTCATGATCCCGCGCCGCACCAGCGGTTCGCCGCCGGTGATGCGCAGCTTCTCGACGCCGAGGCGGATGAAGGCCGAGCAGACCCGGTCGAGTTCCTCGAGCGTCAGCAGCTCCTTCTTGGGCAGGAAGGTCATGTTCTCCGCCATGCAGTAGACGCAGCGGAAGTCGCAGCGATCCGTCACGGAGACGCGCAGATAGCTGACCGGACGGGCGAAGGGATCTATGAGCGGAGCCATGGACGGAACCTAGGCGCTTGCCGGCCCCGCGGCAAGGGTGCGCAGCGTTTCCCGCGTGCGGGCCGGCACATCCGTTGGTATCGGGCCGACGGCTAGACTCCCTCGGAAGACGAGGCCCAGAGGGTTTCGTCATGCGCGGGTTTCAGCGCGTCGATCGAGGCCAGCTCGGCCTCGGTGAAAAGGGTGTTCTCCAGCGCGCCGCAGCTGTCGGCGACCTGTTCCGGCCGCGACGCGCCGATCAGCGCCGAGGTGACGCCGTCGCGCAGCACCCAGGCGATGGCCATCTGCGCCAGGCTCTGGCCGCGGGACTTGGCGATCTCGTTCAGCCCGGCGATGCGCTCGCCCAGGTCTGGGGTGATCTTCTCGCGTGCGAGGAACCGGTCCTCGGAGGCGCGGCTGCCCGGCGGGATGCCCTTGAGGTATTTCAGCGTCAGCATGCCCTGCGCGAGCGGCGAGAAGGCGATGCATCCCAGCCCGAGTTCGGCCAGCGTGTCCTTCAGCCCGTCGCGGTCGACCCAGCGGTTGAGGATGTTGTAGGCCGGCTGGTGGATGACCAGCGGCGTGCCGAGCTCCTTCAGGATCTCGGCGGCCTGGCGGGTGCGGCGGGAATTGTAGGAGGATATCCCGACATAGAGCGCGCGGCCCGAGCGCACGATATGGTCGAGCGCGCCCATGGTTTCCTCCAGCGGCGTGTCCGGGTCGAAGCGGTGGCTGTAGAAGATGTCGACATAGTCGAGCCCGAGCCGCTTCAGCGACTGGTCGCAGGAGGCGATCAGGTATTTCCGGCTGCCCCATTCGCCGTAGGGGCCGGGCCACATGTCGTAGCCGGCCTTGGAGCTGACGACCAGCTCGTCGCGGTAGCCCCGGAAATCGCGGCGCAGGATCTCGCCGAAGGCCGATTCCGATGCGCCCGGAGGCGGACCGTAATTGTTGGCCAGGTCGAAATGGGTGATGCCATGGTCGAAGGCGGTCCGGCAGATCAGCGCCTTGCTTTCGTAGGAGCGGTCGTCGCCGAAGCTGTGCCACAGTCCCAGGCTGATCCGGGGCAGCTTCAGCCCCGAGGCGCCGCAGCGCCTGTACTCCATCCGCTCGTAGCGGTTCCCGGCGGGAACATAGGTCATGCGGGCTCCTCCCTTTCGGCCAGCCTTACGGCGAAGAAATCACCAAGCGGCAAACGCGGCCAATGTTTTTCGTCCCCGGCGCCGGACGGCATGCACCTTTGGTTAGCCATGGCTGCGCTAGGACTATGGGGCATTCCAGAACGGATGGACGGTGTCGCCATGTGCCAGTACCTGTTCCGGGGCCTGTGCGGCCTCCTGCTCCTCGGCCTGTTCTCCGGCGGCCCTGCGGACGCGCAGAGCCTGTTCCAGGGCGGCAGCGGCGCCCGGCCGTTCTCCCAGGGTAGCGGCATGCCCTTCCTCTCCGCGGCCCCGGCCCCCATCCTCGCGGCGGCCCCGGCGCCGTTCGTGGAGCGCCGGGCGCTGGCACTGACGGATTCTGCCGGGCTGGCGGCGCGGCGGCGCCAGTTCCTCGATCCCTTTCCCGGCACCGGCTACCGCGCGCCCGCGGCGCGGCAGGTGCTTGCCGAGGCCGGCTGGCTGGCAGCCAACCCGCCGCGGGACTTTTCGCAGGAGACCGAGCTGGCCTGCATCGCGGTCTCGATCTACCACGAGGCGCGCAACCAGCCGCGCGAGGGCCAGGCGGCGGTGGCCAGCGTGATCCTGACCCGTGCCGCCGATCCGCTGCGCTGGGGAAACACGCCTTGCACGGTCGTGGTGCCGGTGCAGTTCTCCTATCTCGACCGCAACCGCCGTTTCGCGCCGATCCGCGACATGCGGGCCTGGGCCGAGGCCGTCGAGATTGCCGCGCAGGTCCTGCTATCCGGGCCCGATCCGCGGCTGAAGGGCGCCGATCATTACCACGCAACCTATGTCGATCCGGCCTGGAACCGGGACATGGACATGGTGGAGCGGATCGCCGACCATATCTTCTGGCGGTCGAATCCAGCGCTGTGACCGCGGCCGTGCGGTCCCGGCGGCGCATCAGGGCAGCGGGATGCGCGGGATGTAGGCCTGGGCGGCCGTATCCTCGACGCGCCAGCGCATCTCCGGGGGATTGCGGATGAACTGCAGCTCCATCACCGGCCCGTTCAGCTGCAGCGCGCCGAACTGGACCGTCAGCCGGTCCTGCACCTCGGCGGGCGGCGCATTCTCCGCCTGGACTGCCGCTGCCTGTACGGGAGAGGTCAGGGCGGCGCGGCCGTCTTCGGCGCGTGCGGAACTGGTGACCCGGATCTCGAATGCCGGAAGCAGCATCATCGCGGCAAGCGCGCCCAGCCGGTGTTCGGAAAGGTTGAATTCGGGGCGCGTGCCGCGGAGGGCCGGGTCCAGCGCCCCGCCGATCGCCGCCTCGAGAAGCGGGGTGACGGCGGCGCGGGCGTCGGAGCCGAGCGTGTCGAGCGCGCTGCGCCAGGCCGGCGCGCCTGTCGCCAGCTGTTCCTTCATGTAGAGGAGCGGGCGGACGCCGTCATCCGAGACAAGTTCGCGGTAGAGCGAATTGGGCAGGCCGGGATCGTTCAGAAAGCTTTCGAAAGCTGCCTTCGTGAGCACCGGCAACAGCGCCGTCCCGCCATGGAGCATCCGCGTGGACGTGATGTCGTCGCCTTCGAAGATGACGGACAGCGGCACCTCCGCCGCATCCGCGCTGCCGGCCCAGGCGAATTCCTCGAAGTCGTCGCCTGCGCCATAGGTCAGCACCGGCACGTAGACAGCGCTGTGCCACGCGTCCTCCGGGCTGGGGCCGATCAGGGGCAGCAGCAGTTCATGGGCTTCGGCGCCGACGATCCTGACATCGCCGTCGCCGAAATCGGAAACGCCGAACAGCGCCATCCGCATCCGCGCCGCGCCCGAGAAGACGATGCCGACGATGTAGCCTTCCCCGGCACTGTCGATATAGGCCCAGAAATCGAACCCGACGCCGTCATGTTCCTCCAGGAATTCGGTAAAGCGCGCCTCGGACATGCCGACCAGCGCTTCGACGGCCGAGGAATCGAGCGACCGGCCCGAGAAATCGAGGATCGGCGCGAGGATCGCCGCCGGGTCGGTCGTCTTGTCCAGCACAAGCTGAATCACCCGGTGGAATTCTTCCGATGCCGGGCTCGGGATCCAGGACGGGTCGATATAGGGCTCGGATGACTCGGGGTCCTGCGGCTCGGCAGCCTGCTGGTCGAGGGCGTTCTCCAGCTCGAAGACGTAATCTCGGGAGGCGAGGTGGAGCTGCCGGATGAGGTCCTGCAATTCGCCGATCTGGCCGCCGCGGCGGGCAAGATCCTTTTCCTTCCGGGCAACCTCGGCTTCCCGCTTTTCCATGTCGGCCCGCGCCTTTTCCAGCTGGCCCCGGGATTGCACGTTGGCCTGGCGGGCCCGGTCCAGCTGGTCCTCGACATCCTCGAGGTCGGCCATGGCCTGCTCGATCTGCGCCTTGTTCTCGAAGACCTGCTGCTGCTGGACCCGCGCCTCCTCGTTGATCTCGCGGAATTTCTCGAAGGCGAGATTGAGGTTGGCAATCTGCTTCTCGCTTATCTCCGAGACTTGTCCGGTGAATTCGGAGAGCCGTCCGAAAGCATTGTCGCGCTCCTGGCGCAGCTTGGACAGCTCGTCGCGGTACTGCTGGTCGATGCGGCTGTTCTGCTGCTGCATGTAGTACCAGCCGAAGCCGATCAGCACGAGCAGCAGGATGGGTTTCGTCCACTGGCCGAGCAGCGTGAACACGCTGCCGGTGACTTCCGCGACCGCATCCGAAGGGGTGCGCCCGGTGACGGGGCCGGTTCCGCCCGGGGCACCGGATGCCGCGCGCACCGCTTCGGCGATCTCCCGCCGGGTTTCCTCGTCGAGCGCCATGGTCCTCCCGCCTCCCCGCAAGCACGGCCGGTCCGGGCAGGGGGCTGCTCACGGAACCGCGATCCAGACTGGAGCCGGGATTGCCGCAAAGTCAAGCGGAGCCTGCGCGGCGCCGGAAGGGCAGGAAATCTTGGATTGAACCGCACATTGACCTAGCCTACACCCCGCTCCGGAAGCAACGTGAAGGAACTCCGCCTATGGCTGCCTACCAATATGTCTACCACATGGATGGTGTCTCCAAGACCTATCCGGGCGGCAAGAAGTGTTTCGAGAACATCCGCCTGAGCTTCCTGCCGGGCGTGAAGATCGGCGTGGTCGGCGTCAACGGCGCCGGCAAATCCACCCTGATGAAGATCATGGCCGGCGTCGACAAGGATTTCTCCGGCGAAGCCTGGGCCGCGGAGGGCGCCAAGGTCGGCTACCTGCCGCAGGAGCCGAAGCTCGACGAGACGCTGAACGTCCGCGACAACGTCATGCTGGGCGTGGCGGCGAAGAAGGCGATCCTCGACCGCTACAACGAACTCGCCATGAACTATTCGGACGAGACCGCCGACGAGATGGCGCAGCTGCAGGACGAGATCGACGCCCAGAACCTGTGGGATCTGGACAGCCAGGTCGATGTCGCGCTGGAGGCCCTGCGCTGCCCTCCGGACGAGGCGATGCCGGAAAACCTCTCGGGCGGCGAACGCCGCCGGGTCGCGCTGTGCAAGCTGCTGCTCGAGGCGCCCGACATGCTGCTGCTCGACGAACCGACCAACCACCTCGATGCGGAAACCATCGCCTGGCTGCAGCAGCACCTGATCGACTACAAGGGCACGATCCTGATCGTCACCCACGACCGGTACTTCCTCGACGACATCACCGGCTGGATCCTGGAACTCGACCGCGGCCGCGGGATTCCCTACGAGGGCAACTACTCGGCCTGGCTCGAGCAGAAGGCCAAGCGGCTGGAGCAGGAGGCCCGCGAGGACAAGTCGCGCGCCAAGACGCTGGAGCGCGAACTGGAATGGATGCGCGCCAGCCCGAAGGCGCGCCAGGCCAAGTCGAAGGCGCGGATCAACTCGTACAACGAGCTGGCCAACCAGTCCGAGCGCGAGAAGATGGCGCGCGCCCAGATCATCATCCCGAACGGGCCGCGGCTCGGCGGCAAGGTGATCGAGATCGAGGGGCTGCAGAAGGCCTATGGCGACAAGCTGCTGATCGAGGATCTGACCTTCTCGCTGCCGCCGGGCGGCATCGTCGGCGTGATCGGTCCGAACGGCGCGGGCAAATCGACCCTGTTCCGCATGCTGACCGGCCAGGAAAAGCCGGACGAAGGCACGATCGAATACGGCGAGACCGTCGATCTGAGCTATGTCGACCAGTCGCGCGACGCGCTCGACCCGAACAAGACGGTCTGGGAAGAGATCTCGGAAGGCAACGAGGTGATCAAGCTCGGCGATGCCGAGATGAACTCGCGCGCCTATTGCTCGGCCTTCAACTTCAAGGGCGGGGACCAGCAGAAGAAGGTCGGCCTGCTCTCGGGCGGCGAGCGCAACCGGGTGCACATGGCGAAGCTGCTGCGCTCGGGCGGCAACGTGTTGCTGCTCGACGAACCGACCAACGACCTCGACGTCGAGACGCTGCGCGCGCTCGAAGACGCCCTGGTCGATTTCGCTGGCTGCGCCGTGGTGATTTCGCACGACCGTTTCTTCCTCGACCGGATCTGCACGCATATCCTGGCTTTCGAGGGCGAGGCCCATGTCGAGTGGTTCGAGGGCAATTTCGAGGATTACGAGGAGGACAAGAAGCGCCGCCTCGGCCCGGATGCCGTGGAACCCAAGCGGATCAAGTACAAGAAGTTCGCCCGCTGACAGCCGGTTCTCCCTGCGGTGCCCTTGCGGCCCGCGGGGAGGGCTTTCGGCCGTATCCAAAGCAGGATGGCGCCTCAAGTTTTGATCGGGAGCTGGCTCCATTCCGTGCGCGTTGCTGCCGCCAAGTCCCGGAGTTGGAGCCAAGCACGGCATTGATGCGCCGTTGACGGAGTGGATGGCGCCAGCTACCGGCATGGCGACGTTCCATAATGGCTGCTGTCAAAGCCGCCGCCGGGGGCCGTCATTCACGACGGAGATTGCCACGGTCAGCGCCGATCTCGCCAAGTCCGTCGTCCAGGTCTGCGGCGTCGAAGCCGAAGCTGCCGCCCAGCTGGATGGTTGGCGTTTTCCAGCGGGTTGCGCCCTGACTGGCTGGCATGGAGGACTGCGGGTGGATGCGCCATCGGTCCGGGCACCGCTGGCGACTCCCGGAGTGCATTGCTGTGTGCGAGCCCGGCAAGTTCGATGGCGTCCGAAGACGGCGTACAAGACGACCAACTGGAAAAGCTAGCGAGCCGTTGCGCGCCACCGGTCCAAGCGCAATGGCGAGCGAGGCGCTGAGGCGGCGCGGCTCGCTGAGTGTCTGGTTCGTTCCCTCGATGCAGTGGGAAGCGGTGCCGTCCGGGCGTCGCTGTACGCCTGCTGGCGGCCGCGACGGCCCGATGCTCCGGCCTGCCATTTCATCGGGGGATCGAACCATGCGGTCCGCGACCCTCGCTGCCTCAGCGCTTGATTGCAGCTGCGCCAATTGGCGGTTCTGCACGCGGTCTGCGCGGGCCCGCTCATTCAGTCCCGCTGCCGCGCTGGATTCACGACGTGAAACTCCCGCATTTGCGCGACAACGCCACGCTGGATTGCCGTTGGGAACCCGAAACAGGGCTATCCGTCCTGATCTTCCCGGTCCCGGCGATGGCAGGCGCCGCCCAAGCAGAGGACCGGAAACCCTGCGTGGGCTCCGCAACGCATCACCTGGGAAGGCGCAAACTTCGAAACACATGCCAGCAGTTCCGCAATCAATCTCAATGCAGCCCAAAATACTTCGGCAAGAGCCATCCGATTGCCATAACCCGGCCTATCGCAGCTCCGGATGAAGCTGGGTGCGCGCTTCCTTGAAGTTCCACTCCCATTGGAAACCAATGAGTTATCTTATGGGGAGAACCGGCATGGGAACGGCCTGCATGCAACTGTCGCTGCAAGAGCGCTGCAAAATCGGGAACTGGTGGCGCGCCAAGGCCCCGTCAGGGAGATGGCACGCGTCCTCAAGCGGCACAAACCGGCCATCTTCCGGGAGATCAAGCGCAACTTCCGGGCCGATGACGCGCTGCCGGAGAAACATGCCGGCGGCTTCGGGCATGCCGCACAGCTGCAGACCCGGAAGCGCCGGACGGTGCAGCGCAAGCTGATCCGGCACCCGGACCTCTGCAACAGCACTTTGGCCCGGGCTGAGCTCGGGTGGACGCCCGGGCAGATCGGCAACCGGTTGATCCATCAGGGCGCGGAGCTGCGCGTCTGCCGGGAAACGATTTATCGCTGCATCTGCTCGAAGGAAGGCATGGCGCAGGAGCTCTGGTGGCACCTGCCCGAGCGCCGCAAGTCCCGCAGGCCCTGCCGCTGCACGGGAAGCGCCGGGCGCGCAGGATCGGCAGCGATGTGGGCATCCTGTTCCGTCCGGACGACGTGGCGCAGCGGCGCCAGTTCGGCCACTGGGAATGAGGAGCCGGGCCGCCACCGTTCCCGGGGCCGGTCCCGAATGATCTGATGCTGCTGCGGCAGAAGCTTGGCCAACCGAACGTCACTTCCCTGGTCGAGAGGGTCAGCCGGTTCACCGTGCTCCCGAAGACCCCGGACAGGCGCACGGAGCCGGTCACGGGAAAGATCGTGAAGGCCGTCCGCGGCCAGCCCCGCCTGGCGCGCAAGTCGATCGCCTTCGACCGCGGAGCCGAGTTCGCAAGCTGGCCCCACCTCCAGGCCGGGACCGGCATGCAGACGTGGTTCTGCGATCTGTCCTCGCCCCTCTCGGGCCATTGCCGCGCAATGTCCGGCCGGGCAATGCCTGGCAGAAGGGAACGGTCGAGAACGCCAACCGGCGCGCGAGAAGACGGCTGCCGGGAACACGCGACATCACGGCACACAGCGATCATGATTTGAAGATGATCACTGACCGCCTGAACGCAATGCCCCGGAAATGCCTCGGCAGGAAGACACCGGCCGAGGTCTTCCGCGAAAAGATGATCGAAGAGATGGGACGGCAACCTACCCTGGACGGAAGGAGTCGCACTTCGGGTAGCGCTCACATGGGCAGCTTCCATTCCGGCTGGCGGTCTCTCCGCCATTCCGCGCGAAAACAGGAGATCGTGCGATGGCGGATGTCGAGCTCGACCTCAGGGAGCGGCGAACCGTCCGGAAGCTTTCCGGCCAGGGCGTGCGCGTGGCCGGGATCGCGCAGCAGGCCGGCTGCCACCGCTCCAAGATCTGCCGAGAACCCAAGCGGAACCGCTTCGGGGACGAGCCCGGGCCGAACGGATGCTGCCGCCCGATTGCCCATGGGTTTGCCGCCGATTGACGCCGCGCTGCACGAAGCTGCTGCGGGACCCCAAGCTGCAGGCGGCCGTCATCGACCGTCTTGCGGCCGCACCGGCGCAGCGCCGCGGAAATGCCCCGGCTGCCGGACCCCGGCCGGGGCTGTCCGCGAGGAACTCGCCAGGCCAATCCGTACCGCAACCGAGGTAGAACTCAGCCTTCCCGCAGGAGCGGTGCTGATCATGCAGGACGGGCATTTCGCGCAGCCAGTCCCGAATGAACCGCTCCGGGTCCGCAGGGGGCTGGCTTGCGGCACGTGCCATGCCATGGTTTCGGGGCCGGGTGCGGCGCTGCGTTTTCCCTGGCCTCGGCTGGCGGAAAGTTCCCGAGCGGCTTCGGACGGCGGCGGTTGCCGGCCCGGCCGACCCGCTCCAAGGTCCCGTGTCCTACAGTTTCGAAGCTGCGCCAATCCGGGACTGATCCGGGACCGCGCCCAAGCTGGAGTCCACCGGCCGGAAGACACGGGATGCCGACCGGCGCGATCCGGGATCCTCGGGCCGCCGCCGGAACGACCGGGCGGAGACCCTGAGCCGCGGCTACGACGGGGACACCGGCGAGAACGCCGCTTCCAGGACTTCGCCCGCCGCCAGCGCCACGTCCTCGCGCCAGGGGGCCGACACGATCTGGACGCCCGAGGGGATGCCGTCCTCGACGCCGCTCGACACTGCCAGCCCGGGAACGCCGAGCACCGGAAGGGCGATCTGCGGCATCTGCGCGGTCCATATCCGCTCCAGCGCCTCCGGGCCCGCAAGGTCCTCTTCCGCCTTGAAGGGCAGTTCTCCCGAGACCGGCATCAGCACTACCGGCCAGTCGTCGAGGAAGCGGCGCCAGGCGCGCACCAGCGTGGCGCGGCGGCGCAGAATCTCGCCGTAGCGCGCGGCATCCAGCGATTTCGCGCGTTCCGTGAAGCGGCCGAGCACCGTCAGCGCGCCGGGGTCGCCTTCCTTCTCGGCCGCCGCCAGCATCGCGCCATGTCCGTCGCAGAGCCACAGATCCGTCTGCAGATCCACGGCTTCCGCCAGCGGCGGCGCTTCGGGCGATTCCACCGTCCAGCCCGCCGCGCGGAAGATCGCAGCGGCGCGGTCGAGATCGGAGAGGATCCGCGGATCGACCGCCATTCCGTCGGGGCGCGCGACCAGTGCCACGCGGCGCGGCACGTCGGGCCCCTTCAGGGGCGCGGGCACGCTCCAGGGATCTTCCGGATCGTAGCCCGACATCGCTTCCAGCGCGAGCCGGAGGTCGTCGATGCGCCGCGCGATCGGGCCTGAGACCGCCATCAGCTGCGCGCCTGCCGCGCGTTCGGCGCCGGTGGCGTTGAACTGTGGCACCCGGCCCACCGTCGGACGCAGGCCGTGGACGCCGCAGGCATAGGCCGGGTATCGGATCGAGCCGGCAATGTCCGTGCCATGGCCGATATGGCCGAGCCCCGCCGCCACCGCGGCGCCCGCCCCGCCGGAAGAGCCGCCCGGGGTCAGCGCATGGTTCACCGGGTTCAGGGTCTGCCCGTGCAACAGGTTGGAGGTGAACCAGCGGTAGGAAAACGCCGGGGTGTTGGTGCGCCCGACCACCAGCGCCCCCTCGCCGCGCATGTTGCGCAGGAAGGGCGCGTCGCGGACGGCGACCAGATCGGCGGCCATCTTCAGCCCGTTGGTGGTGGCATGGCCCTTCTGGTCGGAGATCACCTTGATCGTGACCGGCACGCCCGCCAGCAGCCCGCCGCCCTGCCCGGCCGCGATCCGCGCGTCCAGCGCGGCAGCATCGCGCAGCGCCTCCTCGCTGCAATCCTGCACGATGGCATTGATCGCCGGATTGAGCGAGGCGATCCGGTCCAGCGTCGCAGCGGTGACGGCTTCGGCCTTGAGCCGGCCGCTGCCCACGGCAGCGGCAATCTCGCGGGCGGAAAGCGCGTTGGGCTCGGTCATGCTGTGTCCTTCAGGCTGCTGCCGAGCGACGCCAGGCTGCGGCTGACGCACAGGGCGACGTTCTTCGATTCCGGCGCGCTGGCCGTGTGCGGGGTCACCAGCACCCGCGGATGGTGCCAGAACGGATGGCCCGCGGGCAGCGGCTCCACCGCGAACACATCGAGCGACGCCCCCGCCAGATGGCCGCTGTCGAGCGCTGCCAGCAGGGCTGCCTCGTCCAGCTGCTCGCCGCGGCCAATCTGGACCAGCGCCGCGCCCCCGGGGAGCTTGCCCAGCAGCCCGGCATCGATGCAGCCGCGGGTCTCTTCGGTCAGTGGCAGCACGTTGATCAGGATGTCGGTGCGCGCCAGGAAGGCATCGCGGTCGAGCATGATCTCGACGCCCGGTTCGGCCTCGACGGGGCGGCGCGCCAGCACCGCGACCGGATAGCCCAGACCGGCCAGCGCCTTGGCGATCGCGCGGCCCATGTTGCCGTAGCCCATGATGCCGACGCGGCGGTTCTCCGGGCTGCGGCCATGGGCCGGGCGGTTCCAGCGCTCGGCGGCCTGGTCCTCCAGGTGCAGGTCCATCCGGCGGTGGTGCCAGAGCACGTGGAAGACGGCAAAGCCCGCCATCTGCCGCGCCTGGTCTGGGTCCTCGACCCGCAGCACGGGGACGCCCGCAGGCAGCGAGGGACAGGCGAGGATGCCGTCGACGCCGGCGGCGGAGGAGATCGCCGCCTTCAGGTTCGGATAGGGCGCGAAGCAGTCATCCGGCGGGCGGAAGGTGATCACAAACTCGACCGCGGCCGGGTCGGCGACCTCTTCGGGGCGCAGGAGCGTCAGCTCCGGCGCATGCACCGCGAAGGCGTCCCCGTGGAAATCGAGAATGTCGAAGCCCAGACTGTTTACCACACCAATCATGCAAACCCTCTTGTCCTGTTCTCTGCCGCCCAGTCGGCGCCGGGCACGGCGGCCAGCAGGTCCCGGGTATAGCCCTCGCGCGGCGCAAGGAAGATGTCATGGACGGCGCCGATCTCCACCAGCCGTCCCTTCTGCATCACCGCGATGCGGTCGCAGAGCTGTGCCGCAACGCGCAGGTCATGGGTGATGAAGAGGATCGACAGCCCCAGACGCGACCGAAGGTCGCGCAGCAGATCCAGCACCTGCGCCTGGATCGAGACGTCGAGCGCCGAGACCGCCTCGTCCGCGACGATCAGTTCGGGCTCCATGGCCAGCGCCCGTGCGATGCCGATGCGCTGGCGCTGGCCGCCGGAAAATTCGTGCGGGAAGCGGTCGGCGGTCTCCGCGCCCAGTCCGACGATCTCCAGCAGCTCGCGCGCCTTCGCCTCGGCGTCCGGCTTCGGCTTGCCCATGGCGACGGGTCCGGCGGTCAGCGCGCGCAGGATGCGGTGGCGCGGGTTCAGCGAGGCATAGGGGTCCTGGAAGACCATCTGCACCTTGTTGCGGGACCGGCGCAGCTCTTCCTCCGACAGGGCTGCCAGATCGGTGCCGCCGACCAGCACCTGCCCGGCATCGGGCGTGACCAGCCGGACGACGGTGCGCCCCAGCGTCGACTTGCCCGAGCCGCTTTCGCCCACCAGTCCCAGCACTTCGCCACGGCGGATGCTCAGGCTGACATCGTCGACCGCGCGCACCTCGCGCGCCTCGCGGAAGAGCCCGCCGCCAGTGCGGTAGACCTTGCGCAGCCCCTTGATCTCCAACACCGGCGCGGGTTCCAGCGCGCGCGCTTCGGGCAGGCGCCCGGTCGGGATCGCGTCAAGCAGGCGGCGGGTATAGGGATGCTGCGGATTTTCCAGGACCTCGGCGGCGGTGCCCTGCTCCACCGCGATGCCCTTCTCCATGACGATCACCTTGTCGGCGATCTCCGCCACCACGCCGAAGTCATGGGTGATGAACATCACGCCCATGCCGCGGCGCGTCCGCAGGTCGAGGATCAGATCGAGAATCTGCGCCTGCGTGGTCACGTCGAGCGCCGTCGTCGGCTCGTCGGCGATCAAGAGCTCCGGCTCCAAGGCCAGCGCCATGGCGATCATCGCCCGCTGTCGCTGTCCCCCCGAAAGCTGGAACGGATAGGCGCGCATGATCTTGGCCGGATCGGGCAGGCCGACCTCGGTCACCAGCGACAGCGCGCGCTTTTCGCGCTCGGTCTGGGTGTACATGCCGTGCGCGGCGAAGACCTCGGAGATCTGCTCGCCGATCCGCATCAGCGGGTTGAGCGCGGTCATCGGCTCCTGGAAGATCATCGCGATGCGCGAGCCGCGGAGCTTCTGGCGCTCCGTCTCGGGCAGGGACAGCACGTCCTGCCCGTCGAAGACCGCGCGGCCGCCGTCGACGGTGACGCCCGGCGGCAGCAGTCCCATCAGGGCGTTCGCGGTCATCGACTTGCCCGAGCCGGATTCGCCGACGACGCAGAGGATCTCGCCCTCGGCGATCTTCATGGAGATGCCTGCGACGGCATGCGGCCGGTCGGCGCCCTTCGGCAGGGCGATGGACAGCTCCTCGATCGAAAGCACGGTCCTCATGCGGTTCCCTTCCGGCTGAGATGCGGGTTCAGCGCGTCGTTCAGCCCCTCGCCGATCAGGTTCAGCGCCAATACGGTGACGAGGATTGCGACGCCCGGGAAGAACGACAGCCACCAGGCCGAACGGATCACCGTGCGCGCCGCGCCGATCATGTAGCCCCAGCTCATCGCGTTCGGATCGCCGAGGCCGAGAAAGCTCAGCGAGCTTTCCAGCAGGATCGCGGTCGCCACCATGAGCGAGGCCATGACGATGATCGGCGAGACGGTGTTGGGCAGCACCTCGCCGGTCAGGATGCGGAAATTCGACAGCCCTGCCAACCGCGCGGCGTCGACATATTCCCGGCGCTTCACGGCCATGACCTCGGCGCGCACCAGCCGCGCCACGGGCGGCCAGGAGACGATGGCGATGGCCGAGGTGATCGAGGTCAGCGTCGGCTCCAGGATCGCCACCAGCACGATGGCCAGAGCGAAATTCGGGATGGTCTGGAAGAACTCGGTGAAGCGCATGGCGCCCTCGTCCGCCCAGCCGCCGTAGAAGCCCGCAACCGCGCCGAGCGGCACTCCGATGGCCAGCGCCACGATGGTGGAAACGAGGCCCACCAGCAGCGAGACCCGCGCGCCATGGACGAGGCCGGCGGCAACGTCGCGGCCCAGCGTGTCGGTGCCCAAGGGAAAGCCGTCCATCGTGAAGGGCACGAGGAAGGGCCGCTGCACCATCGCCCAGGGGCCGCGCGGGAACAGCAGGTCCGCCGACAGCGCGAGGCCGATGACGATCAGCAGGATCAGGACACCGATCACGGCGCCCTTGTTGGAGGCGAAGCGGCGGATCATGCGCGGGCTCCGATGCGGGGATCGACCAGCCGGTAGACGAGGTCGGTCAGGATGTTGAAGACGATGACCATGGCGGCGGAGACGAGGAAGACGCCGAGAATGGTGTTGTAGTCGCGCGCGGCGAGGCTCTCGAACATCAGCCGCCCGATGCCCGGCCAGGCAAAGACCGTCTCGGTCAGCACGGCACCGCCGACCAGCTGACCGGCCTGCAGGCCGGCCAGCGTCACGACGGGAAGGATCGCGTTGCGCAGGATGTGGCGGCGGCGGATCACTGGTCCCGACAGGCCCTTGGCGCGCGCGGTCTTGACGAAATCCATCTGCGCCACTTCCAGCATCGAGGCCCGCGTCATCCGCATGTAGACCGCCATGAAGAACAGGCCCAGCGTCGAGGCGGGCAGGATCAGGTGCTTGATCACGTCCCAGATCCGCGCGAGGCCGGAATAGCCGGCGCCCACGGTTTCATAGCCGAAGCCCGGCAGCCAGCCGAGCTCCACCGAGAAGACAAGCACTGCCATCAGCGCCGCCCAGTAGAGCGGCGTCGCGTAGAACAGCAGCGCCAGCGTGGTCAGGACGCTGTCCGACGCCTTGCCCACCCGTGCCGAGGCGGCGACGCCGAGCGCGATGCCCAGCGTCAGCGAGATGACGAAGGCGGTCAGCGTCAGGATCAGCGTGGCGGGCAGGCGTTCCAGGATCAGGTCCAGGACAGGCGCGCCCTGGCGGAAGGAATAGCCGAAATCCAGCTGCACGATGTTCCAGACATAGCTGCCGAGCTGGACATGGAACGACTGGTCTAGGCCGAAGCGCTCGCGCAGCTGCGCGATCATCTGCTCGTCCGCGGCCCCGGCCTCGCCGGCCAGCACCACCGCCGGATCGCCCGGCGCGGCATGGATGAGAAAGAAATTCAGGACGGCGATGGCAAGGAGCGTGATCAGCGCCTTGGCCAGCCGCCCGAGAATGGGGGCGAGAACGGCCATGCTGGGCCTCCGGTCGGTGGCCGGTCCCCGCGGGGACCGGCGGACAGGTTACTGTTCGATCCAGGCGTTGCGGATGCCGTCGTTCAGGCCGATGCCCGTGGTCACCAGGTCATGGACGTTGCAGCGGTAGATGGTCGGGAATTCCAGCTCCAGCAGCCATGCCACCGGCACGTCGTCGACGATCTCCTTCTGGATCTCGTCATATGCGTCCTGGCGCGCCTCGGGATCGGCCATCACTGCGGCGGCGGCCCATTTGGCGTCGAGCTCGGGGTTCTCGTAGCCTTCCACGTTGTTCCACGGGCTGCCCTTCTGGATCCGGTCGGCCGTGTAGTTGCGCGACACGCCCAGAGCCGGATCGCCGTACTGGTAGAGATAGGTGAAGGCCATGTCGTAGTCCCACTGGGACGTCTTCTCGTTCCAGCCCGCCACGTCGGTGGAGTCGATCTCCACGTTGATGCCGACCTCGGAGAGGTTCTGGCGCACGGCTTCGGCCCAGCGTTGCCAGGTCTCGCCATAGGGCAGCGGCAGCAGGCGGACGGTCTCGCCGTCATAGCCCATCTCGTCGAGAAGCGCCTTGGCCTTGTCAGGGTTGTAGTCGTACTGGGTGACGCCGTCCGAGTAGAAGTTGGTCACCGACGCGACCGGGCCGGTGGGGATCTTGCCGAAGCCGTTCCACACCACGTCGCGGACGAATTCGCGGTCCATCGCGTACATGATCGCCTGGCGGAAGCGCACGTCCGAGGTCGGTCCCTCTCGGTTGTTCAGCCACATCCAGGCCAGCGGCGCAAAGAATTCCCAGCCCGAGCCGGTCGAGCAGACCCCGTCCATTTCGGTCAGCCGCGCGACGTCCCAGTTCTCCACAGAGCCGCCGGGCAGCACGTCGACCTCGCCGGTCTCGAAGGCCACCGCGCGCGAGGCCGCATCGGGGATCACCCGGTAGTAGACCTCGTCGAGATGGGGCAGCCCGTCGACATAGTAGTCCTCGTTCTTCACCAGGTGGATGAAGCTGCCCTTCTCCCACTTGTCGAACTTGAACGGGCCGGTGCCGATCGGCGTCGCGTTCATCTCGTTGGTGGCGTAGTCGGTGCCCTCGTAGATGTGCTTGGGGATCATCGGCATGGTGCCGACCTCGAAGACCGAGATGAAGGGACCGAAGGGCTCCTTCAGCTTGAACACCACCGTCAGGTCGTCCGGCGCGGTGATCGTGTCGACATAGGCCAGCGAGGCGCGCAGGCGCGCATGGGTCTCGCGCAGGAAGACATCCGCGGAGAACACCACGTCGGCGGAGGTGAAGGGCTCGCCGTCATGCCATTTCACGCCTTCGTTCAGGTGGAAGGTGTAGGTCAGCCCGTCCTCGGAGATGTCCCACGACTTGGCCAGGCCCGGCTCCGGCTCCAGGTCGGTGGTGTAGCGCAGCAGGCCCTCGTAGATGTCGCCCGCGACCAGCTGGGTGGGGCCGTTCTGCACGAGGCCCAGCATCAGCCCCGGCGGTTCCGGCTGGACCACGATGTCGAGGCGGCCGCCGGCCTCCTGTGCGAGCGCCTGGCCCGCGAAGGCCGCTGCGATGAGGAAGGTCGTTGCCTTGAGATGTTTCATGGGTTTCCCTGTTGTCTGAAGTTGCCGCCCCGGTTCGTCCGGGGTCGTGTCATCCGTCGTAGCCGGGGCAGGCCGCGTCGACCTTGCGCAGGATCGCCGTCCATTCCGGATCGGGCGCGCCTTCCAGCTCCATCTTGTCGTACATCCGCGCATATTGGCGCGCGGTATGCTCGGCCACCGCATCGGGCAGCACCACCGGCGTCAGCCCCATGGACAGCGCCGCGACCTGCGCCTTGCAGGACCGCTCCAGGTTGATCGCGTATTTCACCGCCTCGGCCACGGACCGGCCCAGCAGCAGCGTGCCGTGGTTCCTCAGCAGCATCACGTCGCGGTCGCCGAGGTCGGCGACGATGCGCTGGCGCTCGGCCAGATCCAGCGCGATGCCCTCGTAGTCGTGGAAGGCGATCCGGCCGTGGAATTGCGCCGACCACTGGTTGAGGGACAGCAGGCCCTCCTTCACCGAGCTGACCGCGACGCCCGCCACGGTATGGGTGTGCAGCACGCAGAGCGCGTCATGGCGCGCCATGTGCACGGCCGAGTGAATGGTGAAGCCCGCCGCGTTGACGCCCGCGCCATAGGGGTCCTCGATCACCGCGCCGGTCTCGTCGACCGTCACCAGGTTCCCGGCGGTCACCTCGTCGAAGCGCAGGCCGTAGGGGTTCAGCAGGAACCGCTTCTGCCCGTCGGGGCCGTCCGGCAGGCGCGCGGAGATATGGGTGTAGATCCCGTCATCCATCCCCATCAGCGCGATCAGCCGGTAGGCGGCGGCAAGATCGCGGCGCAGGGCGGCAGTCGGGTTGGCATGGCCGTCGGGCATCGGGCGTCTCCTTTGTCTCGCCCCGAAAAGAGACTCGTCCTTGATCTGTGTCAAGAAATTGTCGACAGTCGACATCAAGACAGTTAGCTTCTCGAAGACTTGCCCGGAAAGCCATCACCCATGGAAAAGCCCGATTCCCCTTCGCATTTCGCCCCGCTCGGACGTGACGGGCTGGTCGACCGCGTGGCGAACTTGCTGGGCGAGGCGATCATCCGCGGCAAGCTGAAGCCCGGATCGCGCCTGTCCGAATCGGTGATCGCCCGCGATCTGGGCGTCAGCCGCGCGCCGGTGCGTGAGGCGGCGCGGCTGCTGGAAAGCTCCGGCCTCGTGGCCTACCAGCCCAACCGCGGCTTCTTCGTGCGCAAGATTTCGGCAAAGGAGCTGGACGACCTCTACGAGCTCAGGATCGTGATCGAGACCGCCGCCGCGCTGCGTGTCGTGCGCGAGGCGCCCGAGGCGGCCATCGACGGGCTGGCGGCGCAGATCGAGCGGCTGCGCGAGGTCTCCACCCCCGAGGTCGACATGCTGACCCAGATGGAGGCGGACATGGAGTTCCACCGGCTGATGATCGCCGCCTCGGGCAATCCGCGGTTCTCGGCGATCTTCGACCAGCTGGCAAAGGAGACCGAGCTCTGCGTCATGGTGATCGGGCGGCTCTACGGGGACCCGCGCTGGATTGCCGACACCCATGTGCCGATCCTCGACAGCCTGCGCGCCCGCGACGAGGCCGCCACCCGGGGCGCCATCGAATACCATATCGGCGAGGCCCGGCGCCTCGTCACCCAGCAATTCCGACTTCTCGAAGAGTGACCGACATGAAGTGCTTCTACGCGCCCGAAACCGATGCGCATGATCCGCAATTCCGCCTGACCCACGGCAAGCTGCTGCACAATGCCGAACAGGCCGAGCGTGCCAAGCTGCTGCTTGCGGGTCTGGAAAAGCTCGGGCTTTCCACGGAAAGCCCCGCGGCGGCGCCCCGCGCCGCGCTGGAGGCCGTGCACACGCCCGAGTTCCTGGATTTCCTCGAGCACGCCTGGGAGGAATGGCAGAAGCTGCCGAATTGCGGCCCCGAGGTCGTGCCGAACGTCTTCGCGCAGAAGGCGGCGTCCACCTATCCCAAGGACAGCATCGTCGGCCGCGCGGGCTGGCACATGGGCGACACCTCGGCGCCGATCGGGGCAGAGTCCTGGACAGCGACGCGCCGGGCGGCCGATTGCGCCGTTGCCGCGGCCGATGCCGTGCTGGCGGGCGAAAAGATGGCCTATGCCCTGACCCGTCCGCCGGGGCACCATTCGACGGCAGATACCGCCGCCGGCCACTGCCTGATGAATGTCGCCGCCATCGCGGTGGAGCGGATGCGCACGCAGCACGCCAAGGTGGCCACGCTCGACATCGACGTGCATCACGGCAACGGCACGCAGGGCGTGTTCTACCACCGCGCCGATGTGCTGACCGTCTCGGTCCATGCCGATCCCGCGACCTACTATCCGTTCTTCGTCGGCTACGCGCATGAAACCGGCGAAGGCGAAGGCGCGGGCTTCAACCTCAACCTCCCCCTGCCCCGCACCACCACCGATGCCGTCTGGCTCGCGGCGATCGACCGCGGCCTGGCGCGGATCGCGGAGTTTGCCCCCGGCGCGCTGGTCGTGCCGCTCGGGCTCGACGCGCATGAGAACGACCCGCTGGCCGGCATGAAGATCACCTGGGAGGGCTTCCGCGAGGCCGGCCGCCGCATCGCCGCCGCGGGCTATCCCACCGTTCTGGTGCAGGAGGGCGGCTATCTCTCGCCCGATCTGACGACCTCGCTGGAAAGCGTGATGTCCGGCCTGCTCGGCCGCTGAGCCTTCCGGCGGGTTCTGGCCTCACAGCCGCTGCCCGCTGGCCCTATACTTGCCCCCGGCGATCTGATTGATCTGATGTCGACAGTTTCCGCCGGGCGCCGACCGCGCTCCTGCGCCGCTTTCCTTGGAGTCTCCCATGAACCAGATCCCGAACTCGCTGCACGCCTCGGACATCGCCCATTCGATCCACCCCTACACCAATGCCCGCCTGCACGAAGAGCAGGGCCCGCTGATCATCACCAAGGGCGACGGCGTCCGGGTCTATGACAGCGAGGGCAAGGAATATATCGAAGGTCTGGCCGGGCTTTGGTCCGTCGCGGTGGGCTTCTCCGAGCCGCGGCTGCGCGACGCCGCCGTCGCCCAGATGGACGCCCTGCCCTATTACCACTCCTTCGCCCACAAGGCGAACGAGCCGGCCATCCGCCTGGCCGAGAAGCTGGCCGAGATGACCCCCGAGGGGCTGAACCGCGCCTTCTTCACCAACTCGGGTTCCGAGGCCAACGACACCGTCATCAAGATGGTGTGGTTCATGAACAACGCGCTGGGACGGCCGGAGAAGAAGAAGTTCCTCGCCCGCAACAAGGCCTATCACGGCATCACCGTCGCCTCCGGCTCGCTGACCGGCCTGCCCGCGAACCACAAGGATTTCGACCTGCCGGCGATCCCGGTCACCCACATGACCTGCCCGCATTTCTGGAAGTTCGGGCTGGACGGCGAGACCGAGGCCGAGTTCACCGCGCGCCTGCTGAAGGAGCTGGAGGACACGATCCTTGCCGAGGGCCCCGAGACCATCGCCGCCTTCATCGGCGAGCCCTGCATGGGCGCGGGCGGGGTCATCACGCCGCCGGAAGGCTACTGGCCGGGCGTCGCCGAGATCTGCGCGAAATACGACATCCTGCTGGTCTCCGACGAGGTGATCAACGGTTTCGGCCGTCTCGGCACGCCCTTCGGCTGCCAGAAATACGGCTTCATGCCCGACATCCTGGTGACGTCGAAGCAGCTGACCTCGTCCTACATGCCGCTCGCCGCGATCATGGTGAACGACAAGGTCTACAACGCGATCGCGGATCACACCGCCAAGCTCGGCACCTTCGGCCACGGCTACACCGCCTCGGGCCATCCGGTGGCCTGCGCCGTGGGCCTGGAGAACCTCAAGATCATCGAGGAGCGCGATCTGATGGGCAACGCCGCACGGCTGGAGCCCATCTTCCAGGCGGGCCTGCGCGAATTCGGGGATCATCCGTTGGTCGGCGAGGTGCGCGGCACGGGCCTGATCGGCGGGCTGGAACTGGCCGACAAGACGACGAAGCAGCCCTTCGGCAAGTCCGGCGCGCTCTGCGCCCGCGTCGCGAAGGCTGCGCAGAATGCCGGGCTGATCTGCCGCAACGTCTACGACACGGTGGCGCTCTGCCCGCCGCTGATCGTCACCGAGGACGACATCGCCCAGATCTTCGCCCGGCTGCGCGCCGCGCTCGACCAAGTGGCCGAAGAAGCGAAGGCCGAAGGTCTGCTCTGACTTGGCGCCGGTGCTGTCCTGCGGCAGTGCCGGAACCTGACATTTGCAGCGCGGAAATCCGCCGCGCTGCATCTCTGCTTGATGGATGCCAGCCTCGACCTGCCGGGGCGGGCCCCCGCAGTTCTGCCGGTCCTGCCCCAGCATCCGGCGGCAAGCCGGAACGACATGCCGGCCAGCGCACATCCTGCGCCACGCCGGTCCTGCCGTCCGTGCAGCTGCATCCCAACTTCGTCCGGTAGACCGGCAGGGTGCCGCGCGAAGTCATGCTGGCCTGCTCCGCCCCAGCGGATGGCCTCCCGCACGTTGCGGACGACGGTGGTGCCGTTGGCGTATGTCCACGCGATCCTGCCCCGTCCTGTTCTGTGCAGGGCCGGGCTGGGACGCGTCGGCCAGCCTGCAGGAACCGCTTCGCTGCCTCGGCATCGTCCGTTGCGATGCCGTCGCCATGGCGGTTCATCGGGCCGATATTGCATTGTGTCCGCGAGCCGCCCGAGCGGCGCGGCAGTCCAGTGTTCCGGCGCGGCGGCGGAATCTCGGCTCCGGTCCGCTTCGGAACCCACGCCAGAGATGTCTGGCGCGGTCTCCTGAGCCGTCAGCGCGGGCGCGGCGTCCGGGTTGCCGCCGTTGCCGCTGCCTGGCACCGGCAAGGAGCCGCGATCTCACAGGCGTTCCAGTACGGCATGTTTTGCAGAAGTCCCCGACGTTCCGGATTCACGTCGTGAATCCGGTCGGTGAAGGCCCCGCCTTGACGCATCCTGAGCCTGCCCGCCACCGCACTGCCGTCCGGAAATCCTGCAATGCCGCGCGGAAGCGGCGCGGCTCGCTGCTTGTCTGGCTGGAAAAGGACATGGCCTGGCTCGCGCAGGAGGCCTGCAAGCCCCGGCGCCCGCCTGTCTGCTCTCAATGAGGCGGATCGGCAGACGGTCCGGGGAGTCCGGACCGGTCTGCGCCAGCGGGAAATCCTCCGGGGGAGGCTCTGAGGGCCGTTCGGGCGGAACCTTGCCCGGCGAATGCCATCCAGGTTTGCCTGATGGCGAAGGTCCTCTTCGGCCTGCCGCTCCGCCAGGTCGGGCTATGGGAACGCCACCGGTCCGTGCGACCACGGCGCGGCGGCATGGAATCCAGCATCCTCGCAATGGCGGGGCTGGACTGGCCGCTTGCCGACTTCTCCATGCTTAGCCGTCGTCTGAATGAGACGCGACCGTGGCCCTGATGGCGCCACGAAAGCCCGGTCAAAGAGTGGCTGGCCGGGAAGCACGGCACGCACCGCTACCGCAAGTGCCGCGGAGTCCATCTGGCGATGGGTACCGACACAGGCGACATCCGGGCGGTGGAATTCACCTCCAGCCGGGCGGAGGACTGCCCCATGCTGACCGGGCTGCTGGGCGGGATCCCGGCAGGCGGGGAAATCAGCACTGTCACCGGTAACGGCGGCTTCGACACCCGCGGGTGCCGCTCGGCGATCTTCGCGCGCGGCGGCTAGAGGCGCCCGGGCATTCCTCCGGAGTTGCCAGCGGATGCGCCATCGGTTCGAGCACCGCTGGCGACGGCAGTCATGCCCTTGCTCCGGTCCGCCGCAACGACCGCCTCCGGAAGGAGGACTGCCCCGAAGCCCTGGTCCGCAACGACATCCTGCGGGCGGCCCGGCGCGTGGGCCGCGCTCACTGGGCTTTCGCGGCGCCACTGGCGCTACGGTTCCGGCTTACTCCGGAAACATTGGTCCGGCTGCCATGTCCGGAGCAGGATCGGGGCCAGGATGAGGGACCTGAAACCCTCCGGCGACCGGATTGCCTCCAGGTGCCCTGCCCGCCGGACCGCCGGGTTCCGCATCGGCATCATTCGCGGCTGCGCTCGGACCGATGGCTCTGGCCGCTCATTCATGAACCGCCTCGACGCCTTCGGCACCGCCGGGATCCAAGGCGTGGTCCGACTTCGGCCAAGGAAAAGGAGCATCACGTCCTCACGTCGGCTTCTGCAAGAACGCGCTCCGTGGCTGTCGCGCTACACTGCCTCCGATTCCGCCAGTCCGCCAGTTTCCGTGCGGGACCTGCCCTTTCGGGACGCAGCGCGCAAACGGCCGTCAGGGCAGCCCTTCGCCCGGCCCGAAGGCATCGCGCCACTGCGCCGCGAACTGCGCGCGGCGCTGGCGGTCGATCCCGACGAGCAGCGTCGGCGACAGCGCGATAGGGCGCATCGCGCTCTGCTGCAGGCCGCTTTCGGCCGGGGCAGCGGCATGGATCAGCCCGGCCCGCGACAGGGCAGTCTGGCCCTCGGGCGAGAGCAGGAAATCGAGCAGGGCCGCGGCGGCCTCGGGATGGGCGGCATGGGCCGGGATCATGTAGCCGCGCGACAGGAACAGCGTGTAGTCCTCGGGCAGCACCACCCCGACATTGCGCGGCGCCGCGGCCGCCACGTAGGAGCCGAGCACGTTGTAGGCGATCAGGAACCGGCCCGCGGAGACGTCGCGGATCAGCTCCGCCGAGCAGCAGGTCGCCACCCCGCCGGTGCGCGCGAAGGCTTCGAGCAGCGCGCCGTAGGTGGTCGCCTGCAGGCTGTCGGTGAAGGCGAAGAGATAGCCCAGCCCCGAGGCCTCGATGTCATAGGTGGCGATGCGTCCGCGATAGGCGTCGGGCTTCTGCCGCATCAGGTCCAGGAGCGCGAAACGGTCGCGGGGCACGTCCGCGGGCGGCACCAGATCGCGGTTGTAGATCGTCACCGCCGGTTCGCGGGTCAGCCCCCAGAGCTGGTCGCGCCAGCGCAGCGACGGCGGCAGGGCGGCGGTGAGCGCCGAGCGCCGGGTCGCGGCGCAGGCCCGGTTGACCAGCTCCACCATCTGCTGCACCGCGGAGGAGAACACCGCATCCGCTCCCGCCCGGCCCGCGGCGCAATCGGCGCTCGACTGCGCATAGAGCGCGTTCGAGCCCCATTGCTCGTAGCGGACCGACAGCTCGGGATGCCCGGCAAGGAAGGCCTCCAGAACCGGGCGGAAGATCCGCGCATCGGTGGTCGAGCGCAGCAGCATCCAGGTCGCGCCGCTGCCGACCTGCATCACCGCCTCCTGCGCGCGCAGGGGCAGCGCCAGACAGGCCAGGAGAAGCGCCAGCCGGATCATGCGTCCGCCTCCGCTAGCGGCAGCACCAGCGCTACGCGGAACCCGTCCGCGCCGCGCGCCATCTCCACCCGGCCGCCGAAGGCCCCGGCCACTGCCTTGACGATCGACAGGCCCAGCCCGGCGCTCTGCCCGCCCGAGGCCGCGGCGCGTTCGAACCGGCCGCCCAGCCTGTCCATGAGGTCGCCGGGCGGACCCTCCCCGGCATCGCCGACCCAGAGCCGGGCCTCGCCGTCCGCCGCCTCGACGCCGATCCGCACCGGCGGCTTGCCGTGGCGCAGCGAATTGGCCAGCAGGTTCTTCGCCGCCTCCTGCAGCGAGAAGGCATCGGCCAGAACCGTCACCGGCGCCTCGCCGATCAGCAGCGCGACCTCGGCGCCGGGAGAGAGCAGCTCGGGATCGGCGCTGTCGAGCACGTCCAGCGCCACGTCGCGCAGGTCGACCGGCTCGCGCGCCACCGCCTCGGTGCGGTGGATCACCAGCGCGCGGGACAGCATCTGGTCGAGCAGCCCGCCGAGGCTGCGCGTCCGCGCCAGGAGCTTTGCCGTGGCGCCGCGCAGCCGCTCGGGGTCTTCCTCCTCCACCGCCAGCTCGGCCTGCGCCCGGATCGCCGCGACCGGCGTCCTGAGCTGGTGCGCGGTGTCGGAAATCAGGCTGCGCATCGCCTCCAGCTGCCGGTCGAGCCGCGCCATGAAGCGGTTCATTGCCTCCAGCACGACCGCGACTTCGGCCGGGACGCCGGCCGGCTCCATCGGCGTCAGGTCATGCGGGTCGCGCGCCGAGAGGTCGCCGGCCATCGCCACCAGCGGCCGCATGGCCGATCGGATCACGAAGACCGAGATCAGCAGCAGCGCCAGCCCGGCCGCGCCCACGGTCAGCAGCGCGCTGCGGCTGAGATCGATCGCCATAGCGTTGCGCGCGCGCATGGTCTGCCCGACGGTCACGGTCACCCCGCCCGAAAA
This sequence comes from Mangrovicoccus sp. HB161399, assembly GCF_013184745.1. Lineage (GTDB taxonomy): Bacteria > Pseudomonadota > Alphaproteobacteria > Rhodobacterales > Rhodobacteraceae > Mangrovicoccus. Next base: position 61,716 of record NZ_JAATVU010000004.1, read on the forward strand.
GTCGCGCTCGGCGAAGCGGCGGGTGACCTCGACGAAGCGCGCGGGCTCGCCCTGCATGTCGGCATCGAAGAAGACCGGCTCCACCCCGCGGCTGCGCAGCCGCGGACGCGGCGCGTCCTCCTGCCCGGTCAGCAGCTCGCGCCCAGGGCCGCGCACGGCATAGGAAATCCGGTCGTCGGGCGCCTGCGCCAGCAGCTGGAAGGCCGAGACCGGCAGCGCGGTCAGCGGCACCCCGTCCTGGATCGAGATCGATTCCGCGATGTCGTTCGCCGCGCCCAGCAGCAGCCGGTCATAGGCGGTCCGCGCCGCCGCCCGCCCGTTCGCCCAGGAGACCAGCGCCACCAGGATGCCGCCGACCAGGAGCAGCGACAGCACCGCCCCCGTGACCCGCGTCAGCAGGCTCTGCGGCTCAGCCATCGAGGCAGATCCGGTAGCCGAGCCCCCGCTGGGTGACGATCGCGACGGCGGAGCCGGCCAGCCGCTTGCGGAGCCGCGCGATGTAGAGCTCGATCGCGTTCAGCCCGACATCGGCATCGTCGAAGGTGAAGAGCTGGCCGTAGAGGCGTTCCTTGCTCTGGACCTGGCCCGGATGGCGCATCAGCACGCCGAGCAGCACCGCCTCGCGCCGGGTCAGCTGCAGCCGCTGGCCGTCGAGTTCCGCTCCGAGCGTGGCCGGCGAGTAGCGCAGCGGCCCCAGCACCAGCTCGTCGGATTTCTGCTCCGCCTCGCGGCGGACGATGGCGCGCAGCCGCGCCTCCAGCTCGCGCTGGTCGAACGGCTTCACCAGGTAGTCGTCGGCTCCGAGATCGAGCGCGCCGACCCGGTCCTCCACCGCGCTGTTCGCCGTCAGCATCAGCACCGGCGTGCGGTCGCCGCGCCCGCGCATCGCGCGCAGCAGTTCCGTACCGGTGCCGTCGGGCAGGTTCACGTCCAGCACCATCGCGTCATAGGACTGCACGGCAAGGAAGTCCTCCGCCTCGTCCACGCAATGCGCCAGGTCGCAGGCCACGCCCGAGCGCCCCAGCTGCGCAGCGACCGCCTCGGCCAGATCGGCGGCATCCTCGACCATCAGCACGCGCATGGCGGACCGTTTCCCTTTCCAGAACTGAACAGGTTTTTCACACGTGACAGGTTCACGACAGGTTCATCCCCTAGTGACCGCATACCCCGGTGTCGCGCAACCGCAAAGCGCATGGACCGGGGAGGGAGCGGGGAGAGGACCCCGCCCCGGAGAAAAGAGTTCGGAGGAGGACACCATGACTCTCGAAAAACTGCGCCTGTCGGCGGCCGCCCTTCTGATCGGGACCGTTGCGGCCCTGCCCGCCATCGCCGACGATTTCGCGCCGGAAAACCCCGAGTGCATCGCGCCCGCCAACCCGGGCGGCGGCTGGGACTTCACCTGCCGCCAGGTCGGCAAGGAGCTGCAGGATCTGGGCCTGATCTCCAAGACCATGCAGGTCGTCAACCTCGCCGGCGGCGGCGGCGGCGTGGCCTTTGCCGAGGTGGTCAACAAGCGCGGCGACGACAATGACCTGATCGTGGCCGCCTCCTCGGCCACCGCAACCCGCCTGGCGCAGGGTGCCTATCCGGGCAACAGCATCGACCAGGTGCGCTGGCTCGCCTCGATCGGCGCCGATTACGGCGTGATCGCGGTTGCCAAGGACAGCAAGGTCCAGACGCTGCCCGAGCTGCTGGACATGATCAAGCAGGACCCGCGCTCGGTTTCCGTCGCAGGCGGCTCGGCCGTGGGCGGCTGGGACCACCTGAAGGTCCTGATCGCCGCGAATGCCTATGGCATCGAGGACGTGCGCAAGGTGAAATACGTGGCCTTCGACGGCGGCGGCGAGGCGGTGACACAGCTGCTGGCCGGGTCGGTCCAGGCCTTCACCGGCGACCTGTCGGAAGCCAAGGGCTTCGTCGACTCGGGCGACATCCGGGTGATCGCGGTGCTGGCGCCGGAGCGGCTGGACGGAGAATTCGCCGAGTTCCCGACCGCGCGCGAGCAGGGCGTCGATGCGCTCGGCGCCAACTGGCGCGGCTTCTACGCGCCGGGCGGCATGTCCGACGCGGCCTATGACGGCTGGGTCAAGATGATTGCCGACCTCTACGCCTCGGATCAGTGGAAAGAGACCATGGCAGTCAACGGCCTGGCGCCGCTCGACCTGCAGGGCGCGGATTTCCAGGCCTTCGTCTCCGACTCCGTCGCCCAGATCCAGTCGATCTCCCGCGAGATCGGCATCATCAAGTAAGCGCTCTCCTCCCCTAGCCTAGCTTGCTTGATCCCAGGGGGGCGGCTTCATCCCGGCCGCCCCCCGCTTTCCATCCAACCGTCGCACAGGAGATCTCCCATGAGTGATCGCATCTTCGGCGTGTTCGGCGTCCTTCTGGCCATCGGCTTCGCCTTCGCAGCGCTGCAGATCGAGGAAAGCTTCCTTTCCGATGCCGTGGGCCCGAAGGCCTTCCCCCTCATCATCGCCGCCATCCTCGGCATCAGTTCCGCCGTGATCGCGCTGAAGCCCGATGCCGAGCCGCACTGGCCCGCCCTGCCGCGCCTGGCCGAACTGGCCGCGGCGGTGGTCATGATGCTCCTCTACGCGCATTTCCTGCCCGTGATCGGCTTCGTCTTCGCCACCGCGCTTGCCGCTGCCTACCTGTCCTGGCGGCTGGGCAACACGCTGCTGCTCGCGGCCGCCACCGGCATCGGCACCTCGGTCGGCATCTACGTGATCTTCCACCTCGTCCTCGGCCTGTCGCTCGCGCGCGGCCCGCTCGGCTTCTGAGGAGACCCCGATGGACATGCTTTCCCATCTGGCCGACGGCTTCGGCGTCGCGCTGACCTTCCAGAATATCGGCCTGGCGCTGCTGGGCTGCTTCCTCGGCACGATCATGGGCGCGCTGCCGGGCCTCGGCCCGTCGAACGGCGTCGCCATCCTGATCCCGCTGGCCTTCACGCTGGGCCTCGGGCCCACGCCGTCGCTGATCCTGCTGACCAGCGTCTATTACGGCGCGATGTACGGCGGCCGGATCTCCTCGATCCTGCTGGGCATTCCAGGCGACGAACCGGCGATGATGACGGTGCTCGACGGCCATCCGATGGCCAAGAAGGGCAAGGCCGGCGAGGCGCTGAGCCTTTCGGGCATCGCCTCCTTCGTCGGCGCCTTCATCGCCACCTGGGGCCTGATCCTTCTGGCGCCGCAGCTGGTGAAGATCGCGCTGCTCTTCGGACCGGCGGAATATTTCGCGCTCTTCGCGCTGGCCTTCATGACGCTGGGCGGCGTGAGCTCGACCAACCAGGCGAAATCCGCCTTCGCCGCCATGCTGGGCCTCGGCCTCGCCATGATCGGCGTCGACACCCAGACCGGCGTGCCCCGCTTCACCTTCGGCGAGGTGCATCTCTATGACGGGCTCGACTTCCTCGTCGCCATCGTCGGCCTCTTCGCCCTGTCGGAAGTCTTCATCTTCCTCGAGGAGCGCCACGGCAGCTCGGACGCGGCCGGCAAGAAGCTGGAGATCGGCCGCCTGACCCCGCCGATGTCGGTGCTCAGGGCCTGCACGCCCACCATGCTGCGCACCTCGGTTCTGGGCTTCATCGCGGGCGTTCTGCCGGGCGCGGGCGCAAGCCTCGGTTCCTTCATCAGCTACTCGATGGAGAAGCGGCTGGTCGACAAGAACAAGACCTTCGGGACCGGCGATCCGCGCGGCGTCGCAGCGCCGGAAGCGGGCAACAACGCCGCCGCAGGCGGCGCGCTGGTGCCGATGCTGGCGCTCGGCGTTCCCGGCTCGGGCACGACCGCGGTGCTGCTTGCGGTGCTGCTGAGCCTCAACATCACCCCCGGGCCGCTGCTTTTCGCCAACAACCCTGACGTGGTCTGGGGCCTGATCGCGGCGCTCTTCATCGCCAACTTCATGCTGCTGGCGATGAACATCCCGATGGTCGGCATCTTCACCCGCGTGCTGATGGTCCCGCCGAAGGTGCTGATGCCCATCGTGGCCATGGTCAGCTTCGTCGGCATCTACGGCATCTCGGGCTCGACCTTCGACCTCTATGTCATGGTGGCCTTCGGGGTTGGCGGCTGGCTGCTGCGCAAGTTCGACGTGCCGCTGGTGCCGATCATCCTCGGAACCCTGCTGGGCAACGCGATGGAGAACAACTTGCGCCGCGCCATCACCATCGACGACGGCAACTGGTGGACCCTGGTCGACAGCCCGCTGGCCATCGCGCTCTGGGCCATCGCCATCGTCGGCTTCGTCCTGCCGCTGGTCATCGGCGCCCGCGTCAAGGCGAAGATGCACGAGCGCGGCGACGAGGAAGGCGCGATCGCCGACTGACGCAGATCCGCTCCCGCGGAAACGGGAAGGCCCCGGAGCGCTGCCACGCTCCGGGGCCTTTTTCGTTCCGGGCCCGCGCCAGGTCAGAGCGCGATGCGGTAGCGGTAGAAGCCGCCCTCGGCCGCGCCGACGGGAGAGATCTTCACGCCTTCGACCTTGTCCGCGAATTGCTGCCCCGCAGGGCCGGTATCGAAGACCACGGTCGTGTCCTTCAACGGCAGGAAGGACCAGTTGCCGTCGGCCTCGGGGCTAACCGTGCCCTGCTCCACGATGTAGCGCACGATGACGTCGCGGTTGGTGTCGGGCGCCTCGAAGACCACGTTCTCCTGCATCGCGCCGGGGAAGTTGCCGCCGCCGCCCGCACGGTAGTTGTTGGTGGCGACGATGAAGTCCTGCGCCGGATCGATCGGTGCGCCGTTGAAGGACAGCTCCGCGATGCGGTTCGCCTCCGGGTTCTCCAGCTCGCCCTTCGGGCCGTATTTCGATGGCTGGCTGAGGTCGATCCGGTAGGTGACCCCGTCGATCACGTCGAAATTGTAGCTGGGGAAGGACGGGTTCAGCAGCGCCGCGTCCTTCGAGCCCGGCATCACCCGGTTGAACATGCCCGCGCTGCGCTCCAGCCACTCCTTGACCGTGGCGCCGTCGACCTTCACCGCCCGCACCGTGTTCGGGTAGAGGTACAGGTCCGCCACGTCCTTGATGGCGATGTCGCCCGCGGCCACGTTGGTATAGTAGTCCGGGCCGCCGCGCCCGCCGGCCTTGAACGGGGCCGCCGCCGACAGGATCGGCAGGCCCTCCCATTCGGTGCCCTGCATCATCTGCGCGATGTACCATTCCTGCGCCTTCGACACGATCTGGACCGAGGGGTCGTCGGCGACCAGCGCGAAATAGGAATAGAGCGGCGCATCGGTCTTGCCGACAGGGCGGCGGATGTAGTCGAGCGTGGCGGCATGGGAATTCTCCACCGCCTCGAGGATCGCCGGATCGCTCTCCACCGTGGGGGTGACGGTGCGGTCCTCGCCGCGCAGGTAGATCGGCCGCGCCTCGGCCTGTGCCTCGGCAATGCTCCATCCGTCCTCGCCGCGTTCGAGCAGCAGATCGACCAGCCCCATGTGCGAGCCCCAGAACCCGGCCATCACCGCGGGCTTGCCGTGGATCGTGCCGGCTGCGGCATCGACCGCTTCGAAGCCCTCGAAATCCGCGCCCGGGAAGACCAGGTGGCTGTGGCCGGTGAAGATCACGTCGATCCCCTCCACCGCCGCGAGCGGCACGGCGGCGTTCTCCATCCCCGGCTCGTGCTGCGCCGGCCCGATGCCCGAATGGCACAGCGCGACGACGATCTCGGCGCCTTCGGCCTTCATCACCGGCACCCAGGCCTCGGCCGCCTCGACGATGTCGCGGGTCTGCACCTTTCCTTCCAGATGGCCGCGGTCCCACTGCATGATCTGCGGCGGCACGAAGCCGATCACGCCGATGCGGATCGGCTGGGTCTCGCCCGCCCCGTCGGTCAGCTGGTGGTCGAGGATGACATAGGGCGGGACCAGCGTCTCGTCCTTGTCAGGGGTCTCGCCCAGGGCGGTGGCGACATTGGCCGAGACCACCGGGCAGGCCGCGCCCGCCAAGGCCGCCTCCAGGAAGGGCAGCCCGTAGTTGAACTCGTGGTTGCCCAGCGTCGAGGCATCGATTCCCAGCGCGTTGAAGGCATCGATCGCCGGATGGGTCTTGCCGCCGTCCATGCCGCGTTCGTAGGCGATGTAGTCGCCCATCGGGTTGCCCTGAAGGAAATCGCCGTTGTCGAAGAGCAGCGCGTTGGCGGCCTCGGCCCGGACCTCGGCGACCAGCGACGCAGTGCGCGCCAGCCCGACCGTGTCCACCGGCTTGTCGGCGTAATAGTCGTAGGGAAACACGTGGACATGGATGTCGGTGGTTTCCATCAGCCGCAGATGCGCCTGGTTCGACTGGGCGCGCAGCGCGAAGGGATGCAGCGCTATGGCGGCTCCGGTCGAGGCAAGGAAGGTTCGGCGGGTCAGGCGCATGTCGGGCTCCTCTTTCGGGAATCGCGTCGGTCCCGGCGCGGCTGCGGGACCTGCGCGCAGAGTCCCCCGGCAGGCCGCCGCTGTCCAGAGACCCTGTCGCCACGTCCGGTCGCGGATGCGCGGGGAGCCCCGGCTGCGGCCCGGCCCGGCCTTCCGCGGCGGCAGGAAAATTTACAAATTAGCATAATTTGATACGTGTCATGGCATCGCGATTTTAAAATGTGTTTACTCGGACTGCGCATTTCCCCGCGGCAATCGTGCTGCGGAGCGCTGATTGCTTGAGGGGGGATAGGACAATGGCAACCTATGCATCCGCACTACATACATTTTCGGTCAATGACCTGACCGCCACATTTTCGGGGCTGCAGTATCTTGACTATATGTCGATGCTCGACAGCTCCGGATCGGCAGTGGTCCCGTTCGTCGACCATGACGGCGACATCCTGTACGGAATCGACAACGAATTCGGCTTCTACGTCAGCGACTTCATCGGCGCCGAAGCCAAGGAGCTCGACGGCGATTTCGGCGAGGGCTACGCCGGAAACATCTACGACATCGACGGCAACACGGTCGGCCTGGCGGTCCATAACGCGCCGACAGACGTGTTCCTGTCGGGTGCGCCGCTCGGCACCTGGTCGATGGGCCTCGGCGGCGTGACCGTGAAGGCCTCGACCGAGCACTACGCGACGATGGTCTCCGTGCTCTCCGACCAGACATATCCCGACGATCCCGACGCGCTCGGACCGCTCGACAACGATCTCAAGCTGCTCGACCTGAAGCCGAACGAACTGGGCGTCTTCGAAATGGGGCCGCTGCACGAGCTCTACCTGAAGGAAGTCGTCACCGCGCTGCAGGGCGCGATGGACAGCACAGACCCCGGCCTGAACGCGGTGATGGCCGACCTGGACTTCGACCGGGACGGCGTGATGGACACCTACCGCATCACCAAGGCCGCCGTGCAGTATGACGCCGACGGCGACGGCACCGCCGAAGAGCACCTGGTCGGTGCGGTCGACCTGGGCAATGACGGCACAATCGACCTGCAGGACAAGGTGCTGAACGGCTATGGCGGCGATGCCGACATCGCCGACGTGCTGGAGGCCAACGAGTCCAGCGTCACCTACAACATCGCCTACGGGCAGGACTATTCCGTCACCGTCAAGGATGACGGCAAGCTGCTCTACCGCTGGGGCGAGGCCGTGAAGCGCCCGAACGACATCCGCATGGAGGTCGACATCGCGCTGCCCGAGGACTGGACGCGCGACGAGGACGGCAACGGCGTGGCCGACAGCCTGGAGGACGGCTCCGGCGGCTACGTGATCACGAAGGCCGAACTGGTGGTGACACATACCATCACCAACAACCCCAACGACCAGATCCGGCCGGAGGATTTCGAGAACGAGGCCGCCACCGGACGCCTGCCCTCCTACTACGTGGTGACCGATCCGGACGACGCGGCGAACACGCTCTGGGTCTCGCCGGTCGACAGCTATGACGGCACGGGCGCCGCGCTGCCGAGCTACTTCGTGCTCGACGCCGGCGGCCATATCGACCTGGCTGCCGGCGGCACCGCCGTCTACGATCCGGCGGGCGTGCTGGTCGGCTACCGCAACGAGGATGCCGAGGGCAATGCGATCGGCACCGTGCTGCGCGACCTGTCGCTTGCCGCGCTGGCGGCGGCGGCGGATCTCGACTTCTCGACCGCCGACATGGAGCAGGGGCTTACAGCGGCCTGGTACACCACGATCGACCGCGAACCCTTCGAATGGTCCTATGACGTCTATCCGGACAATCCCTATGCGAATGTCTACGAGAGCTTCCGGACCGCCGAGGATGCCGCTGCCGCGGGCTTCGACGAGGATGCGCTTGTCTCCGGGCCGCGCTGGCGCCTGACCCCGAACAAGTTCGGCCAGGATCTGCCGGGGCTGGAAATCCCGCTCGAGGAGAACAGCGAGCCGCCGTTCCAGTCCGACAACATCAAGTATGACACCGGCGACCTGACCACCACGACGATCAACCTGCTCGACTGGGCGGGCGACTCGCCGCTGGCCAGCAGCGCAGGCTGGATGACCATTGCGCCGGAGACGCTGGACGTCGATGCCGACGGCATCATCGATGCGGGCTGGTCGATGGTGAACGGGATGTACGGTGCCGGCGATGCCGTGCCGGACGGCCTGATCCTCTCGGCGGTGACGCCGAACGGGGTCAACCTGGAGCAGGACTGGCTCGACACCGCGATCTACATCAAGGGCGACCAGCAGGATGCGGCCAAGCTCTATGACATGCAGCTTCTGGTCGAATACCAGACGGCCTACTCGTTCAACGAGGACCAGATCGGCGCCGTGCAGCGCGTGACCGGCCTGGACCACAATGTCAAGACGGTGGCGTTCGAGGGGGCGGGCAGCTTCCTCAACCCGGTCGTCTTCGCGACACCGGCCACCATGCACGGCCAGCAGGCCGCGACGGTGGAGTTCACCGAGATCACCTCGACCGGGGCCAGCTTCTACATCCAGGAGCCGGACGGCTATGACGGCATCCACAACCCCGAGACCGTGACCCTGCTGACCCTCGAGGAAGGTGCCTGGTCGCTCAGCGACGGCAGCCTGCTGCAGGTCGGCACGACAGTGTTCGAGGGCGGCGCGACCGACGAGTTCCACTGGGTCAGCTTCGGCACGGCCTTCGAGGAAGCGCCCGTCATCATGCTGCAGGTTCAGACCGACAACGGCGTTCAGTGGGACATCGCCCGGGTGGGCAATGTCACCGAGACCGGCTTCAGCTATGCCATCCAGGAGGCCGAGGCCTATACCGGGCGGCACATGCGCGAAATCGTCGGCTGGGCGGCGCTCGACGCCGCGGATGCCGGCGGCGTGGTCGACTGGGGCGGCGTTGCCGTCCAGGCCTTCGACACCGGCAAGGCGGTCTCGGCCACGCCGACGGACTTCGCCTTCGACGCGGAGGTCGGGACCGATCCGCTGGTGGCCGGCATCCTGGCCAGCTATTTCGGCCCGGACACGGCGAACCTGCGGCTTGCAGGCCTGACCGACGACACCGTCGTTGCCACGGCCCAGTTCGTCGTCAGCGAGGAAACCACCCTCGACGACGAAACGGCCCACCTCGCCGAGACGGTCAACGGCTTCGCCTTCGAGATGGACGGGCTGCTGACCGGAATGGCCTACGGCGCGGACGAACTTGTCTTCGCCTGACGCCGGCCAGGCCGGAAACCGGAAGGGGCGGCTCCGTGCCGCCCCTTTTCCATGCCGGGGTCGCGGCGGATCACCAGGGCCGGAAGGTCACGATGGTATGGGTGCGCTCGATGCCGTCGATGCCGAGGATCTGCTCGTTGATGAACTTGCCGATATCGGCATCCTCCGGCGGGTAGAGCTTCATCAGCAGATCGTATTCGCCGCTGGTCGAGTAAAGCTCGGAATGCAGTTCCTTGAGCGCGATCGCATCCGCCACCTTGTAGGTGGTGCCGGGGCGGCAGCGGATCTGGATGAAGAGCGCCTGGGTCATGTGTCCTGTCCTTCCATTGGGCGGCCGGCCGGTCCGGCCCCGCGCCGCGGCGGCGCGCCTGCCCTCCTCCCCTATCGCAGGAGAAGCCGGTCGATCCAGCGCCTTCTGGCGGCCGGCTGCGTCCCGGCCGGAGTTTCGGGGCGGCACCTGCGGGCCCCCGGTTCCCCGGGGGCGAGGTGCAGTGCTTCCGGACGGCAGGCGCCGAGATGAACCTGTCCCCTGCCTCCCCGCCAAGTCCCGGCAGCTTCCCGCCGCCATCTGACCCTGCCGGGACCGGCGCGGCACGCGCCCCTGGCGCTACATGCTCGCGGCCTCGCTGAGTTTCGGGTCGCGCAGCAGGTCCAGGGCCGCGGCGTGGCCCATCGGTCTTGCGTGCAGGAACCCCTGCAGCCGCTGTGCCCCGAGCCCCAGAGCGAATTGCCGTTCCCGTTCGGTCTCGATCCCTTCCATGGTCACCGCCAGCCCGAGATCGGCGCCGAGCCGCGCGAGCGAGCCGACGATCGTGGCGGCCTTGGGATCGGCCAGCGGGTCGCCGGCAAAGCGCAGGTCGATCTTGATGCCTTCGAACTTGCACAGCGGCAGCAGCCCGTGCGCCGAGAACCCCTTGCCGAAATCGTCGAGATGGATCGCGATGCCCGTCCCGGCGAGCCGCGAGAGCGTATCGACCGCCAGCCCGTGCCGGTCGTGGAAGATCGTCTCTGTCACCTCGACGGCGATGTCGCGGGGTCCCAGCCCCGCCTGGTCCAGATCGGCGCGGAAGCGGTCGAGGAAATCGGCGCGCGCCAGGGCCGGGGCGGTCACGTTGACCGAAACCTGCACCGGCGAGCCCTGGTCGCGCAGCGCCCGGGCGAGCGCGCAGGCCTGCCGGCGGATGCAACAGTCGAGCTCGTTCAGCAGGCTGGCGTCGCGGGCGAGGCCGAGGAATTCCTGCGGGGGGACGGCGACGAACCCGCTGTCCTGCCACCGCGCCAGGGTCTCGAAGCCGACCGGCGCGCCGGTCCGGGCGCAGAAGACCGGCTGGAACACCGCGCCGACCTTCGCCTCCTCGACATCCCGCTTGAGCAGGGCCGAGAGGCCGAGGCGCCGCTGCGTGCGTCCGTGCATGGCCGACTGGTAGACCTGCAGGCCGGAGGCGCGCTCCTTGGCCAGGTACATCGCCTCGTCGGCGCGGTTGACGAGCTGCTCGAGCGCGGCGGCCGGTCCGGGTCCGGAATGGGCGACGCCGATGCTGCAGGCGACCTTGAGCACGCCCGCGACATCGGGGCCGATCTCCACCGGGAGACCCGAGACGAGCGGTGCCAGCTTGCGGCGCAGCGCGAAGTGCTCCTCGCGCGGGCCGAGCACCTGGAATTCGTCCCCGCCGGCCCGCGAGACCAGGCAGGGCGGCGGAAACGCCGCCTGCAGGCCGCGGGCGACCGCCTCGATGGCGCTGTCGCCGGCGGCATGGCCGTAGACGTCGTTGATGGTCTTGAGATTGTCGAGATCGAAGAGCAGCAGGCTCAGTTCGCCGCCCTGCCCCGCCGTGTCCAGCCAGCGCCTGGCGGCCTCCTCGAAGGAACGCTTGTTCAGCAGGCCGGTCAGCGGGTCCTGGCGGGCCAGGCTGGTGACCCGTTCCAGCGTGCGCTCGATCCGGCGGGCCATCCGGTTGAAGGACACGCCGAGGGCGCGCAGCTCGGAGGGCGCGAAGCGGGACATCTCGCCGACGGCGATGCCCTCCTCGCCTGCCGCCATCTTCTCCGCGGCGGCCGCGACCTCGTTGAGCGGGCGCGAAATGAAGGCGGCGGCGGCGATCGCCACCAGCGCGGACAGCGCCAGGCCGGACGAGAAGACGAGGATGGCCGATTTGCGCCCGGCGACGATCGTGGCATGGACCTCCGAGACCGGCTGCGGCACCAGCACATGCCAGCCCGAGCCGCCCACGGAGGCGACGCCGGCCACGACATTTTCGTTCAGCGCAGGCGAGAAGAAGACCCGGATCCCGGGCGTGCGCGCATCGAGGAGCTGCCGGATGCTCTCGACCCGGCCGAGATCCCTGGCCTCCCGCACCCAGGCCGGGTTCGGATGGGCGATGATGCGTCCGGCCGCGTCGATGATCGCCATGTGGCCGCCCTGGCCGAAGACGATCTTGTCGGCGATGCGCTTGAGGAAGCTGCCGTTTACGCTGGCAAAGACGATCCTGTCCCCCAGAGCCTGCGCCAGCAGGAACTGCGGATCGCCGCCTGCCCCGATCCAGACCTCGGACAGCGGCGGAGTGCCCTCGGCGATGCGCCGCTTCAGTTCGTCCAGAAGCTCCGGGGGCACCCGGTCCGGCAGCTTGACGCCGGCCGGGCTGAAGCCGCGGAGCAGCTGCCCGGTCTCCGCGTCGATCACGCAGAAATGCGAGAAGGCCTGCGACTCCAGAAGGTCGCCCGCGAAGGACAGGTCGGCGCCGCGGTCGATCGAACTCACGATGGCGGCAAAGGTCGCCGTGACGTTTTCCTGGTAGACCGAAAGCGTTTCGGCCGCCGCCTGGGCAAGAACCAGGTGCCGTTCGCGGGCGCGCTCCAGCTCGGCCTCGAGAGCTGTCGAGTGGGGCCAGAGCCAGAACACGAGCAGCGGCAGGCCGCAGGCGAGGAGGAACGACAGCGCCAGGATTCTCCGGAGGGTCATGGCGCATCTCCTCGTGGCCGTTCGATCTGCTCCGGATGCGAAATTCCTCCAAACTGGTTAACCGAATGTTTACGGAACTTGCCGCAACGGCAAGAAATCCTGCTGCCGCGCAACCTTGCGCCGGTTGGCCGGACGTCAGTGGTCGCCCTCAGCCCTCAGCGAGCTGCCAGAACCCGTATTTCCGGCCATGGTCCTGCCGGAGCCCGGCGACATAGGCCGCGTGATCGGGGAAGGCGCCGAAATCGCCGACCGCCGCAGCCGCGGCGGCGCAGTCGGCCAGGTGGCGCGCGGCGTGGCGGTAGCGCTTCGACTTGCCGCCCGCCAGCGTGTCGCCGATCATCGCGCGGCGCAGCAGGGTTGCGGCCAGCGGATGCTTCGGCTCCAGCGCGTCGGCCGCCGCCGAACAGGTGTCCCAGGCATTGCCGTCAAGCTCCGCGGCGCGCGCGACCACCAGCCGCGCGGCCCGGTCATGGGCCGGCCAGCGCACCAGGAAATGCAGCGCGCCGCCCAGATGCGGATGCGCCTCCGCCAGGTCCAGTGCGGCCTCCTCGGCCTCGATATCGTCGAAATCGGGCAGCAGCTTCAGGTATTTCCGCAGGCAGCGCGCATTCAGCCCGGCGGCGAATGACTCGCGCAGATGCGCCTTCAGCTCCTCGGTCCGGCCCAGCGTCTCGAGGCAGTCCTCGTAGACCTCGTCCAGCTCGTGGCGGAACAGCTGCAGCCCCTTTCCGTCTTCCGCCGCCCGCGCCGCGGCCACGATCCGCTCCGCCTCCGCGGCGCGCCCGGCCTCCAGCAGGCGGCGGGCGACATCCGGTGCGATCGTGCCGTAGGTCAGCTGTTCCGGCGTGTAGCGCGCCATGTAGGCATCGACATCGCCCTGGGCATCGGCGACATCGGCCAGGATGATCGAGCCGGCCAGCTTGCGATGGCGCCGCGCGGTCTCCGCCGGTGCGGACAGCCCGTAGCCGCGGTAGCGCTCCAGCTCGGCGCGCTCCGGCGGCGCTGCCTGCCATTCGGTGGCGATCGCCTTGAGATGGGCCAGCCCCGCCTGTCCAAGCGCTTCGGAGAGCGCCGGGATGATGCCGTCGAACTCGCCGAAATCGGCCCCGGCCACGGCGTCGAGGATGCGCTCCGCCAGGGTTTCGGGGTCGGCCGAGATCTGCGGCGCCAGCGCGCCGATCATCTCCACGGCGCTGCCCATGACCTCGCCGAGCGCGCCGTTGCTGTCATCGGTGCGGGCATGGATCGAGGGGGCGAGCTGCAGGAAGGACCACAGGAGCTCGAAGGAGGCGTCGGGATCCTCCGGCGAGACGGAGCCGCCGATCATGGCGAGCAGCCAGTTCAGGTCCTTGACCAGCGCCTTCTGCTTGCGCCAGTCGACCCAGGAGGTCGCGCGGCGCAGCGAGGCCAAGCGCTTGCGGATGTCGGCGGCCACCTCGTCGGCCCCCTGCGCGGCGGCAAGCTCCATCCGCGCCCGGCGCTTGAGCGCGGCGCTTCCCTGGACCAGTTCCATCACCAGCGCGGCGAGCGCCTCGGCTCCGAGCTTTTCCAGATTGGCCTGGTTCAGGGTTTTCTTCGACATGGAGACGGCGCCGCGCTTGCTTCAGAGGATGCGGGGCGACCCTGACCCATCCGGCCGACGGGGGCAACCGGGCAGAGGGCGCCCCGCGCGAGGTTGCAGCGACGGAACGGCCGGACTGCCGCGGCCGCCACCGCAAGGCATGCGCCGCCATGGCCGCCGCGGCCGCTTGCAGGGGCGGCCCGGAGGCTGCCGGGCGGCGGGCGAACGCCGGAATATCCGGAGGCCCGGGGCTGCCGCTCCGAGTTCGCCGCGCGGGAGCAGGGCCCCGGCCACGCAGGTCGAAAGCTCCGCACGGCGAAGCCGCCGGTTCCCGCGAACGGCCACGCCACACGCCGGCAAGCGGGGCCGAGGGCCGGGACGGCCGTCAGGCCGCAGTCGCAGGCCCCGGGCTGCGCTGCCGTCAGCGCGAAGACCCGTGCCGCCGCGCCCGGGCCAGCGGCGGGCGATGCCGCGGGCCGGGCGGAGCAAGCGCAGCCGTCACGCGGCCGTCCGGTAGTCGCGCGCGATCCGGCCGTCCTTCACGACCAGCATCAGATGCGCCTCGGGCTTCCCGAGCAGCGCGATGTCGGCGAAGGGGTCGCCGTCGACCGCGATCAGGTTCGCCCGCGCGCCCGGCGCGATCACGCCGATCTCGCCCTCCATCCGGCACAGCTTCGCCCCGGTCTCGGTGACCGAGCGCAGGATCTCCGCCGGGCTCAGCACCTTGGCGAGCAGCTCGAATTCCATGCCGCCATACTTGCGCAGCTGGCCCAGCAGGTCGGTGCCATAGGCCATCGGCAGCCCGGCCCCGCGCATGACCGCAAGCGACTCGATGCCCTTGTCGCGGACGATGTCGATCTTGGCCTGCTCCGCCGCGCCGAGGCCGAGCGCCGCGCCCTCGAGCTTCAGCCCCTCATAGGCGACGAGCGTCGGCACCGCGATGCAGCCCGCCTCGGCCGCCATCCGCGCGGTTTCGGGGGTGATCAGGTTGCAATGCTCAAGCGAATGCACGCCCAGCTCGACGCAGCGGCGGATGGCGGCGTCATGGTAGACATGCGCCGAGACGTAGCTGCCCGCGTTCTCCGCCTCCTCGACCATGGCGCGGATCTCGTCGGCGGAGTACTGGATCGAATCGATCGGGTCGTTGGGCGAGGAGACGCCGCCATTGGCCATGACCTTGATGAAGCGCGCGCCCTCCTTCAGCATCTTGCGGCAGGCGCGGCGGATTTCGTCGACGCCGTCGACCAGCACGCCCATGTTGCCCAGCCGCCAGCCCATTGCGTCGGGGCGGATGTCGGTGCGGGCGCGCAGGTCGGTATGGCCGCCGGTCATCGACAGGCCCTTGCCGCAGATCACCAGGTCCGGCCCGTCTACGAATCCCTCCTCCACCGCACGCACCAGGCCGATATCGGCGCCGCCCAGGTCGCGCACGGTGGTGAAGCCCTTGTCCAGCAGCTCCTCCATCACCCGTCCGGCGCGGAAGGCCGCCAGCGAGTCCGGCGCGGTGGCGTTGTCCCAGAGATCCAGCGAATGCGCCACGACGTGGAAATGGCAGTCGATCAGCCCCGGCATCAGCGTCAGCCCGCCCAGATCGACGGTCTCCGCGCCCTCGGGCGGCGTGCCCCCGATCCGGGCGATGCGGCCGTTCTCGACCGTCACCGAGCCCGGCGCGCCGAGTTTCTCCGCGCCGGGCAGGGCGAGGCGTGCATTCGTGTAGACCGTGGCGGCCATGATCCTGTCTTCCTCTTCGGCATCGCGCGCGGACCCGGCCGCGGCGGTCAGTTCGTTCCGGCCAGCGGCGCGGTCAGCGCATGGGCGGTGTCCAGCTGGCTGGGCCGGGACATCGGCACCGTTAGCCGTTCCGGCAGGCGGCCGAAACCCGCCATCGCGGCGGCAGGCCCGGTTCCGGGCGGCCGGCCGGCGCCGGTTCGGCTGCCTCCCGTCCAACGGCCCGCCCGGGAGCGGGCCGACGCGGCCCATAGCGGCCAAGCCGCTGCAGGCCCTGCCCAGGCAGTGCCCGGTGGCCTCCCCCCGTTTCCGGAAACCCCAGATGCGCGATCCCGGCCGGCAGACGGGCCGGGCTGCGGTTGCCGCACTGGACGGCCCGGATGTGGAGACGGTCCCGGGTTGGGTCCGGAGGCGCGCATAGCTGGTCTGGCGGTTGCAGGCGGCGGGTGTCCTCGACGGGGGCTCCGGGATCGGGCCGGGGCAAGTCCCGTGCCGCATGGTGCCACCTGACGGAAGCGGCGGCATTCATCCGTCCGGCGGTCTGCAGGTTCCTGCCCCTCGTTCCGGCTCGTGGGCGCGCTCGGCGCGGGCATCGGGCTGGGCGCCAGCAGCACCCCGGGACGGGCGATGTCGATCCCGGCCGCGCGGTTCTGCCCGGTCCGGTGGCCGGGCGCACGCGGCCCGCTTTCCCGGGATGGGCACAGCCCCTCCGCAGCCATTGGCTGGCCGGGATCGCCCGCCAGCCGTTCCGCGGAGGCCAAGTCCTGCCCCGCCGAGGCATGCGGCAGAGGCAGGCTGCGCCCTTTGAAAGCGCTTCCGTCGCAAGCCGTGCAGGCCGTCGCCCTGGCGGTCTGGCGCGGCGGACAAAGGAGGTCGGCGGGATGCGGCGGGCGTCCCGGAACGCATCCGGCCCCAACCGCGCCGGAACGCCCGACCTCGCGGCGTTTCTGCTGCCTGGCGGGGATGCGGCTGCGCAGCGTCTTTTCCCGTTCCGTGGCGGCTGGCACCGCGGGTGAGTTCTACCTCGGTTGCGGCACTGGCTCCGGTTGAGATTGGTTTGGCGAGTACTTCGCGGAAAGCCGCGACCGGGGTCCGGCAGCCGGAGCACTTGCTCGGCTCGGCGTCGAGGCGGTCGCAAATCGACCTCATGGATCGATT
Source organism: Mangrovicoccus sp. HB161399 (assembly GCF_013184745.1). Classification (GTDB taxonomy): domain Bacteria; phylum Pseudomonadota; class Alphaproteobacteria; order Rhodobacterales; family Rhodobacteraceae; genus Mangrovicoccus. The sequence goes on from NZ_JAATVU010000004.1 coordinate 78,690, forward strand.
TGGGAGTGCCGACACCGCGGTGTCCCGGGGCAGATGGCGGTGCCCGCGGTGGTCTCTGGAAGCCTGCGCGGGGCTCGGTGCTGACGCGGCCGGGCGGCGCCGGAAAGCTGTCCTGTTCCGGCACGTCGCGCGCCTGGATCGGATCGTGGGGCTCGGCCGCCCTGAGGGCGCGGGCCAACTTCCGGGCAAAGGCGATGCACGGCCTCTCCCCTGCCGATGGCGGGACGGGCCGTCGCTGCGCCATTTCCGGAGCGGTCCTGGCATCCGCGCCTCGCGCCCGGCTCGCGGGACGAATTTCGCATTTGCCGTGCAGGTGCCGTGCCGAGGCGCCGATGCCGCCGCGGATATTCGGTAGCGGGGTCGGGATCCGCCGATCCGGCGGGATGCGCTTCCCGAGTGCCACCCGGCATTGGCCGTCCGTCGCCTCCGCATCTCCAGCGCCCATCCCGACTATCTGCTTCGGGCGCTGCCGAAAGGCCGACCGGACCGGCGCCGCGTCAGGCTGGCGGGGCCATCATCCGTGCGCCGTCGAGGATGGAGAAGACCGGCACAGGCAGTGCCTGCCGCAGCGCACCCGCATAGGGCGGCAGGTTCCCGCATTCCAGGACCAGCGCCCCCGCCCCGGGATGCTCCGCGATCAGCCGGCGGGCGCGGGCGAGCACGGCCGCCTCCATCTCGCCGCGGTCGAACCCCCGGCGCTGCGCGGATTTCGGGGCCAGGAAGGTCTCGCGGAACAGCGTGCTCTCCGACATGCCGCCGATCCGCACCGCTCCGGCATCCGTTCCGGCGGCGGCGAGGATGCGGGGTCCCAGCGCGGCCTCCGAGGCGGTCAGCACCGCGACCGGCCGCCCGCCAGTCATCGCCTGCACCAGGGGGATCAGGCAGAGGCCGGAGAGCAGGCAGGGAACGCGCACCGAGGCCGCGATCTCGGCCTGCACCGACATCAGGAAGCCGCAGGTGGAGGTGATCAGGCAGGCGCCCTCGGCCTCCAGCTGCCGGGCCGCGGCGATGAAGCCTTCGACAAGGTCCGGCACCGGCTGCCCGTCCTGCACGATGCGGGTCGGATCGGCCCCCTCCACCAGCGCGACGCGGGTCGGCAGGTGGTAGCTCTCCGGGTTGCCCGCATCGCCCGGGATGCGCGGGAACACGGTGTCGAGGCTCAGGATGCCGATGAAGGGGGCGGGACGGGACATGCGGAAGGACGCTCCGGACGGGACACGGGACGGAAGCTGCCTAGGGCGGCGGCGCGGCCGACGCAATCCGCTTCGCTGCCATGCCGGGCCCCGTCCCCTGCCCCGGCTTGTCCTGCACAGGCGCCCCCCCGGTCTTCGCGGCGTCCCGGAGATCTGCATCGGCCGGTGATGTCCATGTGCCCTGCCGGGTCCCTCGGGGCGCGTTCGGCCGTGCATGCGGCAGGTCCCCGTTTCCGAGGACGGTCCGGTCCCTTGACGAGGCAAAGCCTCCTGAGGTCGAGGCGCGTCCCGTGCCGGCGGGCCGCAGGGGCTCCTTGTCCGGCAAGCCATGCCGGATCAAGAGGCAGGCCCGGCCGATGCCGGGCCGGTGCCGGAGGCAGCGCGGATCGGCAGGGGCCGCGCCGCCCGGCCGGTCACTCCGGCAGCTGCACCGGGCCGCAATCCGCCCAGAGATCGCCGGGACCCGGGTTCTCCGCGTGGCTGCCGCCGCCGAGATGCGCCATGATCCCCCAGACCGCGTTCAGCGCCGTTTGCACCGCGCCCTCCACCCAGGCCGGGGTCCAGCTGACGCCGTCGCCCGCCAGGAACAGGCCGCGCTCCGCCGCGGGCAGGTCCGCTTGCATGAAATGGCCGTAGATGCGGTGGTTGTAGCGGTAGTGCCCGGGCAGCGCGCCCTTGAAGGCGCCCAGGAAATCCGCATCCGCCTCCCAGCTGACGCAGATCGGGCGGCCCCGGATATGCGAGGCGATGTCGACGCCGGGATAGATCCGGGCCAGCGCCTTGAGCGCCAGCTCGACCCGCTTCTCTTCCGGCAGCGGCAGCACCTTCAGCGCGTCGGTCATCCAGGAATAGCTCAGGCAGATCACGCCCGGGCGGTCCGGACCGTTGTCGAAGAAATAGGTCCCCCGCGTCAGGCGGTCGGTCAGGGTCATCGACAGCAGCGGCCGACCGGTCGCCGGGTCGATGTCCTTCCAGAACGGCCGGTCCACCATCACGAAGGTCTTGGCCGCCTGCATGTAGCGCGTCCGGTCGAGCGCCATCCACAGCTTCTGGCCGAAGAGCTCCTCCTCGGTGTCGATCGCCGTGGTCAGCAGGTGCGTCTGGCAGGTGGCCAGCACCGCGGCATAGCTTTGCTCGTTGCCCCATTGGTCGGTCACGGCGATCATCTCGCCCGCGCGGTGCAGCCGGGTGACCCGGCTGCGCGTCGCGCCGCCGTTGAGCGAGGCCAGCGTCGTGCCCTCCGGCCAGTGCGCGCAGGGCGGGGCCGCATGCCAGAGCCGGTGCAGCACCTGCTCCGCCCCGCCGACCACATAGCGCTGCTCGTCATCGAGGCCGAGCAGGTTCACCCGCAGGATCTCCAGCATCGAGTTCGGGAAATCGCTGTCCCAGCCGCCGGTGCCGAAACCGACCTGTCCGAACACTTCGCGGGCGCGGAAACCGAGGCTCTGGAAGGCGCGCGACCCGGCGATGAAATCGTAGAAGGTCCGCTCGTCCCAGAGCTTCACAAGCGGATCCCAGATCGCCTTGATCCGGGTGACGTCTCGGGCGCGGATCGCCGCCTGCAGCTCGGGGAAGGCCGCCTGCTCGGCCAGGGCGGCGTCATAGGCGGCGGCGATTTCGGCATAGAGCGGCGGCAGGTCGGACAGCGTGCGGGCGAAATGGGTCTCGCCCTCCAGATCGACGACGGTGGAGCCCGCCGCGGCGGTCAGAGGGTTCGGGAAGGGCCGGGTCTCGCAGCCGGCCAGGCCGAGATAGTGGTAGAACCCCTTGGAGGAGACCGGGAAGCGCATGCCGCCCAGCTCGGCCACGATGCCGTCGGAACCCTCGAAGGTTTCGGACCGCAGCCGCCCGCCGAACTTTCCCGACTCGTGGATCACCGGGCGCAGCCCCAGTTTCATCAGTTCGTAGGCGGCGATGATCCCGGCGGCTCCCGCGCCGATCACCGCAACCGGCGTGCCCGCCATGTCGCGCGGCACCTGTCCCAGCCCGGCGGGATGGGTGATCCAGCCGTCATGGGCGAAGGGGAAGTCGGGGCCGAAGGCGGACAGGTCGGACATGGGCGGGTTCCTCTGGGGACGGGGGTCAGCCGCCGGCCCGGTAGACGGCGGCGATCAGGAGCGCGCCGCAGGCCATCACGGCCAGGGCGAAGCGCAGGTTCCAGCGATGGGCGACCCGCGCCGCGGAGACGCCGCAGAGCCGCCCGGTGATCAGGGTCATCGCGCTGATCGGGTTGACGCAGATCGCCACCGCCCAGCCGATGCACAGCGCCAGGCCGAGCGCGGTCGGATGGTGTTCCCCCAGAGCGGTCGGCCCCAGCACCTGCGCGGCCATCACCACGAAGATGCTGTTGGGCAGGTAGAGCGAGGCGGCCAGCGGAATCGAGGCGAAGGCCGCCAGCAGCACCGGCAGAGAGGCGAAGCCGCCGGACATCAGCAGCGGCCAGAGCGGGCTGGCCTGGATCGCCGCCGAAAGCGCGGCGCCGATGACATTGGCTGCCATGAAGAGCGCGCTTTCCGAGCGCAGGTCGCCGAGCGCGGCGAGCCCCTCGCCCAGCCTCCGGCCGAAGCTTCCGCGCGGCCCTTCCAGCGCCAGCCAGCCAAGGGTGAAGACCGGCAGCACGGTGACCGCCGTCAGGGTGAAGCCGAGTCCGGTCGCGCGGTGCAGCAGGATCGTCGCGGCCAGGAGCCCTGCGCTGGCCGCCAGCACCAGCGCCAGCGCGGCCGCACGCCCCTGCCCTGCCGGGCCTGCATCCCGGCCGGGGCGGGCCTCGGCGGGCAGGAGCGGCCAGCGCGCCGTCGCGGCCAGCATCGCCATGGTGAAGCCGAAGGCGATGGCGATCAGCCGCAACGGCTCCAGCGCGGGCAGGCCGGTGGTGACGATGGCAAAGCCCAGCGACAGGGGCGACCAGATCGTCACCAGCGCCGCGCCGCGCATCGCCGCCGCCACCATGGCGCGCCGCGCCGGGTCCGCGCGCGCGTCTCGGCCGTCCGCGGGCTCGGTCAGGTCGCCGATCATCGGGATGATGCCGACATTGAACATCAGCGCCATCGCCTGCGCGCCGGACAGCACCGCGCCGTAGCGGCGCCCGGGCGGCAGGCCGAGCAGGTAGCCCGCGGCATCGCGGGTCAGCGCGGCACGCTTGACCGGCTGGCGCAGGAACCCCAGCACCATCATCAGCGCGGCAAATCCCGTGCCCTGGACCACCGCCCGCCACAGTCCGGGCAACGCGTCCGGCAGCAGCACCGCGGCGGCTGCCACCCCTGCGGCTGCCAGCGCCACGAAGAGCCGCGCCATCGGGATCAGCAGCGTCCACTGGGTCGCGATCCAGATCAGCGCCAGCCCCGCCGAGGCATCGCCGAGCCAGGCCCGCCCGGTTGCCGCGCCCGCCACGAGGCACAGGATGATGCCGGCCTGCATCGCCGCGACGGCGGGCATGGCGGCTTGGCGGAACGGGGCGGCGGCGTCGCTCATTGGTCACTCTCTCGTGCTCGGACTGGTACGGACGGCGGCGCGGCACATGGGGAACGCGGCCGCCGCGCAGGCCGGAGCGTAGGACATGCGGAAGACCGGCGAAATGCCGAATGGCGCTCCGGGAGGCACTGCCGCAGCCGCGTTTCCTGCCGCGCGGGCTGCGGCGTGCGCCTCGCGGAGCGTTCCGCGGACCATGCCGCAGGCGAGCAGGACAGTGCTGCAGGACGGTGGCATGGCCGTCATGGCAGACGTGCTCCGCCGGGAGGCGGCCCGGACCTTCGGCTGCAAGGGGGGCGGGCGCGGCACCATGGCCATCCTGCACGTTCCGCCGGGCAGGCCGCTTCCTTTCTTGGAGGGCGGCACCGGTTTGCCGGGCGGGAGGGCAGCGGCATGCCTCCTCCCGGTCCCGGCGCGGGGCCGCACGCGTTCCGGCCGGCCGCCGTGCCGGAAACGATGTGGCCGCGGACCGCCCGTGCGCCGCGCAGCCGACGCTTGCCGGTCGGCGCGCTGGTCCATCGGGCCGAAAACCGTTCCATGGCGCGGAAGATCTGCGGTCCTCGCCGCAGCGTTGCCGGAAAGCCTCCTGCCTCCGGGCCGCGGCCGGCCGTGCGGGCAACGATCTCGCTCCCGACCGCCTGCGTGCCGGACGGACGGGGCAGCGAGCAGCCGCAGGTTCCGATGCCGTGCTGCGCCGGGTGCAGAAACATCTGGCCGGAATCCGGGCCGCGGAGCGGCCATCGCAATGGCTACGGGATGGCGCTGTGGCCATAGATGCTCCGGCCTGCCGCCTGCTTGCGCTTGGAGCCGCGATCGCCGCGCCCGCGGCGGGGATACTGCAAGCGTTCCGCGCGAAGGTCCGGGCGGCAGGCCGGGCGCCGCATGGGCCGCGCTGCAACTCCGTCGGCCGGAAGAGGGCCGGAATGACCCTGGATGCTGCGATGTCGCGGCGGGATTCCGGCGGCCGCGCGACTGCCCCGGCGCAGATGCCGCGCGGCTGGCGGCAACCGGCGCCAGCAATCGTCCTGGCCGGAGCGGGAATGCCGGAACCGCTTTCGGCAGGACTCCCGGCGCAGGAGGTCGCCGCGACGCTCTGCGCCGTCCCTTCCATGTCCCGTCGGGACGGGCCGCCGCGGCAGCTGGCAGAGGCCGGAGGAGGGCCAAGGGCGTCCCCTGTGACGATGGCAACGCGGTCCGCCGGCAGAGCTTCGGTCTGTGCAGGCTCGCGGCGGCTGGCGCGCGGGTTGCGGTGCGATGCCGGACGGTCTCGTCGGTTCCATCCGTGCGGTGACGGCCAATCCCAAGGTGCTTCAAACTGGCCGGTCCTTGCAACCGGCCCGGCAGTTGCGGCGCGCGGAGACTGGACTGCTTGGCGCTCCGGGCCTCCGGCGCACCCTGCGGCGGGGTCCTGTCCGCCAGCGGGAGGCCGATCGCCACCTGCCGGTGCCCCTTCGCCTGGAACGCGCGGAACGGGTGCCGGGCATCCGGCTTCTGCGCTGGATTCAGGCGGCCGCGGGGGCCTGTGCCCGGGGCCTCGCCGCCCTGCCATGGGCATGCCGGAGCGCCGGGCCGGGGCAGCCTCCATTGGCAGGGCTTGCCGGGGCATCGATGCTCTCCCTTGGCCAGGTTGCAGCGGAGCCTGCTTCAGGCGAAGCGGCGGGCGGAGAATGGCGCCGCGGCGATCTCGGGCTCCCGCCCGGCGATCAGGTCGGCGACCAGCGCGGCTGTCGCCGGGGCGGAGCAGAGGCCGATATGGCCGTGGCCGAAGGCGTAGAAGACCCCCGCGCAGCCGCTGGCAGGGCCGATCACCGGCAGCCCGTCCGGGGTGGAGGGCCGGTTGCCCTGCCAGCGCGTTTCGGTCACGGCCGCCGTCTCCAGCCCGGCAAAGCACGAGACCAGCGCCTCGCGCAGGATCTCGGCCCGGTCCCAGTCGGGGGCGGCATCGGCGGTGGCAAATTCCACCTGGCCCGCGATCCGCAGGCCGCTTGCCGTGCGGGTGATCCCTGCCTTCAGGTCCTGCGGCATCACCGGAACCGGCAGCTCCGGGACCGGCCCGGAGAGCTCGACATGGTAGCCGCGCTCGGCCTCCAGAGGGACGCGGTCGCCGCAGGCGGCGGCAAGGCGGGCGGAGCGGATGCCCGCGGCCAGCACGGCGGCGTCGCAGGCGATCTCGCCCTCCGCGGTCTCGACCGCGGCGATCCGGCCGCCTTCGCGGCGGAACCCGGTGGCGCGGGTGGCCGCCCGCGCCATCCCGCGGTTTCCGCACCAGGCCGCAATCGCGGCAACATAGCCGCCCGGATCGGTGCAGTGGCCGCCGCCGGGAAGCAGCACCCCGAAGCCGTAGCGCGGCGCCAGCCCCGGCACCCTCGCTTCGATCTCCGCGCGGCCGAGCTCTTCCATCTCGACGCCGTTCATCCTCCGCAATTCCCAGCCCAGCCCGTCGCGGCCATGGGCCTCGCGGTCGGCATAGAGGTAGAGCAGCCCGGTACGGCGGATGAACTCCGGCGCGCCGATCCCGGCGGCAATCGCGGCATGCCGGTCCGGCGCGCCGCGCAGGAGCCCGGCAAGTGCCGCGGCGGTGCGCTCCACCTTGGCGCGGCTCCGGCCCGCGGCGAGGAACTTCGCCAGCCAGGGCAGCAGCCGCGGCAGGTGGCGCCAGCGCACGGTCAGCGCGCCGCGGCGGTCGGCAAGGTAGCCCGGCACCTGCCGCCAGAGCCCGGGCATCGACATCGGCACGATCGAGGCGGGGCTTAGGAAGGCGGCATTGCCGAAGCTCGCGGCCTGCGCGCCGCCGGGCGCCTCCGGCTCGACGAGGGTGACCCGGTGTCCGTCGGCCAGCAGCGCGCGGCAGACCGCAACGCCGACGATGCCGCCCCCGATCACCACGACATGCCTGGTGTTCCTCTCCTTCATGGGTCTCCCTGCCTTCCGTCCCGTGCGGCCGCCGATGCCATGAGCGGGGCTCATGTGCCCTGCGGCGGCCGCGCCGCGGGGCGGTGGATCTTGTTTGCACGTGTTTTCGGCAGCCAGCGCACCGGACGCCCTGATTCAGCTTGCCAGAGCTGGCGTTCCGGGCGAACTCCTGAAATTCTCCGCGCGTCCTGAGTTTTTGTCATGCCGGAAAGGGCCAATGCGCCGCTTCGTTCCCTCCCATTCCGCCCTGCTGGCCTTCGAGTCGGCCGCGCGCCACATGAGCTTCACCAAGGCCGCCGAGGATCTGGCGATCACCCAGAGCGGCGTCAGCCGCCAGATCGGCAGCCTGGAATCCCTGCTCGGCGTGCGGCTGTTCGACCGCATGGGCTCCCGGCTGGTCCTGACCGAACCCGCCCGTGCCTATCTGGAGGAAGTGACCGAGGCGCTGGACCGGCTGGAGCGCGCCTCGGTGAACTGCGTGCGCGGCGCGGCGCTGGACGAGGCGCTGACGGTCTGCGTCCACCCGACCTTCGCCTCGCGCTGGCTCGCGCCGCGGCTGGCGGGTTTTCTCGCCGGCCATCCCGAGACGGTGGTCGACCTGCACGCCGCCACCCAGGATCCGGATTTCTCCGAGATGCGCGTCGACCTGGCGGTGCTGCGCGGGCGGGGCACCTGGGCGAAGGCGCGCGCGCAGGAGCTGTTCCGCGAGCAGCTGGCCGTGGTCGCGGCGCCGGGGGTCTATCCGGGCGGGGCGCCGCGGGGCGTGCTGGATTTCGACACCTTCCCGACGCTGCAGAATGCCAGCCGCCCGGATCTGTGGCTGACTTGGCTGCGCGGCGCGGGCCTGTCGCATCGCGGGGCGATCCGCGGGCCGCGGTTCCCGCAGAGCGGCATGCTGATCGCGGCCGCGCGCAACCGGCTGGGGCTGGCGGTCGTGCCGCGCTCCTATGTCGAGGCGGAGCTGGCCTCCGGCGAGCTGGTGGAGCCGCTGGGCGGGCCGGTGCTGACATCGGACAGCTACTGGATGGTGCAGCCCGAGGAGCGGACCGTCTCCCCCGCGGCGCGCGCCTTCATGGCCTGGCTGGCCGAGGAAGCCCGCCGCGACCGCCGCGCCCTGTCCGGAGGGGCGCCGCCCTGAGGCAGGCTACCGCGGCAGCAGCCGGGTGACGGCCGCTCCCGGCCCGCCGCTGCCGGGATCGAGCGCCATCGGCAGGTAGCGGCCCTCGCGCCAGAGCGCGGAGAGATCGCGGTAGTGGCGCGACAGAGGATGGCCGGACTGGCCGGTGGAGATCACGAAGACCGAGCTTTCCGGATCGCCGAGATCGATCGCCTCGCGATAGACCGCGCCGTGCCGGTTCTGCAGCGGATCCGGGCCGCTGCCCCTGGTCAGTCCCCGCAGCAGGGTGTTGTCGCCGCCGCCCGAGGCGTGGCGCAGGTTCACGGCCCAGCCGAGCAGCGGCAGGCCGCCGAGGACGGGATGGTCATGGGTCGCCAGGTGGACGCCGCCCCAGCGCATCTCCGCCAGCGGGCCGCCCGGGTCGCGTGCGAGCGCGTCGAGCGTCCGGCCAAGGGACGCGGCGGCGGCATCGGCGCAGGTCTCGGGCCGGGACGTCGAGATGTCGTCGCACCAGGCCGCGGCGCCGCCGGTGCCGCGCAGCACGCGCTCCAGGAAGACCGGATTCGCATGTGTGAATTCCCCGGCCAGAGCCCCGAGCTCGTCCCCGGCCAGCGCCTGCTGGAACGCCCGCATCCAGGCGGCGAAAATCAGCGGCTCGGGACGGTCCGGCAGCATCGCGCCGTCCCAGGCCGACAGCAGCGCCATCGCCTCGGCCTGCGGGCCCTCCAGCGGTCCCAGCGTCCGGGCGAGCAGCGGGACCAGCACCTGCGCCGGGACGCTGACTGCGTCGCCCTGCGCCGCCGCGAAGCTCGCCAGGTCGTGCCGCCCCCGCGCGGCCATCACGTCCTGCAGTCGCAGGATCCGCTGCGTGTCGCCCCAGTCGAAGGAGATGTGCCACGGAAACGGCCGGTCGACCGTCTTGTTGTTGGTGTTGCCGAGAATGCCGCTTTCGGGATCGGCGAAGCGCGGGTTGCGCGCATAGTCCAGCATCCCGTCCCAGCGGTTCTCTTCCACCCAGCCCGGCGCGGGCATCCGGCCCAGCGTGGCATGGCCCGGCCGCCGCTTCGGCACCCGCCCGACCAGCTGCAGCGCGATGCCGGAGCCATCGGCCAGCATCAGGTTCTGGGCCGGGGCGACGAAGCCTTCCATCGCTCCGATCGCTTCCGCGGCCGATCCCGCCTGCATCAGCCGGTGGACCGCGGTCATCGATGTGTCGGACGGATCGTAGAGGGTCCTGGCGATCACCGCGACATGGCCCGCGGGCGTGACCGCGGCGAGATCGTGGTAGCGGCCGGGAATGACCGGGCCGTTCGGCGACCATTGCAGCTCCAGCTGCACCGGATCGCCGCCGCGGACCTGCACCATCTCCGTCCGGATCCGCAGCGGGACATGGCCGGTCCCGGACAGCACCTCGCGCGGGTTTTCCGGGTTGAGCCTCTCGATGAAGACGTCCTGGTCGTCGGCATTGGCCGCGGTAAGCCCCCAGGCGAGCCGGGCGTTGCGCCCGGAAAGGATCACCGGCAGCCCCGGGATGGTCGCGCCGATCGCCGGTCCCGCCGCCAGCTGCAGCCTCGCGAGATAGAAGACCGAGGGCGCGGTGAAATCCAGGTGCGGGTCGTTGGCCAGCAGTGGCATGCCGCTGGCCGACCGTCCGGGTCCCGCCGCCCAGGCATTCGATGAGGCCGAAAGCGACAGGCTCGGCACCGGCAGGGCGGCGCGGCTGCCGGGCCCGGGCAGGCCGGGGAAGAGATCGGAATGTCGCGGCATCCGCGCGATCCCTCCGGCAGGATCGTCGGGCAGGATGTCCGCGAGCCGCTCCGGCGGCACCGCCCCGGAGACGCGGGCGCGCAGCACCTCGCGGTCGACATGCGAGGCCAGCTGCAGCGCCAGCAGCTTCATGACCGCCAGCGAATCCGCCGGGCGCCAGGGCGCGATCTCCGCCGGGAAAAGCAGGAATTCCGGCGCAGCCCCGCCCCAGTCCGGCACCTCTGCGAGGCGAGCGTTGATCCCGGCGGAATAGGCGTCCAGCGCGCGGCGGGTGTAGGGAGACTGCACGGCCACCGAGCTCTCGGCGGCGCCGTAGAGGCCGAAGCGGCGCAGCAGCTCGTCCGCGTCCAGCGTCGCCGGGCCCAGCAGTTCCGAAAGGCGCCCCTGCGCGGTGCGGCCGAACAACTCCATCTGCCAGAACCGGTCCTGGGCATGGGCATAGCCGAGCCCGAAGAAGACATCCGCGTCGCTTTCCCCGAAGATGTGCGGTACGGCCGCCGGGGTCCGGCGGATCTCCACCGGTGCCGCGAGCCCGGCCACCTGCAGCTCGGCGCCGTAATCGGGCAGCGAGCGCTGCAGCAGCACCCAAGCGGCGGCGCCTGCCAAGCCCGCGGCCGCAGCCAGAAGGGCGAGTGCCGTGGCGGCCCTGCGCATGACGTCCTCCTTTCCCGGCCCTCCATGCGTCCCGGCCGGGATCTCCGGTCCCAGCCTCCCATGCCGCCGCGCGGCTGCACCTTGACCGGAATCAAGGCGGGCCATCTTCAGGATCGCCGCGGCTGGGGCGCGCGGCACTTCCGTGGCAAGAAAAAAGCTTCAATCCGGCCGCATCTGGGCGAAAAGTGTCCAAAATTTAACCAATGAATCGTGGACATGGCGAAATCTGGGGCCTAGCGTCGAAACATATTGCCACGGGCCGCTGGGTCCGGGCCCGGTGATTTTTTAGCGATGGCAGCTCAGTTGGCCTTGGGGAGTCCTCCCCGTTCCTTTTCGCGGAGTCGCATATGACCTCCCTCCAGATTGTCCGGAACCCCCGTTTGCGGCGGGCACTTGCCGCCGCCTGCATCATCGCCCTGCCTGCGGCCCCGGTCCTGGCGCAGGATGAAGGCTGCGCCATCCCGCCGGACTGGATCAGCCAGGGCATCCCCGACCCCACCATCCTGGCGAAGGGCGATTTCACCAAGAGCTTCTGCCAGTTCCACACCTGGGCGTGGAATGCCTTCCTGTGGTCGATGGAGGAGGTGGACGGCGCGCTGCGCTTCGAAGGCTTCCCCACCCAGGACCAGACCATCGGCGGCTCCTATTCCGGCGCGGGTGCCCCCGGCACGCCGGTGCTGAAGCTCAGGGTGGGAAAGGAGGACCACGCCATCGACTCGATCGCCCAGGCGGGGACGGACGGCTTCCTCGTCGCGCAGAACCACAGGGCGATCTATTTCAGCCAGTACGTCAATCCGCAGATGTATGACGAGATCCTCGCCAAGGACTGGAACACCGCGGCGGGGCTGGAAGCCGCGACCAGCGCCGATCCCAGCCCGCTCTTTACCATCGGCGACATCGAGTACAAGGCGGCCTGGGCGGTCGTGGATGACGGCTTCTCCGTCCCCGGCGCCTATGTCCGCAAGGCGCAGATCCCGCTGCTGGCAACGTTCGAACATGTCGGCAAGCAGGTGATCGGCGTGCCGCCCGACCCGACCTATGCCGAGGCGCAGGTGGCGCTGGTCGCGCTGCATGTCGTCGGCTGGGTCAACGGCCATGCCGAGGCGATCTGGGCCAGCTTCTCGCCTTCGGGCCTCGCGCCGGTCGTGCCGCAGGACGGGTCGGTCAAGCCCGGAGACCCGGTCTCGGCCGGCTCGACGCCCTTCTATGCGGGCGGCACGACGCTGGCGGACTGCAACCAGGCGCAGATCCCGGTCCAGAAGCTCGATGCCGCGACCCAGAAGCTCGCCCTGGCCACCCAGGTCTGCCAGATCTACGCCCAGGGCTCGCTGGAGGCCGGCTCGCCGCCTGCGCCGGACGACAATGCCGAGGCGATCCTGCAGATCAACGCCTCGGCCGCCGCCACGCTGCCTTCGGACAATCCCGCCAAGGGCTACGAGGAGGTCGGCGCGGTCTGGTCGGTCAAGGACGACGCCTCGGACCCGTCGAAGGGCAAGGTGAACACCACCTTCCAGGACGCGCTGATCGGCTCGACGCTGCTGTCGAACCCGGTGGTGGAGACCTTCACCCAGACCAGCGCGTCGCAGGACAACTGCTTCTCGTGCCACAACACGATCCAGTACCAGCCCTCGGACCCGGCGATCACGCCGCTCGATCCGTCGATCCTGAATCTCAGCCACTTCCTGATGCAGATCTACGAAAAGACCTTCACCGCCGCCAAGTGAGCGGCGCAGCGGGCGCGGCCGCGCGGGCGGCGCCCCGACCGGATTTCGGGAGTTTCCCCAATGGCCACCACGCTTCGCATCCATCCGTCCATCGGCGTGTCCCGCGTCGGCAATTCCCCGGACTTCATCCTGTCGCCCGAGACTTCGGCCGGGATGCCCGGGCCGGACAGCCCGATCTCGGGCGGGCTGCCGATCCGGCCCGGCACCGAAGCCGATCCGATCTCCGACGCCGACCTGCGCGACGCGCAGGGCGCGCTGAAGCCTCATGCCCAGAGGTTCCGCATCTTCGCCTATGATCCGCCGCCTGACGGCACCTATCCCTACAAGGGCAATGTGACCGAGGTGACGGTCGGCAGCCAGGTCGACGGCAAGACCGTGGAAAGCATCGCCTGGATGGTCCACATGGCCAACAAGAAGGCGAACAACTGGATCATCCCCGAGAACCCCGCCGAGGACCAGTCGTCCAACCCGGACGCGAATTTCGGCGTCGGCGGCATGGCGCACTACTTCAACGGCGCCACGCCGAACGTGCGCAACGGCAATTTCGGCAAGGATGCCGATCCGATGGCAGGCGGCGGCGACGGGCTGCCCCCGGACCAGGTCGACCTGTCCGATCCGATGCGGCTCAAATCTCTGGTCCTGGATGCCGGGCCGAAGGTGATCTGCACCAGCCAGGGCGCCGGGACGCGCGCGGGCTTCGACGCCGCCACGCCCTGCCGCTATCTCGACGGCACGGGCACGGTGCAGGATGTCTCCTACCCGGTGCAGTTCCCCGCGCAGGCCTTTTCCGGACTCTACCAGCCGGCCGGGCCGTCGCTGGGCAGCATGGGCGGGATGGAGACCGACGCGCAGGGCCGCCTGCTGGTGATCGGGTCGCCGGGCTATGCCGCGGGCTGGATGCAGAACGAGAACAACCCCGGCGGCGCGGTGCCCCCCGGCACCCCGGCCGAGCCCTTCCCGCTCGACAGCGACATCGACAACAACGGCTGGTTCGACGATGCGGGCGACGGGCCGGTGCAGGCGGCGCTGACCTTCGGGGACGGCAGCACGCGGCTGATCGAGGTGCCCGCCTGGTGCATCTGTGCCGACCCGGCCTATGCCCCGCAGGTCCGCAATGTCGTCAACATCTGGGACGAGGTCTACAACGCCTGGCTGCGCGCGCCCGAGCTGGCGCTCGACACCGGCATCTACGACCCCGCCAAGGGCAGCTACGAGCAAAGCTATGTCGTGCCCTTCACCGAGGGCGTCTGGACCATGTTCCGCGCTGCGCATCTGCAGATGTTCACCACCGACCTGAACCAGAAGGGCATCGGCGTGCACCAGCGGCTGAGCAATGTGACCGCCGCCGACGAGCCGTCGAAATTCCTCAACATCAAGAGCTTCATCCGCAATCCCAGCGCCGCGCCGGGCAGCGGCAACGAGCTGCAGACCGGCGCGCCGCTGATGCCGCTGGCGCTCGGCGATACCGGCGCGTCCTTCCTGACGGTGACCGAGACCCAGTATTTCTTCCTCGAACAGTGGTTCGCGGGCACCTATGACGACGCCGCCGAGAGCCTGACCGAGGGCGAAAAGCTCGACAAGGTGACGCTGACCAACCTGCTCGGCGGGCGGTTCAGCCCGGGGATCGACCTGACCTTCATCGTCCGCGACCCCTATCTCTACGACCAGTCCTGGACCGATGCCGATACCGGCCCGTTCCGGATCGGCGCGCGCAAGCTCGACTACGGGACCGCCGCGTCCGGGACGCCTTTCCTCACCGTGGGCTACACCCCCAACCGGACCGTGCAGAACCCGGTGGAGCCGGGCGACCTCTGCAAGTTCATGGCCCTGCCCTGGCACACGGACTACAATTCCTGCGCCACCCATTCGCCCAGCCCGAACCCGCAGAAGCCAGTGCCCAACACCACGCTGTTCTGGTCCTGGCCCGCGCAGCGGCCGGTCTCGGTCTACACCTATGACGACTACGTCGCGAACGGGAACGCCTTCTTCGGCGAGCAGCATTTCTCGGTGCGCGGCACCGGCACCCAGGTGGAAAGCGGCGACACGCTGGAAGGCAGCGCGGCGACCGAGAATGTCGGCCGCTACCAGGTGCGGCTCGACATGCTGTCGAACTGGTTCAACATCGGCGTCGTGATGCAGGGGCCCGCCATCGCCGGATTCGAGGGCAAGAACGACGACCTGTTCCTGGAGGTGCAGAGCCTCCTGGCCGGGCCGTCGGACTGGTCGCAGCCCTGGCCGATCCTGACCACCGACAAGGTCTATCCCGACACCGCCAAGCCTGCCGATGACAGCTGAGCGCTGGCAGGCCGTCATCGTCGGCGGCGGCCCGGCCGGCAGTGCCGCCGCCCTGGCGCTGCTGGCCGGCGGCATGACCCGGGTGGCGATGGTCGAGCCGTCGGATTTCGCGGACTTCCGGATCGGCGAGTCGATCCCGCCCGACACCAACCTGCTGCTGCACCGGCTCGGCGTGCAGCAGGCCTTCGCCGCCCAGGGCCATCTGCCCTGTCTCGGCAGCCGCTCGCTCTGGGGCAGCAACCGGCTGGGGCACAACGATTTCCTGACCTCGCCGCATGGCCATGGCTGGCATCTCGACCGCAGGGCCTTCGACCGCATGCTGTTTGGCCGGGCGGTGGAGGCCGGGGCCGTTCCGGTGCGCGGCCGCTGCACCGCGGTCCGGGCATGCGGCGGCCGCATCGAGGCGGTCGAGGCCGCGGGGCAGCGCCTTGCCGCCGACGCCTATGTCGACGCGTCCGGGCGCAGCGCGGTGCTGGCCCGCGCCTGCGGCAGCGCGCGGCAGTCCGGCGGCCGGCTCGGCGTCTGCTGGGCGCGGTTCTGCTCCGATCCGGAGGCGCTCGGCCGCAGCACCTGGCTGGAGGCGGCGCCGCAGGGCTGGTGGTACGCTGCGGCAATCCCGGGCGGCGAGGCCGTGGCCGCGCTCGGCACCGATCCGCAGATCTCGAAATCGGCCGGTCTCGCCGGCCTGCGCGGCTGGGCCCATGCGCTTTCAGGCACCGCGCTGATCGCGCCCCGGCTGGCCCGCGCCGCGCTCGTTCCGGGCAGCTTCGCCATGGCCGCGGCCGGGTCCGCCCTGACCGATCCGCCCGCCGGACCGAACTGGGCGGCGGCAGGCGACGCGGCCTGCAGCTTCGATCCGCTCTCCTCGGCCGGGATCCACAAGGCGCTGGCGTCGGGCATCTCCGCGGCCGAGGCGCTGCTCGACGGCGGCCCGCAGGCGCTGCTCCGCCATGCCGGACAGGTGCTGGCAGAGTATCGCGGCTACCTGGAGCAGCGCGCGGATCTCTACGCGCAGGAGCGCCGCTGGCCGGATTCGCCGTTCTGGCGCCGCCACGCGATGCCCGCCCCTGCCTGAGCGCGGCCATCCCGGCGAAACCGGCCGCGGCCTCGTCCCGGCGGGCCATGCTCCGGGAGCCATGAGGCGCCGCCGCCCGGAGGTCATGGCTGGCCCGACCGCGGCCGGCCGGGAGTGGCGCGCAGCGGCAGCCGGGTCGGGCCTTCTTCGACCGCCGGGTCGGCCCCCTTGCAACCCGCCGGAACCCGCCCCAAGATGCCGCTCGCGCTGGTCAGAGGAGGCGACCGATCCATGCCCGAATTGCCGCTGCTCCCCGAGCCCGGAGACCCCCGCCTGACGCGGCGGATCCGCGGCACCGACCAGACCGGCGCCGGAACGGAAATCGCCGTGGTCGAGGAACGGCCGCTGACGATCTACCTCAATCGCCAGGAAATCGTCACCGCCATGACGATCGGCGACCATCCCGAATACCTGGCGCTCGGCTTCCTCAGGAACCAGGGCATGCTGCGTGCCGATGACGTGGTGACCGGCATCGACTACGACGGGGAGATCGAGACTGTCGTCGTGCGCACCGCGCGCGAGACCTCCTACGAGGAGAAGGTACAGAAGAAGACCCGCACCTCGGGCTGCGCCGTCGGCACCGTCTTCGGGGACATGATGGAGGGGCTCGAAGGGCTGGTCCTGCCTGCAGCGGAGCTGCGCACCAGCTGGCTCTATGCGCTGGCCAAGGAGATCAACACCACGCCGTCCCTCTACCTGGAGGCGGGCGCGATCCATGGCACGGTGCTCTGCCGCCAGGACCGGCCGCTGGTCTACATGGAGGATGTCGGGCGCCACAACGCGGTCGACAAGGTGGCGGGCTTCATGTTCCGCCACGGGATCGGCGCGCAGGACAAGATCCTCTACACGACCGGGCGGCTGACGTCGGAAATGGTCATCAAGACCGCGCTGATGGGCATTCCGGTGCTGGCCTCGCGCTCGGGCTTCACCGCCTGGGGCGTCGAGATCGCCCGCCAGGTCGGACTGACGCTGATCGGCCGGCTGCGCGGCCAGCGCTTCGTCTGCCTCTCGGGCGAGGAGCGGCTGGTGCGCGACGCCGATCCGTCGGCCGTGGCAGAGGAAGACGGGCGCGCGCGCCGGAAGGCCGCGTCATGAGCCGCCGGCTGCAGCAGCCCTCCGGCGTCATCCTCGCGGGCGGGCTCGCCACGCGGATGGGCGGCGGCGACAAGGGCCTGCTGGAAATCGGCGGCGCGCCGCTCCTGCAGCGCATCATCGACCGGATCGAGCCGCAGGTCGCGGAGCTCGCGCTCAGCGCCAACGGCGATCCGGCGCGCTTCGGCGCCTATGGCCTGCCGGTCCTGCCGGACACGGTGCCGGGCTTCCCCGGACCGCTCGCGGGCGTTCTCGCCGGTCTGGACTGGGCGGCAGACCAGGGGGCCGACAGCATCGTCACGGTGGCCGCCGACACGCCGTTCTTTCCCTGCGACCTGGTTCCGCAGCTGCTGCTGGCGGCCGAGGACCGGCCGCACCTGCTGGCGCTGGCCTGCACGCCGCGCGACGGCGGCGCCGTGCTGAAATCCGGCGGCAAGCTGAACCGCCATCCGACCTTCGGCCTCTGGCCGGTCGCGCTGCGCCACGACTTGCGGGCCGCGCTGGAGGAGGGGCTGCGCAAGGTCGTGCTCTGGACCGACCGGCACGGCGCGGGCGAGGCGGTCTTCCCGGCCGCGCCCTTCGACCCGTTCTTCAACGTGAATACCCCCGAGGATCTGGTCCGCGCGCGGGAGCTGGCCTCGTGAGGATCTACGGCGTCACCGGGACCAAGA
The DNA here is from genome assembly GCF_013184745.1 of Mangrovicoccus sp. HB161399. GTDB lineage: Bacteria > Pseudomonadota > Alphaproteobacteria > Rhodobacterales > Rhodobacteraceae > Mangrovicoccus. Next base: position 96,659 of record NZ_JAATVU010000004.1, read on the forward strand.
ATTCCGGCAAGACCGGGCTGATGGAGCGGCTGGTGGCCGAGATCACTGCCCGCGGCGTCAGCGTTTCCACCGTCAAGCACGCCCATCACGAAGCGGATATCGACCAGCCCGGCCGCGACAGCCACCGCCACCGCGTGGCCGGCGCGCGCGAGGTGCTGCTGTCGACGCCGCATCGCTGGGCGCTGATGCACGAGCTGCGCGGCGCGCCGGAGCCGCCGCTGGCCGAGCTTCTGGCGCGGCTCTCGCCGGTCGATCTGGTGCTGATCGAGGGCTACAAGGGCGCGCCGCATCCCAAGATCGAGGCGCACCGCGCCGCCACCGGGCGGCCGCTCCTGTCGCCGGAAAACACCTCGATCCGCGCGGTGGCCTCGGATTGCGGCGTGCCGACGGCCCTGCCCCGATTCCATCTCGACGACACCGCCAGAATTGCCGCGTTCATCCTCCGCGAGGCCGGCCTTTGAACTTCGACACCATTGCCGTCATCGACTGGTCCGGGGCGTCCTCGCCCTCGCCCGCCAAGCCCTCGAAGGACGCGATCTGGATCGGCACCGCGCGGGACGGCACGGTCGGCGCCAGCTACCACCGCACCCGCCATGACGCCACGGAGGCGCTCGCCGCGCTGTTCGAGGCCGAGATTGCCGCCGGCCGCCGGGTGCTGGCCGGGTTCGACTTTCCCTTCGCCTATCCGGCGGGCTTCGCCCGGGCGGTCTGCGGCACGGAGGACCCGCTGGCGCTCTGGACGGCGATGGCGGCGCGGATCGAGGACGGGCCGGACAATGCCAACAACCGCTGGCAGGCCGCAGCCGAACTGAACGGGCTCTTCCCCGGCATCGGCCCGTTCTGGGGCTGTCCGGCCTCGGTGGACGACCCGCGCCTGCCCGCGAAAGGCACCGCGCGGCAGGGCCATGGCCAGGCCGAGCGCCGTGGGTGCGAGCAGCGCCTGAAAAGCACCCAGCCCTGCTGGAAGCTCTACACCACCGGCTCGGTCGGCTCGCAGGCGCTGCTGGGCATCGCCCGGCTCCAGGCGCTGCGGCAGCGCTTCGGCAGCGACCTCGCCGTGCGGCCCTTCGAGACCCATGACGCGCCCGTCACCCTGGTGGAGCTTTTCCCCTCGCTGATCGCCCGCACCGTGGCCGAACTGGCGCAACCAGGTGAGATCAAGGACCGCGCGCAGGTGCGCATCCTTGCCGGCGCGCTGGCGCGGCTGGGTCCGGGGCGGCTCGATGCCATGTCCCGGGAGGGCGACCAGGAGGAGGGCTGGATCCTCGGGCTCGGCCACGAGGCGGAGATCGGCGCTGCCGCGCGGGGGGCGTTCGCCGCGCCGGAGCTGATGCCGCCGCGGCTGCGCGACGACTGCTTTGCCATGCCGCAGGGCGTTGCCTGGGTGCCGGTGGAGGAGGCGCTGTCTCGGCTGCGCGCCGCGCTGCACCCGGTCACCGGCACGGAAACCTTGCCGGTGGCGCAGGCGGCCGGGCGGGTGCTGGCCGAGGACGTGGCCGCGCGCCGTTCCAACCCGCCGATGCCGAATTCCGCGGTCGACGGCTACGGCTTCGCCCATGCCGCCACAGGGACGGGCGTGCAGCGCCTGCCGCTGCTTGCGGGCCGGGCCGCGGCCGGGCAGCCCTGGCCATTCCCGGTGCCGCCGGGCCATGCCATCCGCATCCTGACCGGCGCGATCCTGCCCGATGGGGTCGATACCGTCGTGCTGGAGGAAGACACCGCCACGGACGGCGCCACCGTCGTCTTCGACGGCCCGGCGAAACCTTTCGCCAATACCCGCAGGGCGGGGGAGGACGTGGCGGCCGGAGCGCCCGCGCTGGCGGCGGGGCAGAGGCTGCGCGCGCCGGAGCTGGCGCTGGCTCCGGCGCTGGGGATTGCCGAGCTTCGCGTCCGCAGGCGGCTGCGCGTCGGCGTGCTCTCCACCGGCGACGAAATCGTCGCGTCGCCCGCGGACCCGGCCGAGCCGCACCAGATCTGGGATGCCAACCGGCCGATGCTTCTGGCGCTGGCGGCAGGCTGGCACTGCGAGCCGGTCGATCTGGGCCACGTCCGCGACGATCCGGGCCGGATCGCGGCGCGGCTGGACGAGGGCGCGCGTGCGGCGGACGTGATCCTGACCTCCGGCGGCGCCTCGGCGGGGGACGAGGACCATGTCTCGGCGCTGCTGCGCGCCAAGGGCACGCTGTCGAGCTGGCGGATCGCGCTGAAGCCGGGCCGCCCGCTGGCGCTGGCGATGTGGCAGGGCGTGCCGGTGTTCGGGCTGCCCGGCAACCCGGTGGCGGCGCTGGTCTGCGCGCTGGTCTTCGCCCGCCCGGCGCTGTCGCTGATGGCGGGGGCGGGCTGGTGCGAGCCGCAGGGTTTCATGGTCCCGGCTGCCTTCTCCAAGCGCAAGAAGCCCGGCCGCCGCGAATACCTGCGGGCGCGGATGGATTCCGAAGGTCGGGCGGAGGTCTTCGGTTCCGAAGGCTCGGGCCGGATCAGCGGGCTGTCCTGGGCGGACGGGCTGGTGGAGCTTCCGGACGGTGCCGCCGACGTCGGTCCCGGCACGCCGGTGCGCTACATCCCCTATGCGTCCTTCGGGCTGGGCTGAGCGGGATCAGCCCTTGCGGATCAGGTAGACCTGCGCGCCGCCTTCCTCGCCGGTCCCGGCCAGCTCGTGCCCGGCCTCGCTGCAGAAGAACGGCACGTCGACCACGGCCGCCGGATCGTCGGCCAGCAGGCGCAGCACCTGGCCAGCCGCCATGCCCGACAGGCGCTTGCGCGCCTTTAGCACCGGAAGCGGGCAGATCAGCCCGCGCGCATCGAGGTCCAGATCCCAGTCCATGCCCCCGTGATAGGCCGTGGCCCGGCGCCTGTCCATCCCGGCTCAGCCCGGCGGCGCGGCGGGCAGCCAGACGGCGAAGACCGCGCCGCCGCCGTCCGCGTTCGCCGCGGCGATGATGCCGTCGGCGCGCTGCACGATGCTCTGCGAGATCGACAGGCCCAGCCCCGTGCCCTCGCCGCGGCGGGTGGTGAAGAACGGATCGAACAGCGACGGCAGCGCCTCGGGCGCGATCCCCGGCCCGCTGTCCCGGATCCGCAGCACGATCCCCGCGGCGCCGTCCCGCATCTCTTCCGCCAGCGACAGTTCCAGCCGTCCCGGCCCGGCCATCGCCTGCACCGCGTTGAGGATCAGGTTGATGGCGACCTGCTGCATTTCGCCGGCATCGATCGCGGCATGCGGCAGGGCCGGCAGATCCGCCGCGACCTCGATCCCCGCCCTGCCGAGCGCATGCTCGGACAGCAGCAGCGCATCTGCCGCCACCGCCGCCAGGTCGGCGGTCCCGCCGCTGCCGGAGAAATCCGAGGGCCGGGCGAAGGTCAGCAGCTTGCCGACGATGGATTGCATCCGCGCCACCTGCCCGTCGATCAGCGACAGCTCGGTCTCCACCAGCGCGGCATCGCTGCCCAGCTCCATGCGGATCACCTCGACATTGCCCTGGATCACCGCCACCGGGTTGTTGATCTCGTGCGCCACGCCGGCCGTGATCTCCCCGATCGAGGCCAGCTTCTCGCTCATCACCAGCTGGCGGAAGGTCTCCTCCAGCCGGGCATTGGCGTCGCGCAGCTCGGCGGTGCGCGCCTCCACCCGGTCCTCCAGCTCCTCCGCCCAGGCGCGCAGCTTGCGGTCGCGGTCCTGCACCTGGCTGAGCAGCCCGTCGAAATGCGCGGCCACCTCGCCGATCTCGTCCCGCGCGCCGACCGGGCCGATCCGCGCCGCAAGATCGCCCTGCCCGACCTTCCGCATGGTCGCGGTCATCCGTTCGAGCGGCGCGAAGATGCCCTTGGCCAGCGCCAGGAAGACCGGCACCGAAAGCGCCAGCACGCCCGCGAAGGCCGCCAGCATCCACAGGTAGGCATCGCGCTTGGCTCGGGCGAAGGGCGCTTCCAGCATGCCGACATAGAGCATGCCGACGCGCCTGCCGAAGCTGTCGTCGAGCGGCAGGTAGCCCGAGACGTACCAGTCATTGACCACGAAGGCGCGGTCGAGCCAGGTCCGGCCCTCGTCCAGCACAGCGCGGCTGACCTCGGCGGAGACGCGGGTGCCGAGCGCGCGGACATCCTCGAAGAGCCGGACATTGGTGGAGATCCGCACGTCGCCGAGGAACAGCGTCGCCGTGCCCTGCCGCGCGCCGCCGGTCACCGGATTGAGATAGACCAGCGCGTTGATCGCGTCGATGAAGCCGAGATTTGCGTTCAGCAGGATGCCCCCCACCAGCACCCCGCCATGTCCGGGCAGGTCAACCGGGGCGGCGGCATGGACCACCATGCCGCGGTCTTCCGCCATCCGGGTGTCGGGCAGCGCGGCCCTGGTCTCGATCAGCTCGATCCGGGCACGCCGCTGCAGGTCTCCGGGCAGCGCGGCCAGCACCGCGGGCGGAAAGACGTCGATCGCGGTTCCGGTGCGGCCCTGCAGCGCGGCGGCGATAACCGGCCAGCGCGCGGCCGCCTCCGCCGCCTGCCCGGCAGGCAGGTAGTAGAGGAAATCGAGCCCGAGCGCGGCGCGGCGCTCCGCCAGCGTCGGCGGATCCGGCACCTCGCCGGCGAAGGAGCGGGAGAATGCCAGCGAGCCCGCCACCCCGCCCAGCTCGTCCCCGGTGCGGGCGAGCAGACGCGACAGGTACTGCTCGGCGATGCGCAGGTCGCTCTGGACATTGGCGGCCAGCACCTTGTCGTAATCCCCGGTCCAGCGGGTCATGCCGAGCAGCAGCAGGAAGGGCATCAGCAGGACCAGCGGCGCGAGCGCCAGGATCAGCAGCCGCAGCCGGACGGGCAGCGCCGGGCGGGACCCGCCCGCTATGCTGGCGTGCGCCCGCCCCAAGGCTCAGTGCGGATCGCCGGGCGCGCCGTGGACGGCGAACTGCGCGAGCCCGGCGTCGCTGGACTCGATCGTCCGGTAGCGTTCGCGCACCCCTGCCCCGGTCAGCTCCCGCGCCACCGCCAGCAGGGTGTTGGGCGCGTGTTCCTCGCAGAGATCGGCCATCTGCGCCAGCTCCTCCTCGGCGACCGGACGGGCGGCCGCGGCGGAGGGGGCGCCGTAATAGGTCACGAAATGCCCGGCCAGCCGGTCGGCCAGCGCCTCCATCTCGGCGGGCTCGACCTGGGTGACGGCGACGAAGGTCACCCGGCCGAAGGTCTCCAGCCCGAGCCAGCCGTTGGCGAAGGCCTGCCGGGCCTTGCCGGCGAGGTCGCCCTCGGTCCAGTCGGAGAATTCGAACCCCCCGGCGATGCACCATTCGCCGGTGCGGGCCGGGGAGGCGAAGACGCGGGTGTCGCTTTCGTCGAAATGGATGGCGCGGGCAAGTTTCACGGGGCAGGCTCCAGAAGCGTTGTCAGCGGGATCAGATGGGTGGTGTCGCCGTCGCGCAGCAGCATGCCGAAATCCTCGTCGACGCCCAGGAAGGTGCCGGACCGGCCGCCCTGCTGCACCTCCTCGCCGATATCCTGGGCAAGGCCGCGCCATTCGGCATGCAGCGCGCGGGCATCGCCGTCCTCCCAGCGGTTGATCCAGTTCAGGCTGTGCCGAGCCCAGGCCTCCAGAAGCGCGGGAGGATCGACATCGGCGCAGCCCTCGGCAAAGAGCGAGGTCCGCCCGGGCGTGTCGCCGGGGCTGTCGCTGTCGGGGATCAGCGGCAGGACGAAGCCGATGGCCAGCCAGTCGGGCACAGCCTGCGGATCCCCGGCCGAGGCCATCGCGCGGAAGCGGCCGCAGGCGGCGCCGTTGACGCGGATGCCGCCGTCCCAGTCCAGATGCACCGAAACTTCGGGCGGGGCCATGACGCCGAGCGCGTTCTGGAAGCCCACGCCGCAGAGCGGCAGCATCGCCATGGCGCGGCCGAGCGGCACTTCGGGGGCCAGCACCAGCGCGCCTTCCAGCCGGTCCGCCGTCACCCGCCAGGACACCAGCCCGGCATCGCAGCCGAGCAGTGCCCGGCGGCAGGCATGCTCGAAGGCATCCTCGGCCGCCTGTTCGCCCCAGAGCAGCGGCGGGAAAGCCAGGGCGGCGCCGGCGCTCATGCCACCCCCTGCTCTACCAGCGCCGCGGCGATGGCGCGGAAGGCCCGGGCCTGCGCGCTGTCGGGACTGCTGGCCGTGATCGGCGCGCCGCCGTCGGAGGCGATGCGGATCTGCAGGTCGAGCGGCACCTCGGCCAGCAAGGGCACGCCCAGCTTCGCCGCCTCGGCGGCCACCCCGCCATGGCCGAAGAGGTGCTCCTCGTGGCCGCATTGCGTGCAGACATGGGTCGACATGTTCTCGATCATGCCCAAGAGCGGCACGTCCAGCTGGCGGAACATGTCGATCCCCTTGCGCGCATCCAGCAGCGCCACGTCCTGCGGCGTCGAGACGATGATCGCGCCGTCGATCCGCGCCTTCTGGCTCAGCGTCATCTGCACGTCGCCGGTGCCGGGCGGCAGGTCGACGAGCAGCACGTCGAGCGCGCCCCACTGCACCTGGGACAGCATCTGCTGCAGCGCCCCCATCAGCATCGGTCCGCGCCAGACCACCGCCTGGTCGTCATTGGTCATCAGCCCGATCGACATCATGGTGACGCCGTGGTTTCTCAGCGGCAGGATGATCTTGCCGTCGGGCGAGGCCGGGCGGCCCGAGACGCCCAGCATCCGCGGCTGGCTCGGCCCGTAGACATCGGCATCGAGCAGGCCCACGCGCCGCCCCTGCTGCGCCAGCGCGCAGGCGAGGTTCGCGGAGACCGTCGACTTGCCCACCCCGCCCTTGCCGCTGGCAATGGCGATGATGTGGTCGATGCCGGGGATCTTCTGCGGTCCCTGCGGCGCCGGGCGCTGGGGGCGCAGGTCGGGCGGCGCTTTCCCGGTGTGGCCGGTCAGAACGATGGAGACGGCCGAGACACCCTCTGCCGCCTTGAGCGCCGCCTCGGCCTGCGCCCTGGCCGCGCCATAGGCCTCGGCCTGAGAGGGATGGATGTCCATGACGAAGCGCACCGCGCCGGCAGGGTCGACATTCAGCGCGCGGACCACGCCGCTCGACAGGATGTCGCCGCCCTGCACCGGGTCGGCGATGCCCCTCAGGACGGCCTGCACCGCCGCCCGGTCCGCCACCGCGCCTGTTCCGTTGCCGTCATGCATGGGCTGGCCCTTCCCGTCCGTCAGTGATCGCGCCGCTTGGGCAGGTAGTCGTCGGTCGTGCGCGGCCGCCGCGGCCCGCCCATCGAGAACGGGTTGCTCTCGGAATGGTACTGGGCGTTCACCCGGCAGTCGTCGCACATCTGGATCATCCGCAGCTTGTCGCCGCCGAACATCGCGTGGTCCCGCAGCTTCTCCGTGATCCGGTCGATGGTGGATTTCACCCCGAAGAGTTTGCCGCATTCGACGCAGGCGAAGGGCTCCTCCTCGTGCAGCACGCGCTGCTCCAGCGCCTCGGGCGTCAGCAGCAGCCGCGGCGCGAGGGTGATCGCGTCCTCCGGGCAGACCGTCGCGCAGAGCCCGCATTGCAGGCAGGCATCCTCCTGGAAGCGGAGCTGCGGCAAGTCGGGATTGTCGCCGAGCGCGCCGGAGGGGCAGAGCGAAACGCAGGACAGGCAGAGCGTGCAGGACTCCGTGTCGACCTCCACCGCGCCGTAGGGCGCGCCAGCGGGCAGCTCCAGGCTTGCCGTCTCCGGGGCCAGCGCGCGCGCCGCCTGGCGGGCGATCTGGCGGCGGGTGCCGATCGGCCGGACCGGTGCTGCGACCGGCGCGGGCGCGGTTTCGGCATAGAGCGCGGCGGACATCGCGTCCGGGTCGGGCGTGTCGAGGATCATCACGCGCGCCTGCCCGGCGATGGCCGCGGCCAGCGCGGCCTGTGCCGCCAGCGCGTCCCGGTCGGCGCCCGGCCCCGGCAGCAGCGTGACCGAGGCGAAGCCCGCCGCCAGCGCGGCCAGCGCCTCGGCATGGCCGAAGGCGCCGATCGCCGCCATTTCCAGCGGGACCGCATCGGCGGGCAGCCCGTCGCCGTGGCGCGCCGACAGCCGGATCATCTCGGCGCCGCGGGCATCATGCACCAGCAGCCGCGGCGCGGTTCCGCCCGCCGCAAGATAGGCCTTCGCCAGCGTCTGCACCCGGCGGAAGGTCAGGTCCACGGGCGGCGCGTCGTAGCTGACCGCGCCCGAGGGACAGGCCGAGGAACAGGCGCCGCAGCCCGCGCAGATCATCGGATCGACCGCCACATGGTCGCCCGCGGGCGAGATCGCGCCGGTCGGGCAGAGGTCAAGGCAGCGCGTGCATCCGGTCTGCCCGGCGCGGGAATGCGCGCAGAGCAGCGGTTCGGAGCGGATGTAGAGCGGCTTCTCGAAGGTGCCGACGAGATGCGAGGCCTCCATCACCGCCGCGGCCACCGCCGGCAGACTGCCCGGATCGGCGCGCAGGTAGCCCTCGCGCTTCTCGTGCGCCGGGAAGAGCGGCGGCGCGCGGCGCAGGTCGAGGATGATGTCGCAGTCCGAGATGCCGCCGTCTTGCGGTGCGCCCAGGGCGAAGCTGCCGCGGCCGCCGGGCTCGATCTGGCGCAGCGCGTCGATGGTCACGCGGAACTGGCCGAGGGCGCCCTGCGCCTTGCGCAACCGGCCCTCGATCACGTCGAAGCTGCGGGCGTCGGGCAGCTCGCCGGCCTCCTCCAGCAGCACGGTCACCCCGAGATGGGGGGCAAGCTGCGCTGCCGCGGCCAGCGCCGCCTCCGGCGCGCCGAGGATCAGGCACAGGCCCTCCGAGACCACATCGAGCGATTTCTCCGGTGCAGCGGGCAGAAGCGCCTCTGCCGCCAGGGCGGACATTTTGGGTAGTTTGGAAGCAGGGTCCGCGCTCCACCCGGCCCGGTCGCGCAGGTCGAGAAGCGGCGCCGGTGCGGTGCCCAGCTCGTCGGCGAGGGCCTCGAAGACCCGCGACTCCTGGGTGCAGCAGAGCACCGCATTCCCTTGCGTCAATGCCTTTGCCGCCAGCGCTGCCTGGTCGGTGCAGAGTGCCTTGCACGGGGGGGCGACCTCGAGTCCGGTCGCCGCGGACAGCGCCGCGGCATCGATCGTTTGGCTGCCCATGCAATCGCACGTTATCAGGGTCTTGCTCACGGTTTCCTCCCTGGCAAGCGGCATCGGATCCTCCCCTCCGCCGCCCGGCTGGACCACCAGCTATCCCCGATTCGCCCTCGCCCACAACTCAATTCCTGGCCCCGGGCCGATGCGCAGCCGCGCGCTGCACGGCCGCGCCGGTGGCGGTGATTCGGATGCCGCGGCGCAGCACCCGCAGCGCGGCAAATGCTTGCCTTGGACAGTTTGTCCCTGCCGGAATCCGCGCTTGCGGCGGACTGGTCAAAATGTCCCTCCGCAGCCCGGGAAAACCGGTTGGCGCGAATTGCCGCTTCCCAGGGCCGAATTACCTGCTTCTATCGGAAAGGGAGGAAGGACATCGTGACAGGCCATCCGAGCAACGACCAGTTCATGCCGGTCGGCGTCGTGCTCCGCCGCACGCCCGGGGTGACCCGATGGGCGAAATGGGCGTGGCGCGCAGTCGCCGTGCTGCCGGGCGCGGGCCCGGCGCAGTGGCGCGAGCTGCGCCGCCAGGGCGACACGGTCGAATACCATGCCGCCACCGTGCCGCTGGAACTCTACCGCGCCGAGACCGAGGCCTATCTGCACGGAATCGCCGCGCGCGCGCCCGCCGTCTACGTCGTGATGCGCAAGGTCACCGGCGAACATCCGTTCGAGGTTCTGCTCGTCACCGCCTCGCCCTACGAGGCGCAGGACTACTGCGACAGCGGCGAGGACATCGTCGAGAAGGTGCCGATGCCGCCCGGGCTGCTGGCCTGGGTCGGCGATTTCGTCGGCCGCCACCACCAGGAGGAGGAATTCGTCAAGCGCCGCCGCGACCGGGCCAAGGTGGACGGACGCCAGGACGGGATCGGCGATCCGCGCATCCCCAAGCCGGGCGACATCTATGCCTCGCCCGCGCTGAAGCGGGAGCGCCTGCAATGACGGATTTCTGGTCCCGCCGGAAGGCCGCCGTGGCGGCCGAGGCCCATGCCGGGGAGGAGGCGCTGGAAGCGGCCCGCCGGGCGGAAGCCGAGGCCGCGCTCGAGGCGCGCAGCGATGCGGAGCTGCTGGAGGAGGCCGGGCTGCCGCAGCCCGAGGAGATCACCGGCGGCGAGATGGCCCGGAAATTCCTGGAGGCGCAGCTACCGCGGCGACTGAAGAACCGGGCGCTCCGGGCGCTGTGGCGGTCGAACCCGGTCCTGGCCTGCCTCGACGGGCTGAACGACTACGACACGGATTTCACCGACGCCGCGACCTGCACGCCGGATCTGAAGACCACCTACCAGGTCGGCAAGGGGATGCTGGCGCATCTCGAACATGCCGGCCGTGCCAAGGAACCGCCCGCCCCGGCCGCAGCCGTGCCGCCCGGCGACGCCGCGGGGCCCGGCATGGCGGAAGCGGAGGAGAGCCCCGCCCCCGCGGCGCCTGACCTGGCCGCGGAGGCGGTCCGCGACGAGACCGATCCCGAAGGACCCGCGCTGCCGGCCAGTTCGCGCCGCATGCGGTTCCGCTTCGAGGCCAGCTGAGTATGGAACGCACAGACATGACCGCCGCCCCCGACCTTGCCGCCGCCCCCCCGATCGCCGGGGAGGACCGGCTGCGCGCCGATCTCTACAATTTCCTCGGGCTGATCCTCGCCCGCCCTGCAGACGGCCTGCTGATCGGCCAGGCCGCCGGGCTGACGGGCGGAGGCGGTCCGATCGGCGAGGCGGTGTCCGTGCTGGCCAAGGTCGCGCGGATCTCCAAGCCCGCGGCGGTGGAAAGCGAATACAACCGGCTGTTCATCGGTCTGGGCCGGGGCGAGCTGCTGCCCTATGCCTCCTACTACATGACCGGCTTCCTCAACGAGAAGCCTTTGGCCGCCCTGCGCCGGGACATGGCGGCGCTGGGACTGGCGCGCGCCCAAACCGTCTTCGAGCCCGAGGACAACATCGCCTCGCTGATGGAGATGATGGGCGCGATGATCGCCGGGCGCTTCGGTCCGCCGGTGCCGCTGGCCCGGCAGAAAGACTTTTTTAACCGTCACATCGCTCCATGGGCGGGGCATTTCTTTTCGGATCTCGAAGGCGCGAAGAACGCGGTCTTCCATGCTCCGGTCGGCCGGCTCGGCCGCGCCTTCATGGAGATCGAGGCAGAGGCCTTCCGGATGAGCGCGGAGTGATCCGCAGGACTGGCGGGCGACCGCCGCAACGAGGCAGAGGAGGACGTTTCATGTCGGAGAAAGACGGGGAGGCGCCGAGCCGCCGCGGCTTCCTGAAGGCGGCCGCGACCGCGGCGCCGCTGGCCGCGGTGGCCGTGGCCACCGGTTCGGGGGCCGAGGCCGGGCCCGCCGCGCCCGATCCGGAGTCGAACCGGATCCAGGATACCGCGCATACCCGCGCCTATTACGACGCCGCCCGGTTCTGACCGGACGGAGGCCGACCCGCCGCGGACGACTGGTTGCGTGACGCCCGACTGTCCGAGGCACCCAATAACGCCGAGCAAGCAAGGCACCATGGGGGGCCGCGCACGCTAGGGAGGAGAAACACATGCTGAGGAAAAAGACCAACGGGGTTGCGCGACGCCCCCAGCGGACAAGTATCCTTTCCGAAGCCGCGAATGCTTCGGTCGACCGCCGCGCCTTCCTGCGCGGGTCCGGGCTGGCGATCGGGGGGCTCGCGGCGGTGGCCGCAACGGGCGGCACCGTGACCCGGGCCGATGCCGCGGAGACGGCCACCGGAGACATCAAGGTCGTGAAGTCCGTCTGCACCCATTGCTCGGTCGGCTGCACCGTGATCGCCGAGGTGCAGGGCGGCGTCTGGATCGGGCAGGAGCCCGGCTGGGACAGCCCGTTCAACCTGGGCGCCCATTGCGCCAAGGGCGCGTCGGTGCGCGAGCACGCCCATGGCGAGCGGCGGCTGAAATATCCGATGAAGAAGGTCGGCGGCGAGTGGCAGCGGATCAGCTGGGAGCAGGCGATCGACGAGATCGGCGACCAGATGATGGCGATCCGCGACAGCTCCGGCCCGGACTCGGTCTACTGGCTGGGCTCGGCCAAGCATTCCAACGAGCAGGCCTACCTGTTCCGCAAGTTCGCCGCCTACTGGGGCACCAACAACGTCGACCACCAGGCGCGGATCTGCCATTCGACCACAGTTGCGGGCGTGGCGAACACATGGGGCTACGGCGCCATGACCAATTCCTACAACGACATCCACAAGTCCCGGGCGATCTTCATCATCGGCGGAAACCCGGCCGAGGCGCATCCCGTGTCGCTGCAGCATGTGCTGAAGGCGAAGGAGCAGAACAACGCGCCGCTGATCGTCTGCGACCCGCGCTTCACCCGCACCGCCGCCCATGCCGACGAATTCGTCCGCTTCCGTCCCGGCTCGGACGTCGCGCTGGTCTGGGGCCTTCTGTGGCATATCTTCGAGAACGGCTGGGAGGACAAGGAGTTCATCCGTTCCCGCGTCTGGGGGATGGACGACATCCGGGTCGAGGTCGCGAAATGGACGCCCGACGAGGTCGAGCGCGTCACCGGCGTGCCCGGCAGCCAGCTGGAGCGCGTCGCGCGGACGCTGGCCAACAACCGCCCCGGCACGGTGATCTGGTGCATGGGCGGAACCCAGCACACCAACGGCAACAACAATACCCGGGCCTACTGCATCCTGCAGCTGGCGCTGGGGAACATGGGCATGGCAGGCGGCGGCACCAACATCTTCCGCGGCCATGACAACGTGCAGGGCGCGACCGACCTGGGCGTGCTTGCCGACACGCTGCCCGGCTACTACGGCCTGACCGCGGGCGCCTGGGCGCATTGGGCGCGGGTCTGGGACGAGGATCTGGACTGGCTGAAGGGCCGCTTCGCCACGATGAAGGGCAAGGACGGCAAGGACAAGGAGATGATGGGCCTGACCGGCATCCCGGTCAGCCGCTGGATCGACGGGGTGCTGGAGGCCAAGGAGAACCTGGAGCAGCCCGACAACACCCGCGCGATGGTGTTCTGGGGCCATGCGCCGAATTCGCAGACCCGCCTGCCCGAGATGAAGACGGCGATGGAGAAGCTCGACCTGCTGGTCGTGGTCGATCCCTATCCGACCGTTTCGGCGATCCTGCATGACCGCACCGACAACACCTACCTGCTGCCGGCGTCGACCCAGTTCGAGACCTACGGCTCGGTGACGGCGTCGAACCGCTCGCTCCAGTGGCGCGACAAGGTGGTGGAGCCGCTCTTCGAGTCGCTGCCCGACCACGTGATCATGCACAAGTTCGCGGTGAAGTTCGGCTTCGACGACCGGCTGTTCCGCAACATCGAGGTCAATGGCGAGGAGCCGCTGATCGAGGATCTGACCCGCGAATTCAACCGCGGCATGTGGACCGTCGGCTATACCGGCCAGTCGCCGGAGCGGCTCAAGCTGCACATGGAGAACCAGCACACCTTCGACCGCACCACGCTGCGCGCCGTCGGCGGCCCGGCGGACGGCGATTTCTACGGCATGCCATGGCCCTGCTGGGGAACGCCGGAAATGAAGCATCCGGGATCGGCCAACCTCTACGACACGTCGCTGCCGGTGAAGGATGGCGGCCTGCCCTTCCGCGCCCGCTACGGCGTGGAGAGGAACGGCGAGAACCTTCTGGCCGAAGGCTCCTGGACGGCCGGGTCCGAGATCGAGGACGGCTATCCCGAATTCACCATGCAGATGCTGATCGACATGGGCTGGGACGGCGACCTGACGCCCTATGAACGGCGGATGATCGAATGGGTGGCGGGCTATGCCGATGCGCGGCCCGAAACCGATACCGACCTGGGCGAACAGTCCCATACCGGGCCCTACCCGTCGGACTCAGCCGAGAAGGTCGGCGCGGTGAACTGGAAGACCGACCTCTCTGGCGGCATCCAGCGCGTCGCGATCGAGCACGGCTGCGCGCCCTACGGCAATGCCAAGGCGCGCTGCGTGGTCTGGACCTTCCCCGACCCGGTGCCGATCCACCGCGAGCCGCTCTATACCAGCCGCCGCGACCTGGTGGCCGACTACCCGACCTACGAGGACAAGACCTTCTGGCGGGTGCCGACCATGTATGCCTCGATCCAGAAGAACGACTTCTCGAAGGACTATCCGATCATCCTCACCTCCGGCCGCCTGGTCGAATACGAGGGCGGCGGCGACGAGACCCGGTCGAACCCCTGGCTCGCGGAGCTGCAGCAGACCATGTTCATCGAGATCAACCCGCGCGATGCCAACAACCTGGGCGTCCGCGACGGCGCGGATGTCTGGGTGGAGGGTCCCGAAGGCGGCAAGGTCAAGGTGATGGCCATGGTCACGCCGCGGGTGGGCGAGGGCGTGGCCTTCATGCCCTTCCATTTCGGCGGCTATTACGAGGGGCAGGACCTGCGCTCGAAATACCCCGACGGGGCCGATCCGATCGTGCTGGGCGAGTCCACCAACACCGCGCAGACCTATGGCTACGACTCCGTCACCCAGATGCAGGAGACCAAGGCCACCCTCTGCAAGATCATGCCGGCGTAAGGAGCGAAACCCATGGGAAGAGCCAAATTCCTCTGCGATGCCGAACGCTGCATCGAATGCAATGCCTGCGTCACCGCCTGCAAGAACGAGAACGAGGTGCCCTGGGGCATCAACCGGCGGCGCGTGGTGACGATCCAGGACGGCCAGCCGGGCGAGCGGTCGATCTCGGTCGCCTGCATGCACTGTTCCGACGCGCCCTGCATGGCCGTCTGTCCGGTGGACTGCTTCTACCAGACCGAGGAAGGCGTTGTGCTGCACTCCAAGGACCTGTGCATCGGCTGCGGCTACTGCTTCTACGCCTGCCCCTTCGGCGCGCCGCAGTATCCGCAGGCGGGCAATTTCGGGTCGCGCGGCAAGATGGACAAGTGCACCTTCTGCAACGGCGGCCCGGAGCCGAACGGCTCTGCCGCAGAGTTCCAGAAATACGGCCGCAACCGGATCGCGGAAGGCAAGCTGCCGATCTGCGCCGAGATGTGTTCCACAAAGGCGCTGCTGGCGGGAGACGGGGACAAGGTGTCCGAGATCTACCGCGAGCGCGTGGTGGCGCGCGGCTTCGGCTCGGGCGCCTGGGGCTGGGGCACGGCCTATGACGAGAAGGCGAACTGACGCCTTTCAGGCGGGCCTGCTGGCCTGCCGCTGACGGAACACCCCGCGCGGGGCGGCGCAGCCGCCGGTCCGCGCGGGCATCCCGTAACGTCCCAACCGGGAGATGACCCATGCTGCGCCACCTGCTGGCCGTTTTCGCGCTGGTCCTCATGGCCGCCGCGCCCCTGGGCGCCGTGGCGCAGGAGACCGGCGACGCCGTCCGCCTCGACAGCACAGGAGGCTCCGCCACCGGCGGCGCCCAGACGCTGGACGACATCCTGCGCCGCCAGGAGGGGCTGAAGGTCGACGACACGCTGCGCCGCGAGGAGATCGGCGGCCCGCCCCCCGAAGTCCCGCAGCTCGGCACGCTCGGCGGCGCCTCCGATCCCGACCTGTGGCGCGCGCTGCGCTATGACGAGGCCGACGTCCACGCAACGACCCTCAATCCCAACGGCAAGGTGCTGATCCAGGACGGCGGCATGTGGTGGCTGGAATTCCGCCAGGGGCCGCTGGCCACCTATGGCGGCTGGCTGCTGATCGGCACGATCGGCCTGCTGGCGGTATTCTTCCTGCTGCGCGGCCGGGTGCGGATCGAGGGCGGGCGCAGCGGCTATACCGTGCTGCGCTTCCAGTGGATCGAGCGCTTCGCCCACTGGATGCTGGCCGGGTCCTTCCTGCTCCTGGCCTTCACCGGGCTGTTCACGCTCTTCGGGCGGAAATACCTGATCCCGCTGCTCGGCCACGATTTCAACTCCGCTCTGCTGACCGGATCGAAATTCATCCACAACAACGTGTCCTGGGCGTTCATGGCAGGGCTGGCGATGGTCTTCGTCATGTGGGTCTGGCACAACCTGCCCGACCGCACCGACCTGACCTGGTTCGCCCAGGCGGGCGGCATCATCGGCAGCAAGCACCCGCCGGCTAAGAAGTTCAACGCGGGGCAGAAGATCATCTTCTGGTCGGTCATCGTGCTCGGCGCGTCGATCTCGGTCTCCGGCCTGTCGCTGCTCTTCCCCTTCGACATGCCGCTCTTCGCCCATACCTTCGAGGTGCTCAACGGCTGGGGCGTGCCGGGATGGTTCGGGATGGATCCCTTCCCCGTCCAGCTCGCCCCCCAAGAGGAGATGCAGTTCGCCCAGCTATGGCACGCGATCGTCGCCTTCCTGCTGATGGCGGTGATCATCGGCCACATCTACATCGGCACGCTCGGCATGGAGGGCGCCTATGACGCGATGGGCTCCGGAGAGGTGGACGAGAACTGGGCGGAGCAGCATCACTCGATCTGGTACGGCAAGGTGAAGGAACGCGAAGCCGGGGCGGCCGGGGAATCGGCCAGCCCGGCCGAGTGACCGCCATGGGCCGCCGGGCCCTGCTCTGCGCGCTGGCCCTCTGCGCCGCCCCCGCGGCGGCGCAGGACTTCGCGACGCTTAAGGGGCATGGCGGGCCGGTGATGGCCATCGCGGTCTCGCCCGCGGGCCAGGTCGCCACGGGGAGCTTCGACAATTCGGTGGGACTCTGGTCCGGCGGCGCACCGCGATGGCTGGACGGGCACGAGGCCGCGGTGACGGCGCTTGCCTTCGGCCCGGACGGCGCGCTGGTCTCGGGCGGCGACGATTTCGCGGTGCGGCTCTGGGCAGAGGCACCGCGGCTGCTCGGCCGCCACCGCGGCAAGGTCGCCGCGCTGGCCGTGTCGCCGGATGGCGGCACCGTGGCCAGCGGCAGCTGGGACGGTTCCATCCGGCTCTGGCCGCTCGACGGCAGCGGCAGCCGCGCCCTGCCGGCGCCGGGGTCCGGCGTCAACGCGCTGGCCTATGAACGGGATGGCAGCCTCCTTGCCGGGACAATGAAGGGCGCGCTGCTGCGCTATCCGCCCGACGGCGGCGCGCCGGTTCCGCTGGCGCAGCACGGCTTCGGGATCAACCGGATCGTGCGCGGCGGCGGCTGGATCGCCTATGGCGCGGTCGATGGCGGCACCCGCGTGCTCGATCCGGCCAGCGGCGCGCAGATTGCCGACCTGACGCTGGAGCGCCGTCCGATCCTGGCCATGGCGCATCACCCGGCAACGCACCAGCTGGCGGTGGGCGACGGCGAAGGCTTCATCATGATCGTCGACACGCGGAGCTGGCGGATCACCCGCGACTTCCGCGCCACGCGGCAGGGCCCGGTCTGGGCGCTGGCCTTCTCGGCCGACGGACGCGTAATCCATGCCGGCGGGCTGGACGACATCGCCTATTCCTGGCCCGTCGACATGCTCGACGCGTTCCAGCCGGGCATCTCCGGCGCGCGCAGCTTCCTGCGCGAAGCCGGCACCATGCCGAACGGCGAGCGGCAGTTCATGCGCAAATGCTCCATCTGCCATGCGCTCGGTCCCGGCCCCTCGCGCAAGGCGGGGCCGACGCTGCACGGGCTGTTCGGACGCCCGGCCGGGACGGTGCCGGGCTACGGCTATTCCGCGACATTGGACGGGTCGGGGATCATCTGGACCGAAGAGACGATAGACGCGCTTTTCGATCAGGGTCCGGACCATTACATTCCGGGATCTAAGATGCCCATGCAGGTGATCGCCGGGGCGGATGACCGCGCCGACCTGATCGCCTATCTCAGAGAGGCCACCAAGGGAGAGGGACCGCCATGAAAGCCATGCTCACGGGCTTTGCCGCCATCGCCGCGATCGGCATTGCCGCATATTTCGGCCTGCATGAAATCGGCCTGAGCTCGGCCGAGGTCTATTCCACGCAGAATGTCCGCCTCGACTGAGGCGCGGCGCGTGGCGGATGCCGCCGGAGCGCGGGACGATTACGGGCCGATGCTGGCCGGCGCCTCGATCCTGGTGGTCGATGACGAACCCGGCATGCGCAATTTCCTCGTCAAGATCCTGGCGCCGCGGGTGCAGCGGATCGAGGCGGCGGCCTCGGCGGCCGACGCCACGAAGAAGCTCGACGCGGCGCATTTCGACCTGGTGATCCTCGACAACCTGCTGCCGAAGACCACGGGACTCGACTGGCTGGCGGAACAGGCGCGGCGCGGCTTCTTCGGCGACACGATCCTGATCACCGCCTATGCCGACCTGGAGACCGCCATCGCCGCGCTGCGCGCCGGGGTCGCGGATTTCGTGCTGAAGCCGTTCCGCGCCAACCAGATCCTCGGGGCGGTGGCGCGCACGCTCGACCGCAAGCACCTGCGCCGGGAAAACGCGCTGCTGCGGCGGGAGCTGCGCAGCGGCCAGCTTCAGGGCAAGCTGCTGGGCAAGTCCGAGGTGATGGTCGCGCTGCGCGCGCTGCTGGCCCGTCTGGCGCCGCTGCCGACGCCGGTGCTGTTCACGGGCGAAAGCGGCACCGGCAAGGAACTGGCGGCGCGGCAGCTGCACGCGCTGTCTGACCGCGCGGAGAAGCCCTTCGTCCCGGTGAACTGCGCGGCCATAGCGCCCGGGCGCATGGTGCAGGAGCTGTTCGGCAGCATCGGCGCCGACGGGCGGCTGAAGCCGGGGCTGCTGCTGCTGGCGGATGGCGGGACGCTGTTTCTCGACGAGGTGGCGCAGATGCCCGAGGCGCTGCAGGCGGCGCTGCTGCGGGTGCTGGAGGACCAGCGCATCCGCCCGGTGGGCGCCGAGCGCGAGCTGCGGCTGAACCTGCGCTTCCTCTTCGCGACCAATGCCGATCTCGGCGCCGCGGTGGCCGAAGGCCGGTTCCGCGCCGACCTGTTCCACCGGATCGACGTTCTGCGGGTCGGGATGCCGCCGCTCAGCGAGCGGTCCGACGACATCCTGGATCTGGCCGCGCTCTTCATGGCGCAGTTCTCCAAGGCGCTCGGCATGCCGGAGCTGGAGCTCGACGAGGAGACCCTGCTGAAGCTGCGCCGCTACGCCTGGCCCGGCAATGTCCGCGAGCTGCGCAACCTGGTGGAGCGCTCGGTGATCCTCGGCGCCTTCCCCGAGGAATTCGCCGGTGGCGGCAAGGTCACCGGCGCGCAGGCGATCGAGGATCTCGATCTGGTGGTGCAACGCCACATCCTGCACATGCTGGACCTCTGCGGCGGCAACCGCGCCGAGGCCGCGCGGCGGCTGGGCGTGTCGCGCAAGACCATCGACCGCAAGATGGCGCTTTGGGAGGAGCCCGGCGTTCCGCCCTGAGCCATCCTGCGCTACACTGGGGCAAAACTTGGGGGCGGAGCAGGACATGACCGGAATATCCGACGGCCGGACAGGCATCCGGAAGCTGCGGCACAGGGCGCTGGCCGCACTGGCTGCGCTCTGTCTCGCGCTGCCCGCCGCCGCAGTCGACCGTGCGGCCGCCGAACGGCAGTTCCGCGGCTGGCTGGAACAGACCGTCTGGCCGCAGGCCGCGCGCAAGGGCGTGTCGCGCGCCACTTTCGAGCAGGCCTTCGCCGGGGTGCGGCTGAACTGGGACCTGCCCGATCTCGTGCCGCCGGGCACCAAGCCTGCGACGCCGAGGCAGCAGCGCCAGGCCGAATTCGGCCAGCCCGCCAAGTATTTCAGCCGCGGCTCTCTCGAGGGGGCGACCAGCGTCGGGCGGCAGATGGCCGGCCGCCACGCCAGGGCGCTGGCCGCCACCGAGCGCGCCACCGGCGTGCCGGGGCGGATCGTGCTGGGCATCTGGGGCCGCGAAAGCGGCTATGGCCGCGCCTCCATCCCCTACAACGCCTTCGAGGTGCTGGGCACCAAGGGCTTCATGTCGACCCGGCCGGACTATTTCACGGCCGAGCTGGTCGCGCTGCTGCAGATCGCCGAAGGAGGGCACGCGCCGGAAAGCGCGATGAAAAGCTCCTGGGCCGGGGCGCTGGGACAGCCCCAATTCATGCCCACGAGCTTCCTGCAATACGCCGCCGACGGCACCGGCGACGGCCATGCCGACATCTGGCGGTCCGAGACCGACACGATTGCCTCGATCGGCGTCTACCTGGCGAAGCATGGCTGGCAGAAGGGCCGGGACTGGGGCTTCGAGGTACGCGTGCCCGCCTCGGTTTCCTGCACTCTGGAAGGACCCGACCAGGGGCGGCGGATCTCGAACTGGGAAAAGATGGGCATCACCCGCGTCTCGGGCCGCCCCTTCCCGCAGAACGAGCGGCGCGGCCAGGGATTCCTGCTGATGCCCGCCGGGCGGCATGGACCGGCCTTCATCGTCACGCCGAATTTCTACGTGCTGAAGGACTACAACATGAGCGATCTCTACGCGCTCTATGTCGGCCATGTCGGCGACCGCATCCAGTACGGGGCTGGGGATTTCAGCGCGCCCTGGGGCAATGTCGGCGGTCTCTACCGGTCGGACGTGGCCCAGATGCAGCGCGCGCTGGAACGGATGGGCCATGATGTCGGCGGCGCGGACGGGCTGCCTGGGTACAAGACCCGCCGCTCGATCGGGCGCTGGCAGGAATCGCGCGGCATGGCGGCAACCTGCTTCCCCGAGGCCCCGATGAAGGCAAGCCTGCGCTAGGGTCAGGATGCCTTGGTTTGTGCTGTTCCGCATGCTTCGCGGCTGCAACGACACAGCAGTGACATGAGCGGTGTCTTCCGGCTGCCGGACGCGCACATGGCGCGTCTGGCCCGCTTCTTTCCGAAGCCGCACGGAAAGCTCGAAAAACGCCCGGCAGTCTCTGGAAGCACTGGAGCGGGAAGGGCATCTTCGCGCAGATCACGGCGGGCGCGGCCGCCTCACCGGCCGAACCGGAAGCGGCATGGACATCAAGCCCCGCGCCATCTGTGGCCGCCCGGTGCGACCGGTTGAGCTGTTCGTCACCGCCGGACAGGCGAGCAATCATGCCGGCGCAAGAGCGCTGATCGGCAGCCTGCCCAGCGTCAAATGGCGGCCCGGGAGTTGCGGCCATGATGCTGGCCGGCTCCGGGAAGCGTTGCAGGACAAGGGCATGCGCGCGTGCATTCCGGGCCGAAAGCAACGCAAGATCCCTTTCAACCACGGCAAGCGGCGCGACCGCATCGAGATCATGTCCGGCAGGCTCAGGGACCGGAGGCGTGCTGCAACCCGCTGCGGCAGCTGTCCCAGGGTCTTCCTCCAGGCCATCGCTCTCGCGGCAACCGTCACCTTCTGGGCATGAACCCCGGCCCTAGGCGTTCCAGACCACCTGGCCAAGCCGCGACAGGCCGTAGCCGCCCAGGTTTTCGGCGCGCTTGCGGAAGGGCTCCGAGCGGCAGAAGGCCATCAGCTCCTGCAGCGGCGGCTCGAACCAGGCGCGGCGGCAGGCCAGAAGGTCGAAGCGCTCCTCGATCACCGGCACGAAGCGCAGCCCGTAGGTGCGGGCCAGCGTTTCCAGCCCGAAGGTGACGTCCGCCTCGCCGCGGCGCACGGCCTGCACCGCCTCGTCCTCGGTGCGCTCCAGCCCGGCCAGCCGGACCTTGCCGAGATCGAGACCCGCCTCCGACGCAAGGTCGGACAGCAGCCCGGCGGTGCCGGAGGCGTCCTGCCGCGGCGCGAGCCGCAGCCCGGCCAGCCCGGCCAGGCCGGCGGGCGCCGCGACCCCCTCGCGCAGAACCAGCCCGCGGCGGCGCGTGGCGAAGCCGACCAGCACCGCGTCGAGACCGCCCGCCGCCTCGCGCGCGGCGGCGATGTTCCAGCTGCCGCCGGTGTCGCGCAGGTGCATCCCGGCCGCCACGCCCTCGCCGGCGGCGAAGCGGGCCAGCCCGTCGAGCGAGCCGTCGAAATAGGTCGCAAGCCCGCAGCGCGACTGGCGGATCGCCCAGTCGAGCAGCGGATCGTGGCTGCCCAGGAACACGCCCGGACGCGGCGCGGCAGGCGCGCTGCGCCCGCCCCGCGCGCCCTCGATCCAGGCGCGGATCTCGGCGGCCGGAAACAGCAGCTTGCCGGTGGCGCGCGAACAGGGCAGCTCGCCCGAGGCGGCCAGATCGTAGATCTTGCGCTCCTTCAGGCGAAGCAGCTCCGCCAGCTCGCGCACGGTCAGGTATTCATGGGTCGGGCTCTGCAGGTCGGTCATCGGCTCGGACTTGGGGGAACGGCGGCGCGCCGTCCCCGCGATGCTATCAGTTTCCGGGCGCATTCGGGAAAAAGAGCTGCTGGCCGTCCACCTGGTAGGCCGCAATGGTCCGCTGGCCCTCCGGCGACAGCAGCCAGCCGGCGAAATCCTGTGCCGCCGCGATATTGGCCGAGGGGCATTTTTCCGGGTTCACCGGGATCACGCCGTACTGGTTGAACAGATCGGCATCGCCCTGCACCTCGACCGCGTAATCCTGCTTGTTGCCGAAGCTGATCCAGGTGGCGCGGTCGGTCAGCACATAGGCGCCCATGCCGATCCCCGCATTCAGCGTCGCGCCCATGCCAGAGCCGGTCTCGCGGTACCAGTCGCCCGAGGCGGCCGTGGGGTCGATCCCGGCGGCCTTCCACAGCGCGACCTCCTTCTTGTGGGTGCCCGAGTCGTCTCCGCGCGAGGCGAAGAGCGCGCCGGAGGCGGCGATCTTCTCCAGCGCGGCCTCCGCATCGGTCATGCCCGCCACGCCTGCCGGGTCGCCTTCCGGCCCGACGATGACGAAGTCGTTGTACATCAGGTCGGTGCGCTTGGTGCCATAGCCCGCGGCGACGAATTTCTCCTCGGCCGGCTTGGCATGGACCAGCAGCAGGTCGCCGTCGCAGTTCTCCGCGTTGCGGATCGCCTGGCCGGTGCCGACGGCAACGACATGGACCTCGATGCCGCTCTCGCCGGAATAGATCGGCAGCAGGTAGTCGTAGAGCCCCGAATTCGCCGTCGAGGTGGTGGATTGCACGATGATCGACACGTCGTCGGCCTGTGCCGCTGCGGCGAGGCCCAGCGACAGCGCGGCGGCAGCGGTGATCCTGAAGATGGCCATGATGGGAAGCTCCTCTCTGCCCGTTTGTCCGGAAGGTCCTGCCGGCGGGATCACAGGATGATCCTGCCCGCCAGGTAGTCCCGCGCCGCCTGCGACCGCGGCTCGGGGAAGAAATCGGCGGCGGCGGCGTGCTCGGCGACCCTGCCGCGATGCAGGAAGACCACCTCGTCGGCGATCCGCCGCGCCTGGCCGATGTCATGGGTGACGAAGATGATGCGGGTGCCGCGGGCGCGCGCCTCGCCGACGATCCGCTCGATCACCAGCACCGAGGCCGGATCGAGGCTGGCGGTCGGCTCGTCGAGAAACAGCACTTCCGGCCCGGTGGCCAGCGCCCGGGCCAGGGCCAGCCGCTGCGCCTCGCCGCCCGACAGCAGGCGGGCGGGCTGGCGCGCCTTGGCCAGCAGACCGACATCGGCCAGCAGTTCATCGCGGCGGCTGCGGTCGCGGCCGCGTGCCTTCAGCACGAAATCCAGGTTCGCGGCGACCGAGCGGCGCAGCAGCACCGGCTTCTGGAAGACCAGCGCCTGCCGCGCGGTGGCCCGGGCCGCGTCGAGGCCGTTCCAGCTGACCCGGCCCGCGCTCGGCGCGATCAGCCCGTGCAGCAGCTTCAGCAGGATGCTCTTGCCCGCGCCGTTGGGCCCCATGATGACCGTGCAGCCCGCGGGCGCCAGCGCCAGATCCACTCCGTCGAGCAGCACTGCGCCCCCGGCCTCCAGCCGCAGCCCGGACACCTGCAACGGCAGGAGCGACGCGGGCCGGGCGGCAGCGGCATGGGCGGGCGGCAGGGCCAGGGCATCTGACATGCCGAGGCCGGTGACGGAGACGTCCTCAGGCATGGGCCTGCCTCGCGGCGGTCAGGCGCAGCGCCTGCACCGCGGCATTCACCCCCAGCGCCAGCACCAGCAGCACGATCCCCAGCGCCAGCGCCAGCGCCAGGTCGCCCTTCGAGGTCTCCAGCGCGATGGCGGTGGTCATGACCCGGGTCAGGTGGTCGATATTGCCGCCGACGATGATCACCGCGCCGACCTCGGCGATGGCGCGGCCGAACCCGGCCAGCCAGACCGTCAGCAGCGCGTAGCGCCCGTCCCAGAGCAGCGTGGCGATGCTCTGGCGCGGGCTGAGGCAGAGCGAGCGGAACTGGTCGGCATATTCGGCATGCAGATCCTCCAGCACCTGCCGCGACAGGGCGGCGACGATGGGCACGATCAGGATGGTCTGCGCCAGGATCATCGCGCCCGGCGTGTAGAGCAGGCCGAGAAAGCCCAGCGGACCCGAGCGCGACAGGCTGAGATAGACCAGAAGCCCCACCACCACCGGCGGCAGCCCCATCAGCGCGTTCATGACCACGAGGACCAGGCCCCTGCCCCGGAACCGGCTGACCGCGACCAGCGCGCCCACCGGCAGGCCGATGGCGCTGGCCAGGAGCGTGGCGCTCAGGCTGACCCTCAGCGACAGCCCGACGATTTCGTAGAGATCCGCCTCCCCGGACAGGACCAGCGACAGCGCCAGCCCGAAAGCCTCTGCGATATTCTGCAAAATTTACCCTCCCCGCGGAAATTTTGCGTCCTCCCGACTATGCAGGACCGCGCGCAGGACGCAAGCGGGGATTGCTCCGGCAGCGGCGGGGGCCGCACGCAACGGCGGGGCGCCAAGGGCCTGCCTGCGTCGCCCCTGGCTCCCCTCGCCGCCGGTGACGGCGGCCCGTCCGCTATTTCCCGGCCTGGGTCCTGTCCTGATCCCGGTCCTGATCCTGGTCCTGATCCGGGACAGTGGCTGCCGGATCGCCGGAGGCGGGCGCGGAAGCGGCCGTCGCCGAGGCCGCAGCCCGTCCGCCGCCGTCATCGCCATCGCCGCCGGCATAGGTGCCGCCCTGGTTGGCGAAGTCGCTGCAGGCTGCCAGAGCGCTTGCCACGACAAGCAGTACGAGCAGTTCTTTCATGATGACCTTCCTCCTTTCCACGTCCCCAGCGTAGGGCGCGAGGCGGAAAACGGCCATGATTTCGGTCAATTGCGCGAAACTTCTCCAGGATCGCGGCCCATCGGCCGGCCGGGGCGCGGCCATGGCGGCGCGGGGTCCGGGCGAATGCCGCGGGCGCGGGGATGGACGGCGCCGCAAATCTGCCTACCTGATGCAAGAAAGCCCCGGATGCCCTCGGCCGCAGATGCCCGGTTGCGCCGGACGCGGCAGATGCGACACTCGGGGAAAGTCATGACTTACGGAAATGGATCCATGCGTTTCAGCTTGCACTCCGCGTTTCTCCTTCCCGCCCTTCTTGCAGGCCTGGCCGGCTGCGATCCCGCCGCGCTGACGGCGCTGAATTCCGCGACGCCCGACCAGGTCCCCGAGGCGGTGCGGGCGGCGGCAGCCCCGGACCAGGACATCGCGACGGCGCGGGTCCTGCCAGAGGACGGCTGCTACTGGTACGAATATTCCGGACCGGTGGAGACCACGCTGCTGCCGCTGCTGACCCCCGGGGGGCGGCCGATCTGCACCCAGGCCGCGGTCGAGGCGAAGGCGGCGGACGCGGGCTGAGCCGCGGCTGCCGGGCCTCCGCCCGCCTTGCGGCGGGGGCTCAGCTCTGGGCGGTCACCGTCCGCTCGGCGGGATGCAGGATGGCGCGGCTGCCGACGGAGACATTGTCGTAGAGGCCGATGATATGCGCCATGACCATCCGGACGCAGCCCGAGCTCGCCCGTCCGCCGATCGAGCGGGGATGCGGCGTGCCGTGGATGCGCAGGTAGGTGTCGCGGTTGCCCTGGTAGAGATAGAGCGCGCGCGATCCCAGCGGGTTGCTGGGCCCGCCCGGCATCCCGTCGGCATGCTGGGCGTAAAGCTGCGGGTCGCGCGCGATCATGTCCGAAGTCGGGGTCCAGCTCGGCCATTTCGCCTTGCGCCGGATCGAATAGGTGCCCGGCTCGTAGAGATGCCCGCGGGCGATGGCCACGCCGTAGCGGTTGGCCGTGCCGCCCGGCTGGATGTGGTAGAGATAGCGCGCCACCGCGTCGACATGGATGTCGCCCGGCGTCAGCCCCGGCTTGGCCTCGACCGTCTGCGGCAGGAAGCGGGGATGGAAGCCCCACGGATTGGACGTTGCGGGGTTGTAGTTCGCGGGCGTGACCTGCGCATCCCAGCGGGCCCAATCGCCGGTTGCGGCAGCGGCGGGAAAGGCGATGGGCGCCGAGAACAGGGCAGCGCTGGTCGTCAGGAAATGGCGTCTCGTCAACATGGGCAAACGGCCCCCGGCTTGAGTGAACGAAAAACTGGCGTGTCGCATGGGATCTAGGATGGATCGCATGATCATCCAGCTCCGTGCTGCACACAAGTCAAATGCTCCCTGCCCTTGCCGGGGCGGGTCGCCGGCGCAACGCCCGGACTGCCGGCGGCCTCAGCCCAGCAGGTGCGGCGGGATCGTGGCGATGAAATCCGACAGGTGGTCGCCGAGCAGCCGCACATGTTCGCTGGCCGCCACCATCGCGCGGTCGCTGTCGCCGGCATCGATCGCATCGATGATCTCGCGGTGCTCGCTCAGCGTGGCGCGCATCTTGCCCGGCTGGTAGGTCACCTGCCGCCGGTAGGGCGAGAGCCGCAGCCGGAGCGCGATGGTCTGTGACGCCAGGAAATGGGTATGCGCGGCGGCATAGAGCAGGTCGTGGAATTCCTCGTTGATCCAGTAGAAGGCCACCGGGTCGCCTTCCTCGAAGGCGGCTTCCAGCCGTTCCTGGATTTCCAGCATCGCCGCCTTCTCCTCGCGCGAGGCGCGCCGTGCCGCCAGCCGCGCGCAGAGCCCTTCAAGCGCGGCCATCAGGTCGAACATCTCGATCAGCATCGGGATCGACAGCTGCGTGACCATCGTGCCCTGCCGCCCGCGGACCTCGACCAGCCCGGTCGCGACCAGTCCCTTGATCGCCTCGCGCACCGGCGTGCGCGACACCGAGAAGCGCGCCGCGATCTCGGTCTCGTCCAGCCGGTCGCCGGGCTTTAGCTCGCCCTCCACGATCAGCCGCTCCAGGTCCTGGCGAAGTTCCTCGGCGCGCGTCAACGGGCGGCGGGCCGGTTTCCCGGGACTGGTCTCGGCGATCTGTGACATGGGCTCTCCTCTCCCGCCGGCGGCAAGGGTGCCGTCCTGGGCGGTGTCATGGTATATGCGGAAGGTCGGTTGCTGTATACTGGAATGGCGTTTCGGCATCGGTTTCAGCCAGTTCTGCCAATTCGGCGAGCAGAACCGGCAGCAGGGACGCCGGAGCCTCGATCTGCGGGAAATGCCCGCTGCCGTAGATCCGGCACGGGACCGCGGCGAGGCAGGGCAGCGGATCGGCGGCATGGGCCGCCTCGACCGCGGCGGAATTGACCAGCCTGAGCGGGCAGGCAAGGCCCGGCAGGCGCGCGGCGATTTCCCACGCGAAGAGCGCGTCGCGCAGGTCGAGCAGATCCGCCGGACGGGCCCGCAGGATGTCCCGCACGATCCCGGCGCGCCGGTCTGCAGGCGTGGCGGGCGCCGCGATGGCATCGACCATGCGGCGGGTCTCTCCGGCGAGGTCCGCGCCGAAGGCAGCGCGGCGGCGGGCGATCTCCGCCGCGGGCGTTCCGCCGTAGAACACCCGGTCGGCCAGCGTGTCGAGCCCGAGAAGCCCGCGGATCCGTCCGGGCGCAGCCAGGGCGGCCTCGACCATCACCGGCCCGCCCATGGAATGGCCGAGCAGCACCGCATCTTCGAGCCCGGCGGCACCGAGGAGCGTGGCCAAGCCCTGCCCCAGCGCAGCCATCGACACCGGCCCCGCGAGCGGATGGACCGGCCCGCCGGGCAAATCGGCGGCGAAGACCCGCCAGCGGGCAGACAGGCCCGGCAGCTGCGCCTGCCATTGCGCGGACGAGCCGCCCCAGCCATGGACCAGCACCAGCGGCGGGCCGGAGCCCCCCGCGTCCGACAGGGCGAAGCGCCCTGCCCGGCTGGCCAGCTGCCAGGTCACGCGGGCAGGCCCAGCTTGCCGCGCAGGGTGCCCGGCGCATAGGCCGTCTTGTAGAGACCGCGCTCCTGCAGGATCGGCACCACCAGGTCGATGAAGTCGGTGAAGCCTTCCATCAGCCAGCCCGGCATGATGTTGAACCCGTCGGCGGCGCCGGTCTCAAACCATTCCTGCAGCGTGTCCGCCACCTGTTCCGCCGAACCGCAGAGCACCCAGTGGCCGCGCGCGGCGGCGACCAGCGCGTAGAGGTCGCGCAGGGTCATGTTCTCGCGCTTGGCCTTCGACAGCATGGCGCGGGCGAAGGCGTGATAGGCGTCGTTCTCGCCCAGATCCGGGATCGGTCCGTCGAGATCGGCACCCGAGAGGTCGGTGTTGAACCGCTCCGACAGCATCCCCAGCGCGGTCTTGTCGTCGACGAAGCCCATCAGCCGCGCCAGCTTCTCGCGCGCCTCGGCCTCGGTCCGGCCGACGACCGGCATCACGCCGGGCAGAACGACAAGATCCTCCGGCTTGCGGCCGTTCTTCTCCAGCCGCGCCTTCAGCCCCTTGTAGAAGGCGGCGGACTCGGCGCGGTCCTGGGTCACGGTGAAGACGACATCCGCGTGCTTCGCCGCCAGCTCCTGTCCCGGTTCCGAACCGCCGGCCTGCAGGATCAGCGGCCGTCCCTGCGGGCTGCGCGGGATGTTGACCGGGCCCTTCACCTTGAAGAACGTGCCCTCGTGGTCGATCGGACGGATTTTCGCCGGGTCGAAATAGGCGCCGCTTTCGCGGTCCTTCGGCACGGCGTCCGGTTCCCAGGCATCCCAGAGCTTGCGCACCACCTCGATGAATTCCGCCGACATCTCGTAGCGCCGCGCATGGTCGGGATGGGTGGTGCCGAAATTCGCCGCCGCCTGCGGGTTCGAGGTGGTCACAGAGTTCCAGGCTGCGCGGCCGCCCGAGATGTGGTCGAGCGAGGCAAAGGCGCGCGCGAGGCTCCAGGGGTCGCCATAGGTGGTCGAGGCCGTGGCGCCGAGGCCGATATGGCTGGTCGACATCGCGATGGCCGAGAGCAGCGTCAGCGGCTCCAGCCGCGAGCAGTAGGAGGGATGCGCGGACGGGTCGGCATTGAGGTTGTCGCCCATGAAGATCAGGTCGAATAGCCCGCGCTCCGCCTCGCGGCAGATCGCTTGCACTTGAGACAGATCCGCGAAGTCGTCGCAGGCCCCCTCCATCCGCCAGCCCGAGATATGGCTGCCGGTGGCCATCAGGAAGAGGCCGAGGCGCATCTCGCGGCTCATGCCCGGTACCCCGCATCGACGCGGTCTAGATCGCGCATCAGGGCCGGCCATTCGCGCTCGCCCGGGATCAGGATGTCGCCCTTGAGCTCCCAGAACTGGCGCGCGGCCTTCTCGCAGACGTCATGCTCCGGGATCACCAGCGCGATGCCCGAGGCGCAGGCGGCCTGCATCTGCAGCTGTATCTTCGCGGCGCGCTCGAAATAGTAGAGCAGCATGAAGGCCTCGCCCGGCGTGCGCCCGACGGTCAGGATGCCGTGGTTGCGCATCAGCATCACCGGGTGGTCGCCCAGATGGGCGATGATGCGCTGCTGCTCGGCCTCGTCGATGGCCACGCCCTCGTATTCGTGGAACCCCTGCCGGTTGTAGAACCGCATCGCGAATTGCGTCAGCGGCAGCAGCCCGTCCGGCTGGCCAGAGACGGCGGTCGAGGCGTCCGAATGGGTGTGCAGCACGCAATGGGCATCGCCGCGCGCCTTGTGCACGGCGGCATGGATGACGAAGGCGGCGACGTTCACCGTGTAGGGCGTGTCCTCGATGACATTGCCGCTGGTGTCGATCTTGACCAGCGAGGAGGCGGTGATCTCGCTGAAGAGATGGCCGTAGGGATTGATCAGGAACTGGTCCGTGGTCCCCGGCACGCGCATCGAGATGTGGTTGTAGATCAGGTCGTCCAGCCCCAGCTTCGCCACCATGCGGTAGGCGGCGGCGAGGCCGATCCGTGCGTCCCATTCCTCGTCGGAATAGCGGTCGGGCTTGGGATAGTCGGTCATTTCAGGTCCCTTTTGAGGTCTTGCGGGAATGTCTCAGCCCTTGATGCCGCTCATCGCCATGCCCTGCGTGAAGTATTTCTGCAGCAGGAGGAACAGCAGGATCAGGGGAAGCGTGGCGACGGTGGCGCCGGCGAAGGTCTCGCCCCAGTTGGGCAGCTGCGTGGGCGACCCCTGCTGGGCGATGGCGACCTGGATCACCTGCGCATCCGGGCTCTGCGCGATGACGAGCGGCCAGAGGAAGCTGTTCCAGGAGAAGAGAAAGGTGACGAGCCCGAGCGTCAGCAGCGGCACCTTGACGTTGGGCAGGATCACCGAGACGAAGATGCGCAGATGCCCGGCCCCGTCGATGCGGGCGGCGTCCTCGAGGTCGCGCGGCAGCTCCTCGAAGGCCTGCTTCAAGAGGAACAGCCCGAAGGGCGAGGCGATCCAGGGGATCATGATGCCGGTCAGCGTGTTCGACAGGCCCAGGCCGGAAACCACCTGGTAGAGCGGCACCAGCAGCGCCTCCACCGGCAGCAGGAAGGTCAGCAGGATCAGCACGAAGACCGCCTGCGACCCGCGGAACTTGATGCGGGTCAGCGCATAGGCCGCCATCGAGCACAGCAGCAGCGTCAGCGCCACCTGCCCCGCCGCCACGATCGCGGTGTTCAGCAGCGCGTGCAGGATGTTGGTGCGGGCGAAGAGCGATCGGTAGTTTTCCGCCACCGGGTCCAGCGGCAGGAAGGTCCGCCAGCTGATCGGCGTCACGTCGGAGAAGATGCCGAGCTGCGGCTTGAAGCTGTTCGACACGATCCACAGGAAGGGCGCGAAGAAGCAGACGAGGATCAGCGCCAGCACGGCGGCCAGAAGGAGGGGCTTGCGGAAACGGGCCATCAGTAGTTCCACCTTGCGCGCAGGAGCCACATCTGCAGGAGCGAAATGCCCAGCACGATGACCAGCAGCAGCACCGACAGCGCCGAGGCATAGCCCGCGTTCTGCATGACGAAGGCGGTCTTGTAGATGTGGTAGACGATCAGGTTGGTGCTGTCGCGCGGTCCCCCGTCGGTCATCAGGAAGGCGGGCGCGAAGGCCTGCAGCGAGAAGACCGTCATGATCACCACGACGAAAAGCGTGGTCCGCGAGAGCAGCGGAATGGTGATGTTCCACAGCACCTGCGCCTTGGTCGCGCCGTCGATGCGGGCGGCCTCGGCCAGCTCCTTCGGCACGCCCTGAAGCCCGCCGAGGAACAGGATCGCGGCAAAGCCCACCTGCTGCCAGGCGGTCATGATCGCGATCATGACGAGCGCCTGGTCCGGCGACGTGAGGAAGGGCTGGCGCGGCAGGCCCATGGCGGTGACAACGCCGTTGATCAGCCCGTTCGACGGGTCGAGCAGGAAGTTCCACATGGTCGCGACGACCACGGCAGAGGTGACGACGGGCAGCATGATGATGGTGCGCACGATGCCGCGCGCGGGCAGCTTGCTGTCGAGGAACAGCGCCAGCGCGAAGCCCAGCGGAATGACGATCGCCACGACGCCGAGAGCGAAGAGGAAGGTCGCGGCCAGGCTCTCGCGGGCATCGTCGAAATAGAGCATGTCCGAGAAGTTCAGGAGCCCGACGAATTTCGCGGCATCCGGGTTCAGCAGCGAATAGTCCATGAAGGCGTTCTTCGCCATCATCGCCAGCGGGACGTACTGGAACAGCAGGAGCAGGAACAGGAAGGGCGCGAGGAAGACATAGGCCACGCGCGCGTCCCGCTTCTGCCGCGGCGTGCGGCGTGCCCTCGCGGCGGCAACTGTACCTTGGGCGTCGATCGCAGTCATGGAAACTCCGGGAAAGGGGCCGGGCCGCCCGCAGGAGGCCCGGCAAGGGGGATCAGGTCAGCGGCGCATCGCGCGGGCGACCTCGCGCTCGGCATCGGCCATTGCTTCCTCGGGATCGCCGCCGAAGGCGACAGAGCGGATGGCATCGGTGACGATGCGGTCATACTGGGAGAAATACGGGCTCGGCGGGCGCGGCTGGCCCCACTGCTCCAGCTGGTCGGTGAAGACCTTCATCGGGTAGTCCTGGTAGGCCGGGAAGCGCGGGAAGAGCGACTTCAGCGTCGGCAGGTTGCCGCGCTGGCTGACATTCATGTAGGCGTACTCGCCCCATTCCATGTCCACCGCGAACTGCGCAGCGATCTCGGGATGCTTCGAGCGCGCGGTGACGCCGATGGTGGTCGAGCCGGTATGCACCACGGGCGTCTTGAAATACGGGATCGGCGTGATGCCCCAGTCGATCACCGGATCCTTCAGGAGCGCGTTCCCGGCGGCGGGCGTGTCGATGTAGAAGCACGCCTTGCCGTCGAAGAAGGCGTTGGGGATCCCGGCCTTCGGCGCGACGCCCTCCTCGTTGAAGAGGCTGCGGTAGAAGGTCAGCGCCTCGATCGCCTCGGGCGTGTCGAGATAGCCCTCGACCGTCGAGCCGTCCGGCGCCATCGCCCAGAAGGTCTTCCAGGCAGAGCTCTCGGGATCGGCCTCCGGGTCGCCGTTCGAGCGCTGGTAGATGAGGTCCTGGTAGACCAGGCCCGGCTGGCCGTTGCCGAAGCGGGTCGGTCCCAGTCCCCAGACCTCCGGTGCGCCCGGCTCGCCCTGCTGGCAGGCCTTGAACGCCTCCAGCGCCTCCGGCCAGGTCCAGGCTGCGTCCAGCGTCTGCGGCGGTTCGATCCCGGCGGCATCGGTCAGCGCCTTGTTGTAGTACATCGCGACCGTGGTCTGCTCGATGCCCGGGGAATAGACCTCGCCCTCGTAGCTGTGCTCGGCCTTGGTGGCGGGCAGGATGTCATCGTCCCAGCCTTCCGGCAGGTATTTCGTCAACGGCAGCAGGATGCCGGCTTTGGCATAGGACTGGGTGTTCGGCCCGTCATAGACCAGGATGTCGGGCGGGTCGTCCGACGCCGCCTGGACCGAGATGGTGTCTCCGAGCTGGGCGAAGGGCACCTCGTTGATCTCGAAGGAGACGCAGGGATGCTCCTTCTGCCAGGCTTCCATCGGCGCCGGATAGGGATAGTTGCCGGGGGTGCGCAGGATGCGCAGCGTCACCGGCTTGCCGTTGCAGGCGGCGTCCTGTGCAAGCGCGGGCAGGGCGGCAAGCGCGCTGCCCCCGAGCAGGGTGGCGAACAGCACTCGTTTCATCGTCAAATCCTTCCTGTCGGGGTCTTCTTCTTGGCGTTCAGACGGCGCGGCCCGAATCCGCGTCGAAAAGCGAAAGCCGCGCCGGATCGGCCGAAAGATGGACCGGCTGCCCGGCCCGCGGCGCGCGGGCGGGCTCCATCAGCGCGGCGCAGTCCTGACCGGCATGGGAGAAATGCACCAGCGAGGTCGCGCCCAGATGCTCGACCATCGTCGCCGTGGCATGGAAGGCGGCGTCCTCCGGCGCGGCCGCGGCGAAGGCCTCGGGGCGGATGCCGGCATCGAGGCGGCGCCCCTCGGGAAGCGGACGGCCGGGCGGCAGCGGGAGAACCGCGCCGCCGCCGAGATCCAGCGCCCCGTTCCGCACCGTGGCGGCCAGGAAATTCATCTGCGGCGAGCCGAGGAAGCCCGCCACGAAGCGCGTCGCGGGGCGGTCATACAGTTCCTGCGGGCTGCCCTGCTGCTCGATCCTGCCGTCCTTCAGCACAACCACCCGGTCGGCCAGCGTCATCGCCTCGACCTGGTCATGGGTGACATAGATCGTCGTCGCCGACAGCCGGTCGTGGATGCGCCGGATCTCGGCGCGCATCTGGCCGCGCAGCTGGGCGTCGAGGTTGCTGAGCGGCTCGTCGAACAGAAACACCTCCGGCTCGCGCACGATGGCGCGGCCCATGGCGACGCGCTGGCGCTGCCCGCCCGAAAGCGCCTTCGGGTGGCGGTCGAGATGGCCGGACAGTCCCAGCGTTTCGGCCGCGCCCTCGACCCGCCGCCGGATCTCGGCGCGCGGCAGCCTGGCCAGGCGCAGCCCGAAGCTCATGTTCTGTGCCACCGTCATGTGCGGGTAGAGCGCGTAGTTCTGGAACACCATGGCAATGCCGCGCTCGCGCGGTTCCAGCCCGTCTACGCGGCGGCCGCCGATGCGGATCTCGCCCGCCGTCGGCTCCTCCAGCCCGGCGATCATCCGCAGCGTCGTCGACTTTCCGCAGCCCGATGGTCCGACCAGCACGAGGAACTCGCCGTCCTGCACGTCGAGATCGAGACCGGCAATCGTGTTGGCGCCGGCCCCTTCATAGGTCTTGCCGATGCCTGCAAGGCTCACCTGGGCCATGGGGCTCCTTTCCTTCCGCGGCATTCGCGGATGCGGCTGCCGGGGCATCCTTGCCGCCGGGATCGACTCGAAAGCACATCGAATTGACGCATCCGTAAATATCTATTCTGCATGCACAGTGGAATTTTATGTACGCCATTTTCCAATTGACTAGTTTTACGGCAAAATACCTGCACACCATATGTGTGTTTGCCGGTTTTCCCGGCAGCCGCATGCAGGCTTCGGGTTGAGTGCCAAATTTCGCTGCATTTCGTGCGGTCCGGTGAAATCATCGGTTTACAGGATGCAGGCTGTGTGTATGCACAAAACAACTTATTGCATCCAAGTGGAGACGTCGATGAAACTGGACCTGACCGGCAAGACCGCCCTGATCACGGGAGCCTCCAAGGGCATCGGGCACAGCTGCGCCAAGACCCTGGCGGCAGAGGGCTGCAACCTGCATCTCGCCGCCCGCAACGGCGAGGCCCTGGCGGCGCTGAAGGCAGAGATCGAGGCCGAGCACGACGTCACCGTCACCATCCACCCGGCCGATCTGGGCTCTGCCGAGGCGATGATCGCGCTCGATGCCGCGGCCGGCGACTACGACATCCTGATCAACAACGCGGGCGACATCCCAGCGGGCCCGCTGGACGAGGTCACCGACGAGGCGATCCGCACCGGATTCGAGCTGAAGGTCTTCGGCTACATCACCCTGTCGCGGCTGTTCTTCGCCAAGCGCAAGGGCAAGCCGGACAGCGTCATCGTCAACGTGATCGGCAATTCCGGCGAGAACTGGGACGCCTCCTATTTCGCGGGCTCGACCGGCAATGCCTCGCTGATGTCCTTCACCAAGGCGATCGGCGGCCGCTCGCTCGATGACGGCATCCGCGTCGTCGGCGTGAACCCGGGCCCGGTCGATACCGACCGCATGCTGAAAATCATGAAGCGCAAGGCGATCGACATGCTGGGCGACGAGAGCCGCTGGGAAGAGCTCTACGCCAAGTACCCGGGCAAGCGCCCCGCCACCGCCGAAGAGGTCGCCGATCTCTGCGCCTTCCTGGCCTCGCCGAAAGCGGGCTACATCACCGGCACCGTGGTCACCATCGACGGCGGCATCTCTGCCCGCGGATCGGTGATCTGATGGCCGACCTCTCCGTCCGCAACCGGTATTTCGACGACCTGTTCAACACGCCGGATCTGGCGTGGATGGGACAGAACACCAATCACATCCCGGCCCATCCCGATGTGACGGCGGCGATGACCGCTTCCATCGAGGCCGGAGAGTTCAACGCCTATGCCCCGCCGCTGGGCTTCGAGGAACTGCGCGCCGCCGTCGTCGCGGATGTCGGCGTCCCTGGACTGGAGGCACTGGTGACAGAGGGCGGCGTCAACGCGCTGTCCCTGATCTGCCGCGCGCGGGCGAAGCCGGGCACGACGCTGGTCACCACCGACCCGACCTGGAAATGGCCCTGCCAGTTCGCCGAGCAGCAGGGCGCCGAGGTGGTGCAGACGCCGATCTACGGGCCCGAGACCGGCTACAAGCTGACCCCGGAGCTCCTGCGCGCCCATATCGACGGGCGCTGCGCCATCCTCTATCTGGTCGACCCCAACAACCCGCTGGGCGTGACCTACACGGCCGAGGAAATCGCCGAATTCGCCGCCATCGCGAAGGAATTCGGCGCGCTGCTGGTGCATGACTGCACGTATCGCGATTTCGCCGAGGGGCATACGCCGGCGGTCTCCGTGGATGCAGACAACGCCGTCTGCACGCTCTCCTTCTCCAAGTGGCTGGGGCTTGCCGGCATGCGCATCGGCGCGCTCGTGGGCAATTCGGCGCTGATCGCCGAACTGGCCGCGGTCTCGACCTCGGTGCTGGGCGGCAATGTCGTGGCACAGCGCGGCGCCATTGCCGGGCTGAAGGTCAAGGCCGAGTGGATGGACACCGTCCGCCGCATCGACCTGGCCAACAAGGAGAAGGTCAAGGCCGCGGCCGAAGCCATCGGCATGTCCGTCCCGGTCTGGCCGTCGCACGGCAACTTCATCATCATCGAGACCGCGGGCGTGCGCCCCGAGGCGATCGTCGAGGCCGCGCGGCTGGACGGGGTGATGATCCGCCAGGGCGCGTATCATACCGCCGCCTTCGGCGACCGCTTCATCAAGGTATCGACCACGGTCCCCGAAGCCTGGGCCGACAAGCTTGCCGCCAATTTCGCAGCCTATGTCGAGACGGCCAAGGGCCTGACCGACGTGCCTGCATTGTTCTGAGGAGACGCCGGATGTACGCAACCGCGAAGGACGGCACCAAGATCTACTACGAGACGGCGGGCGAAACCGGCACGCCGATCCTGTTCATCCACGAATTCGGCGGCAACTACGACGCGTGGGAGCCGCAGATGAGCCATTTCGCGCGCCGCCACCGCTGCATCACCTATGCCGCGCGCGGCTATGCGCCCTCGGACATCCCCGCCGACATGGAGATGTATTCCCAGGCGATCGCCGTCGATGACGCCATCGCGGTGCTGGACGATCTGGGCATCGAGAAGGCACATATCGTCGGGCTGTCGATGGGCGGCTTTGCCACCGTGCATTTCGGGCTGAGCTATCCCGAACGCGCGCTATCCCTGACCGTCGCCGGCGCCGGCTATGGCTGCGAGAAGGAGACCGAGGAGTATTTCCGCGGCGTCTCTCTGACCGTGGCCGAGAAGTTCGAGACGGACCCGGTCGGCTTCGCCGAGGTCTACGGACGCGGCGCAAGCCGGGTGCAGTTCGAGAACAAGGACCCGCGCGGGCATCTGGACTTCGTCGCCCGCCTCGCGCGCCACGACAAGGTCGGCGCGGCGAACACGATGCGCGGCGTGCAGGCGCGGCGCCCGTCCTTCTGGGATCTGGAGGACAAGCTCAAGATCTGCACCCTGCCGACGCTGGTCATGGTCGGCGACGAGGACGATCACTGCCTGCAGCCGGGTATCTACCTGAAGAAGACCATGCCCGCCTCGGGCCTCCTGATCCTGCCGAAGACCGGCCACACGCTGAACCTGGAAGAGCCGGTCCTGTTCAACCTGCATCTCGCCGAGTTCATCGCCCAGGCCGAAGCGGGCGCCTGGGGGCTGCGCGATCCGCGCGCCAACCCCGCCCAGGTCATGCGGACAGACTGAGCCATGGATGACCTCCCCCGGATCGACGGCGGCAGGCTCTGGTCGCGGCTGATGGAGATGGCCGCGATTGGCGCCCTGCCCGATGGCAAGGGCGTCAACCGCCAGGCGCTCTCGGCCGAGGACCGTGCCGCCATGCGCAAGCTGATCGGCTGGGGGCAGGCCATCGGGCTGTCGCCCGCTTTCGACACCGCCGGGAACCTGTTCCTGGAGATGGAGGGCGCCGCACCGGGCGCGCCAGTGCTGATCGGCTCGCATCTCGACAGCCAGCCGACCGGCGGGCGCTTTGACGGGGTCTTCGGCGTTCTGGCGGCCTTCGAGGCACTGGAAACGCTGCATGACGCGAGCATCGTCCCGCCGCGCCCGGTCACGCTGGTCGCCTGGATGAACGAGGAAGGCAGCCGCTTTGCCCCCGGCATGATGGGCTCCGAGGTCTTCGCCGGGACCCGCAGCCTCGCCGATATCCGCGCCGCTGCGGATGCCGCTGGCGTCACCGCGGGCGCGGAGCTGGACCTGCTGGCCGCGAGCTTCCCGGATGTGCCGGTCCGCGATCCGGGCTTCCCGCTCCATGCCTATGTCGAGCCCCATATCGAACAGGCCGACCTGCTGGAGACCACCGGCATGGTGATCGGCGCGGTCTCGGGCATCCAGGGCAAGAAGACCTACGAAGTCACCGTCACCGGCCGCGAGGCCCATGCCGGCACCGAACCGATGGCACGCCGCCAGGATGCGGTGCAGGCCTTCGCGCGGATCGCGGTCGCCATGCAGGCGGCGGCGCTGGCGGCGGGACCCGATATCCGCTTCACCATCGGCCGGGTGGAGGTGCTGCCCAACGCGCCCTCGGTCGTGCCTGCGGAGGTCCGGTTCCGCATCGACCTGCGCCATCCCGAAAATGCCGTCCTCGACGCCACGGGCCTGGCGCTGGAAGCTGCTGCGCGGGACGGGGCCGCGCCCTGCCGGGTTGCCGTCCGCGGCATGGTCGACGCCCCCGCCAATGATTTCTCGCCCGCGCTTCGCGCCGCCATCCGCGACAGCGCCGCGTCGCACGGCATCCCGGCGGTCGACCTGCTTTCCGCCGCCGGGCATGACGCGCGCCACATGGCGCCGCTCTGCCCCTCGGCGATGATCTTCATCCCCTGCCGCGGCGGGCTGAGCCACCATCCCGACGAATGGGCCGAGCCTGCCCATGTCGCAGCCGGCGCCCAGGTCCTGCTGGACGTCTGCCTCCGCGCCGCCTCTTCCGATCAAGGAGATCTGACATGACGATCAACGACATGGCCGAAATGCCGGTCCAGCATCCGCGCGCGCCCAAGACCGGGGCCGAGGCGCGGGGCCGCTATTTCAACTCCGGCAACGCCTTCAACATCAAGCTGCCCCCGGTGCCGCCGCGCATCCTGCGCGACGAGCCCGCGCAGGCGCTGGCGAAGACCGGGACCGGCTGGGTGCTCTGCGACCTTTCCGCCGAGCTCGGCTGCCGCTTCCCCGCCACCACGCCGCTGATGCTGGCGCGCTACGCCACCGTGCTGGCGGGCGACGGCCTCGACGTGACGCTGACCTGCACCGCCTCGGTCTGGTACGTGATAGAAGGCACCGCCAGGATCATCGTCGGCGACGAGACGGCGGAGCTCGGCAAGGGCGACGTCTTCCTGCTGCCCGGCGGGGTGGAGAGCCGCATCGAAGCGTCGGAAACCGCCGTGTTCTGGGCGGTGGGCAATGATCCGCAGCTTGCCTTCGAGAAGGCCGCGCCGATCACCGGCGAGGAGGCTGCGACCGGCTTCGTGCATTACCCCGCGGACGAGATCACCCATCAGCTCGACGTGGTCTATGGCCGCGACGCGAATGACAGCACTTCGGGCCATGCGCTGATCTTCTCGGCCGAGCCGACCGAGGCCAGCCGCAACATCGCGCCGACGCTGACGCTGTCGCTGAACACGCTGAAACCGCACAGCTTCCAGCCGCCGCACAAGCACAACTCGGCGGCATTGACCCTCGCGGTAGCCGGCGATCCGGCCTATTCGATGGTCGGGGACCTGAAATGCGACTGGTCGCCCTGGGCGACGCTGCTGACCCCGCCGGCCGAGAAGCACAGCCACCACAATGACGGCGACACCCGGGCCGAGTTCCTGATCGTGCAGGATGGCGGGCTCTACTACCACGCGCGCACCATGGGGTTCGAGTTCTACTGATGCGGCTGATCATCGACACCGACACGGCAGGCGACGACTGCTTCTCGCTGCTCCTGGCGATGAAGAGCCCGGGCGTGACGCTGGAGGCCGTGACGATCTGCAACGGCAATGTCGATTTCGACCAGCAGGCCGAGAACGCGCTGGCCACGATCGAGGCGGCGGGGATGTCGGGCGCGGTCCCGGTCTATCTGGGCGCGCGCAAGCCGCTGCTGGCAGACTGGGAGCCCGCGCAGATGCATGGCGCGGACGGCATGAGCGGCGCGGGGTTTCCCCCCGCCCGCCAGCGCCCGGAGACGCAGCACGCGGTCGATGCGCTGATCGAGAGGATCATGGCGGCCCCCGGCGAGATCGAGATGATCGCCCAGGCGCCGCTGACCAACCTCGCGCTTGCCGTTACCAAGGAGCCGCGCATCGCCAAGGCGCTTAAGCACCTCTGGATCATGGGCGGCACCGACAATTCGGTCGGCAATGTCACGCCCTGCGCCGAATTCAATTTCTACATCGACCCCGAGGCGGCCGCGATCGTCTTCCGCGCGGGGTTCGACATCACCCTGTCCACCTGGACGTTGACGCTGAAGAGCGCGGTCTTCGACGGCGAACAGCTCGCCCGGCTCGACGCGCTCGGCACGCCGCTGTCTGAATTCCACGCCAAGGTGTCGAAGACCCCGCGCACGGTGGCGAAGGAACGCTACGGCCGCGTGATCTGCACCTATCCCGACACGCTGACCTGCGCCTGCGCGATCAACCCGGACCTGATCACCGCCGCCCGCGGCGCCGTGGTGCGGATCGAGACCGGCGGCACCATCGCCCGCGGCTTCTCGGCGGTGCATCCCGCCAAGCTGGGCGCGCGCTGGCCCGACTACGCCGAGAACGCCCGCGTGATCGAGACCGCGGACAATGCCGCGTTCTTCTCGATGGTGGAGGCCGCCCTCTCATGATGACCCGACCCCAGACCGATTTCACCGCCGCGGAGGCAGCCATGACCGACACCGCAGAGCCGATCCTCGACCTGCGCACCCTGTCCAAGACCTTCGGCGAGGTGCAGGCGCTCAACGGCGTCGACCTGAAGGTGCAGCCGGGCGAATTCGTCACCGTCGTCGGCCCCTCGGGCTGCGGCAAGTCCACGCTCTTCAACATCGTCTCGGGGCTGGAAGAACCCGACAGCGGCTCGGTCCTGCGCTTCGAAGGCCGGTCGGTCATGGCGCGCGACCTCCTCGGCAAGGTCTCCTTCATGCCGCAGCGCGACCTGCTGCTCGCGTGGCGCAACGTCATCGACAACGCCATTCTGCCCTTGGAGATCGAGGGCGCCAACCGCGCCGAGGCCCGACGCGAAGCCGAGCGGATGCTGCCGGAATTCGGGCTTGCGGGCTTCGCGAAACAGTACCCCCACGAGCTGTCGGGCGGCATGCGCCAGCGCGTGGCGCTGATGCGCACCTTCATGTTCAAGCGGGACCTGATGCTTCTGGACGAGCCCTTCGGCGCGCTCGACGCGCTGACGCGCTCGATGATGCAGCGATGGCTGCTCGATGTCTGGCAGAAGCACCGACGCACCGTCCTCTTCATCACCCATGACGTCGACGAGGCGATCTTCCTCGGCGACCGCGTGCTGGTGATGACCGCGCGCCCCGGCGCGATCAAGCTGGAGCGCAAGGTCGACCTGCCGCGGCCGCGCGGCGCCGATCTCGTCACCTCCCCCGAATTCATCGCTCTCAAGCGCGACCTGCTCGATGCGATCGAGGAAGAGAGCATGAAGACCTTCGGCCCGAACCCGCATTAGGGCCGCACCGGAGCCCGGGCGAACCGGGCCCTTTCCAACAGCACGGAGACTCCCATGAAAAGACGTTCCTTCCTCTCCACCCTCGGCGCCGTCGCCTCTGCCGCCGTCATCGGCGCGCCCGCCATGGCGCAGGACCTGACCGAGGTCTCGCTGCGGCTCAAATGGCTGCCGCAGGCGCAGTTCGTCGGCTTCTACATGGCGAAGGCCAAGGGCTACTATGCCGACGAGGGCCTCGACCTGACGATCAACCCGGGCGGCCCGAACCTGCTGACCGAGAACCTCGTCGCCACCGGATCGGACACGTTCGGCCTGTCGGGCGGCACCGACTCCGTCTTCGCGGCGATCGAGAAGGGCCTGCCGATCACCTGCATCGGCATCGCCCACCAGGAAACGCCCTTCGTCTTCGTCTCCAAGGCCGACGGCCCGGTGCAGGAGCTGGCGGATTTCCAGGACGCCTCGATCACGACCTGGTTCACAGGCGCAAACTACGTGCTCTACGCGATGCTGGCGGCGAACGGGCTGGACCGTTCGACAATGAACATCCAGCCGCAGCAGGTTTCGGTCACGCCCTTCGTCGACGGCCAGATCGACGTCGTCACCGCGACGCGCTACAACGAGTACTACACGCTGATGCAGCGCGTCGGCGAGGAGAACCTCAAGCGCTTCGTCCCCGAGGATTACGGCGTCTCCTTCCCGCGCGACACGCTGATCGTCGGCAATGACTGGGCCGCCGAGCATCCCGAGCTGGTGCAGGGCTTCGTGCGTGCCTCGGTCAAGGGCTGGCTCGACACCTTCGCCGACAAGGGCGCCGCAATCGACCTGATCCTGAAGGAGGCCCCGACCCTCGACCGCGCCCACCAGGAATTCATGCTCGACGAGATCGAGAAGATCATGATGGCCGGCGCCGCGGCGACCGACGGGCTCTTCACCATCGACATGGACGCGGTCGGCAAGGCCCACCAGATCATGGTCGACTACGAGGTGCTGGAAGGTCCGATCGACCTCGGCAAGGCCTTCGACAGCCAGTATGTCGACGCCATCCCGGTGGCGGAGCGCCTGCCGAAATGACGGCAGTCCCGGCACCTGCGGGGTCCTTCCCCGCTGCACGGCGCTTCGGCGCCGTGCTCCCCCTGCTCCGCGGCGTGCTGGCGCTGGCGGCGGTGCTGGCCGCGGTCGAGCTGATCGTCATCGCGCTCGGCATCCGCCCCTATGTCCTGCCGCGCCCCTCGGCCGTGTTCGAGGCCATCCTGCGCACCCCCGCGGCCTATCGCGACGCGATCATCCGCACCGGGCTGGAAACGCTCTACGGCTTCGCGGCCGGGGCGCTGTTCGGCATCGGCATCGGCATCGCCTTCTCGCGGCTGCGTTTCCTGCGCGAGACCGTCTTCCCGATCTTCATCGTGTCCCAGACCATCCCGGTGATCGCCTTCGGCGCGCTGGTCGTCATGTGGTTCGGCAACACGATCCTGGCGAAATCCGTGATCGTCTTCTACCTGACCTTCTTTCCGGTGACCGTGAACACGCTGCTGGGCATGCGTGCCGTCGACCAGAAGCAGGTACAGCTGCTGAAGAGCTTCGGCGCCTCCGAGGGCGAGATCCTGCGCAAGCTGCGCTTCCCGACCGCGCTGCCGCATATCTTCGTCGCGCTGCGCATCGCCTCCGCGCTCGGCCTGGCCGGCGCGGTCGTCGGCGAGTGGTTCGGCGACACGACCGGGCTGGGCGTCCTGCTGCTGCAGGGCATGTATGCCGAGAACATGGTCGCGATCTGGGCCAGCGTCTTCTGTTCCGCGCTTCTCGGCGTGGCGCTCTTCTCCGCCATCGGCTTCGCCGAGCGGCGCATCGTGTTCTGGGGAGGCAGCGACGCATGAGCACCGATCCCATGGCTCCGTCCCGCCACGCGCTGGCGCGCGGCATCTTCGGCGGCGTGGCGCTGTTCCTGGTCTGGGAATTCGTCGCCCGCGGCTTCGACCTGCCGAGCTACATCCTTCCGGCCGTCTCCGAGATCGTCGCCCGCATCTGGACCGCCCGCGCCGCCTTGGGCAATGCCGCGGCCTACACGCTGGGCGAGTCCGTCGCGGGCTACCTGCTGGGCGGCGCGATCGGCGTCGGCCTGGCGCTCTGCGTGACGCTGGTCCCGCCGCTGCGCAAGGTGATCGTGCCCGCGGCGACCGCGGTGAACTCGGTCCCGGTCGTGGCCTTCTCGCCGCTGATCCTGCTGTGGTTCGGCATGGGCATGACCTCGAAGATCGTCATGGTCGCCGTGGCGGTCAGCTTCACCATGTTCGTCTCGGCGCTGGCGGGCTTCGACCGCGTCGACGAGCGCAGCGTCAACCTGATGCGCAGCTTCGGCGCCAGCCGCGCCGCCATCCTGTGGAAGCTGCGCCTGCCGACCGCGCTGCCCCTGATCCTGTCGGGGATGCGGCTGTCCACCGTGCGCAGCCTGATCGTCGCCATCGTGACCGAGATGCTCGGCGCCTATGGCGGGCTCGGCTGGGTGATCTACCAGGCCGTGGTCGTCATCGACTTCGTGCAGGTCTGGGCCGCGATCTTCATCGCCTCGCTGGCCAGCCTCGCCTTCTTCGGCGTCGTCTCGTGGCTGGAGCGGCGGCTGGTCTTCTGGCGCTGAGACGCCCGCACCGGGGTGTGGCCGGCGACAGGCCGCACCCGCCGCTGACCTGACGCGCTTGCAGCCGCGCGCCCGGGCAGCCATCATGGCCCAGGGAATTCCGCGGCAGGAGGGTCCGGCAGCTTGGCAGACACGGCAGGACAGCCCCCCGGGGCAGCGGCCCCGCTTCCCGGGCTCGCGGCGCGGCTGGGC
This sequence comes from Mangrovicoccus sp. HB161399, assembly GCF_013184745.1. Classification (GTDB taxonomy): domain Bacteria; phylum Pseudomonadota; class Alphaproteobacteria; order Rhodobacterales; family Rhodobacteraceae; genus Mangrovicoccus. Next base: position 140,839 of record NZ_JAATVU010000004.1, read on the forward strand.
GCGAACGGGCGCCAGCTCGACTACCTGGTCAATCCCGATCCCGCCCGCGGCATCGCCTATGTCGAGACGCCGAAAGTCGCCTGCACCGCCGTCAAGGACTTCATGCAGTCCCGCGCCGCCGGGCGCCCGCCCTCCTCCGGGCTGGCCCGCGTGCATGACCGCGACGCCTCGCCCCTGCCGCGGCTCAGTGCGCTGCCGGTGCCCCAGCGCCGGGCCATCCTGTTCGGGCCGGTCCGCCGCTTCTCCTTCACGCGCAACCCCTTCACGAGGGTCCTGTCGGGCTATCTCGACAAGCTGGTCGCCAGCAGCTGGGAACGCAGCCGCCACCTGCCCCGGCTCGGCCTGCCGCCGGACGCCATGCCCGATTTCCCCGCCTTCCTGCGCGCGCTTGCCTCGCGGCCGGAAAGCGCGCGCGACATCCATTTCGCCGATCAGAGCCGGCTGCTGATGCTCGGCGACGTCGCCTACGACTTCCTCGGCGCCTTCGAGACCTTCGGCGGGGATTTCGCCGAGGCGAAGCGGCGCTATTACGGAGGGGCGGAGGAGGCTGCCGAGGCCGGGCCGGGCCGCCACCATGCCACCGGCGCGGGCGGCAAGCTGGCCGGGCACTATGGACCGGCGGAAATCGCCCTGGTCCGCAAACTCTATGCCCGCGATTTCGAGCTGCTCGGCTATTCGACGGAATTGGAGGAGGCAGGGCTGCCGCCCGTCCGGACGGAGCCGCCGCAGCGTTCGGTCCGCCTTGCGGCCCGCAGGCTGGGCCTGCCGGATCCCGCCGGCGCGCCCGCCGCCTTCCGCGCCGCGCTGGATGCCGCGGAGGCCGGCGGCCGCCTCCCGCCGGAACGCGCCGCCAACCTGCGCCGCCGTGCCGGGGAGGAGTGTCCCCTCGGCCCGGGGGTCAGTCCCGCGGAAACTCCACGAAGCCGTTGACGTCGAGATTGCGGATCGCTCCGTCCTGCGCATGGACCGATGCCGAGAGCGCCGCATTCTGGTCGATCCACCACAGGTCGGGCGACCCCGGAACGCTGAACTGCATCTCGAGGAACAGCCGCATGTGCGTGGCGAAGGCCAGGCCTTCCGGACCATAGGGCAGATAGAGGCTGTTCACCGTGATCCGCTGCCACGGATAGCAGTAGCGCGGGGAGATGCGCAGCCCGATCCGGTCGCGCGGCTGCCCGGTCCGGGCGAAGAACGCGGCGGCGCTTTCCCGGAAGAGGATGTCGATGTCGAAGACGAAGACCGGCCTGCGGCGGGTCCGCATCAGCTCGGGCGCGATCAGGTAGCGCAGGCTGGCGTAATAGGCCCGCTCCTCCGGCAGCCCGCCGAGCAGCCGCAGCTCGATGCCGCCGAGTTCCGCTGCAAGCGCCTGCAGGCGCTCGGCCAGGTCCGGGTCCGGATTGGCGACGGCCAGCACGATATCCGCCTCGCCTGCCGCGCGGCAGCTGCGCAGCGCGGCCTCGCCATGCTCCGCCGCATAGACCCTGTCCGCCGCCATCAGCACCACCGGCGCCTCGCCTGCCTGCGGCGGCAGGGCCGGCGCGGCGCGTGCCATCCGGTCGAGCCCCGCGCAGGTTCCGCGCTCGACCCGGGTGGACAGGCCGCGGTTCCACGGCCCGAACCAGGCCGGGTCCCAGGCCGGAAGCTGCGGAACAAGCGCCCAGTACCGGTCCCAGTCGCCGCGCCAGAGCGCCTGCGCCGCCAGGTAGGCCAGGCCCGGCGTCATGCCGAAGCGGCCCAGCCCCGGCCGCGCGAAGAACGCGTCGCAGCCCGCGTCCCGGCCGTCTCCCTTCATCTGGCAGTAGGCCGCGGCGTCGAAGGCGCGGTGCGCCTCCCGGCCGGTCCCGGCGCGCGCGATGGCGGCGAAGTCCATGCGGCCCTTGTTCATCCTCTTCGCGCCGATATGCTGCCAGGCCTCGCGGAAGGTCGGCGAATCCGGGCTGCGCGCCTGTCGCGGCCCGCCGAAGGCCAGCCGGTAGCCCCGGCCCGCGGGCACCGGCAGCCGCAGGCGCCTGGCGTGGAAGGCGGCAAATCGCCGATCGGCGGGATAGCCGAGCAGCCGGAAATCCGCGGCATGCAGGCTGCGGACGCGCCTTGCCGCGTCCCGCGGGATGGCGGGAGGTCCGGGCAGCGCCTCCGGAGCCGCGACATCCGCGGCGCCGAACAGCTCCGCCAGCAGCGCCGGGAGGTCGGTGCCGAGCGCCTCGGCATGGATCACGTGGTCGAAGGCGACGGCGCCGCCGCCCAGAAGCTCCGCCTGACCGGGCGGCGGCGCCTCCGCCAGCAGCTCCAGCAGGCCGGTCCCCGCGGCTTCCGCCATCGCGGCGAGCCGCGCGTACGGGTTGCGAACGGCCGCCACCCGCAGCAGGCCCGGCTCCGCAAGCGCCGGATGGTCGGCGGGCAGCAGGCGTCCCTCGTCCCCGGCGGCTTCGCGGAAGGCGGCGGACAGCAGCTCCGGCACCACGCCCGGCAGCAGCCACAGCGCGACGCGCTTTCCCTTCGCCCCGAGAAGGAGGCAGTCTGCTGCCATGATGTCCGCCATGCCGAATTCCATCCTGCCGGTCCCCTGTCCCTGCCGGGAGATGCCGCGACCCTAACCCGGATGGGCATGCGGCAGGCTGCGGCAAATCTTCGGCCGCCGGGCAGCGCGTCAGAACGCCGTTTCGCGCCAGAAGACCGGCGTCAGCAGCACCAGCGCGGTCAGCATCTCCAGCCGTCCGAGCAGCATGCCGAAGACCAGCACAAGCTTCTCGGGATCGGTCAGCGCCTCGAAATTCCCGGCTGGGCCGATCACAGTGCCGACCCCCGGCCCGACATTGGCCAGCGCGGTCAGCGCGCCGCTGGCCGCCGTCGCCATGTCCAGCCCCAGCAGCGACAGCACGAGCGACAGCACCGCGAAGGTCGCGAAGTAGAACAGGAAGAACGAGCTGACGCCGTTCAGCACGTCCTCCTCGACGCGGCGCCCCTCGTAGCGGACGGTGACGATGCGGCTCGGCGACTGGATCGTCTTGATCTGCGCCACCACCGCGCGCGCTGCCAGCAGCCAGCGCATCGCCTTGGCCCCGCCGGCGGTCGAGCCGGTGCAGCCGCCGACTGCCGTCAGCACGAAGAAGGCCGCCGCCGCGAACGGACCCCAGGTCGTGTAGTCGGTGCTGGCATAGCCGGTGGTCGTCACCACCGAGACCACGTTGAAGGCCACAAGCCGCAGCGCATCGGAGGCGGGCATGCCGCTGGAGACGGTGAGCCAGGCGGTGAGGCCGAAGATGGTGACCGACAGGGTCCAGACCATCGCCTCGATCTGCTCGCTGCGGTAGATGCCCCGGTAGTACACCCGGATGTACCAGGCGAAGGGCAGCGCGCCGAGGAACATGAAGAAGGTGCAGGCCCATTGCAGGAACGGGCTGGAGAAATGGCCGAAGGAGGCGTCGTAGCCGGAATAGCCGCCGGTGGAGAGCGTCGTCATCGCATGGGTCACGGCGTCGAAGACATTCATGCCGCCCGCGACATAGACCACCGCGCAGAGCGCGATCAGCCCCAGATAGACCGTGAGCGTCGCCGCGGCGAAGCCGGCCGCGTTGCGCAGCTCCTTCTCGCCCTTGTCCGAACTCTCGGTGCGGAACAGCTGCATGCCGCCGACGCGCAGGATGGGCAGCAGCGCCATGCCGGTCACGATGAACCCGACCCCGCCCACCGCCTGCAGCGTGGCGCGCCAGAAGATCACGCCCCGCGGCGTGCCGTCGAGGCCGCTCATCACCGTGGCGCCGGTGGTCGTGATGCCCGACATCGCCTCGAAGAGCGCATCGGTGCCGGGCAGCGACCACATCCCCAAGGGCACCGCCCCGGCCAGCGCGGCCGTCATCCAGACCGAGGTGGTCAGCAGGAAGATATGCGGACGCCGCAGCCCCTCGGGCGAGGAGGCGCTGGCGAGGCTGACCAGCGCGCCCACGGTTCCGGTCACGATCGCGGCAAGGCCGAAGCTGGCCGCGGTGGCATGGAAGAACAGGGCGTCGACCGCCATCAGCGCGGCGAAGAACTGCAGCACCAGCCCGTTCACGAAGATCACAAAGCGCATATCGAGCTGCCACCCTCCGGACCGGCGCGCCTGCCCGGGCCGAAATCCGCTGCCTGCCGCGTCAGTGCAGGGAGCGGAGGAACCGGAACACGCGGCCGATCTTATTGCAGCCCCGGCGGACGGACAATCCTCCTGCCGCCGCCCGGGACCTCCTCCGGCCGGGACCGGTTCCGCGGGCCTGCCGCCTGCCCGCCGCGGCAGCGGCAGCTGGCGACATTTCGGGCACCGGGAGAACCTGTCGAAAAAGCCGCAGTTTGTCGGCCTGTCGCGCTTGGCAGGAGAGGGATTCTGTGCCGAAAATGGGGACCAGCGCCCTGTGCGACAGCAGAACCGCTTGCTGCCGGTCCGCACGTGGTATACGGATGTACACAATAGGCAGGCCGTTTCCCGCGACAGCGGGTTGCGGCCGTGTTTTCTCGCTGAGACCAGCACCGGAACCAGGGATCGTCATGAGCTTGTACACAGACTACCTAGCTGAAATCGAAACGCGCAAAGCGGAAGGCCTGCATCCCAAGCCCATCGATGATGGCGCGCTGGTCGGCGAGCTGATCGCACAGATCGAAGATGCCGGGAACGAGTACCGGAAGGATTCGCTCGAGTTCTTCATCTACAACACCCTGCCCGGCACGACGAGCGCCGCAGGCGTCAAGGCCGCCTTCCTGAAGAAGATCATCCTGGGCGAGTCCGTCGTCCCGGAAATTACCCCGGCCTTCGCCTTCGAGCTGCTGTCGCACATGAAGGGCGGCCCGTCGGTCGCGGTGCTGCTGGATCTGGCGCTCGGCGAGGATGCCGGGATCGCGGCGCAGGCCGGCGACGTGCTGAAGACCCAGGTCTTCCTCTACGACGCCGACATGGCCAGCCTGAAGGCCGCCTTCGAGGCCGGCAACGCGGTCGCCAAGGACATCCTGGAAAGCTATGCGAAGGCCGAGTTCTTCACCAAGCTTCCCGAGGTCGAGGACGAGATCAAGGTCGTCACCTACATCGCCGCGGAAGGCGACATCTCCACCGACCTGCTGTCGCCGGGCAACCAGGCGCATTCGCGCTCGGACCGCGAGCTGCACGGCAAGTGCATGATCTCCCCCGAGGCGCAGAAGGAAATCCAGGAGCTGCAGGCGCAGCACCCGGACAAGCGCGTCATGCTGATCGCCGAGAAGGGCACCATGGGCGTGGGCTCGTCGCGGATGTCGGGCGTGAACAACGTCGCGCTCTGGACCGGCAAGCCGACCAGCCCCTACGTTCCCTTCGTGAACTACGCGCCGGTCGTCGCGGGCACCAATGGCATCTCGCCGATCTTCCTGACCACCGTGGGCGTCACCGGCGGCATCGGCCTCGACCTGAAGAACTGGGTCAAGAAGCTCGACGCAGACGGCAAGCCGCTGCTGAACAACGAGGGCAACCCGATCCTCGAGCAGAAATACTCGGTCGCCACCGGCACCGTCCTGTCCATCGACACCAAGGGCAAGAAGCTGAAGTCGGAAGAAGGCGAAGAGCTCGCCGATGTCGCTTCCGCCTTCACGCCCCAGAAGGTCGAATTCATGAAGGCGGGCTCGTCCTATGCCATCGTCTTCGGCAAGAAGCTGCAGACCTTCGCCGCCGAGACGCTGGGCGTCGAGCCGACCCCGGTCTTCGCGCCGAACAAGGAAGTCACCGCCGAGGGCCAGGGCCTGACCGCGGTCGAGAAGATCTTCAACCGCAACGCGCTCGGCGTGCCGAAGGGCAAGGTCCTCTACGCCGGCTCGGATGTCCGCGTGAAGGTGAACATCGTCGGTTCGCAGGACACCACCGGCCTGATGACCGCGCAGGAGCTGGAGGCCATGGCGGCCACCGTGATCTCCTCCACCGTGGACGCGGCCTACCAGTCGGGCTGCCACACCGCGTCGGTCTGGGACAAGAAGGCCCAGGCGAACATCCCGAAGCTCATGTCCTTCATGAACAACTTCGGCGTGGTGACCGCGCGTGATCCGAAGGGCCAGTATCACTCGATGACCGACGTGATCCACAAGGTGCTCAATGACATCACCGTGGACGACTGGGACGTCATCGTGGGCGGCGACAGCCACACCCGCATGTCGAAGGGCGTCGCCTTCGGCGCCGACTCCGGCACCGTGGCGCTGGCGCTGGCGACCGGCGAGGCGACCATGCCGATCCCCGAGTCCGTGAAGGTCACCTTCAAGGGCAAGATGAAGGACTACATGGACTTCCGCGACGTGGTCCACGCCACCCAGGCACAGATGCTGGCGCAGCACGGCGACAACGTCTTCCAGGGACGGATCATCGAGGTCCATATCGGCACGCTGCTGGCCGACCAGGCCTTCACCTTCACCGACTGGACCGCGGAGATGAAGGCCAAGGCCTCCATCTGCATCTCCAACGACGAGACGCTGATCGGCTCGCTGGAGCTGGCCAAGCACCGCATCCAGGTGATGATCGACAAGGGCATGGACAACGAGGCAGGCACGCTCGCGGGCCTGATCGCCAAGGCCGACAAGCGCATCGCCGAGATCAAGTCGGGCGAGAAGCCCGCGCTGAAGCCGGATGCCAACGCCAAGTACTTCGCCGAAGTCGTCGTCGATCTCGACCTGATCGACGAGCCGATGATCGCGGACCCGGACGTCAACAACGCCGATCCGTCGCGCCGCTACACCCACGACACCATCCGTCCGATCTCCTACTACGGCTCGGAGAAGAAGGTGGACCTGGGCTTCGTCGGCTCCTGCATGGTGCACAAGGGCGACATGAAGATCGTCGCCCAGATGCTGAAGAACCTGGAAAAGGCGAACGGCAAGGTCGAGTTCAAGGCGCCCCTCGTGGTTGCCGCGCCGACCTACAACATCATCGACGAACTGAAGGAAGAGGGCGACTGGGAAATCCTCCAGAAGTACTCGGGCTTCGAGTTCGACGACCTGTTCCCCAAGACCCAGAACCGCACCGAGTACGAGAACATCCTCTATCTCGAGCGTCCCGGCTGCAACCTCTGCATGGGCAACCAGGAGAAGGCCGCGAAGGGCGACACCGTGCTGGCGACCTCGACCCGCCTGTTCCAGGGCCGCGTCGTGGAAGACAGCGCCGAGAAGAAGGGCGAGTCGCTGCTGGCTTCGACCCCGGTCGTGGTGCTGTCGGCCATCCTCGGCCGCACGCCGTCGGCGGACGAGTACAAGGCCGCGGTCGAAGGCATCGACCTGACCAAGTTCGCGCCGCCGACCGCAGCGCCCGCGGCGTCGGATTCGGTGCATTTCTGACCGGACGGGCTCCGGCCCTGCGGGCCTGCGGGCCCGGGCCGCAATGACATCGAAGGGGCAGCGCCGGAAACCGGCGCTGCCCCTTCTGCATCCGGGCGGCCGCGGCACGGCCGCCATCCGGCCGCCGGAAACCGGATCGCGCACCTTCATTCCCTCAGGGGAGGCCCCCGTGCAGCACCGCGTGCAGGGATGCCGGGCGGCTCCTCCCTTCCCTTGCAGCCTAGGCCAGCAGGAAGCTGTCGCTGCCGAGTTCCGCCAGGGTGACATCCACCAGATAGACGACATCCCCGCCATTGCCGCCGAGCGACTGCAGGTCGAGCTTGACCGCCCAGCCCTGGTCGTCGAGCGCCGACAGGACGGAGGTCCAGTCCGTGGCGAAGGACCTCAGGTCGACCAGATCCAGCCCGGCCTCGAAATCGTGGATGTAGTCCGTGCCCCGGCCCGTGGCGAAGACGAAGCGGTCGCTGCTGCCGTCCGGACCGTAGGAGCCGCCCCACAGGTGGTCGGTTCCCGTCCCGCCGTCCAGCACGTCCTCGCCGCTGCCGCCGATCAGGTGGTCGGCGCCGCTGCCGCCGTTCAGGGTGTCGTCCCCGCCCTGTCCGAAAATGCGGTCGGCGCCGCCGCCGCCATAGAGCCGGTCATCGCCGTCATCGCCGTAGAGCGTGTCGTTGCCGCCCTGGCCCTTGATCACGTCGCCCCAATGCGACCCGTCGATCACCTCCGAGGCGCTGGTGCCGACATCCGGGCTGGCCGGAACGAAGGTGGCCGAGGTCAGCGCCTCGTTGCGGTCCGGATCGCTCTCCAGCTCGTAGACGCGGACATAGTCGATGCTGAGCCCGTCGGAGAAATCCGTCGTCGCGTCCGGGTCATCGGCCCAGCCGCCGACCGCGAGGTTGATGATCAGGTACATCTCCTCGGTCACCGTGTTCTCCGCCTCGCGGATCATCGTGCCGTCATAGTACCACTGCACCGTGTCCGTATCCCAAAACAGGCCATAGGTGTGGAACCCGTCGCCCGCGCCGGTGACGGTCACCGCCTCGGCATCCGGCGTGCCATCGGTCCACAGGTTGGTGTGCAGCGTGTCGGCATCCTCTCCGAGGATCTCGAAGATGTCGATCTCGGCGGACCAGTCGCCGTCCGCGGGCAGCAGCCAGAAGGCGCTCCAGAACCCGGTCTGGTCGGGCACGTCGGCGCTGATCTCGATATAGCCCGAGGAGGCGGAGAAGCTCAGCTCGGTCGAGATCATGCCCGAGGCGTACTCCATCCCGTCGGCCAGAAGCTGCTGCGACGCGTCAAGCTCGGCGGCATTGATCGTCAGCACGCCCTGGCTGAGGGTGAAGATGCCCGGAAAGGCCGACATGTCGGGATCGGCATAGTATTGCAGCTCGCCGTTCGAGGCGATCGTCCGGGTGTCGTCGAGATGCGGCGAGAACGAGGTCGTCCAGATGCCGCCGCTGCCGAAGCCGGTCCAGAACGAGACCGAGGAGCCGTTGAACTCGTCGGCGAAGGTCAGGACGTAGGTCTCGCCGCCGATCGAAATGCTCAGCGGCGGGTCCGACAGGACCATCGCGTAGACGGCGGAGAGCGGAGCCAGCTCCGCCGCCGCAGCGGCCAGAACCGGCGAGGCCGCCGCGGCCGTGGCCGAGGCCGCGCCATCGGCAGGCACCGCGTCAGAAGCGGAGGCAGGGAGGGGGCCGAAATAGATCGCGCGCGAGGCGGCAAGGAGGGCGTCGAGCGCCTCAGGACTGGCATAGGTCATCGGAGTACTTCCCGGGAGGTTACGGTAACAAGGCACCGCACATTACTACTCCATGGCGATTCGCCATCACGAATTTGCGCGCGGGAGTAAAGTTTCCGCAGGGTGCGCAGCGCGGGCCACAGCGGGCTGCGTCACTCTCCGTAGCCGCGGGACAGCACCGCATCGACATGGCGCAGGGCGCTTTCCAGTGCGCCGCGCCAGAACGGCCAGTCATGCCCGCCCTCGGTCACGCGGAACCGGTGCTTCACCCCGGCATCGCGCAGCGCGACATGCAGCGCGGCGGTGGCCTCGAAGAAGGGATCGTCCGCACCGATGTCGAAATAGAGCCGCGGAACGCGCCGGAAGCGCGCCGCCTCCGCCCCCGCCGCCAAGGTCGCCGGCAGGAGCGCCTGCCAGGCCGAGTTGATCCGGTCCGCTCCCTCCAACCCGGAGCCCAGCACGCCGCCGTAGCGGCTTTCGTATCCCTCGGGCGACAGCGCCAGCAGCTGGCCTTCCGTGCGGAAGGCGGAGCTCAGCGCGGCAGCCCCGGCAAAGCTGTCCGGCGCGCGCAGCTGGTAGACCGCCGCCGCCACCCCGCCCATCGAGATGCCCAGCAGCGCGCGGGCGTCGCCGCTGCCGATCGCGCGGTGCCGGGTCTCCACCGCCGGGATGAAATCCGCGAAGAACATCGTCTCCCAGCGGGTGCCGCCGTCGCGGTCGTCGAGGAAATAGGTCGCCACATCGTTCAGCGCGTCGCGCCGCCCGTCGGGGGCCACGGCAATCAGCGGCCGGATCTCGCCCGCCGCAATCATCCGGTCGAGCAGATGGTCGATCCCGGCCAGGGTGAACCAGTCCGACGGCTGGCCGGTCCCGCCGCCATGGAGCAGGTAGAGCACCGGATAGTCCCGGCTGTCCGCGCCGTAGCCGGGCGGCAGGTAGAGCGCGTAGCGGACCGGCCGGTCCAGCGTGGCGCTGGCGATGACGTTGTCGAAGCGCACCTCGGCCCGCGCGGCGGGTGCCAGCGAAAGCGCGGCGAGCCAGGTGCAGAGCAGCTGCCGGATCATCGCCCTCCCCTCAGAAGCTCAGCCGGTAGGACAGGGTGATGCTGCCCCCCAGGAGGCCCGGCCCGTGCGAGCGGTCGTCGTTCCAGGGCAGGCGGTTGTTGCTGTAGTTGGCATAGCTGACCTGGACCTTCTCGGTGACCTGGTAGCTGGCAGTGTAGGAATAGTCCGGGCTCCAGGCCTCGTGCACCCGCGGCGGGTAGGCATATCCGGTCACGCCGACGCGCAGCTTTTCGGTCAGCGCCATGTTGCAGCCGAGAGAGCCCGAGGCATCGCCGGGATCGGGCAGGCCGAAGCCGAAGGAGCAGGAAGCCACGCGGATCTCGTCGAAGCGGATCTTCGGCAGCGCCAGATAGGCGCGCAGGTTGCCGTCCATCAGGCTGGGCATGTAATAGGCGCCGACCGCGGCGAAGCGGGCCGAGTAGTTCGAATAGTCGAGCAGCAGGAAATCCGTCACCCGCCAGGACAGCGCATAGGTGTAGTCGGGGTCCCAGGGCGCCTGCTGGTGCTGGATCGGATAGTAGATGTAGGCGGCCCGCAGCGAAATGCGCTCGGCCAGCCGCGCCGAACAGCCGAGGCTGAAGCGGAGCTTGCCGTATTCGGTGCTCTGGTCGTCATGGTCGGAATACTGCAGCGTCGTGCCGCTGCTGACCGAGCAGGACAGCCGGAACCGCTCGGCCAGGCTCATGCGCTCTTCCGCAGGCTCAGCCGAAGCCGCCGCGGCCTGCGCGGGCGCAGCCGCCGGAGCGGGGCGCTGCGCGGTGGCGCCGGAGCGTGGTGCCGCCGCCGCGGGAGCCGGCGCAGCGGCAGCCGTCCCGGAAGCCGCGGCAGCCGCAGTCCCCGGGCGGCAGGCAGACGCATCGAAGATGTCGTTGACGATGCAGCCGCCGGACGGTCCCGAAGAGGCCGCGGCCGCCGTCACCGTCGCGCCCGGCGCGGGCTCCGCCCCTGCTCTTGCAGGAACCGGGGCGGCGCCCGTTGCGGCCGGGGCGGCAGGAACGGCACGGGCGGCGGGCGCCCCGGTCCCGGCCAGGATCCAGCGGGCGAGATAGCGGGCCAGGCCGAGTCCGTCGGGCGCCTCGGGCAGCGCGGGCTTCGGCGCGCCGGTGGCGGGAATGCTCTCGACGATGCTGTCGCCCTGGATGATGTCGCAGGACACTCCGGCCGTGCATTTCAGGATGTACTCCGCCGCCGCGCGGGAAGTGTCGGGCACCACCACCGCCGATCCGTCCGGGAACAGCCGGTAGGCCCAGCCGGGCACGGCGCCCTGCTGGGAGCGCGACCAGGCCAGCGCGTTCGGCGTGTCCTCGAGGATCTCCTCGGCCCCGGGCACCGCCGGGTCGAGCGTGTCGACGAAATCCTCGCCCGGCAGCCGCTGCCACCAGTCCGGCATCGGCGCGGCGGCCTGCGCCAGGATCAGCGGCGCCGCCATCGGCGCCTGCGGCTTCGCAGACCCGGCCGGATCGGCGGCGGCGGCGGCTTCCGCCGCAAGCGCGCCGAAGCAGCAGGCGGCCGAAAGGCCCAGGGCTTTCCAGAAAGGCTGCATCCCGGTCACTCCCCGCACAGGCTGCCGCGGAGCGCCGCGGCGGCCTCCGCCGGCGCCATCTGCGCCGCATCCGCGCCGAGCGCCTGCTGCAGCGCGCGGCGCGTGCGCGCGCCCATCATCCCGTCTGCCGGACCCGGATCGTATCCCGCGAAGAGCAGCAGCCGCTGCAGCGTCTGCACCTCCGTTCCGCCCGCTGCGACCGCATCGGCCGCGCAGGTGCCGGAGGCCGCGCCCCCTTCCTCGACCCGCGCGCCCGCAGCGGTGGCCAGACCGGCGCTGGAATCGAGGATGCGCCCGGCATCGGTGACCCCCGCGCCCGGCGGCAGGCCGATCGGCGCCTGCGGATCGTCCGAGGCCAGCTCCGTGCCGGTGACATCCTCGCCCAGCAGGCAGCGTCCCAGCATGTCGGCCACCGGCTTCGCAGCCGGAGGCACCGGACCGGCCGGGCGCTGCTCGCAGCTGCCGGCAGCGGCATTGCACAGCACCACCAGGCGCCAGTCCGCCAGGTCGAAGCCCGGCGCGACGATGGCGGTGAGATCGCTGGACAGCTGGTAGACGAAGCCCGCGATCCGGCCTTCCTGCCAGAGCCCGGGATAGCGCGCCGTCGGCACGTCCCGGAACCGCTGCACGGCATTGACCGCCCCGGGCAGGGGCCGGTCGAAGGCGGCCCCCACGCAGGGGATCTCCTGCGCCGCCGCAGCCGCGGGCAGCGCCGCGAAGGCCATCAGCGCAGCCGTCCTCATTCGCCGGCCACCCGCATCAGCGGGCCGTAGGCCTTGAAGGCCAGCGCGGCCAGGACGACGGCATTGGTGTTGGCCGTGGTCGAGCTGTTCACCTCGCCGGTTTCCTCGTAGATCCCCTCGGGCCAGCCCTTTTCCGGGTCGGCCGTCTCCGAGATCGCCTCGACCAGAGCGGCGGTGTATTTCGTGCCGAAGAGCGCGTCCCAGCCGAAGGCCGCCTTGGTCGCGACGGTCCGGCGGCTGTCGATCCGCTCGCCCTGGAAGGTCATCACCGCCCAGGGCTCGCCGCCGCCCCAGACCGTCGAATAGGCGAAATAAGGCTCTTCGCTCAGATGGGTCTCGGTCACGGCGGTCAGCTCGCGGGTCTCGTCGTAGCGTTCCTTCTGCGCCCGGTAGATCGCCGTGGCGAAGCGCTGGGAGCGCGCGTCGAAGCCGAATTCCAGCCCGTCGAACAGGTAGGGCTCGCTGACCACGAAGGCCGGGGTCTTGCCGCGGTGCAGGCGGGTGTCGACCGGGATCGGCTGGCCCTCGACGGTCTGCACCATCAGGTTCTCCTCGACCTCGTAGGCCTTGTAGACGTCGTAGCCGAACAGCATCATCGCCTTGGCGGCATACTGCTCGTAGCCGACCCGGCCCTCCTGGTTCTCGCGGACCTCGCCGGCCACGACATTGGTGCCGACCAGCTCGCCGTCCTGCACCATCTCGCCGAGCGACCACGTGCCCATCAGCGTCTCGACTTCCGTTGCAAGCTCCGGGTGGCGGCGCTCGATAAGCCCCAGTGCCGAGACGATGCGCGCCACGTCGAGCGCCGACCAGCCGAGCCCCAGCTCGGACGGCCGGTTGCCGTAGTCGACCATCTCCAGCGTGCGGGTGTGGTAGGCCTTGTTCGGCAGCGTGTCCTGGAACAGCCGCAGCGTCAGCAGGCTGCCCAGCAGCTTGGAGAGCCGCGCCTGCGCCTCGGCGGTTTCGATCACGCCCAGGCGTTCGGCCGAGAGGATGGCGATGATGTAGGAGCCGGTTTCCCACATGGTGGTGGAGGGATACTTGTCGACCGAATTCGCCAGGCCGGTTTCCTCGATCGTGTTGTTGGCGAAATAGGTCCAGGCGATGCGCGCCGCCTCCATGTCCTCCGGCGTGCTCTCGCCGCGGATGGCCAAGGGCAGCGGCTCGATCCGGTCGAATGCCTGCATGGCCACGGAGCCCCCCTGCATGGTCGCCACTTCGGGCGGATTGCCGAATGTCTCGAGCCAGAGCACGAGCGCGAGGCCGGCGGCAAGCCCCACGAGAAACACGATATGCCCCCGCGCGCGGGTCAGGTTCTTGCGGAAGCTCATCGGCGCTTCTCCTCTTCGGTCTCTTCCGGCGGCTGCCAGACCGCAGCCAGGATGATGCCCGCCATCGCGGCACAGTTGTTGAGGCCCCATAGGGCATTGGTGACCACGCCGGTCAGCGTGTGCGGCGTGTCCGCGAACAGCACCGCGGCGATCCCCCAGACCACTCCGGCGGCGGTCAGGACCAGCACGGCCAGCTGCGGGCGCACGAGCTTCAGGAAATTCCCGGACTGCCGGTCCTTCGGCGTCACCGGGAAGGAGATCTTCTGCCCGCGCAGCACGGTCCAGATGGCGCGCAGCCCGAGCGGGAAGAAGGACAGGTAGCTGGCCTTGGCCGCATAGCCGGAGACGCCCCAGGTTCCGACCATCATCGCCAGCTCCAGCGCGATCAGGAACGGGACGACATGGACGAAGAAGTCCCCGGTATAGGCCGAGACCGGCGCAACGCCCGAGAACAGGTAGATCACCGGCGCGAACAGGAAGACGATGTTCCACAGCGCGCCGAGATAGGAATAGAAGGTCGCGCCGTACATCAGCCGCTGCGGCAGGGTCAGCCCGCGCCGGAACATGGCGTTGTCGTTGAACAGGATGTCGAGGCTGCCGCCGGCATATTTGAACCGCTGGATGGTCCAGGTCAGGAAATCCTGCGGCGACAGCATCTTGGACTCGACATAAGGGTGCTGGTACGACTTCCAGCCGCGCTCTCGGTCGGAATGCAGCACGATCGAGGTGTAGATGTCCTCGGAGACGTGGAAGCGGTAGGGCGTCAGCACGACCTCGGTCACCGCCTCGGTGCGGATCGCCTCCATCAGCGCGGGATTGACCCGGCGCTCGCGGCTTTCCAGGGTGATCTCCTCTTCCGCGGCGATGACCCGGCGCTCCACAAGGTCGCCGAAGCTGCGCAGCGCCGCCTCCATCACCGCCTCGCGCCGGTGGATGGACCCTGCCCCGCAGCAGAAGGAGGCATTGGCCCGGTTCCGCCGCCGCTGGATGACGTCGTAGAACATCTGCGGATCGTTGACATAGGGGTCCTCGCCAAGCCGGATCTCGCCCAGAACGCGCTCGATCCCGCGGCCGATCCGTCCCCCTGCCCGGCCGAAGCGCCGCGCCAGCCGGTCCGCCAGCCGCTCGCCCTCGGGCAGGTCGTAGAACCATTGCGGGGTCTGGACCCAGGCCATCTTGGGATCGCGGAAATAGCCCATCGTGCGCGCCAGGAAGGTCGGGAAGGGCCGCGTGTCGGCATCGCAGATCACGATGAAATCGCCCGAAGTGCGCTCCATCGCGTTGCGCAGGTTGCCCGCCTTGAAGCCCTCGTTGCTGGTGCGGGTGATGTAGCCCGCGCCCTCCTCCTCGGCGACGGCGCGCATCTCGGGCCGCTTGCCGTCGTCGAGCACGTGGATCTTGACGTCGATCGGATGCGGATAGTCGAGCTTCGCCGCATCCTGCAGCCCGAGCCGCACCAGCTCGGGGTCCTCGTTGTAGGTCGCGAACAGGATGTCGATGCTGATCGGGCGGCCCTGATCTGGCGCGGCCGGATCGACATCCCCGATCAGCGCGGGCGGCTCGGCGATCTCGGGCGCCTGGTCCTTCCAGAGATTGTAGACGAAAAGGATCAGCCCGAGATAGGCCGCGGTCTCCGACAGGACCAGCGGAAGGGCGAACCACATCGCGTCATGGTTCAGCGAATGCAGCCAGCGCCAGCCGACATACCAGGCCCCGACCACCAGCGAGATCGTGGCGAGGAACTGCCAGAGCAGCTCGCGCAGCGGCGAATAGGGCAGCGGCTCGGGCGGGAGGCGGTGCTCGAAAGCGCGGAAATAGTCGTCCATGGTCGTCTCAGCCCTTTCCCGCCGCTTGCAGTTCGCGCCATTTCCATGGCGCCGGACCCAGTCCGATGGTCCAGGCCAGCGGCCGCGTCCGCTGCAGAAGGACGGCGCAGCCGAAGGCTGCGGGCAGCACCACCGCGATGCGCAGCAGGACGAGGATCGTCGGCGACATCAGCTTCGACAGGCCGGTCGTGAAGACCGCCACGTCATAGAGATCGACGAAGATCGGGTGCACCAGGTAGACGCCGAACGTGTAGGCGGCGGCCTTGCTCCAGCGCGGCGACCAGTCGAGGAACTGTCCGCCCATGAAGATGCAGAACATGAAGAGCGGCATGAGGAAGTGGCCGAAATAGTCCCAGCCGGTGCGCACGCCCCAGCGGCCCTCGAACAGCGCCGTGCCGAGATAGGGCATGGTGGCGATATAGGCCATCGAGGCGAAGTAGAAGGCGCCCCGCCGGATCAGCTTGGACTCCCCCCTCGGCAGCCCGTCGCGCCACAGCGAATAGAGCGCGAAGGCCGCCAGGCCGTAGCCGACATAGCCCCAGACCTTGGTGATCCGGACCAGGTAGGCGCGGGTCAGCGGGTCGATGTCCAGCGTCCAGAAATAGCGCTGCACGTGATCCATCGCCCCCAGCGTGGCGAACAGCATGATGCCGAGCACCGGATAGCGCATGGCGATCCGCATCACCGGGAAGAACAGGAAGATGGCGAAGAGCGTCGGCAGGAAATGCATGTGGTACTGCGACCGGCCAAGCAGGAAGTAGGACACCCAGGTCTTCGCCTCGGCGAGGCTGTCCAGGTATTGCGGCCCGTAGCCGAAGACATCGGCCTTCAGGATGCGGAAGAAGGCGTAGAACACCGTCCAGAAGGCGAAGGGCACCAGCAGGCGCTCCGCCTGGGTGGCGATGGCCGAGCGGTAGGTCGGACGCGTGCGGTCGACCCGCATCGCCATCAGGAAGAGCGAGAAGAAGAAGAACATCTCCGAGCCCGAGAATTCCGCGACCGAGCGCAGGAAGACCGGCACGAAGCGCTCGCCCGGCGTCACGTCCGGAAACGGGCGCCCGGCGAAATCCGTCGTGGTGTGGATAAGCACGACGCCGATGGCGGCGCAGACGCGGTTGGCGTCGAACCAGACGAGACGGCTTGATCCGGCGTTCATGGCTGCCCCCAGGGTGCGCGGCACTGCTGCGGAAGGACGATGCGCGGCGCGGGGGCGGCGAAGCTCTGTTCCTCGGGGCGGCAGTCCGTCGCCGAGATGCCGGTTTCGCGCTGGAGCGGGCGGCAGTAGCGGAATTCCTCCCACGGCACGGCGGGCTGCAGTTCCGGCAGGTCTCCGCAGGCGCAGCAGGGGGCCTCCACCAGCATCGGCTGCGGCATGCACTTGTTGGCGCGCACGTCGGTGCCGGTATAGGCCATGTCCCAGTAGCTCGTGTTCTCGTTGAGGAACTTCAGGATCGGGCCCTCGGCCTTGTAGAGCAGCGCGGCGAGGATGATGCCGTTGTTGTTCGCCGTCTGCAGCGGGATGTAGCCGTTGCCGTTCTCGTAGAGGCCCTCGTAGAAGCCGCCGTCCTCCTGCGAGAGATCGGCGACGGTCTCGAACAGCAGGTCGGTATAGGGCACGTCCCACAGCGCCCACATGCCGATCGCGGCCTTCGAGGCCACCGCGGCCCGGTCGGGCTGGTAGACGTCGCTGGGATCGAGCGTGTTCCAGGGATAGCCGTCGGCGAAGATCGAGTCGTAGACGAAGTACGGCTTGCCCTCGACCTGGTGCTCGGAGCGCGCGGTGATGACGCCGGTCGCCTCGAAGCGGCGCTGCTGCACCAGGAAGATCCGGTGGGCGAATTCGGCCCGCCAGCCCTGCGAGGCGACGCCCGGCCCGTCGCGGTCATTGACCGGCAGGTCCCATCCCAGCTCCAGCCCGTCGAGCAGGTAGCTTTCGGTCAGAACGTAGTTCTGGTTGTGGAACACCCGCGGATCGCGGCCGTCATAGGGCACCATGACATCGTAGATCTCGGTGTAGTCGAGCGGCGCGGGATTCATCGCCTCGGCGACGTTGAACCCCCAGAGCGCGAAGCCCTTGGCGGCATATTCCTCGTAGCCCAGCCGGCCCTCCTGCACGTAGCTGGTCTCGCCGTTGCCGCGGACGATGGAGCCGAAGAGGCGGCCGTCATCCTGCACGATGTTGCAGTAGTTCCAGCGCAGCGGAACGTTGTCCACGCTGTTGGCGAGATAGGGATAGTGTTCCTTGAGGATGCGCAGCCAGACCAGCATCCGGCCCATGTCGAGCACCGAGAAGCCCACTTCGCCCGGCTGGTTGGCGTAGTTCACCTTGGCGCCGGTCTTGGTGTTGTAGACCTTGTTCGGCGCCTCGCCGCGGAACAGGTCGAGATTGCGCAGCGTGCGCAGCAGCCTGGTCGCGCGGGTGTCGAACTCGCGCTTGTCGACGATGCCCAGCTCATGCGCCGAGACCAGCCCGCTGATGTAGGACGCGGTGTCCCAGAGCGTGGTCGACGGATAGGAGCCGACCGCGTTCACCAGCCCGGTCTCCGGCTGGTAGTATTTCTCGAAATAGCTCCAGGCGGTGCGGGCCATCTCCATCTCGCGCGGCGTCAGCTCGCCATGCCGCCCGAAATAGGCGGTGACGCCCTCCTGCTCGCGCGGCGGCAGCAGCTCGGAAAAGCCGAGCGTTCCGGCCGAGGCGGGCGGAACCGTCTGGCCGGGGCTTTGCTGGGACAGGGCAGGCTCCGGCCCGATGCCGAGGGCGAAGGCGGTCGAAAGGGCCAGGGCGGAAAGATGGAAACGGCTGGTACTCATGCCATTGCTCCGGAAGGTACTAAACTAGGGGTTTGGCTCTCCGCGCCGAGCAGCCCGAGCAGCTCGTTGCGGAACAGCCGGATATCGCCGGTCACGTCCGCCAGTTCCGACGGGGCGTCCCTGCGGGCATCGGAGAGGTCTTCCAGTCGGCGGCAGCGCGCAGCAAGGTCTTCGCAACCCAGCGTTCCGGCGATGCCGACCATCGAATGCAGCGCGCGGCGGCGGATTTCGCTGGGCGCCTCGGTTCCGGCGTCGGGCACGTCCGCCTCGAGAATGCCGAGATGCCGGTCGAAATCCGACACCGCGGCAGTCAGCATGGTCGGCACGACATCCGCGCCGAAATCTTCGGTCAGCTCCGAGATCCGCCCGCGAAGCCGCGCGGCCTCGGGGAAGCTGCCATCGCCGGCGGCCGCCGCTTCGTCCGGCACCGCCGCCGGCTGGCTGGGCTCGAAGACCGTGGTCTCGATCTCCCGCCCGCCGGCGCGCGCCTCGGCATAGCCCTTCCACTTGTGGAGCATCTGGGCCACTTCGAACAGGATGACGGGCTTGCACAGAACGTCGTCGAACCCGTCCGCCAGGAAGGAGTCGTGCAGGTCCTGCGAGGCATGGGCGGTCACGGCGATGATCGGGATATCGGCAATTTCGCCGCCCAGGGCGCGGATCGCGCGGGTGGCAGAGGTCCCGTCCATGACCGGCATGGACAGGTCCATGAAGATCAGGTCGTAGCTGTATTTCTGCACCGCCTCCACCGCCTCGGCCCCGTTCAGAACCATGTCGGACTTCTGCCCCAGCCGCTCCAGCTTGATGCGGGCCACCAGCTGGTTGGTGCTGTTGTCCTCGACGACGAGGATCCGCATCCGCGGCAGGTCGATCGCGATTTCCTCTGCCTGTTCCTTGACGACGGGTTCGGCGGCGGACAGGGGGAGGTCCATCCAGAAGGACGAGCCGGCGCCCTCCTTGCTGCGGAAGGACATGGTGCCGCCCATCAGTTCTGCGAGCTGCAGGCTGATCGCCAGCCCGAGCCCGGTGCCGCCGAAGCGGTGCGAATAGGAGGCGCCGAGCTGCTCGAACCGTCCGAACACCTTCGCCTGGTGCTGCTCGGGAATGCCGGTGCCGGTATCGGTCACGCAGAATCTCAGCCGCAGCTCCTCGCCCTCGCCCTCGCCCGGCTCCAGCCGCTCGACGGTCAGCATGACGCTGCCGCGGGCGGTGAACTTGACGGCGTTGCTGACGAGGTTCGCCAGCACCTGGCGCACCCGGCCGGAATCCGCAAGCAGCCACGGCGGGACGTCCTCGTCGACATGGCTGTCGAGCAGGATGCCCTTTTCCTGCGCCCGCACCGCATTGAGATGGATGACGCTGCGCACGACCGACTGGAGCTCGAACGGCTCGGGATTGCACTCGAGCTTGCCTGCCTCGATCTTCGAGGCGTCGAGAATGTCGTTCAGGATCACCAGCAGCGAATTCGCGCTGGAGCGCGCCACGCGCAGCCGTTCGAGCTGCTGCGGCGCCAGGCCGCTGTCCTCGAGCGCGCCCAGCATGCCGAGCACGCCGTTCATCGGCGTGCGCAGCTCGTGGCTGATCACCGCAAGGAACTCGCTCTTGGCAGCATTCGCCTTCTCGGCAGCTTCGACCGCCTCCTGCAGCGCCTGCTCGCGCTCGACATGCTCGGAGATGTCCCGCACGGTGGAGACCATCCGGACCGGATTGCCGTTCTCGTCGGCAAGGAGTTCGGACAGCGCCTCGATCTGCAGCACCCGGCCGTCCCGCGCCCGCACCTTGTAGAAGATCTCGCGCCGGGCGTATTTTCCGGTGCGCCGCGAGGTCTCCAGCGCGATCCGCTCGCTCTCGACCACGCTGGCCTCGTATTCGGGCAGCAGCATGCCCTGGAACTCCGCGCCGGTCATCCGGCCGCCCGGCTCCAGCGCGAGCAGCCGCGCATATTCGTCGGACCAGTCGACCACGTCGCGCCGGAAGTCCCAGCGCACGGTGCCGATCCGCGCGATGCGCTGCGCCTCGCGCAGGTGGCGCGTCACCGTCGCCAGCGCCCGGCTGCGCCGCCGCTGCCAAACCGTCTGGATGGCCAGGACCACCACGGCCATGACCAGCGCGATGACCAGGATGGAATAGTGCGGACCGTCCTCGATCATGCCGGTGCTTCCCTCCGGAACAGCAGTTCCAGCCGGTTGCGGCCTTCGCTCGGCTCGTAGACCAGATCGTCGCTGCAGAACCGGATCAGCGGCAGGCCGCGGCCGCTCTCGGCCATCAGGTCAACCTCGTCGAGCTCGGCCACGTCGTCGTAGAGATCCGCCGGCATCTGCTCGCCTGCATCGACGATCTCGACGCGGACGCCGTCCTCGCTGATCGCCGCGGACACGCGGATCTTCTCGCCCCGCTCGGCCGAACTCCCGTGGTTCACGGCATTCGCCAGCGCTTCGGTCACGGCGATTTCCATCGCCGAAAGCTTGTCCTCGGAAACGGCTCCTTCCAGCGAAGCCTTCAGGGTCACGACGAGCTGGTCAATTTCCTCCAGCTTCGCGGACATTTCCAGGACGATTGCCATCACACGCGTTCCTTTATCGCTGCGATCGCGGCATTGGCGTCGCTGTACGAGCTGAAGACGCGGTCCATGCGGGTGATCTTGAACATCTGCTGCACGCCGCTGGACAGGCTGCAGACGACGATCTCGCCGCGGTTGCCCAGGCGCTTGAGCAGGCCAACCATCGCGCCGATCCCCGAGGAATCGAGGAAGGACACGTCGGACAGGTCGATCACCAGCTTGTCCTGCTTCTGGTCGATCAGCGCGAGCACCTCTTCCTTGAACGCCGTCGCGTTCGCCGCCGTGAGCCGCTCGACGGCCGGATTCACGACGCAGATGCCATATTCGTCATGCAGGCGGGTCTTGATCATTGTTTCGGTGTCCTTTCACAGACAAGAACGGTGAGGTCGTCATCCAGCGTGCGGCCGCCGCGCCAGCGCTCCAGCGCGGACACGACGCCGTCGGGAATGGTCTCGGGCGCGGCAGCGGCCTCTGCGAGGGCCGCCTTCACCCGCATCTCGTCGAAGGGCTCGCCGAAGCGGTTCTCCGCCTCCATGGCGCCGTCCGAACACAGCACGAGGAACTCGTCCGCGGCAAAGGAGGTGACGGAGGTCTCGAAGGGCACGCCCGCCAGCAGCGCGACCGGAAAGCCGCCCGTGCCCACCTGGCGCACCGAGCCGCCGCGCGTCAGCATGTAGGGCGAGGGATACCCCGCCTGGCAGTAGTGCAGCCGGTCCGCGCCATGCTCGATCATCCCGCAGAACATGGTGAAGTACTCGGTGCCGTCCTCGCGGTAGAACCGGTCGCTCAGGACGCTGACCAAGGCGGCGGGATCGGGATGTCCGGCACCATCGAAGGAATGCGCCCGGAACAGCTCGGAGGTCAGCAAGTGCCCCAGCGCCACGGACATCAGCGAGGCATGCACCCCGTGCCCGGCGACGTCGATCGCGTAGAAGGCGGTGAACCCCTCGCAGATGCGGTAGTAGCCGAACATGTCGCCCGACAGGATGTTGGACGGCTTGAAAGCGGAATGGAACTTGCAGCCCGCGACGTCCTTGTGGGCCGGGGGCAGCAGACGGCGCTGCGCATCGGCGGCGGCGCGCAGGTCGTCCTCGATCCGCTCCTTCGCCCGCGCCAGCACCGCGCTGCGCTGTAGCAGCAGCTGTTCGTGGCGCAGCAGGCGGTCGGCGGAGCGGATCCGCGCGGTCAGGCTGGCCGTGTCGACCGGCTTTCCCATGAAGTCGTCGACCCCGGCCTCCAGCGCGCGCTCGCGCTGCAGCCGCTGGTTCTGGCCGGTGACCATGAGGATGTGGACATAGCCGTCGCCGGGTTCCTCGCGGATCTGGCGGGCCAGTTCGTAGCCGTTGAGACCGGGCATATCGAGGTCGCAGACCAGGATCTTGGCGGAAATCCTGCGGAGCAGCTCCAGCGCCTGGCAGCCGTCCAGCGCCTCGTGCGGCTCGTGCCCGAGCTTCCTGAGAATTGCCGAGATATACGCCCGCTGCACCGCGTCATCATCCGCAACGACGACTTTCAGCGGCGCTGAATCGAACTCAGGCCGGGACTCGGCTGGATACTCGTACATGTGTCACCACCTGATCCCCCAAAACTCAAAAGCCGTATCAGCAAGAGATCTTAACGATTGTTTCCATTTTATTTATATTCTGACAGGGCCGTGACTCAAAATGATTTTTCGCGGACGGGGCCGATACAGTTTCCGCTATCTGACCGGGTTTGCGGGGTTTTTTGCTTCAATTCGATGGTTTGGCCATCTGAAACATCGAAATCGCAACGGCGGCTTGGGCGCTAATGTCGCAAAGGATTTCTCCTTCCGGTTTTATTCCAATTCCGGAACAATCGCGCCGCGGTAGCGAAAGCGCCGGGACGCGGGGTCCGAAGCGAAGGCCAGGCCTGCCCCAACGGCATGCGGCTTGATTCCGATTCTGCGAGACGGCCCGGAAACTGGCGGCAGACGCCCGTGCCCCGCCCTGCATTCGGCTCCCGCCGCCACGGACCTCGGGTCCCGCCTCCGCCAAATCCCGTGTTCGCCGAATGTCCGGACGCCTGCGCGGGCCACAGCCGCCAAAACTGCACATTTTATGTGCATGTTCTCCCCCGAGGGGCCCGGATTCGAGAGAATCCGCAGAACCTGTTTGACCACATGTATGCACCTGTACGTTATAGGTGCAGGACAGGAGACGACATGCCCCCACCCGCCGCAGAAACCAAGTCGGAACGCATCGCGAGGCTGCTCGAGGCCGAGATCCGCTCGGGGGCGCTGCATGACGGCGCCGCGCTGTCGAGCGAGAGCGCCCTCGTGGCCCGCTTTTCCGTGTCCCGCGCAACAATCCGCAAGGGACTGAGTTTACTTGCGGAAAAAGGTCTCATCCGGACCAAGGTCGGGCTCGGATCCTTCGTCACCTATGGCGGTGCCGTGATCGACGGCGGCCCCGGATGGAGCGTCGCGCTCTCGGGCGGCGAGGCGCGCCTGGGCGCGCGCATCCTGCGCATCTCGCGCATCGCCATGGATCTGGAGCTGCCGCAGATGCCCGCGGGCGCCGACGTCCTGGCCGTGGACCGGCTGCGTTTCCGCGAGGAGACCGGACAGGGCCTGACACTCGAGCGCGCCCGCGTGCCCTGGCGCGCGGATTTCACGCCGGTGCTGGAAGCAGGGCTGGAGCAGGGCTCGCTCAACCGGACGCTGGCTGCGCGCGGCCTGGTCCCGGCTTCGGGCGAGGAACGCGCCAATGTCCTGCTGTCGCTCGGGGCGGAAGATGCGGCCGTGATGGGCCGCCGCGCGGGGGAGCCGATGCTGCGGCTGCGCCGCCTCACCCGCGATGCCGATGGCGGCATCGTCGAATATGTCGAAAGCCTGCTCGATCCGGCGGTCTTCGGCCTGCACGTGGAATTCTGAAGATGACCGACACCTCCCCCCATGCCCGCGCGCTTGCCGCCCTGACCGGACTGGCCACCGGCGACGCGCTCGGCATGCCGGCCCAGACCCTGCCGCGCGAGACGATCCGCGCCCGCTACGGCCGCATCGCCGATTTCGCGGCGCCGTTCGAGGGGCATCCGGTCTCGCATGGCCTGGAGGCCGCACAGGTCACCGACGATACCGAGCAGGCGCTGCTGCTGGCACGGCGGCTGATCGCCGACCCCGAGGGCTTCGACGACCGCGGCTGGGCGCAGGACCTGCTGGACTGGGAGGCGGAGATCCGCGCCAAGGGGCTTTCGGACCTTCTGGGCCCCTCCTCGCGCCGCGCCATCGACGCGCTGCTGGCAGGGGCATCGCCGGAAGAGACCGGCAAGGGCGGCACCACCAACGGCGCGGCGATGCGGATCGCGCCCGTCGGCATCATGACTCCGCCCGATCCGGCGCTGATCTGCCGGAATGTCGCCCGCACCTGCCGGGTGACCCACAATACCGGCGAAGCCATCGCCGCCGCGTCGGCCGTCGCCATGGCGGTGAGCTGCGGCGTTGCGGGCATGAGTTTCGAGGAGGCGCTCGATCCTGCGCTGGCGGCCGCGCGGCTGGGCCAGACCATGGGCGGCGCCACCGGCGAGCCCGACATGGCCGGACGCATCGCTGCGGCGCTGGACCTGGCGGAAGCCGGCCGCGAGGACGCTCTGGTCGCGGGCATCGGCACCTCGGTGGCCAGCCGGGAAAGCGTCGCCTGCGCCTTCGGCCTGCTGCGGCTGGCCGGGGACGACCTGTGGCAGGCGCTGCTGGCCGCGGCCAATATCGGCGACGACACCGACACGATCGGCGCGATCGCCGGCGCCATCGGCGGCGCCACAGGCGGCACCCTGCCCGAGGCCGCCGTCGCCCGGGTCCGCGCCGCCAACGACCTGCCCCTGGAAGAGATCGCCGGGGGCCTCCTGGCTCTGCGCGCACGGGCGGAGGTGCAGGCCTGATGGGCGCGCTGCTGCAGATGACCGGCCCGGTGCTGGACCTCGTCTACAAGGTCCGCGCCCTGCCCCGCCGCGGCGAAGAGGCGGTGGTGACCGGCTTCTCGGCCTGTCCCGGCGGCGGTTTCAACGCGCTGGCCGCGGCCCGCGCCGCGGGGATGGAGGCGCGCCTCGGCGGGTCGCTCGGCACCGGCCCGATGGCCTCGGTGATCGCGGCGCAGCTAGCCGTGCTCGGCATCGCCTGCGCACGCCCGCCGGTCGCGGACCATGACCAGGGCTGCTGCACCGTCCTGCTGGAACCGGACGGCGAGCGCAGCTTCGTCGGATTTCCCGGCGCCGAGGGCGAGATCGCGGCCGGGGCGCTGGCCGCCATCGACCTTGCGGGCGTCTCCTGGGTGATGGTTTCGGGCTATTCGCTGCATTACGCGAATGCCCGCGACGCGCTTGCCGACTGGCTTGCCCGCCTGCCGCAGGGCATCCGCCTGCTCTTCGACCCCTCGCCGGTCGCGGCAGAACTGCCGGAGACCCTGCTGGCGCCCGTCATGGCACGCGCCGACTGGATTAGCGCCAATGCCGCCGAGGCCGCCGTGCTGACCGGGCTGCGGGACCCGGAGGCCGCCGCGCCTGCGCTGGCGGAGGGCCGCGAAGGCGCAGTGGTGCGCCGCGGCGCCGATGGCTGCCTGCTGGCCGCCGCCGGAACGCTCCGCCCCATTCCCGGCCAGCCGGTCGCGCCGCTCGACACCAACGGCGCGGGCGACTGCCATATCGGCAGCTTCATCGCCGAGTTCGACCGCACCGGCGATCCGCTTGCTGCGGCACGCTACGCCAATGTCGCGGCCGCGCTTTCCACGACGCGCGAGGGCCCGGCGACGCCGCCGGCCCGCGACGAGGTGCTGGGCCTGATGCCCGGCTGACACGAGACCAACGAGCGGGCCGCCAAGGCCCCGGGACATTCCGACAAGGAGACCATCATGAAATCCGCCTTCCTTCTTTCCCTCTCGGCTGCGGCGCTGGCCGCCTCCGGCGCGCTGGCCGACGAGATCCGCGTCCTGAACTGGCAGGGCTACGGCACCGACCTGGACTGGTCGCTCAAGGCCTTCGAAGAGGCCACCGGCAACACGGTCGTGCATGAATACTTCAACTCCGAGCAGGAGATGCTGACCAAGCTGCGCACCAATCCCGGCGCCTATGACGTCGTCCTGGTGAACGCGATCTACAACCCGCAGGCCACCGAAGAGGGCCTGCTGGCGCCGGTCGACACCTCCGCGCTGGAGAACTATGCCGGCATCCCCGCCGAGTTCGCGCAGAGCGACCTGGTGACCGAGGGCGGCGAGGTCTACGGCGTGCCGTGGACCTGGGGCGTGACCTCCTTTGCCGTGAATACCCAGGTCTTCGACCCGGCGCCCGGCACTCTGGAAGTGCTGTGGGACCCGGCCCATGCCGGCCGCGTCTCGATCCGCGACGACGCCGTCGAGGCGATGCAGATCGGCGCGCTGGCGACCGGCCAGGGCATCAACGACATCCAGGACCTCGATGCCGTGCAGGCCAAGCTCGAGGCGCTGATGCCGCAGGTCCGCACCTTCTGGGGCAGCGAGAACGACTGGAACCAGTTCATGGCAGCGGGCGAATTCGACGTGGCGACCTACTGGTCGGGCTCGGCGGCGCGCTCCGCCGCGATGGGGCTGCCGGTGGAATTCGTCGTGCCGAAGGAAGGCGCCATCGGCTGGCTCGACAGCCTGGCAATCCCGGCCACCTCCGAACACAAGGAGGCCGCCGCGCAGTTCATCGACTGGATGATCGACCCGGAATTCTACGTCAAATGGGATGCCGAGGGCGCGCCCGCCTCGGCCAATGCCGAAGCCGCCGCAGCGCTGGACGAGACCGCCTTCAACCGCCGCGTCCTTGGCGATCCGGAGGTGGCCGCACGCGTCCAGTTCCAGACCCCGGTCGATGACGGAACCCGGCAGAAATACCTGGAAATCTGGCAGGCGCTGAAGGCGGCCCAGTAACCCCGGCACAGGCAACGCACGGAAAGGGAGGCCCGGCATGGCAGACCTCGTCACCCCGGCGGAGCGCAGGCGGCTCTACACGCTGCTCTCCCCGGCCTATCTCTGGCTCATGGTCGCGGTCTTCCTGCCGCTCTCGGCCATGCTGTTCTTCAGCTTCCTGACCGACATGCCCCAGGACGCCCCGGATTGGGGCGTCACGCTGGGAAACTACGCGGAGTTCCTGTCGAACCCGACCTACGGGACGCTGATGGCGAAATCGCTGAAGCTCGCCGTCACCGTCACGCTGTTCTGCATCCTGATCGGCTATCCCTGCGCGCTGGTGCTGGCCAAGTCGATCAAGGGCCGGGCGCGCGAGGCGCTGTTCCTGATGGTCATCCTGCCCTTCTGGTCAAACTCGCTGGTGCGCATCTTCTCCTGGGCGATCGTGCTCAGGGGCAACGGCGTGCTGGAACGCGCGATCAACTGGGTGCTGCCCTTCGACGTGCGGCTGAACCTGATGTTCACCACCGACGCGGTGGTGATCGGGCTGGTGCACAGCTACCTGCCCTACGTGATCCTGACCTCGTACCTGGCGCTGCAGGCGGTCGATGACGACCTGATCGACGCGGCCCGCTCGATGGGCGCCTCGAAGCTGACCATCCTGCGCCGCATCCTGCTGCCCCTGTCGCTGCCCGGCCTGCTGGCGGGCGCGGTGCTGGTCTTCGTCCCGGTGGTCGGGTCCTTCATGGAGCCGCGCATCCTCGGCGGCCGCATGGGCACCTATTACGGCACCGTGATCGAGGACCAGTTCGTCGCCGTCTACAACTGGCCGCTCGGCGCGGCGCTGTCCTTCATCCTGCTCGCCGTGGTCATCGTGATCCTGGCCGCCGCGAGCCCCGTGCTGAAAAGGGCGCAGACATGACCCGCTCCCCGCTCGTGCTCATCGGCAAGATCTGGCTCGCGCTGATCCTGGTCTTCCTCTACGCGCCGATCCTCGTGATGGCGGCGATGTCCTTCAACGCCTCGCCCTTCTACCAGCTGCCCTTCCAGTTCTCGACCGACTGGTACGCCAAGATGGCCGGGAACCAGCAGATCATCGCGGCCGCCATCCGGTCCGTCCTGATCGCCTGCGCCACCACCGCGATCGCCACCGTGCTGGGCACCGCCGCCTCGGTCGCGCTCTTCCGCTACGACTTCCCCGGCAAGCGCATCCTGCAGGTGCTGCTGTTCCCGCCGATCGCGATCCCGTGGCTGATCACCGGCACGGCGATGCTGGTCTTCTTCTTCGCCATCGGCATCGGCCGCGGCACGCCTGCCGTGCTCATCGGCCATGTCGCGCTGGCGCTGCCCTACGTGATCGTCACCGTCTCGGCGCGGCTATCCAGCTTCGACGTCACGCTGGAGGAGGCCGCGCGCTCGATGGGCGCCAATGCCTGGACCGTGCTCAGCCGCGTCACCCTGCCCTGGATCGCCCCGGGGATCGTCGCGGGCGCGCTCTTCGCCTTCGCGGTCAGCTTCGACCAGTTCGTGGTCAGCTACTTCCTGTCCGAGCCTGGCGACAGCACCCTGCCGGTGCTGATCTACACCGCGATCCGCAAGGGCTTCACCCCGGAGATCAACGCGATCTCCACCATCATCGTCACCGTCTCCATGGCGGTCATGTTCCTCGCCGCCCGCTTTTCCAAATTCGGAGGGTCCCGCTGATGTCCCGCGTCGACGTAGCCAACGTCACCAAGAAATTCGGCCAGGCCACCGCGCTGGACGACGTGTCGATCACCTTCGAGGATGGCGGGTTCTTCGCCCTTCTCGGCCCCTCCGGCTCGGGCAAGACGACGCTCCTGCGCACCATCGCCGGGTTCTACTTCCCCGAAGCGGGCACGATCCGCATCGGCGAGCAGAATGTCGAGACCGTGCCGGTCGAGAAGCGCGACATCGGCATGATGTTCCAGAACTACGCGCTCTTCCCCAACATGTCGGTCGCCGACAACGTGGGCTTCGGCCTGCGCGTCCGCAAGGTCCCCGCGGCCGAGGAGAAGCGGCGCATCGCCGAGGCGCTGGAGCTTGTCCAGCTCGGCGCCATGGCCAACCGCAAGCCCTCGCAGCTCTCGGGCGGGCAGCGCCAGCGCGTCGCGCTCGCCCGCGCCATCGTCACCAATCCCCGCGTGCTCCTTCTCGACGAGCCGCTCTCGGCGCTCGACAAGACGCTCAGGGTCGACATGCAGATCGAGCTGAAGCGCATCCAGCGCGAGATCGGCATCACCACGATCTTCGTCACCCATGACCAGGAAGAGGCGCTGACGCTGTCGGATCGGATCGGCATCCTGAAGGACGGCCGCATCGTCCAGGCGGGCCCGCCGCGCGAGGTCTACGACCGCCCCGTCGATGCCTTTGCCGCCGGATTCCTCGGCGAGGCGAACTGGCTGCCGGAGGCCGCGCTGGCCGGGCTGTCCCTGCCCGTCACGGCGGCGGGCCGCCGCTTCGCCACCCGCCCCGAGATGCTGTCGATCTCCGCCGAGGCGCCCGCGGACGGGCGGAACGCGGTCAAGGGCCGGCTGCAGCAGCGCGTCTTCGCCGGGGCGATGGCGACCTGCCTCGTCGAGGTGGCAGGCCAGCAGTGGAAGCTCGTCGCCCGCGACCGCGACATCCCCGAACTGCCCGGTGGCGGCGATGTCTGGCTGGCCTGGGATCCGGCCGACACGCTGGCGGTCCCGGCATGACGGACTGGCTGCTGGTCGTCGACATGCAGCCGGGCTTCGGCCATCCGGACAGCCCCTGGTGCACGCCCGGCTATGACGCAGTGGCCGGACAAACCGGCAGGCTTGTGGAAGCCTATGGCGAGCAGGTGCTCTTCACCCGCTTCCAGCCGCCCGCCGAGCCGCAGGGAGCCTGGCGGCCCTATTACGACCGCTGGCCCTTCGCCGTCGATCCGGGCCGTGCCGGCCTATGGGAACTCGATCCCCGCTGGCAGGGCCGCAGGAGCGTGACCAGCCAGCGCTTCGCCAAGTGGCGCGAGGCCGCGCCGCACCTGCCCGGCAACGCTGGGCTTGTGATCTGCGGCGTGGCCACCGATTGCTGCGTGCTGGGCACCGCGGTCGAGGCAGTCGATGACGGCAGGCATGTCCGCCTCGTCGCCGATGCCTGCGCTGCGGGAACCCCGGCGCTGCACGAGGCGGCGCTGACCGTAATGCGGGACCGCGCGCCGATGCTGGTCCTGACCGACACCGCGGCCGAACTGGCCCGGCGGGCGGGCTGACCCTCAGCCCTCCGGCAGCAGCCAGATGCCGAGCCGCCGCCGTTCCGCCGAGGACGGCAGGGTGACGGCCAGCTCCGCGCCGGGTTCCGCCGCCAGCACCTCGCCGCCGCAACGGACCTGCACCAGCCGCGACGCGGGAACGCCCGGAAGCTCGATCCGGGACGCCGCGGCGGAGGGTGCGAGTTCGCATCCCACATGTCCCTCGCCGATCCGCAGCCTCCGCAGCTCGCCCGGATGGTCGGTGCGCAGCAGCGTCTTTCCTCCCCGTTCCAGGTTCAGCCAGCCCGCCTCGCGCCGGACGGTTGCCGGGCCGACCGGCGTTTCCAGCGGCCCCAGAACGGCATCCGGCCCGTTCGACAGCACCCAGCCATGCCAGGGCGAGATCCCGCAGATCTCCTCCGCCCCGATCAGCGGCAGGAGCGCCGCCCAGGTGTAAAACGGATCGGCATCGCCCTGGTCGAGCGCCGCGCCGGTCTCGGCATTGAAATTCTCGCCTGCCACCCGGTCCTGCCAGCTGGCCATGAACATCGCCCGGCTGCGCGCCGCCAGCCGCGCCGCCGCCGCGTCCTCGCCCGCACGCTTCAGCCCCAGCCAGACGAGGTAGCTGACGTTCGGCCAGATCCGCCCGCGCCAATAGACATTCTCGCCATAGGCCGCCTCGCCGCGCGCCGAATTGGGCAGCGGGAAGGGCGCGCCGAAAAGCTGCGGATCCTCCATATGCGCCAGCAGCGCCGCCGCCTGATCCGCATCCGCCGCCCCGCACAGCAGCGGGTAGAAGGCCGTCGGCGCCAGCGCCTTCACGAAGCCGCCCGAATGGTGGCGGTTGGCAAAGATCCTACGCGCCGGATCCCAGAGCTGTTCCCGGATCAGCGCGCGATGCGTCTCCGCCAGCGCCGCCATCTCCGCCGCGGTTTCCGACTCGCCCAGTTCTGCCGCGATCAGCCCGAGCATCTCGGCATCCAGCGCCACGGCGCAGTTCAGCCCCAGATCCCAGGTCGAGAAGCAGCCGGTCGCCGGATCCAGCACCGCCTCGTCATGGGTGGCGGAATTGTCCATGCCGGTCTCGTTCCGGGCGGCGAAATGCGTGCCCTTGTAGAGCGCCGTGCCGACATCGGAACTGCCGCAGGACATCAGCCCGGAGCCGCCCGGATCGCGCGCCGTCCGCCACCAGCGCTGGCTGCGCAGGAGCGTCCCAAGCTGCGCCGACAGCCCCGCCCGGTCGCCGCTGCGCAGGTAGATCATCCAGGCGATCAGGCCGCCAAGCGGCGGCTGGCTGCGGTCGGTCCAGGCGTCATGCGACGAGACCAGCGCCGCCAGGTTCCCCTGCGGCGTGGCAATGCCGAGCGCAATCGCAAGGTTCTCCCGCGCCAGAGCTGGGTCGAGCGGCGCCGCCAGCAGCGCGGCATAGGCCTGGTCATTGGCGAAGACCGCGTAATCGCCGAGGTTCCACACCCGCGACACCGTCGTGTAGCGGCGGCGGTTGGCCGCGTCCCAGACCGTGTTCCAGCCCAGCACGTCGCGCACCGCATCGAGCTCTCCTGCACCGGCGCCCTGCTGCAGCACCGGCATCTCCCCCGGCGCGGCAGCCAGCCCAGCCCGCGCCTGCTCCAGCGCCAGCCCGGGCGCATCGGCCACCGCCGCGCACCAGCCGCCCGAAGCCATCATGTCGAGATTGAAGCGCAGGCCCAGCACCGGGGCCGCTTCGGCCCGGGTGGCGATGCTGAAATAGCCGTTCTCCTCCAGATCCGCGGCCAGCGCGTCCAGGCTGTCATGCCCCGAGACGGCAATCGCCGGGTCCCGCGTGACGAGTGCCGTCCAGCGGCTGCCGCAGCGGATCAGGACCGCCTGCGCCCCCGGGTCGAAGCGCAGCTCGTCCGCCTGTTCCGCCGACACGGCCAGCGCCAGCCAGAACCGCGCGCCCCATTCGCCGGCCACGCGGCGCTCCCAGCCGCCGCGCTGCACGAACGGTCCCGCGGGATCGAGCGAAAGCGCCAGCCGCGTCCCGGCAAGCTCGGTCTCCAGCTCGGCGCGGCAGGCCGTCAGCGCATGCGGCCCCAGCCGCACCGGGTCGTGCCGCGGCTCGATACGGGACACTTTCCGCGCCCGCGTCGAGTAGAGCAGCGGCGTCACCCGGATCCCCAGCGGACGGAACACCGCCTCGGCCGGGCGTTCCGACCAGGTGAACCACTGGACCTCGGGCGGCAGGGTCGTCGTCAGGGTCATGGCAGCGTCTCCTCGTACAGAAGCGGCGGACAGGTCAGGCCAGATGGCTCGGGCCGGCCGCCGCCGAAAGGCGTGCCCGCATGGAAGCGGTTGGCGCCGGTATTCGACACGTCGATGTCCAGCCGGTGGAACCCGGCCGCGACCGGGCCGAGCCGCAGGCGGAAAGGCGGATGCCAGACCGTGCGGCAGGCCGTCCCGTCGAGCCTCACCGAGGCTGCGCAGGCCAGCCCGGGCAGATCCAGCACCAGGCTTGCCGGACGCTCCAGCACGAATTCGGTCTGGTAGCGCCCGGTGCCGGACCAGTCCGAATCGCCCTGCTCCTCCCAGCCGCGGTCTACCCGGACCGGACGGGCAGCGCCGCCAGTCTGAAGCGTCCACCCTGCCGCCAGTTCGGCGAGCGGCTGGAGGGACGCCTCCGTGCCAAGCTCGGCCTGCGCAACGGCCGGAGCAGCCTCCCGAAGGCGCAGGCAGGCCAGTCCCTGCGGCACCAGCCGCAGCTGCACCTCCCCGGCTGCCGGAGTTTCGTTCCCGTCGTGGCGGCAGAGGACCCCGGTGCCGAGCCGCAGGGTCGCCGCGATTTCCGCCTCGCCGTCATTGAAGAGGACGGCCCGCCACCAGCCTTCGCCATCGCGTCCGGCGCACAGCCATCGCAGGCCCGGATGCGGCGCAACCTCCGGCGCCCCCGCGAGAAGCGGCGCCAGATCCGCCCCGTCGGGGCCGCCGCGGAACACCGGCACGCCCGCGGTCTCCAGCGCCGCGATCCGCCCCGCGCTGCCGGGATCGGCGAGCGCCGTGACATGCGGCAGGACCAGCGCCGCAACCGCGACGCCGTCGAGGGAGCCCTCCCGGATCTGCGCCAGCCCGGCCTCGTCGATGATCCGCGGCGGCTGCCCGGCCTCCGCCAGCGCTTCGCACCAGGCCCCGAACGCCGCCGCATGGGCATGGCGCGGCCCCTCGCGCAGCGCAGTCTCCAGCGGATAGAGGACCAGCACCTGCCGGACCGGCGCGGCGGCCTCCAGGAATTCCGCCAGCCCAGCCGCCTCGCGCGCCATCTCGTCCATGACCGGCCACCAGGGCTGCAGGTTGTAGCCCGGGGCGAAATCGAAACGCATGTTGGCCAGCGGCTCGGGCCGGGCATCGCCTGCATCGGCAAACAGAGCATGCAGGATCACCCGCGAGGCCCCCAGCATGTGCAGCCGGATCAGCTGCGCCCTGAGCGCCGCCGGCGTCATGTCCCACTGCCCGGCGGCGCGCGCCTCGCTGCGTTCGGAGGTAATGTAGAGTTCCACCTCGCATCCCTTGCGGTCGGCCGCCTGCGCCACGCTGCGCCCCAGGAGCGGCGCGAGCTGCGGCACCAGGTTGTTGGCATCGACCGCCGTCACGTCGCGGAACCGGTCCGTGCCGAAGAAATCCGTGGCGAGCGATACCCGCGGATCGATGCTGCGGAAGCCGCCGTTCAGCGCGAAGCTGCCGACATGGGGCAGGATCTCGTGGCCCGAGAGGTCCAGTCCCCGCCGGTCGCAGAAGTGCCTGAGCGCGCCGAGGAAGCCGTCCTGCATCAGCTGCGCCACCGTCCGGTAGACGAAGCTGCGGGTCGCGCCGGTGCCGGGACCGCACTCCTCCAGCAGCGCGGCCAGCTGCAGCGCGACCGGCCCGCGGGCGGCGATCGCGTCGCGGAGACCGCTGCTCCAGGGCAGGCTGTTCAGCAGATTGCCGTGCCGCCCGTCCCAGTCGTAGAGGCCCGGGGCCGGCTGGTCGAAGAACACCCGGTCAAGCGTGCCCGGCATCAGCGGCCCCAGGACCGCCGCCAGCGGTTCCAGCCCGACCTCGACGAAACGCGCGCCCGCTTCGGGCATGAGATAGTTGACGATCCGCGAATTCACCGCCTGCGCGGCGGCAAAGACGGTCCAGCGCGCGCCCGGAGGCAGCGGCGCCTCCAGCAGCGCCTCCATCCCGTCCGCCCCCCCGTCAGCGAGGCGCACCCCGCCGGTCACGTCCTGCAGGCTGCCGTCGGGCAGGCGCATCGCCGCCCCGGCAATCTCCCAGCCGCCGAAGCGCGGCGTGCCGCCTTCGTGGATCCAGTCGCGCGCCGCCTGGCCGAGGCTTGCGGCCAGCGTCGCCCCTATCCCCGTCACCGCGGCCGACTGCCCTTCCGACGAGGCCCAGAACAGGTGCCGCTCTCGCAGGTGGTCCGCACCCGCGACGGTGCGCCCGCCGGCCTGGCCGCTGGTCCAGGCATAGTCGTCATAGAGCCCCGCCTTCAGCCCCAGTTCCGACATGATCGCCACCGCGCGCGCATAGGCGGCGATATGGGGCTCCGACAGGTAGAGGTCGCGCGGCATGGACAGCCGCGCCTGGATGTAGATGCGCCCGAAACCCCGGCCCCGGAAATCCGCCAGCTGGCGGCGCATTTCGGATTCCTTCGGCAGGCCGGACCAGAACCAGTAGGCGTCGAGGCGCGTGCCGCCGGGCGGCATCGGATCGGACATGGGGCTTGCCTCGCTGCGGATGTCGGGACGGTGCCCGTCCGTTCTAGTGCCGGAGTGCCCCTCTGTCAGCTTCTAGTTTGCACACAAACAAGATTCCGGCACGCCAAGCCGTCCGAAAGGCGGCCGGTCCTGACCGCCGGGGACAGTTTCCGGCCGATCTGCCGCAACGGGAGGCCGAGATGGCACGGTCCGGAATACGCACCGGCGCCGTCATGGTCCTTGTCCGCAAGGGTGCCGTGCTCCCAAGCCGTTCGGTCGCCGGACTGGCATGCCGACGAGTGTGGTACCGCAGCTTGATGGCCTGACCCAACTTGCGATCGGCTGCATGCCATTGCGTTGACGTGTCGGCCACCAAGCTTCCCCGGCGGCGGACGAGATGCCACTTCGTGGGAGCCTGTCGGTCGCGTGCCGTCGCAGTCCTGCTCTCTTCGCGCACTGCCCGGGAGCACCTCGGGCGGACGGCGGACCTGGGCGACATCGTCATCGGCAATCCGCGTGGACACGCACAAATCCAATCCCGTAGCCGTTGCGATCAGTCTCCATGGCGCGCAGCTCAGCTCCATGATGGTCCCGGCCAACCGCCGGGGCCAACGTGGCCTATAGACCCCATGATCGCTCTGCACGGTGACTAGGTCGGCGGTCTCTCCCGCGGCATTCTGCATGCGAGGGTTGCCCCGGATGACCCGGCGCCGAGACTCAGGAATGGGGGAGAGACCAGATGCAGGATAGCATGTTCATCGGGCTGGATGTCCACAAGGCGACGATTTCGGTGGCCGTGGCGGCGGGAGAACGGGGCGGCGAGGTCCGCCACTGGGGCACGATCCCGAACCGGGCAGAGACGATCCGCAAGCTGGCCGCGAAGCTGGGCGGCGAAGGTCGGCATCTTCATTTCTGCTATGAAGCCGGACCCTGCGGCTATGGTCTGCACCGCCAACTGACTGAGATGGGGCACGACTGCACGGTCGTGGCACCGTCCCTGATCCCCGTGAAAGCTGGAGACCGCGTGAAGACGGACCGGCGCGACGCCGTCATGCTGGCAAAGCTGCACCGGGCGGGAGAGCTGACCGCGGTCTGGGTCCCGGATGCGGCGCACGAGGCGATGCGGGACCTGGTCCGGGCGCGGGCCACGGCCATGCGCGTCACGAGCAAGGCGCGTCAGCATCTGCAGGGCTTCCTCTTGCGCCATGGCCGCATCTATCCGGGAGTTCGGGCCGGTCCGCGCCAGCGGCAAATCCTCCGGGGGAGGATTTGAGGCCAGGACGGGCTGGACAAAGGCTTATCGCCGCTGGCTGACGACCGTCCGGTTCGACCATCCTGCGCAGCAGATCGTGCTGCAGGAGCGAAGAGGATCAGCGATCCTTCCGGGGGACGGATCGCCCGACGAGCATTCATGCCGTGACAGACGCCGAGGCACGGGTCGAGCGGCTGACCGGGCAGATCGCCGAGCTGCTGCCGGACTGGGACCTGGCGCCCGTGGTGGACGCGGTCCAGGCCATGCGCGGTGTCGCCTTCATCGTCGCCGTCACCGTCGTGGCCGAGGTCGGCGACTTCCGCCGCTTCGGCAATCCGCGGCAGCTGATGGCC
>NZ_JAATVU010000040.1 GCF_013184745.1 Mangrovicoccus sp. HB161399
CCGGACGCCGTGCGATGGGCTTCCGGGTGGGCCGCGCCGATCCTCGCCGCGGTCTCCTCCCCGTGCCCGTCAGCCAGGCCGGCCATGATCCGGGCGAAGACGCCCCTGCCGCTCCGCCGCTTCCAACGGTTGCAGGGCTTTTCCGGGGCTGTCGCGGCGCCGCTGGCGCCACGGTCCCCCGCAACTGTCAGGGCCTTGCTCCCTTGGCACGTCCCGCCACCGCACGCCATGGCGATTGATGAAGACAGTGCCGCTCGGGGCGCGCCGGTCATCAACCCGGGCCTTGCCGTGCGACTTCGGAAAGCAGGGCCAGAGACGCGCCATCTGCGTGCCGCTCAACCGGAGGAGATCTGACATGTTCGCCGCCCGTTTCCGGGCGGTGCCTCACGCCAGCCAACCAAATCAATGTGCCCTGACACTTGCAAGGTGCTGAAATAGTAGGGCTGCCGGAGCGGTTTCCGCGAATTTATTGGCCGCGGCAGACTGGCAGACCTGCCTTTTCCGCCTTGCGGCCTGGAAGCCGCAGCAGTCGCAATCGTCAGACGGCCAGCAGCCGCGGCAGCCGGACAAGGTTTGCCGCCGCCAAGGTGAAAATGAAGAAGCGGGATCACACCCGCTCGACCCCTTGATGAACGCTCAGCTACGCGCCGCCCGGTGTCCGGAACCGCATCGAACAGCTCTTCGATGCGGTTCCGGTGCCCTGGCGACAGGGCGCAGCACATGTGCCGCGCGGTCCGGCCATCGATGGCCGAGAACCGCGCCTCCTGCGCGAAAAGCGGCGCGATGCAGGCGCGCCTGCATTCGGACGCGACTCCAGCGGCATCATGAGCCCTGCCGGCTGCGAGCCGCCAGCCGCCCGGCGGACCCCTGCAAGTGGCGGTGCATCATGCCGGCGCTGCCTTGCGTTCCGCACTGCCGCGCGCCCGGGGCAGCTCGCCACGGCCCCCGGATCTGCCGCGGTGCTCCATCACCGCATGTCCCGTCAAGCATGGCATCGTGCCAGAGCCGGGCGATGTCCGGTAGAGCCGCACGTCCGGTTCAGACGTAGCGGCGAAGCTCGCATTCGAACGCTGCTCACCTCTGCGCGAGCGCACGAACGCCATCGGTCCGAAGGACTGCCCGAACGATTTCGCCATTGCGGCAGCGGCCGGCGGATCAGGCCGCGCGCACTCCGCCAGCGGGACATGCCGTCACCTGCCTTCCGCCGCTGCATCGCTCCGGGCAGCGCAGCCCGGGAGCCTCGGGACCATGCGACGTGCCGGGCCAAGCCCGGTCCCTCCGCCCCCGATTGCGAAAGGCTGCAGGCCAGAGCTGCCGCCACCTGCGCCCCCGTCCCTGCATCAACCGCGGCTTCCCGCGCAGCGCCCGCGGCGACGGCGCCGGCATTCCATGCAGGCTCGCCCCGCTGCAGAATCCGGACATCCAGTCCCCTGCCTCCGCCCGCAAGTCCGCCGGAAACGCAAAGGGGCGGACCGATGGCCCGCCCCGATAGGCTGCGTCTCCGCCTATGGCGCTATTCCGCCGCGATCCGGTCCATTCCGGGCATCTTGCCCAGCCCCTCGACGAAGAACGGGCGGAAGCCCGCAGGGTGCTCGCTCATCGGGAAATGGCCGAGCTCCTCCATCACCGACAGCGTCGCGCCGGGGATCGCCGCCGCGGTGCGCGCCGCGTCCTCGGGCGTGCAGGTGAAGTCATAGGCGCCGACGATCAGGTGCACCGGGGTGCGCGCCGTATCGATGTCGTTCAGCCGGCCGGTCAGGCTCTCGTCCCGGGTGTAGAAGCTCAGGTCGCCGCGGAACACGCCCGGGCCCGAGGACATGAACATCCACAGCGTGTTCCAGCGCTCCGCCTCCGGGGCGAAGGGCGAGATGTTGGTCGAGACCAGCGCCGCGCCCATCTCGCCGCCATGGGCGTCGGGGCGGTGGAACCAGTCGATGTCGTACCAGGCGGGCTGGAAATCCGATGCCTCGATGGCGATGAAGCCCGAGAAGCGCTCCGGCGCCTGCGCCGCCAGCTGCAGCGCGATCCGCCCGCCCATCGAGCAGCCCGCCAGAACCGGCCGGTCGAGCCCGAGCGTCTCGGCGACCTTCAGCACGGTCTCCATGTAGACTTCGGTGGTCAGCAGGTATTCCTCGGTCTGGAACCCCTCCGGCGGCAGCGACTTGCCGTGCCAGGGCATGTCGAAGGCGATGATCCGGTTCGAGGCGGTGATCTCCGCGTCGTTCAGGATGTGGCGCCACTGCCGGGTGTCGGCCCCCGCGGTGTGCAGGCACAGGACCGGACGGCCCTGGCCGGCTTCCTCGAAATAGATGCGCTGGCGGCGGCCGGCGATCTCTGCGGTCAGGTAGCGCCCGGCGATCGGTTCGATGCTCATGCCGCCTTCTCCCCTTGCGCGGCCCTCGGCAGGGCCAGGACTTCCTTGACGAAGCGCAGGTTCTTGACCAGCGCCAGCATGTCTCCGAGAATCTTCAGGCGGCCGATCTTGGCAATGGCGAAAATATCGTGGAAGCCGGGCGGCGGCACCGGCTGCCAGAAGGTCTCCAGCGCCGCGGCGTCGGTGGCGAGCGCGAAGCGCCACGGCGTCTTCTTCGACGGGCCCTCGGTCACCGAGACCAGATGGCCCTTCTCGAAGGCCAGGTAGTACTCGCTGCCGTCCACCTCGACCAGGACGGTCTCGGAGAACAGCGCCCCGAGCCGCAGCAGGTGCGGCCGCGCTTCGATGGCCTCGGCCATCTCCTCGAATCTCTCCAGCATGGGTCCTCCCGTTCGTCTGCCGTCTTGCGCACAGCCTGCATTCCGGCACCGCTGCCGCAATGCCGGGCGGGGTATGGACCGATACCGGCGTCCCGGCGGGGCCCGACCCGGCAGATGCCGGCGCCTGCCTTCCCGGCCGCAGCCGGATCGGGTCGGCACGCCGCTCCGGCGCCGCCGCCGCGGGAGGGCGTTGCCACTCCGGCACCCCAGGAGCCACCGCTGCAGGACACGCAGGGCTTGCAAGCGGCTTCCGGCGGCAGGCACGGAAGCGCCTGCGCGGTCCGCCCCTGCGAGCACCCGTGCGGCATGGCCAGCCGCTGCCCGCATGACAGGCCACTGGCCACGGGCCGGAGGAGCCGCAGGCAGACCCCGCGCCGCGCGCCCCAGCCGCAGGCTGACCTCCAGCCGGAGCGCGGGCTGCAGGGCCGGCCGCGTCTCCCATCCGCCGGAGGCCAGCGCGGGCCCGACCGCGGCCGGCCGGGAACGGCGCGCTGCGGGCAGCCGGGTCGGGCCTTCCTGCGCCTCTCCCGCCCTCTTGCCGGACCGCCGCCGCTGCGAGAGTATCGCGCGATACCGCCGCAGGCATTGGTCGCGCCGCAACGATCGGCCAAGCATTGGGGCGACCGGAAGCCCGCCGGAGGAGAGGCGGGCCGGAAAATCGGAGGACGCCCCATGGGCAAGGTCACGCTTGAAAACATCACCGACATCGTCATCGGCTCGCTCGGCCAGAACGGCGAGATCGACACCCGCCAGCGCGAGATCATGACCTCGCTGATCCGCCACCTGCACGGCTTCGTCAAGGATGTCCGCCTGCAGCACCACGAATTCCTCGCCGCCTGCGACTACCTCGCCCGCGCCGGCCAGACCTGCGATGACAAGCGCCAGGAATTCATCCTGCTCGGCGACATCGTCGGCGTCGAGGTGCTGGTCGACATGCTGACCAACGTGGTCGGCGGCAGCGAATCCGAGTCGACCGTGCTCGGCCCGTTCTACCGCGGCAACCCGCCGGTCCTGCCCAAGGGCGCCTCGACCGTGCAGAAGGATTTCGACGGCCAGGAGTCGGTCTATTTCGAGGGCCATGTCCGCGATGCCGAGGGCAACCCGCTGCAGGGCGTGATCCTCGATGTCTGGGAAGACGCGCCGAACGGGCTCTACGAGAACCACGACCCGGACCAGCCCGACTACAACCTGCGCGGCCGCTTCGAGACCGACGAGAACGGCCATTACGCCTTCCGCGCCATCCGCCCGGTGCCCTACCCGATCCCTTCGGACGAGACCGCGGGCGAGCTGCTGCGCTACATGGGCCACCACCCGAACCGTCCCGGCCACATGCATTTCATGATCGCCCGCGACGGCTACCGCACGCTGATCAGCCAGATCTACGACAGCTCGTCCAAGTGGCTCGACAATGACAGCGTCTTCGCGGTCAAGGACAGCCTGGTCGGCGAATTCGTCCCGGCGCCCGAAGAGCTCGGCACCGATCTCTACGTGAAGTTCGACTTCGTGCTCGCCCGCGCCGCCGCCGAAGAGGCGATCGCAGCGGAGTGATCCTCCCCCGCCCCCGGACCCGTCCGGGGGCTGCCAAGGCAATGAGGCGCCGCGGATCTCAGATCCCGGCGCCTTGTTTCGTTCAGACCTGCCGCGCCCGACGCAGGAGCGCCACCACGCCCAGCCCGCCGGACAGCAGGGCCGCAGGAGCCGGAACCGGAACCGGCACGTCCGGAATGCCGGGGACGATCTCGATCCGGTACGCGCCCGCCCCCATGTTGCCCAAGCCGATCACTGTCACCGAATAGCGCCCCGCGGCCTGGACGCCGAAGATGTCCGTCCCGGCGGAGGTGCTCCCCAGATGGACCGGATCCGGCATCAGCCAGA
This sequence comes from Mangrovicoccus sp. HB161399, assembly GCF_013184745.1. Classification (GTDB taxonomy): domain Bacteria; phylum Pseudomonadota; class Alphaproteobacteria; order Rhodobacterales; family Rhodobacteraceae; genus Mangrovicoccus. The sequence goes on from NZ_JAATVU010000040.1 coordinate 4,630, forward strand.
GCGAATAGCGGGCCGCCTCCCCCGAAAGGGTGACGGCATTGACGGCGAACGGCTGCAGGACGGCGAACGTGTACGAGTCCTGCTCGTCGGCCCCGTCGCCATGGCCCGCTCCCCCCGCCTCGTAGGCGCCGAAGATCGTAGACACGGCATGGCCTGGCAGGGTGCCGACATCCGTGCCTGGAACGACAACGTCTCCGGCATCTCCCGAGAGCGATTCATCGTAGACCGTCGCCGCCTGCGCGCCCGCTGCCGCAAGAGCCGCAGCGGCCGAAAGCGCGGCCAGTCGCTTCCTCATCATCCGATCTCCCTGCAATTTCCGGAACCCATGCAGAGTGTGGAATGCAGGCCGTCCCCCATGTCAAGAATTGCAGCCCCGACCTGCGGCCGCCGGCGCCGCTGCGGGACCCGGCCGTTCCGGCATGCCTTCTCGGGCCGGCCTGCCCCGCCGCGGGCCATGCCGCCTCTGGCATCCGGCAGCGATCCGGGGCAGTGTCGGTTCCCTGACACATGCGCCGGGGAGGGCGTCATGAACCTCAAGCAGCTCGCCTATTTCATGGCCGTCGCCGAAGAGCTCCATTTCGGCCGTGCCGCCGAACGGCTCGGCATCGCCCAGCCGCCGCTGTCGCGCCAGATCAAGCAGTTCGAGGAAGAGATCGGCGCACTGCTCTTCAACCGCGGCCGCTCCGCCGTCACCCTGACCCAGGCGGGCGAGCGCCTGAAGGAGCGCGGCGGCCAGATCCAGCGCCTCGTCGCCGAAACCGAGCGCGAGATCGCGCGGCTCGGCCAGGGCGCCGAGGGCCGCCTGCGCATCGGCTTCGTCGGCTCCTCGACCTACGGCATCCTGCCCAACATCGTGAAATCCTTCCGCGCCCACTGCCCGCAGGTCGACCTGTCGCTGCTGCCGATGAACAACGCCCAGCTGCACCGCCAGCTGATCCGCCGCGAGATCGATGTCGCCTTCGCCCGCCCTGCCCTGCGCGATGCCGAATTCACCAAGATCAAGCTGATCGACGAACCGCTGGTCCTCGCCGCGCCCGACACCTTCGCCCCCGCGCGCAGCGGCTTCGTCTCCCTGCCCGAACTCGCCGACGAAACCCTGGTGCTCTACCCGGAATTCCCGCGCCCCAGCTATGCCGATTTCGTGCTGGAGCGGCTCGAGGCGCAGGGCGCCGACACGGGCGCGCTGACGCGCGTCTTCGCCATGGACCTGCAGACCTCGCTCAGCCTCGTGGCGATCGGCGAAGGCGTCTGCATCGTGCCGGCCTCGGTCGCCACCGGCGCGCGCAACGGCATCCGCTTCCTCGCCTTCGAGCCGGAGCTGGGCCAGACCGAGCTGTCGCTGAACTACCGGCTGGACGAACAGGGCGTGCATGTCCGCAACTTCGCCCGCATCGCCCAGAGCGTCGCCCGCAAGATCCACTGAAACGAAAAGACCCCGGCACGGAGGCCGGGGCGGAACGGCGCCAGGGAGCAGGCGCCAGGGAGCGGGCACCAGTCCTATTCGGCGACGATCGGCACCGCGGCCGACCCGCCGCGGCGGTAGCGGCGCACGCGCTCCTCGTCGAGCGCGACGCCGATCCCCGGCCCTTCCGGCAGCCAGACCTGGAAGTCGCGATAGGTCAGCGGCTCGGCCAGGATCTCGTCGGTGAACAGCAGCGGCCCGAACAGCTCGCAGCCCCAGGCCCAGTGCTCGACCGTGCAGAAGAGCTGCAGCGAGGCCGCGGTCGCCACGCCCGATTCCAGCATCGTCCCGCCATAGAGCCCGATGCCGGCCGCCTGCGCGATGGCGATCACCTCGGCCGCATTGGCCAGGCCGCCCGACTGCGCGACCTTCACGGCGAAGGCGTCCGCCGCCCGGTCGCCGGCATGGCGCAGCGCATCCACCGGCCCGTTCAGCGCCTCGTCCGCCATCACCGCGATGGCCGATCCGTCGGTCAGCGATTTCAGCTGGTCGCGCTGCCGCAGGTCGATCGGCTGCTCCGCCATGGCGACGCCGATCTCCTCCAGCCCGCGCAGGCCCTCGCGCGCGGTATGCAGGTCCCAGGCCTGGTTGACGTCGACCGTCAGCGTGGCCCGGTCGCCGAGCGCCGCCTTGATCCGGCCGACATGCGCCAGGTCGTCCCGCAGCGCGCGCTTGCCGATCTTCAGCTTGAATTGGCGGTGGCGCCGCGTCTCCAGCATCTCCTCGGCTTCGGCGATGTCCTTCTCGGAATTGCCCGAGGCCAGCGTCCAGGCGACCTCGATCCCCTGCCGCACCGCTCCGCCGAACAGCTGCGCCACCGGCACGCCCAGCCGCTTGCCCAGGCCGTCCCACATCGCGATTTCCACCGCGGAGCGCGCGATCGGGTTGCCGCGCACCGCCCTGGCGATCAGGTTGCGGGCCGCCGAGATGTTGCCGGCATCCGTGCCGACCAGCACCGGAGCCAGGTAGTTGTCGATGGCCGACTTGATGCTCTCGGGGCTTTCCGAGCCATAGCTCAGCCCGCCGATCGAGGTGCCCTCGCCGAGCCCGGTGGAGCCGTCGGAGAAATCCATCCGCACCAGAACCACGGATTGCGCGGTCATGGTCGCCATCGACAGGACATGCCCGCGGATGGTCGGAAGGTCTATGATCTCGGTGGTGATGCGGTCGATGGTGATCATGCTGGCCTTGCCGTTCTACTCGTCTGCGTCAGGTGGGGTTCGTCTTCCCGGAAGGTCGCATTTCCGCCCGCGCGCTGTCGATTGCCGCGGCGGTCTCAGGTGATACCCGCGCGGCCCTGCCGGGCCGTCGCGACGCAGCGCCCTCTCCCCGCCCCGCCGCGCGCGCACAGGGCGGCCCCGCAAATGGGCACCCTTGGCGCCGGTGCAATAGCGGCGCTTTGAAGTGATTTAGCTTTCAAAACAGCCGCCGCCTGCCCGCGGCAGCTACGTCCGGTAACCTAGAAAGATCAGCGCTTCAGCGACTTGTCGAAGAACCGCACCAGGGCGGCATTCATGTCCTTGTGGAAGGCCGCGCGGTCGAAGCCCTCGGCATCGACGCAATACATCGCCCATTGCGCCGGATGCGCCATTTCCAGCGCCGGGTTGCAGGGCGCGAGGAAGGCGAAATGCCCGGCCCGCTCGACGACATGCACGTCCGGCGCCGCCGCCAGCCCCGCCGCGACCAGCGCGCCGTTGGTGTTGTGCGGCACCCGCAGGTCCAGGGCTCCCGACCAGATCTGCACCGGGATCTCGACCGCGGCGAGGTCGAGCGCGCCGAAGGCGAAGCCGAGCGCCGGCGCCGCCGCGGCCACCGCGCCGATCCGGCTGTCGCCGGCCACCTGCTCCAGAGCCGGTTCGACCTGCCCTGGCTCGGCGCCGTCGAGGAATCCCTTGCGGCAGGCATATTCCCGGGGATTGCCCGAGCAGAAGGATTTCGCCAGCCCGATATCCGGCAGCGCCCCGGCCGCGACCAGCGCGCTGTAGCCGCCCGCGGAGAAGCCGTAGACGCCGATCCGGGCGGCATCGACCTGCTGCGCCTCGGGCCAGGCCTCGGTCATGTAGTCGATCGCCGCGCGCAGGTCGGCGGGTCGGGTGACCATCCACTCGGACGGCAGCGCGCTCTCGTCCTGCAGGTTGTCGCCGCGGTGCTCGGGGACGGCGACGATGTAGCCCGCCTCCGCCAGCGCCAGCGCGGTATCGGCATGGCCGCCCATCCAGCCGCCCTGGCCGTGGCTGATCACAACCAGCGGATGGCGTCCCTCCGAGAGCGGCGCATCGAGGCTCAGATGCTGGCCGAACAGCGTCTCCGTCCCGGGCGGCGCGGCATCGCTCGGGTACCAGATGCCGACGCGCATCGGCGCCCCATCCTGTCCCTCGGCAGCGGGAAGCTCCTCCATCTCGAAACCGGCCGCCGCCGCCGCGCCGGGCAGCAGCAGGACAAGGACGGCAAGCGGGGCAAGGAGGGCTCTGGGCAGCATGGGACTCGGACAATTTCGGCCTGCGCTGGCTAGCAGGTTCCTGCAAATTGGTAAACGACCCGGGCGCCGCAGGCCTGCGCGGGTTTCGCGGCGAAACCGCAAGGGACTCACGCCGGTCCGAGGAGCCGCGCGAGCTCGTCCATCGCCCGTTCCAGCAGCTCGGCATCGACATGGCGCCCCTCGAAGCGGATGTAGTAGCCCTTGGCATCCGAGTGGCGCCGCAGGGTCACGCCGTTGCCGAGATGGCGGATGCCGAAGCCGTCCTCCCTTTGCCGCGCCGGCTTGGCGGCCTTTGGCCGTCCGCCGCGGCGGGGATCGCGGGTCTGGGCCTCGGCCTCCAGGCACCAGGGCTCCAGCGCCGCCCATTCCTCGGCCGGATCGCCCGAACCGCCCTGCCCGGCCGCCTGGCGCAGCTGCGGCCCCATCCCGGCGCGCAGCGCAGTGGCCAGCCTCAGCCCGGCCCGCTCGGTCAGCGCCTCGGGAAAGACCAGCAGGTCGCCCAGCTCTTCATGCACCAGCGCGAAGGAGCGGATCTTCGACCGCTTGGCCTTGGAGGCCGCGTGGAACAGCCCGTCGACGGCATCCTCGACTCGCTCGAAGGCGCCGTGGCTGACCGCCAGCACGGCGACCCGGCCGCGTTCGTAAGGCGAAAGATCGGCGCGGATCTCGTTCTCCTCGACCATCGCCAGATAGGCCCGCGCAGCCGATCCCGGCTCGCGGACGATGGCCTTGATCTGGGCGAAGCCCGGGTCGCCGGTCTCGGCCTCCAGCGCCCGGATCGCGGCCAGGCGGCGGAAGCCCGAGAGCAGGCCGAAGCGCGCGCCCGACGGATCGGCCTCGGAGAGCTCGAACACCTCCACCGGCAGGCGCAGACCGCTGGCGCGGATCGAGGCCTTTAGCTCCGCCATCTCCTCGGGATCCAGCTGCATCCGGTCGCGGGTCAGCTCGTCGGCGATGATCTCGCGGGTCGGCAGGCTCAGCAGCAGCCGGCCCTCGGCGGAGGCGCTGCGGTAGCTGTCGGCATCCTTGCGGTCGCGGGCACGCTCGGCACGCTCCTCCGGCGGCAGTGTCTCGGTCCGGGCGGCGGCATCGGCCGCGACCTGGGCGATGGGCGGCATCATGCCGGGGCCGCGCGGCGCGGCGGGCGCCGCCGGTTTCGCCGCGAAACCCGCCTCCAGTTCCGACAGCTCGGCAGCCGAAGGCGCGGTGAGTCTGGTCCGTTTTGCCATGTGCTAAATCTCCGTCACTCGGCCGCGCGGGCCATCTGCGCGTCGCGCCACCACGAGCCGATCAGGATCTCCTTCAGCTCGGCATAGGTCCGGTCGAAGGCCTCGCGGCCGCGGACATAGGTCTCGCGGTTGAACTGGCGGTAGTCGGCTTCGTAGATGCCGTTCACCTGCTCGCCGGCCTGGCCCACCAGCGCGGTGAAATCCTGGCGGTGGGCGTTCATGAAATCGCCGAAATAAGCCTGGATGACGTTGGCCAGATCGGCCTGCTGGCCGGTATCGAAGCGGGTGATCAGCGTGCGCACCACGTCCCATTCGAACTTTACCTCGTCGAGCCCCGCGGCGCGGCGCGCCGAGTTCTCGCCGTCCTCGATCGAGGCGAAGGTGGAATAGAGCATGTCGAAGAACCGCCCCGTGGAGTCGAATTCCAGGAAGGACGCCCCGAGCGGCACCAGCAGGATGTCGGCAGCGGCCAGCGCGTTGATCGTCAGGTAGCCGAGCGCCGGGGGCGTATCGAGCATGATGATGTCGTACTGGTCGAGGATGCCGTCGTCGGCAAGGAAGTTGCCGAGGGCATCCCAGAGCGGCCATTGCCGCAGCGCCATCCGCCAGACCGGGATCTGGAACTCGGCCCAGTACAGGTTCAGCTGCGCGCCGATCAGGTCGATATTCGGCCAGTGGGTCGACTGGATCACGTCGGAGGCCTTGGTCTCCAGCGCGGCGCCGAGCGTCTCGTCAAGGGGCAGGGGGGCCTCGCCGCGGGCTTCGCGCACCGCGTTCTCCTGCATCACCGAGCGGGCATAGTCGCGGGCCACCAGCGGGAAGACGGTCTTCCATTCGTCGGGCACCTGGCCGCCCATGATCGAGGTCATCGAGCCCTGGCTGTCGAGGTCGATCACCAGCACCTTGTAGCCGTCGAGCGCGGCCGACATCGCCAGATGCGCCGCGGTCGAGGTCTTGCCGACGCCGCCCTTGAAATTGGCCACGGCGACGACCTTGGCGGGCAGGCCCGGCGGGCGGTAGGGAAGGTAGTCCTTGGTGCCGCCCTCGGCGAGATGGGCGCGCAGGCGGAGGACCTCTTCGAGGGTGAACCACTTGGAGCCGCCGATGCCCTCGCCCTGCGGCAGGTCGGGATTGTTCTTCAGCACGCGGCGCAGATGCGCCGGGGCGACTGGGATCAGGTAGCGGGTGATTTCCCAGGTGGAGAATTTCCGCAGCCGCTTCTTGCCGTCGGGGGCATAGCCGCGCCGGGCCAGGTCGTCGCGGCCGCGGGCTGCAAAAGCGGCAGCCTTGGCGAATCTTGACGTATCGGTAGGATCGGGGAGCTTCGCCGCCGCGGCCTCCGGGTCTAGACCCAGATAGGGCGGGGGCGGAAGATCGGGCTTTTTTGCCATATGTATCGTCTGCCTCGGGATGTGCGCCGTTTCGCGCGATTTGCGGCGAATATCGCACATGCGGGCGCGCATGGGAATCTTTTCGGTCGCGGAGCCCCGTATCCGGGCACCTGGCCCCTGGGGAACCCGGACCGCGTGGTCGGCCAGGTGCGCTTGGCAGTCGCTGGCAGGGGGGAGGCGTCCAAGCCGATGGCGGGATTCGGAAAAAACCGGTTCCCGTGCGGGCGTGTGCTGCAGTTCCGGCCGGACATTTTGCGAGGTGCGGAGGTTTCGCGGCGAAATCCCTGCTTTGATCTCCCGGAGAAGGGCAATTCAAACTGTAGGATCTTTGAGTCTCTTTGGAGTCTTTAGGCAGTGGAAAGCTTGCGATTCCAAGGGGAAAGCGCAGTCCGGGTGTCCGGATCCGGGACAAGGGGCACCTGTTTGCGGGATGATGGGCACCCGGATGCGGTAGGAAGGGAGCCGATTCCCGGGGGCAGGGGCATCCGGATGCGGGAAGGCCCAAAAACGGCCTGTCAGAGTCGCTTTCAGGCGGTTTCGCGCCTTCAGGTGCCCGTTTCCGGGAGGCTTTGCGGGGCTTGAGGTACCTGTTTGCGGGGACCAGATCCCGCCAAAGGTGCCCAGATTCGGGAAGCGCAGGGCAGGGCCCTCCGGCATCCCGTGGACGGGTACCTGAGGAAGAGCTTGGTCCGGGTGCCTGACTGCGATACCCTGCGGGCCCAAGAGCAGAAGACTCGCGAGCAGACGATGGCACAGGCAGAGACCTCCCCGGACAGGACCAGGCTGACCGGATCCCTCCGGCGGGATTCGGTGAAGAAGAACGTGGCGGCGATCCATGTCTCGGGCAAGCTGACGCTGCTGCAGCGCAAGCTGTCGAACGTGCTTCTCCTGAATGCCTATGACACGCTGACGACGGCGCAGACCCACCGGATCGACGCCAAGACGCTGTGCCTGATGATCGGCTACAACTCCAACGACATGGACACGCTGAAGGCCTCGCTGCGCGGCCTGGCGGAGACGGTCGCGGAGTGGGACATGCTGGCCGAGGACGGCGAGCATGAATGGGGGGTCTCGGCGCTGCTCAGCTATGCCAAGCTGAAGGGCGGGGTCTGCGAATACGCCTATTCGCCCGCGCTGGCGGCAAAGCTGCACGACCCGAAGGTCTTCGCGCTGATCAACCTCAACATCCAGAAGCGGTTCACCTCGGGCCATGCGCTGGCGCTCTACGAGAACTGCTACCGCTTCGTGCGGACGGGATCGACGGGGTGGTGGCCGCTGGAGCTGTTCCGCCGTCTCATGGGCGTGGACGGCAGCGCCTATTACGAGGTCTACAAGCAGCTCAACGCCAAGATCATCAAGCCCGCCTTGGCCGAGGTGAACCGGACCTCGAACATCCTGGTGACGCCCGAGGTCCGCAAGCAGGGCCGGGCGGTGACCGACATCCGCTTCCTGATCCGCGAGAACCCGCAGCTGGCGATGCTGGACATCGACGACGGCGAGGGGCTGCGCCAGGGCGGGGTCTACCAGCGGCTGCGGGATCTGGGCGTGCAGGACCGGCTGGCGCGGCAGTGGATCGCCGAGCATGGCGAGGACTACGTCGCCGAGCGGCTGGAATTCGTCGCCGGGCAGGGCGGGGTAAAGAGCCCGCTGCGCTATCTCTCGGCGGCGATCAAGGGCGGCTACGGCGGCCGGGCGGCGGATCCGGAGCCGCCGCAGGAGACCGTGCAGGCGGCGGCGGAGCGGGCGCTGGAGGACGAGGCACGCGCGGCGGCGCAGGCGGCGCGGGACAGCGCGCTGGATGCCGAGCGCCGGGCGCGGGCGGCGCGCATGGAGCGGATCCGCGAGGCGGTGGCGGCGCGCACCCCGACCCAGCGCGACGCCGACCGGCGGCTGTTCCTGTCGCGTCTCTCCGATCCGCTGGAGCGCGGAGATTTCGAGCGTCTGGGCTGGTCCTCTGCGCTGAACGCGCGCGCCATGGCGGCGTTCTGGGAGGAACTGGTGCCGGGCCTGTTCGACGGCGTCTGACCCTTTCGCAGCGAAACCTTGCCCTGGGGGCGGGGGATGTCCGATGCTGCGCCGGAGGCGTGCCAGCGGGGCGCGCCGGATGGGGAGAATTTCCATGAAGGCTTTCATTGCTGCCATTCTGCCGCTGGGGCTTGCCGCCTGCGCCGGGGTCCCGGCGGGCGAGGAGGTGTCGCGCTCGGCGCCGAACCCGCAGGAACAGGCCTGCCTGCAGGCGGTGACCCTGACCACCGACAACGGCGACGTGGCGCTCCTGGGGTCGGAATTCTCCGAGGCCGGGACGCTGGTGCGGGTGGGCGTCGGTCCGGACCGCGTGCCCTGGCAATGCGTGGCCTATGCCGACGGCTCCACCGCGGGGGTGCAGTCGATGTCGGACGAGGGCTACCTGTGAGGTCCTGGCTGGTCCCGGCGGCGGCGCTGCTGGCGGCGGGGCCGGCCGCGGCACAGATGTCGGCGCCGGTGCAGTTCGGGCCGGGCGCGAGCGGCGCGGCGCTGTCGGGCACCATCTCCGGGCACGAATACATGGACTACGTGCTGGGCGCGCGGGCGGGGCAGCACATGTCCGGCACGATCCGGGCCGAGGCCACGAACGGAGACGGCTCTGTCTATTTCAACATCCTGCCGCCGGGCAGCGACGACGTGGCGATCTTCGTGGGCGCCGCGGATGAGGACGGCAATGCCGCGGAGGTGGCCCTGCCCGAGACGGGGGAGTACGTGCTGCGGGTCTACCTGATGGGCAACGACCGGGACGCGGGCCGGACGGTGGGCTACGTTCTGGAGGTCTCGATACGGTGATCTTCCCGGCTTGACCGGTGCGGGAGCGGGCGGCAGGCTTGTTCCCGGACACGGGAGGGAGGAACCGTGGCGGAGACCGAACTGGACAAGCTGGGCTGGCTGGGCCGCCGCCGCGCGCGGATCGCCCGCAAGCGCCGCGCCGAATGGGGTCCGGAGGGCCATCCCGCCCGCGAGGTGATCTTCCAGCTGCGCCAGCGCGCCCGCGCCTCGCTGCGCCGGGCCTTCGTCTTCCTGGTGCTGCTGTTCCTGACGGTGATCGCCGGGCTCGGCTATTTCCTCGGCGTGCCGCTCTACAGGGACTGGGTGGCCAGGACGACCGATGCGGCCCGCGCGCGCGAGGAGGCGGCGATTTCCGCTGCCGCCGTGGTCTGGGAGGGCGAGGTCGCGGAGCTGCGCGAAGGCTTTGCGCCCCTGATGGGGAAGGTGTGGCTGGCGCGGCCGACCGGGGCGCAGGGGGCGATCCGGGACATCGACTTCCGCGACCATGACCGGGGCGCCTTCGTCACCTCGGCAGGGGAGATCTTCCTCACGGCCGATGGCGGCGAAAGTTGGCGGGCGATGGAGCCCGCCGCGGAGGCCGTCCGCGACGCGGGCATCGACATCGCGGATTTCTCGGCGCTGATCGTCCGGTCGGGCTTCAACGCGGTCGACTATGGCGACAGCCTGCTTCTGGCTGCAGACCGCGGCCTCCTGCTGCGCCGCGACGCGCGCACGGGGACAGTTGCGGTCCTCGATCCGGGGATCGATCGCGACCTGCATGATGTCCGGCTCGCCCCGGATGGCCGGATCTGGATCGCGGGCGAAAGCGTGCTGAAGTCGAGCGGCGACGGCGGCGCGACCTGGCGCAGTTCCCTGCCGGTGGTCGATTTCGGTTCGGCCGTCGAGCTGCGGGCCCTGGCCTTCGGAGACGGGACGGGCGGAATGGCGGTCGGGCGGTCCCGCTCGGACAGCGCGGGCTTCGAAGACGCAGTGGCGGAAGAGAGCGGCGACGGGAAGCGCTGGCAGCTGTCCTCGCCGCGCTTCCGGTCGGCTTCGCGCCCGTCCATGCTGTCGGGATTGCGGGCCCTGGCCTTCGATTCCGGCGGAGCGGCCTGGACGGCCGGTGCCGATGGCGCGGTTCTGTACAGGCCGGCCGGGAGTTCCGACTGGCAGCTGAAGGCGCAGTTCGATGGTCCGTTCAACCGGATTGCCTTCGGGCAGGGCGGGCGCGGCTGGATGGCGGGCGACGATGGCAGGCTGCTGTCGACCCAGGATGGCGGCGGCTTCTGGGTCCCGGTGCCGACCAATGTGCGCGGGAACATGGCGGCGCTGGCCGTGCAGCCGCCGGGGCCGGAGGGCGGGCCGGAACGGGCCTGGGCCGGATCCGATGACGGACGGCTGCTGGCGCCCTACCGGCCGGCGCTGCCGCTGGAGCAGATGGGGCCGCGCGGAATGGAGCAGATGCTCTTCGACCTGAAGGATGTGCCGGGACTGGACGTGGAGACGATCAGGGCCGGGGTCACGCGGCTGTCGCAGGAGGAGACGGAGCTGGAGCGGCGGCGGCTGGCGCTGGCGGCGCTGCGTTCGGACGACGGGGAGGGCGCAGCCGTCGCCGCGGCGGCGCGGCTGGCGGAGGCGGCGGCCTCGCCGGAAGAGCGCGGCCGGGCCATGGCGCTGCTGGAGATCGCGCTGCGCCGCGAGGCGGGCGGCGGGGAGTCGGTCTGGCAGCATGTCGCCGACGGCGCCCCGGCCGGCATCCTGACGCTGTTCCTGCTGTCGACGCTTTCGGCGCTCTACCGCTACAACACCCGGCTGGCGGGGTTCTACCATGCCCGCGCGGACGCGCTGGAGCTGGGGCACGGCGCGCTGAGCGGGGAGGCGGCGGGGCTGGCCGCGCGGCTGGCGGAGATGCTCGCCGCCGACGGGGTGGAGTTCAAGGATGTCCGCACCCCCGCCGACCAGGCGGCGGAGATCGCGAAGGAGCTGGCCGGGCGGCTTCCCGGCCGCAGCTGAGCGGGCTCAGCGCACCTTGACGGAGACCGAGCCGACGCCCTCGACCGTGCCCTCGAGCAGGTCGCCCATCAGCACCGGGCCGACGCCCGAGGGCGTGCCGGTCATGATCAGGTCGCCGGGGCGCAGGGTGAAGCTCTGCGAGATATGGGCGATCATCTCGGGGATCGACCAGATCATCTGCTCCAGGTCGCCTTCCTGCTTCAGGTTGCCGTTAACCGCCAGCGCGATGCGGCCCTTCACCGGATGGCCGGTCTCGGCCACCGGATGGATCGCGCCGACCGGGGCGGAGCCGTCCACCGCCTTGGCGGTCTCCCAGGGGCGGCCCATCGACTTGGCGGTCGCCTGGATGTCGCGCAGCGTCATGTCGAGTCCGACGCCGTAGCCCCAGACATGCGCCAGCGCGTCGGCTACCGGGATATGCGACCCGCCCTTGCCGATTGCGGCGACCAGCTCCACCTCGTGATGCACGTCGGAGGAATGGCGGGGATAGGTGAAATCGGTGCCGGGCGGGCAGATCGCCGTATTGGGCTTCATGAAGAAGAAGGGCGGCTCGCGGCTGGAGTCGTGCCCCATCTCGGCGGCGTGCGCCGCGTAGTTGCGGCCGATGCAGAAAATCCGCCCGATCGGGAACACGGCCTCCTCTCCGGCGACGGGCAGCGTGACGGGCACGGGCGGCGCAACGGCGAAGCTTGGGTCCTGGGGCATGGCGGGTCCTTTCGGGATGGTCTCGGGGCCGCGTGTCCTGGGCGCGGCTGGCAAGAGTGAAACCACAAGCGGGCGCCGGGCGGGTTGCGGTGCTTCGCCGCGCATGGGGGCTTGCGCCCGCTGCATGGCCGGGCAGGATCGGCGCCGGACCATGGAGGGCAGGCAATGGCGGACGGATGGGCCGGCGCGGTGCTGGCGGCGGGGCGCTCGACGCGCTTCGGGGCGGAGGACAAGCTGGCGGCGGGGCTGAACGGGCGGCCGCTGGCGTCGCATGCGGCGGCGGCGCTGGCCGCGGTGCCGCTGGCGGCGCGGGCGGCGGTGTGCCCGGCGGGCCGGGCGGGGCTGTTCCCGGGCTTCGTCCGGCTGGAGGCGCCCGAAGGGTCGGAGCAGTCGGCCAGCCTGGCGGCCGCGGCGCGATGGGCCGCGGGGCAGGGGGCGGCCGGGCTTCTGGTGGTGCTGGGCGACATGCCCTTCGTCACGGCGGCGGATCTGGCGGCGGTGCTGGCGGCGGCGCAGGCCGGAGGGGGGGCGGCCTGCGTCACCGACGGGTCGCGGCGGATGCCGCCCGCCGCCTTTGCCGCCGCGCTGTTTCCGGCGCTGGCGGCGGCGGAGGGCGATCAGGGCGCACGGGCCATCCTGCGCGGCCTGGGTCCTGGGCAGCTGGTCGGGCTGCCCGCGGAACGGCTACGCGACATTGACACTGTCGGCGACCTCGCGGCTGCGCAGCGAGGCTAGCGGCGCCAGCCGGGCGCGGGCCTCGCCGGGCGTCATCGAGGTCCAGGACTGGAACGCCCGGTAGAAGCTGTTCGGGTCGCGGTAGGCCAGCAGGTAGCTGATCTCGGGCACCGACATCGAGCCGTCGCGCAGGTATTGCAGCGCCAGCGTCTCGCGGGTGCGGTCGAGCACGCCGCGGAAGCTCTCGCCCTCCTCCTGGAGGCGGCGCTGCAGGCTGCGGCGGCTGAGGCCGAGCTGGGCGCAGACATCGTCGGCGCCGGACTTGCCCGAGGGCAGCAGCTCCGCCAGGGCGGAGGCGACGCGGGTCGAGATCGAGGTGCCGGCCGCGCGGTCGCGCAGGCGGCGGCGCAGGGTCTGCTCCATGCCGCGCAGCAGGTCGTCATTCTGCGACAGCAGCGGCCGCGCGGCATCCTCGGCGGAGATCTCCAGCGCGATCTCGGGACCGGTGGCGACCGGGCAGCCGAGCCAGGCTTCGTATTCCGGCCGGTTGGCCGGGGCGACCGGCATCTGCACCTTCTTCGGCACCACGCGGGCGCCGGAATAGTGGCGGCAGAGCTCGGTCACGAAGGCGATGTCGAAGGCGCCCATATGAGGTTCCGCGGCCAGGTCGGGCTCGGCCATGGAGATGCCGATGCGCAGCCCGCAGCCGGTATCGGCGAAGCTGACCCGGACGGGCGCGGCCAGCGGCTTGAACAGGGCCAGCCGCTGCAGCCCGGTGCGGATGTTGCGGCTGGCGGTGAAGGCGATGATCGGCGCGTGCGAGGGCTGGCGGGCGGCGGCGCGGGCCAGCGCCAGCACCGCGCCGGGCGCGCCGGCCGAGCCGAGCTCCACCAGCGCGGTCCAGGCGTCCAGATAGGCGCGCGCGTTCACGCCGTGGGTCTCGGTTTCCAGATGGTCGGCCGGCAGGCCGGCCTGGCTCAGCACCTCGGCCGGATCGACGTCCAGCAGGGCGCACCCCATCTGGACCATCCGCGCCACCGGATAGAGCGACTTTCTACTCATGGGCTCCCCCTCCCGTTATGGTTGTTTTCGTCATAGTGCCACTCGGGGGGAGTCTGGCAAGCTCTGTGGCGCGAATTGTTAGCAGCTTGGCGCGTTCTGCAAGTTGGATGGCGTGGCGGATTCCGTGCGCCGTGTCAGGATGGCGGGACCGAAGGGACCACCTTGGGGCGCCCCGCGGCACCATGCCGGCGCGCCCCGAGCCCGAAGCCAAAGGTGGAGCGCGACATGACGACTTCTCTGACATTGAACGGCAAGCCGGTGACCGTCGAGGCGGAACCGGGAACGCCGCTGCTATGGGTGATCCGTGACGAGTTGAAGCTGACCGGCACCAAGTTCGGCTGCGGCGTGGCAAGCTGCGGCGCCTGCACGGTGCATCTGGACGGGGTTGCGGTGCGGTCCTGCCAGACCTTCATCGAGGATGCCGAAGGCGCCTCGGTCACGACGATCGAAGGCATCGGGGGCAAGGCCGCGCAGGCGGTCCAGGCGGCCTGGGCCGAGCTCGACGTGGTGCAGTGCGGCTATTGCCAGTCGGGCCAGATCATGTCGGCGGTGGGGCTGCTGTCGGAGACGCCGAAGCCCAGCGACGAGGACATCGACGCGGCGATGGAAGGCAATGCCTGCCGCTGCGCCACCTACCAGCGCATCCGCGCCGCGATCCATCGCGCATCCGACATCATGGAGGCCTGAGATGACCCTGCAGACGACACGCCGCGGATTCCTCAAGGCGGCAGGCGCGGGCGCGCTGGTGATCGGGATGGGGCCGAAGGGCCTGATGGCGCAGGGCGATGACGGCGGCATGCTGACGCCCTTCGTCCGGGTCGACCCCGACGGCACGGTGACGGCCATCGTGAAGCATTTCGAGATGGGGCAGGGCACGACCACGGGCCTGACCACGCTGATCGCCGAAGAGATGGGCGTGCCGATGGAGGCGATGAAGGCCGAATTCGCGCCTTCCGATCCGGAGGTCTACAACAACCTGTTCTTCGGCAAGTTCCAGGGCACGGGCGGCTCGACCGCGATGGCCAACAGCTGGATGCAGTACCGCCAGGCCGGTGCCGCCGCGCGGGAGATGATCCTGCAGGCGGCCGCCCAGGCCTGGGACGAGGACCCGCTGGCGCTGCGGCTGGAGAACGGCATGGTCGCGGGCCATGGCGATCCGGTCGGCATCGGCGGCTTCGTGGCGGCCGCCGCCGCGATGGAGGTCCCGGCCGAGCCGCGGCTGAAGCGCCCCGACGAATTCGTGCTGATCGGCCAGCCGGGGGTGAAGCGCAAGGACACGCCCGCCAAGATCGACGGCAGCGCGAAATTCGCGATGGACGTGCAGCTCGACAACCAGCTGGTCGCGGTGATCGCGCGGCCGCCGCGGATGGGCGCGGTGGTGTCGAATTTCGACGACAGCGGCGCGAAGGACATCAAGGGCTTCGCCATGGCCGGGACGCTGGCCAACGGCGCGGGCGTCGCGGTCTTCGCCGAGAACACCTGGGCGGCGATCCAGGCGCGCGACGCGGTCGCGGTCGAATGGGACATGTCCAAGGCCGAATCCCGCGGATCGGACGAGATCAAGGCGGAGCTGATGGCGGCGGTCGACGCGCCGGCCGAGTATGACGCGGCCGGAAAGCCGGAAGATGCCTCCGGCATCGAGGGCGCGGCGACGGTGGTGGAGAAGACCTTCTACTTCCCGCTGCTCGCCCATGCGCCGATGGAGCCGCTGACCTGCACCATCCGCCCCGATGCCGATGGCGGGATCACCCTGCTCGACGGCGCGCAGATGCCGACCGCGCCGCATATCGCGCTGTCGAAGATCCTCGGGCTGGAGATGCCGCAGATCCGGGTGGAGACACTCTATGCCGGCGGCTCCTTCGGGCGGCGCGGCAACCCGGCGGCGGACTACCAGGTGGAGGCGGCGCTGGCCTTCGCGCTGACCGACAAGAGCCGTCCGGTGAAGCTGGTCTGGACCCGCGAGGACGACATCAGGGGCGGCTGGTACCGCCCGGCCTTCGCGCACCGCGTGCGGGTGGGGATAGACGGCGACGGCAACATCGTCGGCTGGGACCACCGGATCGCCGGGCAGCCCTTGATGAAGGGGTCGCTCTTCGAGGCGGTGATGGTCAGGGACGGGGTCGACCTGAGCTCGGTCGAGGGCATCGCCGACACGCCCTATGCGATCCCGGGGATGTATGCCGGGCTGACCGACACGGCGAAGGCGACCTCGATCCTTTGGTGGCGGTCCGTCGGCAACACCCATACCGCCTATGTCATGGAGACCATGATGGACCAGGCGGCGAAGGCGGTCGGGCGCGATCCGCTGGAATTCCGCCTGGCGCACCTGCCCGGCGACAGGCCCGAGCAGGTGCGGCTGGCCGCGGTGCTGAAGGCTGCCGCGGAGAAGGCCGGCTGGGGCAGCCCGGCGGCCGGGCGCAGCCAGGGGATCGCGGCGCATTTCTCCTTCGGCACCTACGTGGCGGAGGTCGCGGAGATCTCCGGCAATGCCGCGGACGGGGTGAAGATCGAGAAGGTGACGGCGGCGGTCGATTGCGGGCTGGCGGTGAATCCGGACGTGATCAAGGCGCAGGTCGAGGGCGGCATCGGCTACGGCCTGGGCGCGATCATGCGCGACGAGATCACGCTCGAGGGCGGCGAGGTCGTGCAGTCGAACTTCCCCGACTACGAGCCGCTGCGGATCACCGATATCGGCAGGATCGAGGTGGAGATCCTCGCCTCGGCCGAAGCGCCCTCGGGGATCGGCGAGCCGGGCCTGCCGCCGGCCGGGCCGGCGCTGGCGAATGCCATCGCGGCCGCGGGCGAGCTGCCGGTGTCGCTGCCGATGGCCTCGAACGGGGTCAGCTTCGCCTGACCGGGGCGCGGGGCGGCGCGGGCCGCCCTGCGGGCCTTGCGGAATCCTGCCGCGGCGCTAGAGTCCGCCGCCCGCCCGTCCGGTGCTCCGGCGCGGGGGCGGCATCTCTGCAGCGACGGAAAAGGGGACGGCATGGCGGCCGCGGAAAAGAGCGCACGCTCTCTCGGGGATTTGCAGGCGGCCGGCCTGCTCGGCGCCGAGGTGACGCCGGACCTGGCGGCGGTGGCCGGGCGCTATGCGGTGTCGGTGACGCCGGGCGTGCTGCGCGCGATCCGCGGCGGCGATCCGGAGGGCGGCGTGGCGCGGCAGTACCTGCCCTCGTCCGAGGAGCTGCAGGAATTCCCGGCGGAGCTGGACGACCCGATCGGCGACGGGCCCCATTCTCCGGTCAAGGGCGTAGTGCACCGCTATGACGACCGGGTGCTGCTGAACCTGCTGAAGACCTGCGCCGTCTACTGCCGCTTCTGCTTCCGCCGCGAGATGGTCGGGCCTGGGGCGCGCGGGCTCGACAGTGCCGAATTGGAGGCGGCGCTCGATTACATCCGCGGCGAGGAGCGGATCTGGGAGGTGATCTTCTCGGGCGGCGATCCGCTGACGCTGTCGGCGCGGCGGATCCGGGCGGTGCTGGAGGAGCTGGCGCGGATCCCCCATGTCGGCGTCGCGCGCTTCCACACCCGCGTGCCGGCCGTGGCGCCGGAGCTGGTGACGGAGGAGCTTCTGGCCGCCTTGCGCGCCGGTCCGACGGCCTTCGTGGTGCTGCATGTCAACCATCCCGACGAGCTGACCGCAGAGGTGCGGGCGGCGATCGCGCGGCTGGCGGATGCGGGCATTCCGCTGCTGAGCCAGTCGGTGCTGCTGAAGGGCGTCAACAATTCGGCGGAGGTTCTGGGGCGGCTGTTCCGCGCGCTCGTGCAGAACCGGGTGAAGCCCTATTACCTGCACCATGCCGACCTGGCGCGCGGCACCGGGCATTTCCGCACCTCGATTGCCGAGGGGCAGGAGATCGTCGACGGCCTGCGCCAGGGCCATTCCGGCCTGTGCATTCCGGCCTACGTTCTCGACCTGCCGGGAGGCGCCGGCAAGGTGCCGGTGGCGCGGAGCTGGATCCTCGGCGAGGCGGAGGGCAGCTACCTGCTGCGCGACAGACACGGCGCGGAACATGCCTACCGAGACCACGCCGCGGCGCAGCAAAAACGGCCGGATCGCGGGTGACTCCGCCCCGGAAAGGGGCTGCGGCGCAAATTCCGCACAAATACCGGGCAAATACTGGCGCGATTTGCTGCGCCAGCGGGCAGATTTGTTGACCTACGGGTCAGCAGCCCTTACCTGAGGCCCATGCGCAACACGCAGAATATCCGGCCGCTCCCGCGTCTGCGCGGTAGAGGGGCCGTCGGAATCTTCCACCCCGGCCGGAACTCTTTCGCGAGTGCAGCGTTAGCGCATGGCAAAGGAGACACCAATGCAGCATGACCTTCCGACCACGGAAGACAGCCTGGCCGCGATACGGCCGTATTCCCGCGTCGCCATCCTGGGCGGCGGTTCCTGGGGCACCGCCATCGCGGCGATCGCCCGGCGCGCAGGGCGCCAGGTGACGATCTGGGCCCGCGACCCCGACGTGGCACGCGACATCAACGACAACGCCCGCAACGAGAAATATCTTCCCGGCATCCCTCTTCCCGAGGGGATCACGGCCTATACCGATCTTGCGGGCGCGGTCAGGGATGCCGAGGCGATCTTCCTTGTGACGCCCTCGCATTCGATCCGGGACATGGCGCGGCAGCTCAACCCGCTGCTGCACCGGCTGACCCCGATCGTGGTCTGCGCCAAGGGCATCGAGGCCGAGAGCGGCCTGCTGATGTCGTCGATCGTCGAGGAAGAGCTGCCCGGCCATCCGGTCGGCGCGCTCTCGGGACCGACCTTCGCGGCCGAAGCGGCCCGCGGCGACTACACCGCGGCGACCCTGGCCTTCGACTTCAAGACCATCGACCGGATCAACCCCGAGGGCAGCCCGGCCGCGCGGCTGGCCGTGTCCCTGGGCTGCGAGAGCTTCCGCCCCTACCTGTCCGACGATCTCGTCGGGCTGGAGACCGCCGGCGCGATGAAGAACGTCATCGCCATCGCCTGCGGGATGATGACCGGCGTCGGCTTCGCGGAAAACACCCGCGCGGCGCTGATCGCCCGCGGCCTGGGCGAGATCCAGCTGGTGACGCTGGCGCTCGGCGGCCGCACCGACACGGTGCTGGGCATGGGCGGCGTCGGCGACCTGACGCTGACCTGCAACTCGTCCACCTCGCGCAACATGAGCCTCGGCCTGCAGCTGGGCGAGGGCATCCCGCGCGAGCAGTGCTTCGGCGGCAGGAAGATGGTCGTCGAGGGCGAGCGCAACGCGCGCTCGGTCCATGACTTGGCGGGCCGCCTGGGCCTGCGCCTGCCGATCTGCGGCACCGTCTACCGCATCCTGCACGAGGGCGCCGACCTGCGCGAAAGCTTCGCGGCGCTCTGGGCGAGCCCGCTCGAAGCCGAGCCTTGGGCCATGTCCGTCGAAATTCCCCATCCTGTAAGCCTGGAGGCGTGATGACCATCCAAGACCGAGTGACCTTGCCCGAAATTGCCGAGAAGACGATGGTCCTGGCCACGGATCTCGACGGCACCTTCCTCGGCGGGACCCCGGAGGAACGGCGCGCGCTCTACGACTGGATCGAGGAGAACCGCGACACCGTCGGGCTGATCTTCGTGACCGGGCGCGACCCGGAATTCATCGCGGGCCTTGTCGAGGCCGAGGGCACGCCCTGGCCGGACTACGCGGTCGGCGACGTGGGCACCACCATCGCCCATGTCTCGCCCGAGACCGGGGTCGAGCCGATCGAGGAACTCGAAGAGCAGATCGCCGAGATCTGGGGCGATGCGGGCGACAGCGTCCGCGCGCGGCTGGACGGCTGGCCGGGGCTGAAGCTGCAGCAGACGCCGTTCCGCTACCGCGTCAGCTACGACCTGATCGCCGGCGAGTTCGACCATGGCGCCAAGGCCGCCGTGGAGGAGATGGGCCATGACTGGCTGATCTCTGACAACCGCTATTTCGATGTCCTGCCGAAGGGCATCTCCAAGGGTCCGTCGCTGAAGCGGCTGCTGGCGCATCTCGGAATTTCCGAGGGCCGCGTGCTGGCCGCGGGCGACACGCTCAACGATTACTCGCTGCTGACGGCCGGGGTGCCTGCGGTTGCGGTCGGAAATTCCGAGGCACCCCTCAAGGAGGCGCTGGCAAAGGGCGACCATCCCAAGCTGCACCATGCCCGGAAGCATGGCTGCGGCGGGATCGCCGAGGCCATCGTCCATTTCGATCTGCATCCGACGGGAGCGACCGCCCATGCCAAGTGATCTTGTCATCGTCTATCACCGCCAGCCCTACGAAGAAGTCGAGGTCGACGGAAAGATCCAGTACCGCGAGAACAAGTCGCCGAACGGGATCGTGCCGACGCTCAAGAGCCTGTTCGGCAAGGTGCCGACCGGCGCCTGGATCGCCTGGAAACAGGCGGAGGACCCCGCGAATCCGGGCTTCGAACAGGTCATCGAGATCGACGACGCCTACGGCAAGTACCGCGTCAGCCGCCTGCCGCTGACGAAGGAGCAGGTGTCGAGCTTCTACCACATCACCTCGAAAGAGGCGTTCTGGCCGATCCTCCACAACTTCAAGGAACGCTACAACTACGATCCCGTGGACTGGCCGACCTTCCAGGAGGTGAACCGGAAATTCGCCGAGGCCGCCGCGGCCGAGGCCAATCCGAATGCCATCGTCTGGGTCCATGACTACAACCTGTGGCTGGTCGCGGGCTACCTGCGCAAGCTGCGCCCCGACGTGCGGATCGCCTTCTTCCACCACACGCCCTTCCCCTCGGCGGACATGTTCAATGTCCTGCCCTGGCGCAAGGAGATCATGCAGAGCCTGCTGTCCTGCGACGTGGTCGGCTTCCACATCCCGCGCTACGCGGAGAACTTCGTCGGCGCGGCGCAGTCGCTGCTGGATGTCGAGGTCACAGGGCGGCGCGACGTGCCCGAGAGCCTGATGACCGATGGCGGGGCGCTGTCCGACCGCCGCGTGCCGCACAGCCTGCGCTACCGCGACCGCGACATCACCGTGGCGACCTCGCCGGTGGGCGTGAACGTGAACTACATCGAGGATCTGGCCGCCACGCAGGAAACCGAGGACAAGGTCGCCGCCATCCGCGAGGAGCTGGGCGACTGCCGCCTGATCCTCTCGGTCGGGCGGACCGACTACACCAAGGGCGGCGTGGAGCAGCTCCAGGCCTATGAACGCCTGCTGAAGCGGCGCCCCGACCTGCGCGGCAAGGTGCGGCTGATGCATGTCTCGGTGATGGCGAATGCCAACATGACTGCCTACCAGGAGGTGCAGTCCGGGCTGGAATCGCTGGCAGGCCACATCAACGGGCTCTACGGCAGCTTCGAATGGCAGCCGCTGGCCTTCATCTCCAACCCGGTGCCGTTCAAGGACCTGATCGCCTACTACAAGGTGGCGGACGTGGCCTGGATCACGCCGCTGGCGGACGGGATGAACCTGGTCTGCGAGGAATATGCCTCGGCGCGCACCGATGGCGACGGCTGTCTGGTGCTGTCGGAATTCGCCGGTGCCGCGGTGGTGATGTCGGACGCCGTCCTGACCAACCCGTTCTCGCACCGCTCCATGGATGCCGCGATCGAGCGGGCGCTGGCGATGGACGAGGAGACGCGGCGCCACCGCATGGCCTCGCTGCGCGCGGCGACCCACCGCCACAGCGTAGAGGCTTGGGCCGCCGAGCAGATGCGCAGCTTCGACGGTTTCGGCGCGGCGCTCGAAATGGCCGGGGCCAGCTGAGCGCATGGACGCCCTAGCCGCGCGCGCCCCGGAGGCGCTTGACCCGGGCAGCCTTCCGGCGCCCGCCCGAGAGACGCGTCTCCGGCAGCTGTGCCTGACCGCGTCGGAGGCCTATCCCGCGCTGGAGGAGGCCTTCCTCTCTGCACGGCGCGAGATCCACGCCTCCTTCCGGGTCTTCGATCCCGCCACGCAGCTGCGCGGCGAGCGGGCGCGGGCGGCCGGAAAGACCTGGGCCGATCTGGTGGCGCATGTGCTGGGCAAGGGCGTGCATGTCACGCTGGTCCTGTCGGATTTCGATGCCATCGCCCGGCCCGAGCTGCACCGCATGGCCAATGCCCATGCCCGCGCCTTAGAGCGGCTCCGCAGCGGGCTGCCCGGGGGGGCGGGCCGGCTGACCGTGCGGCTGGCGCCGCATCCGGCGCGGATGGGCCTGCTGCCGCGGCTGGCGCTGCTGCCGGTGATCCGCAAGCACCTGTCGGAACATGCCGCGGCGCTGAACGGCATGGCGCCTGCGGAGCGGCAGGCAGCGTTGGAGGAAAGTCCGGGCATCGCGCAGCACCTCGAGGAACGCGGCGGCAAGCTGAGGGTCAAGCGGCTGATCCTGCCCGATGTGCTGCCCGCCACGCATCACCAGAAGCTCGCGGTCTTCGACCGGTCGCTTCTCTATATCGGCGGGCTCGATCTCGACGAGCGCCGCTGGGACACGCCGGAGCACCGCCGCGCGGCCGCCGATACCTGGCACGACGTGCAGGTGCTGATGGAAGGGCCGGTGGTGCAGGAGGCGCAGGCCCATCTGGACCGCTTCCTCGACGAGACCGCCGGACGCCAGGCGCCGGTGCCGGGCAGGGAGCTGCTGCGCACGCTCTCCGCGGCGCGGAAGATGCCGCTGCCGTTCTTCGGGCCGCGCACCCTGGTTGCCGAGCTGAACGACGTGCATCTGGAGGCGATCTCGCGCGCCGAGCGGATGATCTACCTGGAGACGCAGTTCCTGCGCGACACGCGGCTGGCCCGCGCGCTGGCCCGGCGGGGCAGGGAGGTCCCGGAGCTGCAGCTGGTCGTGGTGCTGCCCGCCGCGCCGGAGGACGTTGCCTTCAACAGCGACCACGGGATCGGCATGCGCCATGCCGAGGCGCTTCAGGTGCGCTGCCTGAAGATGCTGGGCAAGGCCTATGGCCGGCGCGCCTATGCGGTCTGCCCGGTGCAGCCGCGCGCCGCCGCGCCCGATCCCGACGGCGAGCGCGACACCGTGAAGGGCGCGCCGCAGGTCTATGTCCATGCAAAGGTCTCGGTCTTCGACGATGCGGTGGGGATCGTCTCCTCGGCCAATCTCAACGGCCGGTCGCTGCGCTGGGATACCGAGGCCGGGGTCGCGCTGAGGCGGCCGGAGGAGGTCGCGGAGCTGCGCGACCGCTGCATGCGCCACTGGATCGGCGGTGCCTTCTCCGCCCATGGCGACGCCTTCCGCTGGCGGGCCGATGCCTGGCGGGCGCGGGCCCGGGCCAATGCCGCGCGCGCGCCGCAGGACCGCAAGGGCTTTGCCATGCCCTACCCGTGGGCGCAGGCCGATGATTTCGCTGTGGAAGTGCCGGGTTTCCCCGAGGAAGCCGTCTGATCGCGGCGCGCGCAACGCGCGCCACCCCCGGCGGGTTCCCGCCGAAAGACGAATTATTTCAAACAACTACACGGGAACTTTCATCACCCTAATCCGGTTTCCCCTCCGATCGCAAGACGACGATCGGGAAATCTGGGAGAGAGAGATGACCAAGTTCACCGTCGCTTCGACCGCACTCGCGCTTGTCCTGGCCGCGCCGCTTTCGGCACAGACGGCCGACGAGATGAGCGGTTTTGCCTACAACCCGACGGGCCAGGAGGTCCGCGCCTCGCAGTTCATCGGCGCCCGCGTCTATGCGCAGGATCCGGACCGCGAAGAGACCGCCGCCGCCGACATGCCGGTCGAGGGCACGGGCACCGAGGATCCCGCGGCCGACCAGGTCGCGGCCGATGCCGGCACGCCGGCCGACCCGCGCGACAACTATTCGGACGTGGGCGAGATCGGCGACGTGCTGATGAGCCAGGACGGCGAAGTCGAGGCAATCCTCGTCGATGTCGGCGGCTTCCTCGGGATCGGCGAGAAGGAAGTCGCCATCTCGATGGACAAGCTGCAGTTCATGCCGGACGGCAAGGATGCCGATGACTGGTTCATCGTCTTCGACTCGACCCGCGAGACGCTGGAGAACGCCCCGGCCTACGAGGATCCCGAAGAGACTGCCGGTCTCGATGCGGCCGATGCCAATGTCTCGGCGCTGCCCGATGCTGCCGACGGCACCGCGGCCGTGGCCCCGGCAGGCCGGGAACTGAGTGAGGCTGCCTCGGATACCGCCGAGTGGACCGAGGAGAAGGCCGCGCAGGCCGATGCCGCGATGGACGAGGCGGGCGACAAGGCTGCCGCCGCGGCTGACAATGCCGGCGAAGGCATCGAGAATGCTGCCGAGGCCACCGCCAATGCCGCGGAGAACGCCGCCGATGCGACGGCCGATGCGGCCGGGAATGCCGTCGAGGCAACCGGCGAGGCGCTGGACAATGCAGGCGACGCGGTTGCCGGCGCTGCCGCCACGGCGGGCGCCGAGATGCAGGATGCCGGGCAGGACATGGCGCAGGCCGCCGACGAGGCGACCGACATGCCCGATGGCGACTACGTGACGGCGGATGTCGGCGAGCTGACGACCGAGCAGCTGACCGGCGCGCGCATCTATGACCTGAACGACAAGCGCATCGGCGAGATCCACGAGATCGCGATGAGTGCCGACGGCCAGGCCGACAAGGCGATCGTCGATGTCGGCGGCTTCCTCGGCCTGGGCGAGAAGCGCGTCGAGCTGGGCTTCGACCAGATGAACATCGAGAAGCTCAATGGCGGCGACGAGCTGCGCATCCAGGTCAATGCGACCAAGGACGAGCTGATGCAGATGCCGGAATACGAGGGGTAACGGCCCCGTGCCCCCCGTGGGCGGTTCCTTCCCCGGGGCCGCCCGCCCTTTCCTCCGGGACCCAGCCGACAGGCCGACAAGATGACCGCCTTCCTGCCCCATATCCAGCTTTCCGCAACGCCCGGCCGCCACGCGCCGGTCGCGCTGCTGCACGGCTTCCTCGAAAGCGCCGCGCTGTGGCAGGCGCTGCCGCCGCGGCTTTGGGAGGGACGGATGGCGGTGGCGCTGCCGCTTCCGGGCCATGCGCCGTGGAAGGGCAGCGATGCCGATCTGGAAATGGCGCTGGAGGGCGACGCCTTCCTCGACGGCTATGCGGAGCTGCTGGAGCGGCTGCGCCCGGGCGAGCCCTGGCGGCTCGTCGGCCATTCCACCGGCGCGATGGCCGCGCTGGCGCTGGCACGGCGGGCGCCGCATCTGGTGTCCGACATCTGCGCGGTGGCGCCGCTCTTTTCCGGGGCGGTGGCGGGGCGCGGCCTGCAGGGCGCGCTGGTGCGGCTGCCGGGCATCGGCCGGATCAGCTTCCGCTGGCTGGTCTCGCGCTGGCTGGCCGATCCCGCGGGCTTCCGCGCGGGCGTGCGCCAGGTGACCGCCCGGCCCGATCCGCGGCTGGAGCTGTTCGACGGGGTGCGGGCCGATCTGGCCGCCAGCCGTCCCGGCCAGCTCTACCGTTTCGGCAGCTGGATCGGCGGCCAGGACATGGCGGCGGATCTGCATGCCCTCGACCGCCCGGTCCATGCTATCATCTGCGACCGCGACCCGGTTGTCCGGCCGCGCCATCAGCTGCAGCTGATCTCCTCTGCGCCGAAAGCCTCGGCGGCCGTGCTGAAAAGCGGCCATCTGCCGATGCTGGAAACGCCTCTGGCTTTCGAGCGGGCCTTCCTGGCCTGGCGCGACCGCCATGGCGCCGCGGCACGCGATCCGGGGGGGCTGCCGCTGCGGGCGGCCGCGTCCGGGCGCGCGCAGGCGATGTGAGGACGCAGATGGAAGACGGGAACGAAAAGGACGACACCGGGCTGATCGGCACGCTGATCCGGCAGGGCATGGGCATCCTGCATGGCGAGCTCGACCTGGTGAAGGCCGAGATCGAGCGGGCGCTGAGGCATGTTGTGATCGCCGTGGTGCTGGCGGTCTTCGCCGCCGTGCTGGGACTGACGGCAATGAATTTCGCGGCCAGCGCGGCCGTGCAGCTGCTGGTGGACGACGGTTGGGATCCGACCGCCGCGACCGGCGCGGTGGCAGGGGGGCTCGGCACGGCCGCGCTGGCCTGCCTGATCGGCGGGGCGCTGCTTCTGCGCTCCATAGGCTTCAAATCTGGACGGGACCGGCGGCACGGACGCCGCTTCTGATCCCCTATCAAGGAGGACTGACCATGGCCAAGGGACTGACGCCGGAAGAACTGGAACGCGAGATCAGGAAGCAGCGCGAGGCGCTGGCCGACACGCTTGAGCAGCTCGGCGAGCGGCTGGGCCAGGGCAATCTCTGGGCCGAGGCGGCGACTCTGGCCTCGCATTACGGCAAGGATGCCGGCAGCTACGCCGTCAAGGCGGCGCGGGCCAATCCGGGCAAGGCGGCGGCGATCGGCGCGGGCGCCGCGCTGGCGATCTGGGGCGCCTCCAAGCTCCTGTCGAAGCCCGAGCCCGAGACCCGGTTCCAGCGCTTCCGCCACCGCGCCGAAGATGCGCTGGGGATCGACGACAAGGACACCGAGTCCCTGGTCAAGGTGCTGAAGGCCAGGCTGGAGGCGCTGGAGCTGCAGCGCGACGCCGAGGAGCGCCGCAAGGCCGAGCGCCGCAAGGAGCGGATGCGGGCGGTTCGCGGTCCTTTGGTCTACGGTCTCGGCGTGCTCGCCATCGGCGCGGCGGCAAAGGCCCTGCGCGGCAAGGACGGCGGCGGCAGCGCCGAGGAGCGAATGGAGGACATCGCCGAGGATCTGGCCAAGGCGATGGACGAGATGGGCGAGAAGATGCCCGAAGGCGCCAAGGAGGCGCTCCGCCCGAACGGCCGCCACTGATGCAGATCGGGATCGGCGACCGCGTGACCTGGTCCTGGGGCCAGGGCACGGGCGCGGGCCATGTCATCCAGCGCTTCACCGGGGACGTGACCCGCGAGATCAAGGGCACCCAGGTGAAGCGCAGGGCATCCGAGGAGGAGTCGGCCTTCCTGATCGAGCAGGAAGACGGCGACCGGGTGCTGAAATCCGTCTCCGAGCTGGACCGCGGCTGAGGCCGCCGCCGCTCGGGGGCAATCCGCGAAAGGAACTTTCCCATGATGGAAGTATCGGGCCTCGGCGCCCTCATCCTGCTGGTCCTCGACGTCTGGGCCATCGTTTCCGTGCTGCAGTCCCCGGCCACCACCGGCAAGAAGGTGCTCTGGGTGCTGTTCATTCTAATCCTGCCGCTGATCGGCTTCCTCGTCTGGCTCTTCGCCGGACCGCGCGGGACCCGGGGCACGGTCTGAGATGGGGCTGCTGCCGCATTACCCCCGCGATGTCTGGAAGGCGTCGCTGAAGGGCGCCTTCGGGCAGATCGACGAGCGGAACCTGTCGCTGATCGCGGCCGGCGTGGCCTTCTACAGCCTGCTGTCGCTGTTCCCGGCGATCACGGCGCTGGTGTCGGTCTGGGGGGTCTTCGCCGATCCGGTGGAGATCGAGGCGCAGCTTTCGCTGCTGTCGCAGCTGGCGCCGCAGACCGCCTACGAGCTGATCGCGGGCCAGGTAGCCGCGCTGGTCAATGCGCCGCCCTCGGCGTTGAGCTGGGCGGGCGCAGTGTCCCTGGTCTTGGCGCTCTGGTCGGCGAAGGCCGGGGTGGGGGCGATGACCCGCGGGCTGAACGCGGTCTACGGCGAGAAGAACCGCAGCGGCTTCGGCGACATCGCCGTGTCGCTGATGCTGACGGTGATGCTCCTGGTGCTCACCGCCTCCGTTCTGGCGCTGCTGGTCGTGCTGCCGGTGATCCTCGCCTTCATCCCGATCGGCTTCCTTGCCGAGATGGCAGTGCGGGCGGCCAAGTGGCTGGTGGCGATCGGGCTGATCGTGCTGTCGCTGGGCATCATCTACCGGATCGCGCCGAACCGCCGTGCGGCCCGCGTGCCCTGGCTGAGCCCCGGCGCGCTGCTGGCCACTGCGGTCTGGGCCGTCGCCTCGGTCGGCTTCACCGTCTACCTGGAGCGCTTCGCCTCCTACAACGAGGTCTACGGCTCGCTCGGCGCGGTGATCGCGCTGCTGATGTGGTTCTTCATCTCGGCGCTGGTGGTGCTGCTCGGCGCGGCGGTCAATGCCGAGCTGGAGCGCCACACGAGGGAGGACAGCACCGTCGGGCGGCCGCGGCCGATCGGCGAGCGCGGCGCGGAGGCGGCCGACACCTATCTGCCCGTGAAATGAGCGCCGCCGGGGCCACGGGCCGCGTCAACCATTTAACCCGAAACGGTTCGGAGGCATTTTAATCTTCTGGTACTCAATTTGGTGACGAATACGTCTCAATTGCGACAACGCCGGAAGAGCCCCGATGCCGAACACCAATCCGCTCATGCGCATGCAGAATGCCCATCTGCCGCTCTATCACCACGGCATCTACACGGCCGCGGTGACGGCGGTGATGCGCGAGCTGATGGGCGAGGCATCGGTGCAGGGCCCGATCGCCGTCGGCACCAGTGCCGAGGTTGAGCTCCGCCCGGGCAGCAGCACGGTCGAGTTCGGCACCGACATGATCGCCTGGTATCTCGATGCCGATCTGGTCGCGCCGTCGCGGATGCGCGTGGTCTGCAGCCCGGTGGCGGAGGCGCCGCTGCCGATGCGGCGCGCGGCCGGCGGCGTCGGCTTCGCGGTCTTCGGCAATGGTCCGCAGCTGGCCGGCATCCGCGCCGGGGCGACCGAAGCCTGCCGCGCCACCGGCAACCGGGCCGGGAGCTATCACGTCGCCTGCTTCGACGGGGGGCTGGTGGTCATCGACCGCGACCTCCAGAAGGACCTGCCGCGCGGCGCCAGCCCGATTGCCCTGCGCGACTGGATGGAATCGCACCTGGGCGGCTACCTGGCGCTGGTGCGCGACCGCGAGGCCTCGCCCGAGGCGACGGTGCAGTTCCTGACCGGGGTCGACCGGATCGTGAAGACGCTGCTGCCGGGCTATCTGACGCCACAGCCCGACCGGCTGTTCGATGCCGCGCTGGAAGGCGTGCGCTTCCTGCCCAGCCGCCATCCCGCGCCCAAGCTGTCGGCGGATATCAGCGCCGCCTGATCCGCCGGGTCCGGAATGACCGGGGCCAGGAAATTTTTCCGCAGATTGCGGGGAACTTTTCCGGCCGGGCCGGGGTTGGCAGGGCGTGATCCCGGCGGAGGGCATGCGGTGTCCCCCGAAAGCCTGCCCTGCCGCTGGTCTCACGCTTCTCCCCCGTGCCTGTTCCGCCCTGGCCTCCGGTCCAGGGCGGATGTCGTTCCGGCGGCGCGCCCCGGCAGAAGAAAGCCGCGCGGAACGGCAGGTTCCGCGCGGCTTTTCCGCATCTTGGGGAAGGGGTGTCCGGTCAGGACGCCTTCTTCAGGAACTCGTCGATCTTGGTTTCGGCCTCGTCCTTGGCCAGGCCGTATTTCTCCTGAAGGATGCCCTTGAGCTCCTCGCGGTCGCCCTTGGCGCGGGTCACGTCATCTTCGGTGAGCTTGCCCCACTCCTGCATGACCTTGCCCTTCCATTGGCCCCAGTTGCCTTCAACGATATCCCAGTTCATGGGTCTCTCCTTTTCTGGCTGCTTCGGGGAGACAACGCGGAAAGGGCCGCTGCGTTCCGGGACGCACGGTTTCGTCAGGTGCCGCGAGCGCGCTCAGGTGCCGAAGCCGCGGTCCGCCGCCGGGCGCCAGGTGTGGGAGTCGAGCACCGCCGGGTCGGTATCCACCGCGTCCCAGTCGCGGGTGATCTCGAAATGCACCGGCTCGTCCTCCATCCACAGTGCATGGGTCAGCCCGTGGATCAAGGGCGGCAGTCCGTAGCGCAGGCCAGACAGGGAGGCGCCGGAATGCGCGTTCGTCACGGTCGCGCCGTAGTTGAAGCAGTAGATGTTGTTCAGCACCGGCGTCTGCCCCTCGACTTTCTCGCGGAAGCGCAGGTCGCGGGTCAGGTACGGGTAGGTGATCAGCCAGGTATCGGGCAGCCCCTCGGGCGGCTGGTACACGTCCTTCCACAGCAGGATGTTGCCGGCGAAGGGACGCAGCTCCGGCCTGTTATGCGCGTCGATGGAGAAGCCGCAGCCGATGAAGACATGGTCGAAGAGATGCACCGTGCCGTCGCTGGCGGTGATCTCGACCTTGTCGCCGATCATCCGCGCCCCG
Organism: Mangrovicoccus sp. HB161399; assembly: GCF_013184745.1. Taxonomy (GTDB): domain Bacteria; phylum Pseudomonadota; class Alphaproteobacteria; order Rhodobacterales; family Rhodobacteraceae; genus Mangrovicoccus. The sequence goes on from NZ_JAATVU010000040.1 coordinate 34,461, forward strand.
GTCCAGGTGGCGCCGGGATGCAGCGCGAAGGCATCGAAGGCGGCGCAGCGGTCGACGCCGTCCTGAGTCGGCGGCTGGCCGTAGGTGAAGATCGTCTGGATCCAGCGCCATTTCTCCTCGTCGGTCATCGAGGCGAAATGGCGGAGATAGCCTGACTTCTCCAGGTAGCGGAAGGCGTTGGAACTGAGCACCTGCTTGCGCCGCATGAAGAGCGTGACTGCCCCGGCGCCGAGTTCCAGCAGATCCGCTGCGCGGTCCCAGGCGGTTGCCCCGGCACCCAGCACGGCGATGTCCCGGCCGCTCCAATCCAGGCTGTCGACATCGTCGGTGCAGAGCGTATAGGCCGAGACGGGCAGATTCTGCCGCACGAAATCCGGCACGTACCAGTCGCCCATGCCCTCGATCCCGGTGGCAAGCACCACCTTGCGCGCCAGCACGCTGTCCCCGTCCGCCAGCCGCACGCGGACAAGGCCGTTCTCGTCCTCGAAGCCCGCGGCATCGGCCTCGTTCCTGACCGGCAGGCTCAGTGCCGCGCGGAACCATTCCAAATAGGCGTGCCAGAGCTGGCGCGGCCATTTGTCGAGCGCCTCCCAGCCCTCCTCGCCATAGACCGCCTCGAACCAGCTGCGCCCGGCAAGCGAGGGCATGCCAAGCTCCGGCCCTCCGACATGCTTGGGCGAGCGCAGCGTCCACATCCGCGAATAGGTGATCCAGGGGCCCTCGCGGCCCTTCGGCGCGCGGTCGAGGATCAGGAAATTGCCGACCTTCTCCTGCAGCAGTCCGTGCCCGACCGACAGCCCGCATTGGCCGCCGCCGACGATCACCACGTCATAGAGATGCTCGCCCGAAGGGGCCGCGCGCGGGATCACCCATTGGTCCTTGGGATAGAGCAGGACCTCCAGATCGTGATGCACGCGTGCGGTCAGGGCGGCGAGCCGCGCCTCGCAATCGGGCAGGGGCAGAAGGTCGAATTTCGGGCGCAGCCCGGTCCGGAGGCCTTCATGATCCAGGGCCGTCATCGCGATCAGGCGCTCGCGCAAGCCGTTGAAATCCGGGGTTTCCACCGTCCATCCGGTTTCGAGAACACGCGTCTCACCCATACCAAGCCTCATCTCGGGAATCTGCACAAGTCGCAGGCATTCAGGCGGGAATGCCTCGGATGTGTCAAGAATTATCTTTACAAATATATCACCAGAATTTCACAACGGAGATGTTCGAATCGTCCGGGGCGGAGAAAGCCGCGGACCGGAAAAACAGGGATGGCAGACATGACGCAGAAGACAGGGATCACCCGGCGCGGCGCATTGAAGATGGGGCTCGGCAGCGTGGCCGCCGCAGGTCTGATGGCCCGGCCGATCTTCGCCCAGGGCGCGCCGGTCCGCATCGCGCTGGCCGCGCCGATGACCGGCGACTCGGCCTCGATGGGGCTGAACGCGCAGCGCGGCGCCGAGGCGGCGATGAAGCTGATCGAGGCGGCGGGCGGGCCGTCCGTGACCTTCGACATCTTCGACGACATGGGCCAGCCGCGCGAGGCCGCCTCGGTCGCGCGCCGCATCGCGGATTCGGGCGATTACGACCTGGTGGTCGGCCACGTGAACAGCTCCTGCACGCTGGCGGCGATGCCGATCTATTCAGACTACGAAATCCCGGTGCTCTGCGGCTCCTCCTCGAACTCGCAGGTGACGGAGTCGGGCTGGGACAACATCGTGCGGATGACGATCCGCGACGATTACGGCGCGCAGCAGTATTCGGCCTTCGCGGTCAACAACCTCGGCAAGAAGAAGATGGCGATCCTCTTCGCCAATGACGATTACGGCCGGGGCCTGCGCGACAAGATGATGGTGGCCGCCGATGCGCTCGGCGCCGAGGTCGTGGCCGAGGCGGGCTTCACCCCGAATCTCGACAAGGATTTCTCGTCGATCGTCAGCCAGTTCAGGAACGCGGGCGCCGAGGCCTTCATGCTGAACTGCAACTATACCGAGGGCGGTCTCTTCCTCGGCCAGGCCAAGTCGGCGGGGGTCGAGGGCATCGCCACGGTCGGTCCGGATTCGCTGCTCTACAACGAATATATCGAGCTGGCGCAGGGCGCGGCCGAGGGCAGCTACATCCTCGCCGCCTACGACCCCTATGCCGATAGCGACACCACCCAGGCCTTCATGTCGGGCTTCCGCGAGGCCTATGACGCGCTGCCGAGCCAGGTCGCGGTCTTCACCTCCGACCTGTTCATCCTAGCCCACCAGCTGATGGCTGCCGGATCGACCCCGAAGACGCTGATCGGCGACATCAAGGGCACCGAGTTCGTGGGCGTCGGCGGGACCTATCACTGGGATGCCAAGGGCGACGTCAAGGATCGCACCTTCGCGGTGATCACCGTCAAGGACGGCAAGTTCGCGTCCACCGGCGCGGCCGTCGACGAAACCGGGCTCGACGCGCTGCGCTGAGTCTCCGGGCCGGCGGGGGCTCCCAGCCCCGCCGGTTGCCCTTCCATCGCCCGTGACGCGGAGGCCCCCGCTTGGACTACTACCTGGAGCAGCTCTCGAACGGCATCGCCGTCGGCAGCATCTACGCGCTGATCGCCCTCGGCTACAGCCTGGTCTATTCGATCCTCAACCTGATCAACTTCGCCCATGGCTACGTAATCATGGTCGGGGCCTTCGTCGCGCTGGCGCTGCTGCAGGCGGGCCTCCCGGCGATCCCGGCAATCTTCCTGGCCTGCTGCGCGGGCGCGCTGATCGCCATGGGGGTCGAACGCATAGCCTACCGCCCGGTGCGCCATTCCAACCGGATCGTGCCGATGATCTCGGCGCTCGGCGCAGGTCTCGTTCTGGCGGCGGGCGCGCAGCTGATCTGGGGACCCGAGGTCCATGCCTTCCCGCAGCTGATCCCGCGCGTGCCGGTGGAAATCGGCGGCGTCACGCTGTCCTCGCAGTCGCTGATCATCCTGGCGATCTCGCTGGTGCTGGTGGCTGCGGCCTCGTGGTTCCTGCACCGCACCCGCTTCGGCATCGCCGCGCAATGCGTCTGCCAGGACCTGGCGACGGCGCAGCTGATGGGCATCCCGGTCAATCTGATCATCGTCGCGGTCTATGCGATCGGCGGCTTCCTCGGGGTCGCGGGCGCCGTGCTGTTCGCGATGTATTTCAACGCGGTCTTCATCCAGATGGGGCTCCTGGCCACGACCAAGGCCTGGGCGGCCGCCATGCTGGGCGGGATCGGCAGCTTCTCGGGCGCGTTCTGGGGCGGCATCCTGCTGGGCCTCGCCGAGACCGCCGCGGTAATGACTGCCGGATCGGCCTATCGCGACGGGGTGAGCCTCGCGATCATCGTCCTCGTGCTGCTCCTGAAGCCGAACGGGCTTTTCGGCACGGCCTCGGCGGAGCGGTCCTGACATGGCGATGACCGAGACCTTCCGCACGCCTTTCACGGTGAAGTTCGGCCCCTGGCTGTTCCTGATCCTGATGGCCTGCCTGCCGCTGGTCCTGCCTGGACGGTTCTGGCTGCATATCTTCTCGCTGACGATGATCTACGCGATCTTCGTGCTGGGCCAGAATGTCGTCACCGGCTGGGCGGGGATGCTGACGCTGGGCCAGGCGGCCTTCGTCGGCATGGGCGCCTATGCCTCGGTGCTGCTGACCATGCAGGCCGGGCTGTCCTGGCCGCTGGCTTTCCTGGCCTCCGGCGTCATCTGCGCCGCCTGCGGGGCGGCGCTGGCGCTGCCATGCCTGCGGGTGAAGGCGGATTTCCTGTCGCTTGTCACCATCGCCTTCAACCAGATCTTCTTCATGGTCGCGAACAACTGGATGGAGCTGACCCGCGGGCCGATGGGCATTCCGGGCGTGCCCTCGATGCAGATCCTCGGCTGGAAGGCGCGGTCGTCTTCGGACCAGTTCTGGCTCATCCTCGGCGTCGCCGCGATCCTGTTCTTCCTCGTGGCGCGGCTGATGCACGGGCAGCTCGGCCGGACAATGAAGATGATCCGCGACGACGAGGTGGCGGCGGGCGCATTGGGCGTGAACGTCACCGGCTACAAGGTGTTGGCCTTCGCCATCGGCTGCGGGGTCTGCGGGCTCGGCGGCAGCCTCTACGGCCATTACATGCGCTTCGTCTCGCCCGACATGTTCAAGCTCGAGGAGTCGCTTTTGATCATGCAGATGGCGATCCTCGGCGGGCTGGCCTCGATGCCGGGCTGCGCGCTCGGCGCCTTCCTGATGATCATGATCCCCGAGGCGCTGCGCTCCTCCGAGCCCTGGCTGATCACCATCCGTCCGGGCGTGGCCGGGGCGACGCTGGTGGCGCTGATGATCTGGCGGCCGAACGGGCTCCTGGGCTTCGGGCAGATGCCGCGCTCGATCCGGCGGCTGCTGCGGCTGGAGAAGGAGGCGCGGCCATGAGCCTGCTGGAATGCCGGGACATTTCGCGCAGCTTCTTCGGCGTGAAGGCGCTCGACGGCGTGTCGCTTTCCGTCGCCGAGGGAGAGACGCTGGGCATCATCGGGCCGAACGGCTCGGGCAAGACGACGCTGTTCAACATCATCTCGGGGCTCGACCGCAGCCATGAGGGCCGGGTCACGCTCGGCGGCCGAGACATCACGACGGCGCGGCCGCACCGGATCGTCGGTCACGGCCTGGTGCGCACCTTCCAGAACCTGCGGCTCTTCAAGGGCATGACCGCGCTGGAAAACGTCGTCTCCGGCGGGCATTCGCGCAGCTACAAGGGGCTGGCGGGCCAGGTTCTGGGCCTGCCCGCGATGCGCCGCTCGGAGGACGAGCTCGAGATGCGCGCCCGCGCCTGCCTGGCCGAGGTGGGGCTTGCGGGCTACGAGGAGGCCTCGCCCGCCGAGATGTCCTATGGGCAGACCAAGCGGCTGGAGCTGGCGCGCGCGCTCAATGCCGAGCCGAAGATCCTGCTCTTGGACGAGCCGACGGCGGGGATGAACGACGTGCAGGCTGCCGAGATCCTCGGACTGGTGGCGCGGGTGCGCGACCGCCACGGGCTGACGCTGATCGTGATCGAGCACAACGTGCCGGTCCTGTCGCGCTTCGCCGGGCGGATCGTGGTGCTGGACGCGGGCCGCAAGCTGGTCGAGGGGCGTCCCGAAGAGGTCACCAGGGATGCGCGCGTGATCGAAGCCTATCTGGGGGCGGGTGCCGAATGACCCTGAGCATGACCAATGTCACCGCGGGCTACGGCGACCGGATGATCCTCAACGGGCTCGACCTCGATATCGCGCCGGGCCAGCGGATTTCCCTGATCGGCCATAACGGCGCCGGGAAAAGCACGATCCTGAAGGCGATCACCGGGCAGATCCCGGTGAAGGGCGGCGAGATCCGCTTCGATGGCGCGCCGATGAAGGGACTCGCCCCCGAGGCCCGCGTCCGTCACGGCATCGTCCAGGTTCCCGCCGGGCGGCACGTCTTCCCGCAGCTCTCGGTCGAGAAGAACCTGCGCGTCGGCGCCTTCACCCGCTCCGACCGGGCCGAGATCGAGCGCGATCTCGACCGCTACATGGAGAAATTCCCCGTCCTGCGCGCCAAGGCCAGGCGGCCTGCGGGCACGCTGTCGGGCGGCGAGCAGCAGCTTCTGGCCGTCGCCCGCGCGCTGATGGGGCGGCCCCGGCTCCTGCTGGTCGACGAGCCGTCGCTCGGGCTTTCGCCGGTGATGGTGGACGAGGTGTTCTCCTATCTTGGCTCGCTCACCGGCGTCTCGGTCGTGCTGGCCGAACAGAACGTGCGCATGGCGCTGAAGGTCACCGAGGAGGCGGTGGTGCTGTCGCAGGGCGCGATCCAGCACCGGATGGGCGCGGACCGGCTGATGCAGGATGCAGAGTTCCGCCGCTCCTATCTCGGCGGCTGAGGCCGCAGGACAATGACAAAGGCAAGGCCCCGGCAGAGCAGGCGGCCGGGACACGAAGGAAGGTTTCCCGAGAGATGAAGATTGCGGTTCTCAACCCCAACAGCTCGGAGGCGGTGACGCGTTCGATGGCGGCCTGCCTCGAGGGGCTGCAGGCGCTGACCGGCCACCGGATCGAGTGCCACACGCTCGAGGGCGCTCCGATCGGCATCGAAAGCGATGCCGATGTCGCGCTGGTCGCGCCGATGGTGGAGGACTGGGTGCGCACGCATGAGGCGGATGCCTATGTCGTCGCCTGCTTCTCCGATCCGGGGCTGGCGGCGGCGCGCAAGGCAGTGGCGGCGCCGGTCTTCGGCATTGCGGAATCCGCCTATGTCCGCGCGCTGGTGCTGGGCGAACGCTTCGGCGTGATCTCGCTGGGCCCGTCCTCCATCGCGCGGCACCGCGCCATGATCGAGCGTCTGGGGCTGATCGCGCGGCTCGGCGGCGACCGGGCGGTGGACATGTCGGTGGCCGAGGCCAATGATGCCGAGGCGGCGCGCGCCGCCGTGCGCAGGGTGGCAAGGGCGCTCCGGGACGAGGACGGAGCGGAGGTGCTGATCCTCGGCTGTGCCGGCATGGGGCAGCAGCGCGGGCCGCTGCAGGCGGAAACCGGCTGCATCGTCGTCGATCCGGTGCAGGCCGCGGTCTCGGACGCGGTGCAGGCGCTCGACATGAACTACGTGAAAGGAGCGGTCCATGCTTGACCGTGTGGTGAAGGGCACCGTCGTCGCGGCGGAGGCCACCATCGAGAACGGCTGGGTCGGCATCGCCGGCGGCCGGATTGCCGCCATCGGGCAGGGCACCCCGCCGGCTGCCGCCGAGACCGACGACTACCGGACCGCGCTGATCCTGCCCGGCGCCGTCGATGGCCAGACCCACGCCACCAGCTGCAAGGGCCTGCCGGGCATCGCCGATACCACCGCCTCGGCTATTGCCGGCGGCGTCACGACGCTGGTCGACATGCCCTATGACAATCCGCTGCCGCTAGACCGGCCGGAACGCTGGGACGACAAGGCCGCCGCCGTGGCCGGACATGCTCATGCCGACATGGCTTTCTACGCCACGGCCACGCGCGAGACCGGCACGGCCCATGTGGCCGAGCTGGTGGCGAAAGGCGCCGTCGCCTTCAAGATCTCCTCCTTCGAGTCGAGCCCGACCCGGTTTCCGCGCATCGGCGAGGATCTGACGCTCGACCTCTTCGAGGCGTTGGCCGCCACCGATGTGCCGCTGGGGCTGCATAACGAGGATCAGGAGATCGTGCTGGCCCGCATGGCGCGCGCCCGCGCCGCCGGGATCGAGGGCATCGAGGCGCATTCCACCTCGCGCCCGCCCGCGGCCGAGCTGGCCGCCACCGCGCAGTTCTATGCGCTCGGCCAGGCGGCCGGGGCCCATGCCCATCCGGTGCACCTGACCCTGGGCGAGGGCTTTGCGCTGACCGCCATGTTCGCCGCCACCGGCATGCGCGCGACGGGCGAGCTCTGCGTGCATTACCTGTGGTTCGACGCCGCCCGCGACGGCGCCGCCCATGGCGCGCGGATGAAGGTCAACCCGCCGATCCGCCCCGGCGCCATCGAGGGGCTGTGGCAGGCGCTGGAGAGGGGCGAGGTCGCCTTCGTCTCCTCCGACCATTCGAGCTGGCCCATCGACAACAAGCTGACCGCCTCGATCTTCGACGCGGGCGCGGGCATCCCCGGGCTCGAGACGCTGCTCCCGTCCTTCTTCACGCTGGCAAAGGTGCGCGGCCATGATGCGGCGCGGATGGCGGCAGAGTACCTCTCGGCGCGTCCCGCGAAATTCTTCGGCATCGACGACCGGAAGGGCGCCATCGCCATCGGCCGCGAGGCCGACCTCGCCGTGCTGGAGGAAGGCGCCTTCGTCTGGGACGAGGCCCAGGCGCATGACGGGCTTAACTGGAGCCCGTTCCACGGCGCCACCTTCGCCGCCCGCGTCGCGGCCAGCTATCTGCGCGGCACCCCTGCCTGGGACGGTGCCGCCATTCTCAACGCACCCGGATCGGGCCGTCTGGTGACGCGCGCGACCTCCGGCTGGTACGCCTGAAGGACGGACCCATGCCCCTGATCCACGAGAAGACCGGCGGTGTCTTCGTCATCTCCGCCACGCCCTTCCACCCCGATGGCGCCATCGACTGGGACAGCCTCGACCGGCTGACCGACAGCTATTTCGAGGACGGGGCCGACGGGCTGACCATTCTGGGCATGATGGGCGAGGCGCCCAAGATGACCCAGACCGAGGCGGCCGGGATCGCCGCCCGCGTCATCGCCCGTGCGGGCGACCGTCCGGTGGTGGTCGGCGTCTCCGCCCCCGGCCTCGCCGCGCTCGGCGAGCTGAGCCGGGAGGTGATGGACCTGGGCGCCGCCGGCGTCATGGTCGCCCCGCCCGGCAGCCTGAACACCGATCCGAAGATCCACGGCTACTATGCCCAGGTCTGCGAGCTGCTCGGGCCGGAGGTGCCGGTGGTGCTGCAGGATTTCCCGCTGGCCACCAAGGTGCAGATCTCCGACGAGGTGCTGGCCCGGATCATCGCCGACATGCCCTCCATCAAGATGCTCAAGCACGAGGACTGGCCGGGCCTGTCGAAGATCTCGAAGATCCGCGCCGCCGAGGCTGCGGGCCAGCGGCGGATTTCGATCCTCTGCGGCAATGCCGGGCTGTTCCTGCCCGAGGAGGTCGCCCGCGGCGCCGATGGCGCAATGACCGGCTTCGGCTATCCGAAGATGATGGTCGAGGTCACGCGGCTGGTGAAGGCGGGCGAGATCGACCGCGCGCAGGACCTCTTCGACGCCTATCTGCCGCTGATCCGCTACGAGAGCCAGCCGGGGCTGGGCCTGTCGATCCGCAAGCATGTGCTGGCACGGCGCGGCGTGATTGCCTCGGCCGCTGTCAGGAAACCGGGCGGGATGCTCGACGCGGCCGCCATGGCCGAGGTCGACCGGCTGATCGCCCGGCAGGAGAAACGCCTGGAGGAGCTGGGCTGATGGATTTCGGACTTTCGGGGAAAACCGCGCTGGTCCTCGGCGCGAGCCGCGGCCTCGGCGCCGCCTGCGCGCGCGAGCTGGCGCTGGAAGGCGTCACTGTCCATGCGGCTGCACGAAATGCGGCTGCGATTGCCGATTGGTCGGCCGATCTGCCCGCAGGCCGGGTGATCCCGGTGGCGCTTGACCTTTCCGACCCGGATCAGGTCGCCGCGGTCGCGGGCGAGATGGCGAAGACGGGCATCGACATCCTGATCGCCAATTCCGGCGGCCCCAAGGCCGGCCCGGCGATGGGCCAGAGCACCGCCGCCTGGCAGGCCGCATGGGAGGCGATGGCGCTGCCCATCATCTCGCTGGCCGAAGCGCTGCTGCCGGGAATGTGCGCGCGCGGCTTCGGGCGGATCATCACCATCGGCTCGTCGGGCATCGTCTCGCCGATCCCGGGGCTGGCTCTGTCGAACGGCATCCGCGGCGCGCTTGCGGGCTGGTCGAAGACGCTGGCGGGCGAGGTGGCCCATAAGGGCGTGACCGTCAACATGGTGCTGCCCGGGCGGATCGGCACCGATCGCGTGGCCGAGCTCGATGCCGGGCGCGCCGAGAAGACCGGCCAGAGCGTCGAGGCGGTTGCCGCCGCCTCGCGCGCCACGATCCCGGCAGGGCGCTATGGCGATCCGGCGGAATTCGCCGCCGTGGCCGCCTTCCTCGCCTCGGCGCGGGCTTCCTATGTCACCGGCTCGATGATCCGGGTCGACGGAGGGATGCTGCGCAACCTCTGAGCCGCGGCTCAGGCGGGCAAGGGCTCCATCTCGGCCTCTTCGGCAACCGCGCCGATCTGGCCCGTCCGGCTGCGGTATGCGCGGGCGGCCGTCACCAGCGCCCGGAAGATCCGGCGCTGGCGGCGCAGGTAGAACAGGTGCTCGGGATGCCACTGCACCCCGAGCGCGAAGGGATCGCGGATGCGCTCGACCGCCTGGACCATGCCGCCCTCGTCGCGCGCGGCGATCACCAGCCCGTCGCCCAGATCCTTCACAGCCTGCGAGTGCAGCGCGTTGACCCTGAGCCCCTTGCGCCCCATCAGCCGCGCCAGCCGCGAGCCCTCGGCGGTGCAGACCGTTTTGCGCGGCAGCACCGTCCAGACATGGCGGCTGGTGGTGTAGACCTTGTAGGCGTCCTGGTGGAGCGTGCCGCCGAGCGCGACATTCATCATCTGCGCGCCGCGGCAGATGCCGAGGATCGGCGTGTTCTGGGTCCATGCCTCGGAGACCAGGCGGCGCTCCAGCTCGTCGCGGGCGGGGTCGAGCCGGGCCGCGGTGACGAATTCGCCGCCGTAGAAATCCGGCGAGATGTCGTCGCCGCCGCCGATGACCACGCCGTGCACCGCATCGACATCGGCATCGCGCCCGGCCTGCCAGCGGATCGCCCGCCCGCCGGCCAGCCAGACGTTGAAGGCGATCAGCGGGAAGATCCTCCATCCGGAGCGCCGCGAGACTGTGACGCCGATCAGGGGCCTGTCCATCATCCGCTCCGGCTCAATGGTCCTTCAGCACCCGGTCGAGACGTTCGACCCAGGCGCCTTCCGAAAACGGGCGGCCGCGGAAATTCTGCAGCCAGTCGCGTCCCGTGCGCTCCAGCAGCCGCGGCATTGCCGCCAGCGCTTCGACCGTGCGCCATTTCTCCCATTCGCCCGTGATGGTCCAGCCCGGCTCGTCGATGCGGCTGGAGGGCAGGCGGAAATGCCATGTCGGCCTTGCGGAGGGGGCGTCGGCCCCGAGCTTCGCGGTGATCCGCCCGCCGTCGATCGAGCGGAACAAGGGCAGCATGTCGAGCCCGTAATTCCGCGACGGGGCGTGCTCCAGGTAGAGGTCGATGAGCCGGTCGATGGAGGTGCCGTCCGGGTCGAGCCGCAGGAGCGCCTCGCGCAGCGCGTCGGGCCAGGGCGAGGTGAAGGGCAGGGCGCGGCGGGCCATGCTCATCGGCTCGTGCTGGCGGAACCACGGTTCCAGCACGGCCCAGGCCTGCATCACGGGCAGGATCGCCGCCACGCTGCAATCGGTCTGCTCGGGATTGAAATGCACGCCGAAGCCGCTCATCACGCCGGACCGCGTGCCCTCGGCGCCGGCCTCGCGCAGCACCTCGGCCAGCTTGTCGAGCTCGGGCAGGTCCTCTTCGGGGATCGGTCCGGTGATGACCTCGGCCGGGATCACCTGGTGGGCGAGGGTGCCGACCAGGTCCGGGGCGCTGGCCAGCTTGTCCTTGAAGGATGTGTCGAGCTCGATCCGCACATCGCCCAGCCGGGTTCCGGCCACTTCGCGGTCGAAGCGCCCCTTGCGGGCAATCTCGCCGCCGAGATGTCCGGCGACGAGGCTGGCGATGCGGTCCTCGTCGAGGCCGGAGAATTCGATTTCGACGCCGACGCGGCGTCCGGTGGGCGCCCCGGCGGGCGCCAGGCCGAGCGTTTCGAGATGTTCCATGCTCCGCAAACGCGGCAAGTCTCCGCCGGTTCCCTCCTGCCGGGTCATGCGGGCGAGAATTCCTCCTCCGGGTCCTCCTCGGGCAGGGGATCCTCGAAGGGATCCTCCTGGAAGCCCTGCACCACGAAGCGGCAGGTCAGGTGGTATGCGTGCTCGCCGTCCTCGATCTGGGCCGTCGCGCCCAGCTGCGAGGCAAAGGCGCGGATCAGGTTGGTGCCGAGGCCCGAGGAACTGATCGCATCCCCGGGCATCACCGGCACGGGACCCTTGGAATTCTCGACGGTCAGGCAGGCATGGCCGCCGCCCTCGTCGACCAGCGTGACCCGGATCCAGCCCGGCCGCCCCTTCTCGTTCCCTGCATATTTCAGCGCGTTGGTGATCGCCTCGGTGGTCAGCAGGCTGATCGGCACCGCCTGGTCGGGATAGAGCCTCAGCCGGTCGAAGCGGGTCTCGATCTCGGTGCGCCGGGTTGGGCCGGCGAATTCGGCGAGCTGGTCGACCAGGTCCTTCAGCAGGGGGCCGGCCTGGACCGCGCCGAGATTTTCCGTGCGGTAGAGCGTGCGGTGCACCGTGGCCAGCGACAGGACGCGCGCCTGCAGGCGCTTCAGCGCGTGCTTGGCCTCGGGCGCCTTCAGCTTGCGCATCTGCATGTTCATGATCGAGGAGATCAGCTGCAGGTTGTTCTTCACCCGGTGATGGACTTCCTTCAGCAGGACGTTCTTGTCGTGGATCAGCATCTCCAGCTCGGCCTCGTCGCGCAGGATGGTTTCGCTGGCGGTGAGGAACGTGTCGAAGATCTCGGCGATCTCGGCGGGCATGTCGGGGGTCGAGCCCAGCGGCAGGCTGCGGTTGCGGGCGAAGCGGCGCAGATCGTAGCGCAGCCGCCGGACATGGCGCAGCGCCAGCCGGTCGACGGCGACATAGGCGACGAGCAGGCTGGCCAGCCACATCAGCACCGGGAAGAGCGGGATCGCAACGGCCATGCCGACCAGTCCCGGCTGGGACACGTCGGGCGCCCAGATGCCGATCGCGTAGACCGTGCCGTCGATGATCGGGCTGACCGAATAGACCTGCGGGATGCCGCCGCGGCTGTCGGCGCGGAAGGTCATGCCGGTGTCGGTCGCCAGCGAGGCCAGCTCGCGGTCGGCCGGCAGCAGCGAGGTCGCCTCCTCGTCGCCGTCCGAGCTGGTCAGCACCGTGCCGTCGCGGTTGAAGGTCTTGAACACGGCGTCGCCGGGCGTGTCGCCGAGGGCGGCAAGGTCGCCCTGCTCGAGCGAGACGAAGACGAAGGCCACCGGCTTTTCGTTCTTTATCACGGGCACGACGGAGATCAGCACCGGGCGGTGCGAGACCACCGGATTGGAGGAATAGTTCACGAAGGTGCGCGGGTTGGCCAGCAGGTCCTGCAGCACCGGCCAGTCGGAGACGTCGTAGCTTTCGCCGGTCGAGGCGCAGCTGATCGTGCCGTCGGGCAGGATGACCCCGGCGGAGGCGACGTCGGGATGGGCCCCGACGAAATCCTTCATCCCCGCGATGCAATTCGCGGTGTTGCCGGGATAGGCGGCGACGGCCTGGCCCAGGCCGGTGGCGGCACCGAAGGCCCACAGGATGTTCTCGCGGCTCTGCCGCGCAGCCGCGCTGGTCTCGTCGGCCAGCCGCGCTTCGGTCTGGGCGGCGATGCGGTTGACGACCTCATGGGTCTGCAGCACCGCCAGGAGTCCCACCGGCACGAGGGCAAGCGACAGGAACAGCATCAGCCGGACTGTCAGGCGCCGATGGAACTTCACTGGAGTCGTGGGCACGGGCTGGACTTCCTCAGGCGGTGGCGGTCCGGCCGGCGGAGATCACCGCCATCGTCGCCGGATCTGTCATTTCCATCGCTTCGTTCTCGTTGAGGTGCATCAGCTCGGCCAGCCGGGCGCGGCCGCGGTTGATGCGGCTCTTGATCGTGCCGACGGCGCAGCCGCAGGTCTCGGCCGCCTCCTCATAGGAGAAGCCGGAGGCCCCGACCAGGATCAGCGCCTCGCGCTGTTCGTCGGTCAGCTGGTCGAAGGCAACGCGGAAGTCGCGCAGCGCCAGCCGTCCGTCATGGGCGGGCTTTTCCGAGAGCTGCGCGGTCAGCACGCCGTCGCCGTCCTCGACCTCGCGGACCTTCTTGCGGCGGTCCGAGTAATAGGTGTTGCGGAGAATGGTGAAAAGCCAGGCGCGGAGGTTGGTTCCGGTCTGGAACTTGTCGAAATTGCTCCATGCCTTCAGGACGGTGTCCTGCACCAGGTCGTCAGCAGCGGCAGGCTGACGGGTGAGGCTCATCGCGAAGGCGCGCAGCGAAGGCAGCAGCGCGATAAGTTCTTCCCGGGGATCGGGGTGGCTCATTTTCGGGTCTCCTGCTCGCGCAGCTGCTGGAGCAGCTGGGAGAGCTGATCGGGAATGGGCTGGTTCGCTGTCTCCTCGAAAATCCTCTTGAGATTCTCGTCGATCTGTTTCTGGACAGCGTCCTTGTCGGGCTTGGAGCTTGCCATCTCGTCCTCGTGCAATATTTTTTTGGCCGCGCGGAACAAAACGTCTCCCATGGGGTTCGGTTCCCGAGTGCATCAAAAAAAGTTGGAAGCTATGAGCCAGGACATCAATATCGCGGACTCGGTTGCAGCGGAACTTCCCTATCTGCGGCGCTATGCCCGTGCCCTGACCGGCAGCCAGGCTAGCGGAGACCAGTATGCGGTGGCGACGCTCGAGGCGGTTCTGCAGAATTCCTCGGCCGTGACCGAAAGCTCGTCGGTCCGCGTGGGCCTCTACCGGACCTTCCATGCCATCTGGGCCAGCTCGGGCCGCCAGATCGAGTCCGGAGAGACCGGGGCCCTCGCCAAGGCGCAGCGGCGGCTCGACCACCTGACCGCGGGCACGCGCGAGGCGCTGCTGCTGTCGAGCATCGAGGAATTCTCGGAGCGGGAGGTCGCCGAGATCATGGAAGAGACCGTGGAGTCGGTGCACCTGCTGATCGAGAAGGCGCGCGACGAGATGGCCGACCGGGCCGCGGGCCGGGTGATGATCATCGAGGACGAGACCATCATCGCGATGGATCTGGAGGGCATCGTCTCGGGCATCGGCCACGAGGTGACCGGCATCGCCCGCACGGCGAGCGCCGCGGTGGAGCTGGGCAAGGCCGACAAGCCCGACCTTGTGCTGGCCGACATCCATCTGGCCGATGACAGCTCGGGGATCGATGCGGTCAACGAGCTGCTGGCGCATTTCGGCACGCTGCCGGTGATCTTCATCACCGCTTATCCGGAGCGCCTGCTGACCGGCGAGCGGCCGGAGCCGGCCTTCCTGATTGCCAAGCCCTACAACGAGGACCAGGTGCGCTCGGCCGTCAGCCAGGCGCTGTTCCTGTCCTCGACCGAGGAACTCTCGGTCTGAGCGAACCCGGACTGTTCGGACGGAACGGGGGGAGGAGCCGAAGGGCCGCCTCCCCTTTTCCGTTCGGTCCGCGCGGCAGCGGCGGCGGTCCGTGCCGGGAAAAAGAGAGGGCCGGGCGTTTCCGCCCAGCCCCACAACCCCACCTGTAACAAGGGTCGTTCGGTGCGGCGCCGCGGGTGCTCCCGCAGTCGCCTGAATCCTTCCGGCCTGCTGCCGGATCATGATTGGCCTTTGCAACCTTTTCATGACCCTTGGCAAGATCCCGGGCCATGCCCTGGTGTCATGCCGTTCATGCATGTGCTGCATCGGCTCCGGCCCGGCGGCAACGGGCGCTGCCGTTCCGCCTGTCCTGTCCGGGATGAACGCCTGCAGGGGCCGGGGGTTCCGGCGGTCCGGGACTTTTTTTGCGCGGATGCCGCGCGCGGTGTCCGGGCCGGCGGAGGATAGGTGGACGGGCGCGAGTGCGGACGCCCGTCCCATGCCGTTGCTGAAGGGCGTCAGCGCGGCACGTTTCCGCGGAACGCCCGGGCGACGAGGGCGATCACGAAGAGCACGAGGAATACGAAGAACAGGATCTGCGCGATGCCGGCAGATGCGGATGCGATGCCGCCGAAGCCGAACAGGCCGGCAACCAGGGCGACGACAAGGAACACTAGGGCCCAGTAAAGCATGGTCTCTCTCCTTTGGTTGCGCCTCCGGAGGAAGCGATTGACCTGTCAACCCCAAAGGCGGGAGAGAGTTCCGTGCTTCACGAAAATGCGCGGAAGCCGAGCCGGGACAGCGCGTCGCGGAAGGTGGTTCCCGAGAACGGCACCGGCAGAACGACGATGCTGTCCGGCGGCAGCCCGCCGCCTTCCAGGTCGATCGTGTCGCCGAGCAGCAGCACCCGGGCGCCGCGCTCGGCCGCGCGGGCGGCGACGCCCGCATCCAGGCGGTCGTTGCGCATCAGCTTGAGCACGCACAGCGTGAGATGGCCGAGCCCTTCGGCCAGCCTCTGCGCCGCCTCGGTGTCGCGGCACATGTGGATAACCGCGTCGGGCAGGGACTCGCGCAGGAGCATGCCGATATCGGACTGGATGAACGGGTCGCGTTCCATCACCAGAACGACCGGCGGCTTGAGTGGTGTGGCTTCGGTCACTGGATACTGCCTTCTGGTCAAATTCCCTGTATGGAACCTTACCGGCGAGGGCGCATTTAACTGTGACATAGCGCAGGGATAATGACATGACCTTGAAATGCCGAACCTGCCCGCTCCGGCGCCGCGACTGCTTCGTTCCGATGGCGGAGGCCGAGGTCGCCGCGATGGAGCGGTTCAAGACCGGCGAGCTGACCGTCGACGGACGCAGCTCCATCCTGATGGAAGGGTCGAACAGCCCGCAGCTTTTCACGGTTCTCGAAGGCCAGGGACTGCGCTACAAGACGCTGCCGGACGGGCGGCGGCAGGTGATCAGCTTCGTCTTCCCCGGTGATTTCATAGGGTTGCAGGCGGGGGTGATGGCCGAGATGCGCCATTCAGTGGAAAGTTCGACGCGGATGCGCCTCTGCGTCTTCGAGCGCGCGAACCTGTGGTCCTTCTTCCGCGACAATCCCGAGCGCGCCTTCGACCTGACCTGGCTCTCGGCGGTGGAGGAGCATTTCCTCGGCGAGAATGTCCTGACGCTGGGCCAGCGCAGCGCTGCCGAACGCATCGCCTGGGCCTTCCTGCGCATCTGGGAGCGGCTGGAGGGGCTGGGACTGCGGACCAACGGCTCGGTACCCTTCCCGCACCGACAGCAGGATCTGGCAGATGCGCTGGGGCTGTCGCTGGTGCATACCAACAAGACGCTGGCCAAGCTGCGCCGCGAGCAGATCGCCGGCTGGTCCGATGGGCGGCTGGCGGTGCTCGACACCGCGCGCCTGGCGGAGCTGGCGCAGGCCGAGGAGGGCGAAGGCATCCAGAGGCGCCCGCTGCTCTGATGAAGCTGTCCCCATGGATGATCCGCATGGCCGAGGGCCGCACGGGCATCACGGTGCTCTCGGCGATGGAGGCCACCTTCCTGCCGATTCCGCTGGAGGCGGTGCTGGTGCCGCTGATGATCGCCCGCCCGAGCAATGCGCTGTCGCTGGGCGCCTGGTCGCTGGTGGGCTGCCTGATCGGCACTGCGATCCTCTACCTGATGGGGCTGCTGCTGGCCGATCCGGTCGTGCTGCCGCTGCTCGACTGGCTGGGGCTGGCGGCGCAGTTCGAGACGGTGAAGGGCCGCCTCGGCGGCGGCCAGCTCTTCGTCACCGTGCTGATCCTGTCGGTCTCTCCCTTTCCGATCCAGCTGGCCTCGGTCGGCTCGGGGATGCTGGGCAGCTCCTTCGCGATCCTGATGGCCGCCGTGACGGTCGCTCGCGGCGGACGCTACATGGGCCTCGGCGTGGCGGCGCATTTTCTTGGCCCGCGGCTGCGGGACCTGCGCATCCCACGCTGGGCCTGGGTGCCCATTCTCGGGCTGCTGCTGGCGCTGTTCTGGTGGACGTCGCGCGGCCTGTGACGCCTGCGATGCCCCTGATCCCTCCCGGGGCGGCGCCGCTGGTCCTACGCAAGCGTTCCCGGAATCCGATCCCTGCACCTCTATCAACGGGCACTAACCCAGCCTCTGTGGCGCTGCGCCCCAATTGCACCAATTAAGGTGGGTGTCGAATTTTAATGGTTTCAGTGCCTTGAATGGATGATCGCGCCACTCATCGGAGATTGTGATGCGCGTGGGACCTCCATCTCGCCGCTGCTGCAGCATTTTCCGGCATGGCCAGGTCCCGCAGCTCCAGATGGGATCGCGCATAGCGTCGCCGCGCTGGCCCAAGACCTGCTCTGGCCGACCGGCGTGGCGGGAGAGCAATTCGCTCTCCGCCACGCCGGGGCCGAACCGCTATCCACTCTGCGGCTAAAGACGCGGCGCTCGCGGAGCTATCTTGATCAATTGCAACGGTTTGAGGCGTCGATATGCGCGCTGCCGGCATCAGGCCTCGAAGACCTCGCTCTGCCGGTCGCCGACGCACGAAGCTTGGCCGCATCGTCTCTCTGAAGTGCCGTCGCGACGGGCCTGGAACACGGTGGCGCGGGGGCAAGATCACTCTGCCCAGGAGGTCCGTTCCATCCTGGCTGCGCGCAAGTCGATCCAGAACGGGGAAATGCCGCTGCGCGGGCTGCTTCGCAACTTCGGCCCGAAGGTCGGTGCAATCCCGCGCGGCAGGGTCGGGGCCCGGATCCGGGAACTGGCGGCAGGCAACACGATGCTCGAAGCCGCGGCGG
>NZ_JAATVU010000041.1 GCF_013184745.1 Mangrovicoccus sp. HB161399
CGGGCTTCTCTCGTTTGCCTGCCATCGTCGTAGTCCTCCGTGATACGGGATAAACTATCCCAAGGGGTGGACCACTTCAGTGGGGCAAGACCACGGACAGGCACGGCCGCCGGGCACGCGGGAGCAGCGAAAGTGCCCGTGGCCGGCACCTTTGGCGCGGAGGCAGCGCCGAGATCAGCCGGACCCGGATCGGCGCCTGGCAAGCAGACGGGCGCCGGCGGCCCGCAATGTTGCCCTGCGGACTGCCAAGCCGGGCTCTGCACCTGCGAGATCCGGGTCTCCATGGGCGGGCGCGGAAACTGCCATGACAGGTCCGGGGCCGAGACATTCTCCAAGACCGTCGGGGCGGAGCCGATCCGGACGGCGCCACGGCAGGCACGCGGCCGAGCGGAAAGCGCCATCGCCAAATGCATCGGCCGTTTCCGCAGCCCCGCCGGACGGCAGCCGCCGCTCGGCGACCTGACCCCGCCGCCTCCGGCCGGAATTCCCGGGACGCCAGCGGAAAGCCATCCGACAATCAAGGGAAAAGTCCAGCAGCTGCTGACCGGCTGGTCGAAGGGGCAGGTGTCGCGCGCTTCCCCGCCGTCCTTGCAGCTCTTCGCGATGGCGGTGGCCATCCTGGCCGCCGTTCCGCAAATCGCCCTCTGGCACACGGACATGCTCTGCGGCCGTTGGGAGGACGGCCAACCCCATAGGCAACAGAATTTCATCGGCCTGTGCAGGTTCGAGGGACCCGGCCGAGTCGTCGCTCCGAGGCACGCGGCGGACAACCAGCCCTCGGGAAGGACGCGCTTCCGCGGCTTGTCTCTGCCATCCGCAACTGGCCAACCTCCTGCCTTTGGACGGCCTTTTCAGGGGGGCTGCACCGGTCGGCTCTTGCAAGCTTCACGACCAGAGGGGACGCGTTCTTCAGCAGCAAGGCTGAGCTCGGCACGCGCATGCTCCGCAAATCGTGCGCGCCAGGCTCAAGAAGCCGGAGTCAGGCAGCCCGAAGGTTGTCGAAGCTGAATTCCTCGCGGATATTGTCGTTCTGCGTCTTGAACAGCGCTTCGAGCCACTTGGTCCGTTCGCCCGTGCGGCCGTGATCGGGCAGGCCGGTCGTGGCATAGGCCAGCTTGAACATGTCGCGGATCTTTCCGCGCGGCACGCCGCTCGCTATGGCTTGCGCGATGTCCTCGCAATCGGAGACCCTGAGCGACGGATTCGCGCTGGCCCGCTCAATTTCCCATCTCATGGGGAAGCTGCCGATAAGCCCTTCGAGCGTGGCCCGGATCTGCCGGTGATGCGCGATGGCAAGCGGCCTGTCCGTTGTTCTCTGCCAGGCCTTCAGCCAGCCGAGCGGGGTGATCTGGCTGCGCCGCGCAACCGCGAATTCCTCGAAGCTCTGCCCGTCATAGGCCTGTCCTGTTTCCAGCCAGCCATCGAAATTCTGCTTCATGAACTGCGAGTAGTCGCCGTAGATGAACTCGGAGAAGGGCCGGAGGAAGATGACGACCTTCAGTGCCGCATTCGCCGCGGCGCAGGCCTCCGGCAGATGCGCCATCCGCGGCCCCATGGAGATCAGGTCCTCGTGCGACAGGATCACGGTATGGGCGTTGCCGAACATCCGGTCCATCGCCTCGGGCGACATGCCGAGGACCCGCAGCCCGTTGCCCGGATGGCGCGTGTCTGGGTCGGGATAGACGATGCCCTCGGCACAGAGTGCGGCGCGGTTGGCGATCATCACCCGCTGGAGATAGGTAGAGCCGCATTTCGGCGAACCGACATGGAGGATGAGCTGCCGCGTCATGCCACGCGCCTCGTGCCGGAGCCCGCTGCCGGATCGCGCAGCAATGCCGCCGTCACGTCGTCGAGGCTTTCACCGAGCGGCGACAGGTCGATGGCGCGCATGGCCGACGGCACGGGGGTTCCGGCGTCGTCCCAGGCTGCCGCGAGGGCGCGGGCGATCGCGGCGGGTTCGGGATCCGCCGAACGAATTAGAGGCGTCAGGCGCGACAGGTCCTTGGGGCCGAAGCTGTTGGTCACGACCCGAACCCCGGCGGCCGCCATTTCCAGGGGCAGGTGGCTGGGATGCGGCGAATGCATCAGCGCCAGTCCCAGGTCGACCGTCGTCAGGAAGGCGGGATACTCGTCCATCGGCAGCTTGCCCAGGCTCTGCAGGACCAGGCCGCCGGGCAGGAGGATCGGCTCATGCGCCAGCCCGACGGAGACGATCTCCGCTTCGTCCGGGGTCAGCCCTTCCGCGGCTGCGAATTCCGCCAGCGCCTCGATGCAGACGGGGAACATGTTGCGCGGAACTTCGGGTCGGCCATAGACTGCGATCCGGCGCTTGCGGCGTCCGTCCAGCCGGTCCAGCGCGGCATAGCGGCCGATGTCGATCGACGGCCGGAAGGCAAGATGCGGCCCGCCGCCGAAATCGTGGCCCTGTCCGGCGAAATAGTCGCGCAGCAGCGTGGTGTTGAAGATCGGGATGCAGGGCATGGCGTAGGTCTCGGTGGCCGCCGCGAAATCGGTGCCCCAGGCGTAGAAATTCGGTTCGTAATCCTGGATCAGGTAGTGGAACTTGTCCGTCTGCATGCCGGGCTGTGCCAGCAGGCGCCGCGCGACATGGGCGGTCCACCAGGCGGTCGCGACGATCATCTCGCGCGGGGAAAAGGCGATCTCCCCGGAGGTCACGCCGCAGACGGTCTCGATCCGCCGCAGCGTGGCATCGCGCAGTCCCGGAGCGATGCGTTCGCCGATGAAGGCGCGGCTGGCATGCGGGCTCAGCATCGGCAGATCGGTGGCGAGGAACCGGACGCGGCAGCCGCGTTCCGCCAAGCCGATCCCGAGCTGGAGCGCGGTGGCCACCCCGGCGAAGATCTCGGTCGGGTTGAGCGTCGGGAGCAGGACCGTGCAGCCGGGGGCGGCAGACGGGACGACCTTCGCGGTCCAGCGCTGCGACTTGCGCTGGTCGACATAGGCCTGCCAGGCCCTCCCGCCCGAGCCGCCGCCCTGGGGGCGCAGCAGTGCGCCGTTGCGCGGCGCCGCGCCGGGGGCCATGCTGTAGCCGAGATCGTCGAATTCCTTCAGGCGGTTGCTGAGGTCCAAGCGGAGCATGCGGCGCAGCGCCCAGACCATCCGCCCGGTCTTGACGATGCCCTGGCTGAGCGCGTGATCGGCCAGTTCCCCGTAGCCGCGCATGGCGAAGCCCGCCGCATCGCCGAAGAAGGCGAAGCCGGGTCCGAAATGGCGCAGATAGGGGCGCAGGACCTGCATCCTGCGGCGGTCGAAGGCTCCGGGTTCGGTGATCGCGATCTGGTCGGCCCGCAGCACCAGCGACTTCGCAAGGTAGCAGGACAGCGAGAAGCTGGCGAAACGGTGCCGCAGCCAGGCGCGCCCGAGGAACCGCTGGCGCGACCGGCCGTCCGTGCAGCCCACCGCATTTCCGCCATGCTGGCGGTAGTCCACGGTCGCCTCGCGCAGGCAGCGGACCGGACCCTTGGCGGCGGCGACGAGGGCAAGCCAGAGATCGTGGTAGTAGAACACGCCGGCCTGCTGCGGAAAGGGCAGGGCATGCGCGGCCACGTCGCTGGTGAAGACGGCGGTCATGCCGGTTACGGAATTGCGGTAGAGCAGCCGCCTCAGGCCGGTGGCGGGCGCGCGCTTCTCTCGCGCGAAGAGCGAGGGCGCGATGAGCGCGCCGCTGTCGTCGACCAGGCGCGCGTCGGTATGGACCAGCTGGCAGCCCGGCGTTGCGCAGAGCGCCGCGACCGAGCGCGCCAGCTTGTCGGCATCCCACACGTCGTCCTGGTCGCAGAGCGCGAAGAAATCGCCCTTGCCGGCAGTGCGCAGCGCTTCGGACAGGCCGAATTCGAAGGCGGCGACGGCATTGAGCTTCTTCGGCGGCAGGTGCAGCTCGGCCTCCAGCCCGGCCTCCCGGGCCGCCCGCCGCACAATCGCTCCGGAGGCAAGGTCGGCGATGACCGCATGCAGGCGCAGCGCGACCCCGGTCTGGGCGGCGAGGGAGGCCAGCTGTTCCTCCAGGTGGCGCGGCTGGGGGTCGTACACGGCCATGACGACCTGCACGGCAGGCAGGCGCGCCGTCATGCAGCACCCCCGATGGCCGCGCGCGCGGCAATGGCAATGGCTGCGGCAGCAGCGGGGCGGCGGTGGACTGGCTGCACTTCTATACCCTTCCGGTTCCTGGTTCTGGCACGGGCCGCACGAACGTCGGCAGGCCGATGAAAAATGGAAAAGGCTTAATTTTCCCTTAGATATCTGCCGCTACTGCAGATTCATGAGCAAACCGCCCGATTCCGCGCCGCCGCTGCCCGCCATGTTCGGCGCCCGGCTGCGCCCCCCTGCCGACGCCACCATCGCGGTCGTGCTGGTCAACTACAATTCCGGGCCGCAGCTGGCCCGGGCCCTGGCCTCCCTTGCCGAGCAGAGCCGCGCGCCGGACGAGATCGTGGTGGTGGACAACGGATCCACCGACGGGTCGCTGGGGCTGGTCGACTGGGGGCAGCATCCCGCGCTCCGGCTGCTCTGCCTGCGCGAGAACCGCGGCTTCGCGGCGGCGACCAATGCCGCGGTGCGGGCGGCCCGCTCGCAGTGGCTGGCAATGCTGAACTGCGATGCGATGGCGGCGCCCGACTGGCTTGAGGCGCTGGTGCAGGCGGCCGGGCGCCACCCCGGCTGCGCGGTCTTCGCTTCGGCGCAGGCCTCGATGGACCGGCCCTCGGTGCTCGACGGTGCAGGCGACGTCTATTCGGTGACCGGGCTCGCCTGGCGCGGCAGCTACGGCCGCCCGCTGGCCAGCATGCCGGGGGAGGGGCGCTGCTTCGGTGCCTGCGCGGCGGGGGCCTTCGTCTCGCGCCACCTGTTCCTGGAACTGGGCGGCTTCGAGGAGAGCTTCTTCTGCTATCTCGAGGACGTGGATTTCGCCTACCGGGCGCGGCTGGCCGGGCATGACTGCGTCTTCGTTCCCTCGGCGCGCATCCTGCACCGAAGCGGCGGCTGTTCGGGCGCAAAGAGCGACTGGACCCTGCGGATCAGCAGCCGCAACCGGCTGCGGCTCTACCTGCGCAACACGCCGCTGCTGCTGCTGCTGGCGACCTGGCCGTTCTTCCTGCTGGGGGTCTGGCTGTCGCTGGCGCAGGCGATGCGGCACCGCCGGGGCCGCGCCGTGCTTGGCGGGCTGGCCGACGGCCTGCGGCAGCTGCCGGCGACGCTGGACCAGCGCAGGAGCCTCGCGCCGCCGCTGCTGCCGCCGCCGGACGTCTGCGCTCTGCTCAGCTGGAACCCACTTGCCGTCATCGGCCGCCGCCACGGCGTGCGCCGCCTGCCCGTGCCGGTGCCGGTCCCGGCGGAAACCGGCCTCCCGCCGCCGCTTCCGGCGGGGTGAGACGAAAATGTCGCGCGGGGGGCGTCGCAAAACCGTCACGCTGAGGCTACATTAGGGCGCGAAACCGGCAAGCGACTATCGGGAGAAGACTCATGCGCATTGCAGTTCTGGGCGGAGACGGGTTTGTCGGGTGGCCGACGGTGCTGCATCTCTCCGAAGCGGGCCATGACGTCCACATCATCGACAACCTGTCGCGCCGCTGGATCGACACCGAGCTGGGGGTGCAGTCGCTGACGCCGATGGACAGCGTGCAGGAACGCTGCCGCATCTGGCACGAGGTGACCGGGCGGCGCATCCGCTTCCACCTGATCGACGTCGCCAAGGATTACGAGATCTTCAAGGCCTGGCTGACCGAACACAAGCCGGAGGCGATCATCCATTTCGCCGAGCAGCGCGCCGCGCCCTATTCGATGAAGACCGACCGCCACAAGGTCTACACCGTCAACAACAACGTAAACGCGACGCATAACGTGCTGGCGGCGATGGTGGAAACCGGGGTCGATGCGCATCTGGTGCATCTCGGCACCATGGGCGTCTACGGCTATTCGACGATCGGTGCCGCGATTCCCGAGGGCTACCTGCCGGTCGACATCGCCAAGCTCGACGGCGAGAAGGTGGAGCAGGAGATCCTGTATCCCACGCGCCCGGGCTCGGTCTATCACATGACCAAGTCGCTCGATCAGATCCTGTTCCAGTTCTACGCTCAGAATGATGGGCTGCGGATCACCGACCTGCACCAGGGTATCGTCTGGGGCACCCATACCGACCAGACGCGGCGCCATGCGCAGCTGATCAACCGCTTCGACTATGACGGAGATTACGGCACGGTGCTGAACCGCTTCCTGATCCAGGCAGCGATCGGCTATCCGCTGACCGTGCACGGCACCGGCGGCCAGACCCGCGCCTTCATCCATGTACAGGATTCGGTGCGCTGCATCGAGCTGGCTCTGGGCGACGCGCCGAAATCGGGCGACCGCGTGAAGATTTTCAACCAGATGACCGAGACCCACCGGGTCCGCGACCTGGCCGAGATGATCGCCAAGATGACCGGCGCCAAGGTGGCCTACCTGCCGAACCCGCGCAAGGAAGCCGCCGAGAACGACCTGATCGTGAGGAACGACCAGTTCCTGGAGCTCGGGCTCAACCCGACCACCCTGGCCGAAGGCCTGCTGGAGGAGGTCGTCGACGTCGCGAAGAAATTCGCGCACCGCGTCGACCGCTCGCGCGTTCCGGCGGTGTCGGGCTGGACCAAGGATCTCGGGGCGCGGGTCGAGCGCGATCCCGAGGGCAAGGCGCTGCGCGAGGTGAGCTGAGTGTCGGGCCTGCTGGCAGGCACGCCCCCGCTTTCCGAACATGCCTATGTGACCCTTGTGACCAATGCCGATTACGCCCGCGGGGCGGCGGCGCTGGTCCGGTCGCTGCGGCTGACCGGCACGCAGGCGGATTGCGTCGTGCTCTTTACCGGCGGCGTCGCCGATGCCGATCTGGCGGAGCTGCGCGCGCTCGGCGCACGGCTGGTGCGCACGGACCTGCTGGACACCTCGGAGGCGTTCAACGCCGCCCATGCGCGCAAGGCGCTGCATGGCGCGGCGCCCTTCACCAAGGGAGGGAAGCCGTCCTTCCACACGCCGCTCGACAATTTCGCCAAGCTGCGGCTGTGGCAGCTGACGGAATACGATTCGGTGGTCTTCATCGATGCCGACGCGATCGCCGTGCAGAATTGCGACAAGCTGTTTGGCTATCCGGAATTCTGTGCTGCGCCGAATGTCTATGAAAGCCTCGCGGATTTCGGCCGGATGAACAGCGGCGTCTTCACCGCCCGGCCCTCGGAGGCGACCTTCGAGGAGATGATGGAGGCGCTCGACTCGCCGGGCGCCTTCTGGCGGCGCACCGACCAGACCTTCCTGCAGAGCTTCTTCCCGGACTGGCACGGGCTGCCGGTCTACTTCAACATGCTGCAATACGTCTGGTTCGCGATGCCCGAGCTCTGGGACTGGAGCCAGATCCGCATCCTGCATTTCCAGTACGAGAAGCCCTGGCAGGAGCCGCATCCGAAAGCGGCCGAGCTTTCGCCGCTGATCGGTCTCTGGCAGCGGATTGCCGCCGGAGGCGGCATGCCGCCGCTGGCCGATCTGCCCCGGCCATGACCGTCTGGGCCGTCACCGGCGGCACCGGCCTGGTGGGCCGGTTCATCGTCGAGGACCTGCTGGCAGCGGGAGAGGAGGTCGTGGTCCTGAGCCGGACCCGGCTGCCCGATCCGCCCTTTTCCCGGCCGGTCGAGGTCCGGCCAGTTGTGCTCGACCGGGCGGCGGAGGCGGATGTCACCGGGGTGGACCGGCTGGTCCATTGCGCTTTCGACCATGTTGCGGGCCGCTACCGGGGCGGTGAGGGTGCCGATCCGGACGGGTTCCGGCGGCGCAATGTCGGCGGCTCTCTGGCGCTGTTCGAAGCGGCCCGCGCTGCGGGTGCGGCGGCGGCTGTCTTCCTGTCCTCGCGCGCCGTCTACGGCGGCTACCCGCCCGGCACGCTGCTGGCCGAAGACATGGCGCCGCGGCCCGACACGCTCTATGGCGAGGCCAAGCTGGCGGTGGAGGAGGGGCTGGCTGCGCTCGCCGGGCCCGGTTTCGCCGCGGCATCGATCCGGGCCACTGGCGTCTTCGGGGCCGGGCCGGGGCAGAAATGGCAGGCGCTGCTGGCTGATCACCTGGCCCGGCGGCCGGTGGCGCCGCGGGTGGCGACCGAGCTGCACGGCGCCGACCTGGCGGCGGCGGTGCGGCTGGTTGCGGGACGCACGGGCGTCTGGAACGCCTCGGATCTGGTGCTCGACCGGCGCGACCTGCTGGCGGAGGCGAATGCCGTGCTCGGCCGCGACCTGCCGCTGCCGGAGCGGGCGGATTCAGTCCAGGTCTCGGCGATGGATTGCACCCGGCTCAGGGCGCTCGGCTGGCAGCCGCGCGGCGGCGACCGGCTGCGGCGCGACCTGCCGGAGATGCTGGCGGCGCTCTGATCGGGTCACAATTGCCGGCAATCGGGCGGCGCGGCTTGACGCCGGGATGGCAAAGTTCTTTATCGCAGCATCCCTGGCCGCCGGATTCCCTTATGGACGACACCGTGATCACAGCGCCTGCCACGACCGGATTGCCCGTGACTGCACGGCGCGGCGGCTCTGCCGTGCTGCCCGGTCCTGCCGGCTGGGCGGATCCGGAGCGGCCGCGGCTGGTGCTGGTCGATCCCGCGACAGAGGCGCCGCGGGCGCTCCTGCCGCTGTCGCGCGGGGCCGAGGTGGCCGAGGCCGTTGCCCGGGCGCGCCGCGCGGTTGGCACCGGCGACCGGCTGGCGATCCTGGAGCGGCTGATCGGCGAGATCGAGGCCCGGCGCGAGGACATGGCCCAGGCGATTTCGCAGGACATGGGCTCGCCCATCGATTTCGCGCGGAGCAAGCAGGTGGAGGCCGCCTGCGACCACCTGCGCGCCACGCTGAACGCCGCCCGGACCATGGAGACGGTCAGCGAGATCGCCCCGGGGGGGCACGAGGTCGCTTACGAGCCTGCCGGGGTGGCCGCGCTGGTCACGCCCTGGAACTGGCCGCTGAACCAGGTGGCGCTGAAAGTCGGGGGCGCGCTGGCGGCGGGCTGCTCGATGATCCTGAAACCTTCGGAGCTGTCGACCGGCGCCGCGCTGATCTTCGCCGAATGCATGCAGGCCGCAGGCGCGCCCGAGGGGCTGTTCACAGTGCTCGCGGGCGACGGCGAGACGGGGCGGCTGCTGGCATCGCATCCCGATATCGGCATTGCCAGCTTCACCGGCTCGACCTCCGTCGGGCGCCAGATCGCGGCGGCGGCCGGGGCGAACCTGGTGCCGGTGCTGCTGGAACTCGGCGGCAAGTCGGCGAACCTGCTGTTTTCCGATTGCGACCTGGCCGTGGCGGTCAAGCAGGGCGTCGCTCATTGCTTCCGCAATTCGGGGCAGTCCTGCAACGCCGCTTCGCGGATGCTGGTGGCGCGCGAGGTCTATGGCGAGGCGGTCGCGCTGGCTGCTGCCGAGGCGGCGGAGTGGCGCATGGGCGCGCCGGCGGCGGCGGGCGGCCATCTCGGGCCGCTGGTGTCGCAGGCGCAGCACGATCGCGTGCAGACCCATATCGAAGCGGCGCTGGAAGACGGCGCGCGGCTGGTTGCCGGCGGTCCGGGCCGGGCGGAGGGATTCGCGCGCGGCTGGTATCCGCGCCCGACTGTCTTTGCCGACGTGACGCCGGAGATGCGGCTGTTCCGCGAGGAAGTCTTCGGCCCGGTGCTGTCGATCACGCCCTTCGACAGCGAAGAAGAGGCGGTCCGGCTGGCCAACGAGGGCGATTACGGGCTTGCAGGCTATGTCCAGACCGCCGATCCTGCGCGGCAGCGCCGCGTGGCCGCCGGCCTCAAGGTCGGGATGGTCCAGATCAACGGCCGAAGCCGGGCCGAGGGCGCGCCTTTCGGCGGCGTGCGCCAGTCGGGCCATGGCCGCGAAGCCGGCATCTGGGGCATCCGCGCCTTCCAGACGGTCAAGTCGGTGAGCGGCCTCGACCCGCTCTGAACGGGGCGATCACGAAAAAGAGAACGACCTTCCAGCAGCTGGAGCCCGGAATTGGCACGGGAACGGCTTGGCTTGCGGTGCTATGTATGGCGCCGCCGGTCGCCCCGGTGCTGCAAGGAGTTGTCCCATGTCGCTGCACGATCCCGTCAGTTTCCGTCTTGCCGGCCTCAATTGCGGGGCCTGCGTCGGCCGTGCCGAGAAGGCGCTGGCCGCGGTGCCCGGCGTCGAAGCGGTCCAGGTCAACCTGGCCACGCACACCGCCCAGGTGAAGGGCGGCACGGTCGCGGACTGGACGAAGGCGCTGTCGGAGGCGGGCTATCCGGCCGAGACATCGCGCGTCGTGCTGGATGTCGATGAAATGCATTGCGGCATGTGCGCGGCCAAGGTCACGCGGGCGCTGGAAAAGGTGCCGGGCGTGGTGGCGGCCTCGGTCAACCTGGCGGGGGGGCGCGCGGTGGTCGAGCTGCTCGACGGCGCGGCCGAGGTGCAGACCCTTGCCGCGGCTGCAAGCGGCGCGGGCTTCCCGGCGCGCCCCGCCAGCTTCGATGCGCCCGCGCCGAAGCAGGACAGCGAGGCGGCCGAACTGCGGCGCGACCTGGCCGTCGCGGCGGCGCTGACCCTGCCGGTCTTCCTGCTGGCGATGGGCGGGCACATGGTTCCGGCAGTCCACCGCTGGATCGGCGCCACGATCGGCACCACTGCCAGCTGGGCCATCCAGTTCGTGCTGACGACCGCGGTGCTGATCGGGCCGGGCCGGCGCTTCCACAGCCGGGGCTGGCCGGGCCTCCTGAAGGGCGCGCCCGACATGAACGCGCTGGTCGCGCTGGGGACCACCGCAGCCTGGGCCTATTCGACGGTTGCGCTGCTGCTGCCGGGGCTGCTGCCCGAGGGATCGCGCGAGGTCTATTTCGAGGCGGCGGCGGTGATCGTCACGCTGATCCTGCTGGGCCGCTGGCTGGAGGCGCGGGCCAAGGGCCGCACCGGCGCGGCGATCGCCCGCCTGACCGAACTGCGCCCGGACACGGCGACGCGCATCCGGCCGGACGGCAGCGAGGACGAGCTGCCGCTGGTGCAGATCGTCACCGGCGACCTGCTGCGGGTGCGCCCGGGCGCGCGGCTGCCGGTCGATGGCGAGGTTGCCGAAGGCGGCGGGCATGTCGACGAATCCATGCTGACCGGCGAGCCGCTGCCTGTGGAGAAGGGGCCCGGATCGAAGGTCACCGGAGGCACCGTGAACGGCACCGGCACGCTGGTGGTCCGCGCCACCGCGGTGGGCGCCGACACGGTGCTGAGCCGGATCATCGGCATGGTCGAGGAGGCGCAGGGCGCGCGGCTGCCGATCCAGGCGCTGGTCAACCGGGTGACGCTGTGGTTCGTGCCGGCGATCCTCGGCATCGCGGTGCTGACGGTTGCGGGCTGGCTGCTCTTCGGGCCGGAGCCGCGGCTGAGCCACGCGCTGGTCGCTGGGGTCGCTGTGCTGATCGTCGCCTGTCCCTGCGCGATGGGGCTGGCGACGCCGGTCTCGATCATGGTGGGCACCGGCCGCGCGGCCGAGCTGGGCGTGCTGTTCCGGCGCGGCGATGCGCTGCAATCTCTGGCGGGCGCCGACATCGTCGCCTTCGACAAGACCGGCACGCTGACCGAGGGCAAGCCCGAGCTGGTCTCGGTGGCCTGCGCCGAGGGCTGGAGCCGGGAGACGCTGCTGCCCATTGTGGCTGCAGCGGAGCAGGGATCGGAGCATCCGGTGGCGGCAGCGGTGCGGCGCGCGGCGGATGGCCCGCTGCCCGTGGCTGCGGATTTCGCCGCGGTGCCGGGGCAGGGGGTGCGCGCCGCGGTCGACGGCCGCGCCGTGCTGGCCGGGAACCGGGCGCTGCTGGCGGGACTCGACCTGGGCGCCTTGTCCGGGGCGGTGTCCGAAGCGGAAGCTGCCGGGCAGACCGTGCTGCTGGTCGCGGTCGACGGCGTCGCGGCGGGCGTGCTGGCGGTGGCGGACCGGCTGAAGCCCGACACGAAGGCCGCGCTGGAGCGGCTGCGCCGCGACGGGGTGCGGCTGGCCATGGTGACCGGCGACAGCCGCGCTGCGGCGGCGGCCGTCGCGTCGGAGCTGGGGATTTCCGAAGTCCATGCCGAGGTTCAGCCCGGGGCCAAGCGCGAGGTGCTGGAGGCGCTGAAGCGCCAGGGCCGCACCGCCTTCGTCGGCGACGGGATCAACGATGCGCCGGCATTGGCGGCGGCGGATATCGGCGTCGCGCTGGGAACCGGCACGGATGTCGCGGTCGAAAGCGCCGATGTCGTGCTGATGTCCGGCAGCCTGACCGGCGTGCCCGCGGCGTTCGAGGTCAGCCGCGCGACCCTGCGCAACATCCGCCAGAACCTCGCCTGGGCCTTCGGATACAACGTGGCGCTGATCCCGGTGGCGGCGGGGCTGCTCTATCCGGTGAACGGCACGCTGCTGTCGCCGATGCTGGCGGCGGGAGCGATGGCACTGTCCTCGGTCTTCGTGCTGTCGAACGCGCTGCGTCTGCGCCGCGCGGCGGGCAAGTGAGCGAAGGCCCGACCCGGCTGCCCTTCGGGGAAGAGTCCCGGCCGCAGCCGGATCGGGCCCGCGCGCCTGCCCCGGCATGGCGCGCCGGGGGCGAGCGGGTCGCAGGCGGGGGTGCTTGACGGCGGCGGGCAGGCGCGCGAGCCTGCGGCCGAGCCGGAGGAGTGTCCCATGTCCCGCGATGCCGACCTTGCCCATCTGGGCCGAACCATGGAACTCGCCGATGAGTCGGCGGCGGAAGGCAACCATCCCTTCGGCGCGATCCTCGTGGGCGCCGACGGCACGGTGCTGGGCGAGGCGAAGAACACCCATTCCACCGATGGCGGTCCGGGCCATGCCGAAGCGAATCTCGCCCGCGATGCCGCCCGCCGCCACGGCATTGCCACGCTGCGCGGTGCCACGCTCTATACCTCGGTCGAGCCCTGCACGATGTGTGCCGGCACGATCTACTGGGCCGGGATCGGCGCGGTGGTCTACGGCATGACCGAGAAGCGGCTGGCCGAACTGACCGGAGACGATCCGGAGAACCCGACCCAGGATTTGCCCTGCACTGCGGTCTTCGCCGCCGGGCGCCGGGCCATCGAGGTCCGCGGGCCGTTTCCCGAGCTGGAAGAGCGCATCGCGGCCCAGCATGCCGCCTTCTGGAAGGCGTGAGATGGGACCGGTGCCGCTGCTGATAACCGGGGAGGTCGCCGATGACGGATACCTCGACTGGATCCGCCACCGCGCGCGCATCCTCGATCTGCCTGCGGTCATCGCGCGGCTGTCGCCGCGGGAGATCCGCGTGACCGTCGAGGGGCCCGAGCCGCTGGTCGAGGCCATGGAAGCCGCCTGCAGCCTCGGCCCATCCAGCGTCCTCGTCGACCGGATCGAGCGGGAGGAGGCCGGCCGATGCTGATCCTCGGAGAGCTGTCATGACCACCCGGCCCGTCGCCCTGTCGCGCGACCTGCCGCCCGGACGGGTGCAGCGGGCCCATGCCGGGGGACAGGATCTGGCGCTGTGGCGCTCCGCCTCGGGGCGGCCCGCGGCCTGGGCCAACCGCTGCCCGCATCGCGGCATGCGGCTGAGCCATGGCTTCGTCCGCGGCGAGACGCTCGCCTGCCTCTATCACGGCTGGCAGTACGGGGCCGAGGGCGGCTGCACGCACATGCCGGCCCATCCCGGGCTGGAGCCTCCGGCGACGATCCGCGCCACGGCCTTCGACGTCGCCGAAGAGGGCGGCGTGATCTGGGTGGCGACGGAGGGCTACGCCCGCCCGCCGGAAATGCCCGAAGCGCTGCAGCCGCTGCGCAGCCTGACCTTCCGCTGCGACCTGGCCACGCTGGCCTGGGCCTGCGGGATGGCGCCCGACCGGCTGCTGTTCCTGCCCGACCATCCCAGCCTGGTGATCGCGCCGAACCCGGTCGGCGACGGCCTGACCGAGGCGCATGTGCTGACCGCGCCGCTTCCCGTGGAGGACCGGATCGCCGCCATGCACCGCACCGAGAGCCTGCGCCGCGCGGCAGAGGAGGCCTTCGCATGAGCCGCGACCACGCGCTCGACGACTGGTATCCGGTCGGCGACACGGTGCTGCCGCAGATCCGCGCCACGCGGCTGCTCGGCTCCGATCTGAGCGTCTCCTGGGACGGCGAGACCGCCGCGGTGACCGGGACGGACGGCACCGCCTGGCCGGTGCAGGTCCGCTATGACCACATCTGGACCTGCCTTGGCCCGTCGCCGCGGCCGCTCTTCGACATTCCGGAGGCGGAGCAGCCCGGACGCCGCCGCGTGCCCTGCGGGTCGGTGCGGGTGAAATGCTCGCCATTGCGCGCGGTGGAGAACTTCCTCGACATCGCGCATTTTCCCTATGTCCATACCGGCATCCTCGGTGCCGAGCCGCATACCGAGGTCTTCCCCTACGAGGTCAAGATCCGCGAGGAGGTGGACGAGGTCTGGGCCACCAAGGTCAGCTTCCACCAGCCCAAGGCGGCGAAATCGGCCGGAACGGGCGCCGACATCCGCTATGAATACCGGGTGCCGCATCCGATGGCGGCGGTGCTCTACAAGACCTGCCCGCCGCGCCCGGCGGAATGGGACGTGATCGCGATCTTCGTGCAGCCGGTGTCCGAGACCGAGTGCATCGCCTGGCCCTGGATGGCGCTCTACGACGACACGTCGAGCCAGGCCGAGCTGGTGCAGTTCCAGCAGGAGATCTTCCTGCAGGACCGATCCATCCTCGAGAACCAGATCCCGGTGCGGCTGCCGCTGGACCCGCGGATGGAGATTCCGACCCGCGCCGACCTGACCTCGGTCGCCTACCGGCGCTGGCTGAAACGCAGGGGCGCGGTCTACGGCGCGCTGTCGGAGGCGGAATGAGCTTCACTCTCTACAACCATGTGCTGGACGCGGATTGCTACAAGGTCCGGCTGATGGCGGCGCTGCTGGGCGTGAAGCCGGATCTGGCGGCGGTCGACATCCACCCGCGGCAGGAGAACCTGTCCGACGCCTTCCTCGCGCTCAACCCTGCCGGGACGCTGCCGGTCGCGGTGGCGGGCGACCTGGTGCTGCGCGACGCGCCGTCGATCCTCGTGTGGCTGGCGCTGACCGCCGACGTGACCGAGCGCTGGCATCCGCGCGATCCCGGGCCGATGGCCGGGCTCCAGCAATGGCTGGGCTTTTCCCACAGGCTGGCCGCAACCGCCGGGGCGGCCCGGCTGGAGGCGATGCTGGGCTGGCCCGCGCCCGAGGCCGCCGCCGCCGAGGCGGAGGATTGCCTGCGGCAGCTGGAGCTGCACCTGGCGCTCGGCCATCTGGAGGGACGCGACTGGCTGGTCGGGCGCCACCCGACGGTGGCCGACATCGCCTGTTTCGCCGATGTCGCGCTGTCGCCCGATGCAGGGCTGCTGCATGACGGCCTTCCCTTCGTCCGGGGCTGGCTCTGGCGCATCCGCGCGCTGCCCGATTTCCTGCCGATGCCGGGGATCGGGCCGCTGCACGAGCTTGCCGATCCGGCGACCGGACGGCGCTGACCCCGGCCCATTGGCCGCAGGGGGAGCCGCTTGAGCCGCCGCATCGCCGCGCTATTGTTTCGCCGAACCGGCCGGCAGGGCCGCGCGTTCGTGAGTGCGACGAGTAGGAATACCGAGGAGGACCGATGCAGGTCACCACAGTCAAGACGTCCCCGATCGAGGGGCAGAAGCCCGGCACCTCGGGCCTGCGCAAGAAGACCCGTGTCTTCATGGAGCCGCATTTCCTCGAGAATTTCGTGCAGTCGATCTGGAACGGCATCGGCGGCGTCGAGGGCAGGACGCTGGTTCTGGGCGGCGACGGCCGCTATTTCAACGAGCGCGCCGCGCAGGTGATCCTGCGCATGGCGGCTGCCTCGGGCGCGGCCAAGGTGATCGTCGGGCAGAACGCGATCCTGTCGACCCCGGCAGCCTCCAACATGATCCGCAAGCGCGAAGCCTTCGGCGGCATCATCATGTCCGCGAGCCACAATCCCGGCGGCATCGACGAGGATTTCGGCGTCAAGTACAACACCGCCAATGGCGGCCCGGCCCCCGAGGGCATCACCGACAAGATTTTCGCCGCGACCAAGGAGATCGCCGAGTACAGGATCCTCGAGGCGACGGATGTCGACCTGTCGACGGTGGGCGAGACCAGCCTCGGCGGCATGGCGATCGAGGTCGTCGACCCGGTCGCGGACTATGCCGAGCTGATGGAGAGCCTGTTCGACTTCGCGGCGATCAAGGCGCTGTTCGCCGGCGGCTTCGCCATGCGCTTCGACGCGATGCACGCCGTCACCGGCCCCTATGCGGCCGAGATCCTGGTGAACCGGCTGGGCGCCCCTGCGGAGACGGTGATGAACGCCGTGCCGAGCCCCGATTTCGGCGGCGGCCATCCGGATCCGAACCCGATCTGGGCCAAGCCGCTGGTCGATCTCGTCATGTCGGATGCGGCTCCTGATTTCGCCGCGGCCTCCGACGGCGACGGCGACCGCAACATGATCCTGGGCAAGGGCATCTACATCACGCCGTCGGACTCTCTGGCCGTGCTGGCCGCCAACGCCCATTATGCCCCGGCCTATGCCGGCGGGCTGGCGGGCGTCGCGCGCTCGATGCCGACCTCGGGCGCGCTCGACCGCGTGGCAGCGGCCAAGGGGCTCGACTGCTACGAGACGCCGACCGGCTGGAAGTTCTTCGGCAACCTTCTGGACGCGGGCAAGGCGACGCTCTGCGGCGAGGAAAGCGCCGGCACCGGTGCCGACCATGTGCGCGAGAAGGACGGCCTCTGGGCGGTGCTGCTGTGGCTGAACGTGCTGGCGGGCTCCGGCAAGTCGGTGAAGGAGCTGATGGCCGCGCATTGGGCCGAGTTCGGCCGCAACTACTATTCGCGCCATGACTACGAAGGCGTCGACAGCGCTGCCGCAAACGGCCTGATGGACCATGTCCGCGGCCAGTTCGCCACGCTGCCCGGCACCGTGATCGAAGGTCTGACCGTCGCGAGCGCCGACGAGTTCGCCTATGACGATCCGGTCGACGGCTCGCGCTCCGAAGGGCAGGGGCTGCGCATCGGCTTCGAGGGCGGCTCGCGGATCGTCATCCGCCTGTCGGGCACCGGCACTGTCGGCGCAACGATCCGGGTCTACCTGGAACTGGTCGAGACCGATCCGTCCGCGATGGACAAGGACCCGCAGGAGGCGCTGGCCGCGGTGATCTCCGCTGCCGAGACCATCGCAGAGATCAAGTCGCGCACCGGCCGCGAGGCACCTGACGTGATCACCTGATCTGACCGCCGGAACCGGAAGCAAGCGGGCCCTGGGGGCCCGCTTCTGTTTTGCGCGGCGGCGCGACGGAACCGGCGGGGACGGACGTTTGTTGTCAAACGGGTTGGGGGACCCAGAAAGACGACAAGGAAGACCCGATGTCCGATACACACGCCCATGACCACGGGCTTGCCCATGACCTGCCGAAGATGCTCGGCCGCCGCCGCCTGCTGGCGCTGATCGGCGGCCTCGGGCTGGGAACCGTTCCGGCGCTGCGCGCCTCCGCCGCCTGCGTTGCGCTGCCCTGGGAGACCGCCGGTCCCTATCCGGCGGACGGCAGCAACTCGAAATCCGGCCAGGTGGTCAATGCGCTGGCGCAGGAAGGTATCCTGCGCGAAGACCTGCGTCCGTCCTTCGGCGGTTTCGGCGGCGAGGCCGAGGGCGTCCCGCTGGAGCTGGAGCTGACGCTGCTGGCCGCAGACGGCTGCACCCCGCTGGCGGGCCATGCCGTCTATGTCTGGCATTGCAACGCGACCGGGCTCTATTCGCTCTATGACGAGACCGGGGCCAACTGGCTGCGCGGGCTAGGCGTCGCCGACGAAGCCGGCAAGGTGCGGTTCACGACCATCGTGCCCGGCTGCTATGACGGGCGCTGGCCGCATATCCATTTCGAGGTCTTCGAGACGGCAGGGGCCGCGGTCTCGGGCGAGGCCTCGCTGCTGACCGCCCAGATCGCGGTCCCGGAAACGGAGGCGGCGGCGGTCTACGGCGATGACGCGCGCTATTCCAACGGCACGCGCAACCTGGGCCGGATCACGATTCCCTCGGACAATGTCTTCGGAGACAATTCGGAGGCCGAGATCGCCCAGCAGACCCTGGCGATGGCCGGCAGCCCGGCGGAGGGCTACTCGGGCACGGTGGCGATCCCGGTGGATTTCGATGCGGACCGCAGCAGCGCCATGCCCGCGCCGCCGCCCGGCGGCTTCGGCGGGGACATGCCGCCGCCTCAGGGGGCGCGGCCGCAGGCGGACTGACGGGCAGCCCCCGGCCGGGCCGGGGACCCCTGCCTCACTCCGGCAGGCGCGCGTCGTAAGCGGCGCGCAAGCTGGCCCAGCTGTCCCAGAAGGGCGCCGGCGCCTCTCCGGCAAGCCGCGCGGCGAGGATGTCCAGATGCGCGTGCCAGCCGGCGCTGACCCCCAGCCGCGACCCGCGGTCCATCAGCCGCTTGTGCACCAGCACCAGCAGCACCTCGTCGCTTTTCGGTTCCAGCGTGATCCGCACCTCGCTGCCCGTGCCCCAAGTGAAGGCCAGCACTCGGTTTTGCACCGCTTCCAGCACCGTGCAGGCCATCGAATGTTCGGCGCCGAAGCCCTCGGGCTTCTCGCCCGGCGGATCGGTCAGCTCGTCATTGCGCCAGGTCAGGGTGAATTCCCGGCCGGCCTCGGGGACCAGATCGCCCATGGCCAGCCATTTGCGGCGCAGCTCGCTGTCGGTGAGGTAGCGCCAGATCCGCTCGGCGGGGCCGGGCAGGCGGCGGCGGATGGTCAGCTCCGTGGGGCCGGTGAGGGCGCCATAGGCGCTGTCCTGGATCATGTCCTTCATTCCTCTTCTCCTTCCTGTTGCTGCTGATCGTCGTCGTCTTCCGCGCGCAGGAGCGCCTCCAGCGCGTCGAGCCGTCCGGTCCAGAACCGGGAGTACCGGTCGAGCCAGCGATGCGCCTCGCCCAGAGGGTCCGGCGCAAGGCTGCAGACATGGGTCCGCCACTGGATCTCGCGCCGGACCAGCCCGGCGCGTTCGAGAACCTTGACGTGCTTCGACACCGCGGCGAGCGAGATGTCGAAAGGTTCGGCCAGCTCGCCGACCGTGTGCGCGCCATCGGCCAGCATGGCGATCATCTGCCGCCGCGTGGCATCGCCGAGCGCATGGAAGACAGCGTCGAGATCGGGTGATTCTGATTCTACCATGAGGTTGAATGTAACCCGGACCGGGCAATCATTCAACCATATCATGAAATGAAAGGGGCCGCCCCGGAGGGCGGCCCGCTCGCTGGAAGGGCGGGGCGCGTCAGGCGCGGCCCTTCCACGGCACCAGCCATTTCTCCGCCTTGCGCATCAGGATGTCGATGCCGTAGCCGATCACGCCGATCAGGATGATCCCCATGATGACGATGTCGGTCAGCTGGAATTTCGACGCGGCGATGATCATCATGCCGGCCCCCTTCTGCGCCGCGACCAGTTCCGCGGCGACGACCGTGCCCCAGCAGACCCCCATTGCCACCCGCGCGCCGGTGAAGATTTCCGGCAGCGAGTTCGGGATGATGACATGGCGCAGGATCTGCCAGCGCGAGGCGCCCAGGCTGTAGGCCGCGTGGATCTTGGTGATGTTCACCCCCGAGACGCCGGCCCGCGCCGCGATGGTCATGATCCAGAGCGCGGCAAGGAACAGCAGCACGATCTTGCCGGTCTCCCATATGCCGAACCAGATGATGACGAGCGGGATCAGCGCCAGCGGCGGCACCGGGCGCATGAATTCGACGATCGGGTCGAACCAGCCGCGGAACCATCCCGAAAGCCCCATCGCGTAGCCCAGCGGAATGCCCACCAGCGAGCCCAGCACGAAGCCCGCAATCACCCGCCAGAGCGACCAGCCCAGATGCTGCCACAGCGTGAAGTTCTGGTAGCCGTTGGTGGCGATCTCGACGAAGCGCTCGGCAACGGCCTCGGGGGAGGGCAGCCAGATCGGCTCCATCTGCCAGCCTTTCGAGGGCTCGAAGGACAGCGAGCCCTTGGGCGTCATGCTGACCGTGCCGTCGGCGACCTTCACCGGCGTGTCCGGGCTGATCGGCTTGCCGTCGACGGCGGTGACGGTCACGTCCTCGCCCTCGTCATTGCCGGTCACCTTGATCAGCGTGCTGCGCCAGGCGCCGACCGTGTCTGCGTCGTCCTTGGCGAAGCCGTCGCCCGGCATCGCCGCGGGCGCGTCCGGGCTGTCCTCCGGCGGGTGGACCAGCACGGTGACCGTGGCGGTATCCGTCGCGCCGCTGGCATCGGTGGCGGTGTAGGTGAATTGCGTGGTGCCGGTGAACGGCCCCGGGACATGCAGCGGCGAGATCACCGAGCCGGTGAAGGCGCCCCAGATCAGGAAGATGGTCGCGACCGAAATGATCGAGGCGACACGGTCGGGGCGCACGGCGCTTTCGTCGCCGAAGGTCACGGTCTTCAGCGAGGTGAAATCGTGCCGCGCCGCCATGTGCCGGCGGATGAAATGCACGATGGCCATCGCCGCGACGAAGAGCAGGACGTAGAAGAGAAGGACGATCACGACGCCTCCTCCGTCCGGCCCATGATCTCTTCCTCCATCTCCCAGATCATCGACAGGATCTCCTCGCGGGTCTCGGCGAAGCCCTCGGACTTCTTCACCTCGCGCAGGTCCATGGCGGTGCCGCGCTCGGCGAAGGGCAGGCGGTATTCCTTGAAGATCCGTCCCGGCCGCGGCGCCATGACCAAGAGCCGCTCGCCCAGCAGCAGCGCTTCCTCGACCGAATGGGTGATCAGGATGATGGTCTTGTGCGTCTCCTTCCAGAGCTGCAGGACGAGGCCCTGCATCTTCTCCCGCGTCAGCGCGTCGAGCGCGCCCAGCGGTTCGTCCATCAGGATGACTTCGGGATCATTGGCGAGGCAGCGCGCCAGCGCCACCCGCTGCTGCATGCCGCCCGACAGTTCGTAGACTGCCTTGTCCTTGAAATCCTTGAGCCCGACGGTTTCGAGCAGCCTGTTCGAGGCCCATTGACGTTCGCGCTGGCTGACGCCCTTCATGCGCGGGCCGAATTCGACGTTCTCGCGGACATTCATCCATTCGAAGAGCGCGCCCTTCTGGAAAACCATGCCGCGCTCCGGTCCCGGTCCGGCGACGCGCTTGCCCCCGAGCGAGATCGTTCCCGAGGTTGGGGCGAGGAAGCCCGCGACGATGTTGAGGAGGGTGGTCTTGCCGCAGCCGGAGGGGCCGAGAACGGACAGGAGCTCGCCCTGCTTGAGGTCGAGCGATACGTCCTTCAGCGCCTGGACCGAGCCGCCATCCGGCAGGTCGAAGCGCATCGAGACATCGGAAATGACGAGATCGGACAAGGGACTGCCTTTCACGTCCCGGCGCGATGATTTGTGATCGCGCCGGGACGGCTGATGTGATCACATGGAGGGAACGGAGCCGAGCGGGCCGGTGTTGACCGCGTTCTCGTAGCTGTCGAGCGCCGCGTCGATATTGCCGGACTCCAGGAAGACCTGCGCCACGCCCTTCATGAATTCCTGTGCGCCGCCGCCCAGCCATTTCGGCGAAAGCTGCTCTTCCACCGAGGGGAAGACGAAGGTTGCCAGCGTCTCCGCCGTGGCCTGCTCCTCCATGCCGGCATCCTGGGCGATGACGGGCAGCATCTCGTCCGTGTGCTCGCCGGATTTCCACATCTCGTTCATCTCGGCGGTGACCTTCAGGAAGCCCGCGACCAGTTCCGGATTCCCGGCGATGAAATCGGCCGGGCCGGAGGTCACGTCGAAGACGAGAATGCCCAGCTCTTCCTTCTCGGGGCCGGTCAGCAGCACGTTGCCGTGCTCTTTCATCCGGCGCAGCGCGCCGCCCCAGCCGCAGACCATGTCGAGGGATCCCTGGGCGAAGGCCGCCGCGCCGTCGGCGGGGGCCATGTCGACGATTTCCATGGTGGAGATGTCCACGCCGAAATGGTCCATCTGCTTGAGGAAGCCGTAATGCGCAGCGGTGCCGATCGGCACGCCGACGCGCTTGCCTTCCAGTTCGCCCGCCGAGTCCTTGTCGATTTCCAGCGCCTCGGCCACGACGCAGTTGTCGTTCTCGGCATAGCTGACCGCGACATCGACCGCCTGCAGGTCCTGGCCCGCGGAGGTGGCGACGACGAAGGGCGGCACGCCCTGACTGACCGAAAGCTGGACATCGCCCGCCGCCATCGCCGCCGACATGGCGGTGCCGGCATCGAAGCTGACCCAGTTGATCTTGACGCCCATCTCTTCCTCGTAGAGCCCCTTCGCCTTGGCGTATTGGAAGGGCATCGGCCATTCCAGGAAGTAGCCGACGGTGATTTCGTCCATGGCGCGGGCCGCGCCTGCAGAGACGAGCGCCGCGAGCGCGGCGCCGACCATGAGGGTTTTCGTCATCTCTCTCTCCTGTTGCTCCCCTCGGCATCCTCTTGCCGGGACGCCTAATTGCGCGTCGAGCTTGCTGAACCGTGCGCAGGAAAGTGAAGGTGAAGTTTTAGGCATTCAGCAAACAGGGGGTGCTCAATAGATTGAAGTTTAACATGTTTTCATGGTGGAGCCGCACTGGACCTAAAGCGCGGGGTCCTCTGGCCCTATTCGCGCGCACAGGAAATAGGCAGGAAAATCGGCAATCCCGCCGCGGCGCCAGATGTCCCGCGCGATTCCCGCTTTGGAGCATGCCATGAACAAGTCGGTACAGCCGAACGATCTTTCCGCCGTCATCGAGGCCGACCGCGCCCATCTGTGGCACCACCTGCTGCAGCACAAGACGCTGGAGACGAAGGATCCGAAGATCATCGTCGAGGGCAAGGGCATGCGCGTCTGGGACCAGACCGGCAAGGAGCATCTCGATGCGGTCTCGGGCGGCGTCTGGACCGTGAACGTCGGCTATGGCCGCGAGCGGATCGCCAATGCCGTGCGCGACCAGCTGATCAAGATGAACTACTTCGCCCAGTCGGCAGGCTCGATCCCGGGCAGCCAGTTCGCGGAGATGCTGCTGGCGAAGATGCCGGGCATGAGCCGCGTCTACTACGTGAACTCCGGCTCCGAGGCCAACGAGAAGGCCTTCAAGATGGTCCGCCAGATCGCGCACAAGCGCTACGGCGGCAAAAAGCACAAGATCCTCTACCGCGAGCGCGACTATCACGGATCGACCATCGCCTGCATCTCGGCCGGCGGCCAGCCCGAGCGCAACATGCAGTACGGTCCCTACACGCCGGGCTTCGTCGAGGTGCCGCATTGCATGGAATACCGCGCCCAGTGGGAGTGCGAGAACTACGGCGAGCGCGCGGCTGACGCCATCGAGGAAGTCATCCTGCGCGAGGGCCCCGACACCGTCGGCGCGATCTGCCTGGAGCCGGTGACCGCAGGCGGCGGCGTGATCACGCCCCCCGAGGGCTACTGGCAGCGCGTGCAGGAGATCTGCGCCAAGTACGACATCCTGCTGCATATCGACGAGGTGGTCTGCGGCATGGGCCGGACCGGCACCTGGTTCGGCTACCAGCAATACGGCATCAAGCCGGATTTCGTGACCATGGCGAAGGGCGTGGCCTCGGGCTATGCCGCCATCGCCTGCCTGGTGACGACCGAGAAGGTCTTCGACCTGTTCAAGACCGACATGGAAGATCCGATGGACTACTTCCGCGACATCTCCACCTTCGGCGGCTGCACGGCCGGCCCGGCGGCAGCGATCGAGAACATGAAGATCCTCGAGGAAGAGAACCTGCTGGAGAACACCAACGCCATGGGCGCGCGCTTCATGGCGAATCTCGGCGCGCTGATGGAGAAGCACAAGGTCATCGGCGACGTGCGCGGCAAGGGCCTGTTCTGCGGTGCCGAGCTGGTCGCCGACCGCGCCACCAAGGAACCGGCGCACGAGAAGATGGTGCAGGCCGTGGTCGCCGACTGCATGGCGCAGGGCGTCATCATCGGCGCGACCAACCGCAGCTTCACCGGCTTCAACAACACGCTGTGCTTCAGCCCGGCGCTGATCGCGACGGCCGATGACATCGACCAGATCACCGATGCGGTCGACGGCGCCCTGACCCGCGTCTTCGGCTGACCCCTTTCCGGACGGCGGGGGTCCCCGCGCCGTCCGGACTTGCCGCTCCCGGAAATTGGACCTAACAAGGTCGCGCTTTCTAGGTCCAGTGCGGGGGCGGCCATGTCGATTTCCGAGGAGCTGTTCTTCCTCGATCCGTCCTTCGACGGCACGCTGCAGAAACAGCTGCAGCATATCGTGGCCGAGGGCGTGCTCTCGGGCCGCTTCCCGGTCGGCGCCAAGCTGCCCTCCAGCCGCAGGCTCGCGCAGCATCTGGGCGTCAGCCGCATCACCGTCACGCTGGCCTATACCGAGCTCGTCGCCTCCGACTACCTGACCTCGCGCGGGCGGTCCGGCTATTTCGTCTCGGAAACCGCGCCGCGCCTGCCGGATTTCGGCGATGCGCCCGCGCGCGAGGACCGGGTCGACTGGGGCGCGCATATCGCGCACAGCCATTCCCGCGCGGCGCGGGTGGCGCGGCCCGAGGACTGGCGCGCCTATCCCTATCCGTTCATCTACGGCCAGACCGACAAGCGGCTGTTCGACCATGCCAACTGGCGGCAATGCGCGCTGATGGCTCTGGGACAGCGGGATTTCGCCTCGCTGACCGAGGATTACTACGACCGCGACGACGACAAGCTGGTCGAGTTCATCGCCCGCCACTCGCTGCCGCGCCGCGGGATCCGGGCGCGCAGGGAAGAGATACTGGTGACGCTGGGCGCGCAGAACGCCCTGTGGATCGCGAGCCAGGTGCTGTTGGGCGAGGGCCGCCGCGCGGTGCGGGAAAATCCCGGCTATCCGCAGCTGCGGGACATCCTCTCGCAGTCCCGCGCCGAGGTGCTGACCGTGCCGGTTGACGGCAGGGGGCTGATCCCGGACGCGGTGCCGAAGGGCGCCGACGTGGTCTTCGCCACGCCCTCGCATCAATGCCCGACCGCCGCGACCATGCCGATGGACCGCCGCCGC
Organism: Mangrovicoccus sp. HB161399; assembly: GCF_013184745.1. Taxonomy (GTDB): domain Bacteria; phylum Pseudomonadota; class Alphaproteobacteria; order Rhodobacterales; family Rhodobacteraceae; genus Mangrovicoccus. The sequence continues at coordinate 25,028 of NZ_JAATVU010000041.1, forward strand.
CGCCTGCTGGAACGCGCCTCTGCCGAGGATTTCCTGGTGGTCGAGGACGACTACGAATTCGAGATGTCCTTCCTCACGCCGCCGACGCCCGCGCTAAAGTCGCTGGACCAGGAGGGCCGCGTGATCTATGTCGGCTCCTTTTCCAAGTCGCTCTTTCCGGGGCTGCGCCTGGGCTATCTGGTGGGCAGCGAGGCGTTCATCCGCGAGGCCCGGGCGATGCGCGCGCTGATGCTGCGCCACCCGCCCGGCCACATCCAGCGCACCGTCGCCTATTTCCTGTCGCTCGGCCATTACGACGCCCTGATCCGGCGCATGTCCTCGGCCTTCCAGCAGCGCCGCGCGGTGATGGAGGAGGCCATCGCCCAGCACGGCCTGTCCGTGGCGGGGCGCGACGCGCTCGGCGGATCCAGCCTGTGGTTGCAGGCGCCGCCGCATGTCGATACCGAGGCGCTGGCGCTCGGCCTGCGCCCCGAGGGGGTGCTGATCGAACCGGGCGCGGCCTTCTTCGACGACCGGGACCGGCCGCGCAACTTCTACCGGCTTGCCTATTCCTCGATCCCGCGCACCGCCATTCCCGAGGGCATTGCCCGGATCGCCCGCGCGATTGCGCGGGCCTGAGCGCGGCGGGCTTTCCATGCTCCCGATGCCTGCCTATGCTGTGCCGCGGAGGTGGCGCATGGACCGGGACACGACATTGCCGGGGGAGACGGGCGAGCTGGGCGAGCATGTCTGGGCCGACGTGCTCAGCGCCGTCGACCGCACCTATGCCGAACTGATCGAGTACCAGGAGAAGCTGGAGGCGCGGAACATCGAGCTGCAGGCGCTGCAGGATTTCCTGGCCTCGGTTCTGGCTTCGATCAGCGATGTCCTCGTCGTGGTCTCGCGCGACGGGCTGATCGAGAATGCCAGCCGCTCCTTCTGCGAGGCGGTCGGCCAGCAGATCGGCGCGCTGACCGGCAAGACGATGGAGGGCTTCTTCGCCGAGCCGGCCCGCACCCAGGTCAAGGCCGCCATCGCCGCCGCGATCCGCGAACGCCGCGAGACCGTGCTGGAGGTGGAACTGTGCGGCGCCGAGGAACCGGTGCCGCTGGAATTTTCGGTGGCGCCGCGCATCGACCGCCGCCGCCGCGCCACCGGCGCCGTGCTGGCGGGTCGTCCTCTGGGCGAGCTGCGCCGTGCCTATGGCGAGCTTGAGGCCAGCCACGAGGCGCTGAAACAGGCGCAGAGCCAGCTGGTGCGCAACGAGAAGATGGCCTCGCTCGGCCGGCTGCTGGCCGGTGTCGCCCACGAGCTGAACAACCCGATCAGCTTCGTCTACGCCAATTCCCACGCGCTGGAGAAATATGCCGGGCGGTTCGAGCAGTATTTCGACCGCGTGCAGGAGGGCGCCAGCCGCGAGGAGCTGATCGAACTGCGCCAGAAGCTCCGGCTCGACCGCGACATCCGCAACATGCGCCACGCGATCGAGGGCGCACGCGACGGCGCCGAGCGGGTGCGCGACATCGTAGAGGATCTGCGCCGCCTCTCGGCCGAGGGGGCGGGCGAGATGGGCGTTTTCGACCTCGCCGATTGCGCCCGCACGGCGCTGCGATGGGTGGAGCGCGGCGCGGAGCGCGACGTGGACGTGATCTGGACGGGTCCGGAACAGCTTCCCGCGGTCGGCCGCATGGGGCATATCCAGCAGGTGATCATGAATCTCGTGCAGAATGCCATGGATGCCGTTGCCGGCACGCCCGAGCCGCGGCTGGAGATGGACCTGGCCAATGATGGCGGCCGCGCCGTGCTGACCGTGCGCGACAACGGCCCCGGCATCGCGCCCGAACACCGCTCCACCATCTTCGACCCGTTCTTCACCACGAAACCGGTCGGGCAGGGGACCGGGCTCGGCCTGTCGATCTCGGCCAAGATCGCCGAGGAGCACGGCGGTGCGCTGACTCTCTGCGAGGAGGGCGGGGGCGCCTGTTTCCGGCTGATCCTGAAGGCGGCGGAGGGCGCGGCATGAACATCCTCTGGCTGCAGGCGGCCGGCTGCGGCGGCTGCACCATGTCGCTGCTCTGCGCCGAAAGCCCCGGCGTTTTTGACCTTTTCGAAGGCGCCGGGCTGGAATTCCTGTGGCATCCGACGCTGAGCGAGGCGACCGGGGCCGAGGTCCGCGCCCTGCTGGAGCGCGTAGAATCCGGCGCGCAGCCGCTCGACATCCTCTGCGTCGAGGGCGCCGTGCTGACCGGGCCGAAGGGCACCGGGCGCTACCAGATGCTGGCGGGCACCGGGCGGTCCCTGCTGGACTGGGTCCGCCGCCTCGCGCCGTGCGCGGCCCATGTGGTGGCGGTCGGGACCTGCGCGACCTATGGCGGGGTCTCCTCGGCCGGCGAGAACATGACCGAGGCGACGGGCCTGCAATTCGAGGGCCATCACCGCGGCGGCATCCTGGGCGAGGATTTCCGCGATCCCGCGGGCCTGCCGGTGGTCAACGTCGCGGGCTGCCCGACCCATCCCGACTGGGTGACCGAAACCCTGATGATGCTGTCGGCCGGCGAATTGCGCGCGGAGGCGCTCGATGCGCTCGGCCGTCCGCGCTTCTATGCCGACACTCTGATCCACCATGGCTGCCCGAAGAACGAGTTCTACGAATACAAGGCCAGCGCCGAGCATCTGTCCGAGATCGGCTGCATGATGGAGCATCTGGGCTGCATCGGCACGCAGGCGGTGGGCGACTGCAACATCCGCGGCTGGAACGGCGGCGAAAGCTGCACGCGCGCGGGCTATCCCTGCATCGCCTGCACCGCGCCCGAATTCGAGGAGCCCGGCCACGGCTTTGCCGAGACGCCGAAATTCGCGGGCATCCCGGTGGGGCTGCCGACCGACATGCCCAAGGCCTGGTTCATGGCGCTGGCCTCCCTGTCCAAGGCCGCGACCCCCGCCCGCGTGGCGCGGAACGCCGTCGCCGACCGGGTCGAAGTTCCCCCCACGCTGAGGAAGCCGCGCGGATGAACGGAAAATCCCTGCTGGTCGGGCCGTTCAACCGGGTCGAGGGCGATCTGGAGATCCGTCTCGACATCGCAGGGGGACGCGTGACGCGGGCCGAGGCCAACTCGCCGCTGTTCCGCGGCTTCGAGCGGATCATGCTGGGCAAGCGGCCCGAGGATGCGCTGACCATCACGCCGCGGATCTGCGGCATCTGCTCGATCAGCCAGTCGATGGCGGCTGTTCTGGCGCTGGCCGACCTGGCGGGCGCCGAGATGCCGCCCGAGGCGATGCGCGCCGCCGCGATCCTGCACGGGGTGGAAAATCTCTGCGACCACCTCACCCATTTCTACCTGTTCTTCATGCCGGATTTCGCCCGCCCCGCCTATGCCGGGCGCGGCTGGCACGGACAGATGGCCGAGCGCTTCACCGCCGCCGAGGGCTCTGGCCTGCGCGCGGCACTGGAGGCGCGGGCGCGGCTTTTCCACATCGTCGGGCTCTTGGGCGGGAAATGGCCGCACACGCTGGCGATCCAGCCGGGCGGCGTGACGCGGGCGCCGAGCGCGCGCGACCGGATCCGCATGCAGGCCGACCTGCGCCAGTCTCGCGCCTTCCTCGAACGCCAGCTCTTCGGCGCGCCGCTGGAAAGCTTCGCGGCGCTGGAAACGGCGGAGGCCATGGCGGCATGGGAGACCGGCGATGCCGGGCTGTTCCTGCGGGCCGCCGATGATCTGGGGCTGGCCGCGATGGGGCGCGGGCCCGGACGCTTCCTCAGCTGGGGCGCCTATCCGCTGCCGGGTGGTCCGGGATGGTCCGGCGGGCTTTGGGACGGCGCGCTGCATCCCGCCGATCCGGCCATGGTGGCCGAGGATCTCAGCCATTCCTGGATGCTGGGCGGCGCGGCGCATCCGATGCAGGGCGAGACCCTGCCGGACGAGGACATGCGCGAGACCGCCTATAGCTGGTGCAAGGCGCCGCGCTATGGCGGCCTTGCGATCGAGACCGGCGCACTGGCCCGGCAGGCGGTGGCTGGCCATCCCCTCGCGCGCGAGCTTGCCGAACAGGCAGGTGTGACCGCGCGTGTCGGCGGCCGCTTGCTGGAGATCGCGCGGCTGCAACTGCTCTTGGAGGACACGCTTGCCGCGCTCAGGCCGGAGTCACGCTTCATGGAACGCGCCGAGCTTCCGCGCGAGGGCGAGGGCGTCGGGCTCTCCGAGGCGGCGCGCGGCTCGCTCGGCCACTGGATCCGTGTCGAGGGCGGGCGCATCGCGGGCTACCAGATCATCGCGCCGACCACATGGAATTTCAGCCCGCGCGATGCCTCCGGCACGCCCGGGCCGGTCGAGGCCGCCCTTGTCGGCGCGCCGGTGGCCGAGGGCGAGGAAACGCCGCTTTCGGTCCAGCACATCGTGCGAAGCTTCGATCCCTGCATGAACTGCACCGTCCATTGATCGACGGCCTGCAGATCCGCGTCCGCGGACAGGTCCAGGGGGTGGGGTTCCGCCCCTACGTCTGGCAGCTGGCGCGGCGCTTCGGTCTCCGCGGCGAAGTGCTGAACGATGCCGAGGGCGTGCTGATCCGGGCGGCCGGCGGCGACATGGCCGGGTTCCTCGCGGCCCTGGAGGCCGAGGCGCCCCCCTTGGCCCGGATCGACGCGGTGGAGACGGCGACTTGCGTGTTCGCCGCGCCGGAAGGCTTCGCCATCGCCGCCTCCGGCGGGGCGGGGGCGGAGACGCGGGTGACGCCGGATGCCGCCACCTGTCCGGCCTGCCTGGCCGAGATCATGGACCCGTCGGACCGCCGCCACGGCTATCCCTTCGCCAACTGCACCCATTGCGGGCCGCGCTTCGCCATCCTGACCGGGCTGCCCTATGACCGGGCGCAGACCACGATGGCGGCCTTTCCGATGTGCGGGGCCTGCGCCGCCGAATATGCCGATCCCGCCGACCGCCGCTTCCACGCCCAGCCGGTCGCCTGTCCGGATTGCGGGCCGCGGCTCTGGATCGAGCCTGCCGCGCCAGACCCGGTCCGCGCGGCTGCGGCGCGGCTGAAGGCCGGCGAGACGGTCGCCATCAAGGGGCTGGGCGGGTTCCATTTGGCGGTGGACGCGACGCAGGGCGCGGCGGTGCAGCGTCTGCGCACCCGCAAGCGCCGCCCGTCGAAGCCCTTCGCGCTGATGGGCACGATGGAGATGATCCGCGCGCTCTGCCATGTCTCAGCAGAAGAGGAGGCGCTGCTTGCCGATCCGGCCGCGCCGGTCGTGCTGCTGGCACGCCAGGGCTGCGCGCTGCCCGAGCCTGTCGCGCCGGGCCAGCCGCGGCTTGGCTTCATGCTGCCATCGACGCCGCTGCACCACCTGCTGCTCGCCGCTGTCGGCCGTCCGCTGGTGATGACCTCGGGCAATCTTTCGGGCGAGCCGCAGGTCATCGGCAATTGCGAGGCGCGGGAGAAGCTTGCCGGCTTCGCCGATGCTTTGCTCATGCATGACCGCGGCATTGCCCGGCGGCTCGATGACGGCGTCGAGCGGATCACGCCGCAGGGGCCGATGGTGCTGCGTCGCGCCCGGGGCCGGGTGCCGGGAACGCTGCCCCTGCCGCCGGGTTTCGGCGCCGCGCCGCAGGTTGCGGCGTTCGGCGGGCAGATGAAGGGGGCGATCTGCCTCCTGAAGAACGATCAGGCGCTGCTCGGCCATCATCTGGGCGATCTCGACGACGCGCTGGCGGCGGAAGCGTTCGAGGCGGCTTGCCGCGACTATGCGGAGCTTTTCGATCACCGCCCCGAGCTTGCTGCCTGCGACCTGCATCCCGAGTATCGTGCCAGCCGACATGCGGAGGCCACGGGCCTGCCCGTGAGCAGGGTCCAGCACCATCACGCCCATCTGGCCGCGTGCATGGGCGAAAATCTCTGGCCCATTGATGGCGGCCCTGTCGCCGGGATCGTGCTCGACGGGCTGGGGCTGGGCGCGGACGGCACGGTCTGGGGCGGCGAGCTGCTGCTGGGCGGTTACCGCGGCTTCGAACGCACGGCGCATCTGCGGCCCGCGGCGCTGCCCGGCGGCGACATGGCGGGACGGGAGCCCTGGCGCAACCTGCTGGCACGGCTCGACCAGGCCGGGCTGGCCGGTCTGGCCGACGAGATGCTGCCGGGAAAGCCGCTGCCGCCGCTGCGGATGGCGGTGGAGAAGGGGCTGAATGCGCCCCTGTGCTCCTCTGCGGGCCGACTTTTCGACGCATTCGCCGCCGCCTGCGGGCTGGCGCCGGAGCGGCAGAGCTACGAGGGCGAGGCGGCGATGGCGCTGGAGGCGGCTGCGCTCGCCGCGCCCGCGGCAGTCGCCGATCCCTATCCGCTCCCGGCGCTCGACCCGGCACCGCTGTTCCTGGCCTGGGCCGGGGACCGCCGCAACGGCGTTCCGGCCGCGGTCATGGCCGCGCGGTTCCATGCCGGGCTGGCGCAGGCCTTTGCCGCCGCGGCGCGCGCGCTGGTGGACGGGGGCAGGGCCGGGGCGGTGGCGCTGTCGGGCGGCTGCTTCCAGAACGCGCTGCTGCTCGAGCTGACCGTGAAGGCGCTCGGCGACGTGCCGGTTCTGCTCCATCGCCGGACCCCGGCCAATGACGGATCGCTGGCGCTGGGACAGGCACTGGTGGCGGCGGCCCGAGTCATCGCCCCGGAAGGTTCCTGACCACAGCTCTGGTCGGTTGGTCGCCGCCTGACCGGGCGCGGCTGCGGAAAATTGGCCGCAACGCATTGGAAAGGCGTCATTTCCGGGGCTGTTGCACTTCCTGCGGCTTTCCTTTGTTCCGCGCCCCTGCCTGCGCTTTGCTGCGGCGGACGCTCTGCATGCCATGGCATCCGGAGCCCGCGACCACCAGAGGGAGGGCCAGCGTGAGCCAGATCGAGACCTTCTACGATGTCATGCGGCGGCAGGGGATCACCCGGCGCAGCTTCATGAAATACTGCTCGCTGACGGCGGCGGCTTTGGGGCTCGCGCCCTCCTTCGTGCCGAAGATCGCCCATGCGATGGAGACCAAGCCGCGCACCCCGGTGATCTGGGTCCATGGCCTCGAATGCACCTGCTGCTCGGAGTCGTTCATCCGCTCGGCGCATCCGCTGGCCAAGGACGTCGTCCTGTCGATGATCTCGCTCGACTATGACGACACGCTGATGGCGGCGGCGGGCCACCAGGCCGAGGCCGCGCTGCAGGAGACGATCGAGAAGTACAAGGGCAACTACATCCTCGCGGTCGAGGGCAACCCGCCCCTGAACGAGGACGGCATGTTCTGCATCGTCGGCGGCAAGCCCTTCGTCGAGCAGCTGCGCCATGCCGCCAAGGACGCCAAGGCGATCATCAGCTGGGGCGCCTGCGCCTCCTACGGCTGCGTGCAGGCGGCGAAGCCGAACCCGACCCGCGCCACGCCGGTCCACAAGGTCATCACCGACAAGCCGATCATCAAGGTGCCGGGCTGCCCGCCAATCGCCGAGGTGATGACCGGCGTGATCACCTACATGCTGACCTTCGACCGCCTGCCCGAGCTCGACCGCCAGGGCCGCCCGGCGATGTTCTACGGCCAGCGCATCCACGACAAGTGCTACCGCCGCCCGCATTTCGACGCCGGCCAGTTCGTCGAGCAGTGGGACGACGAGAACGCGCGCAAGGGCTACTGTCTCTACAAGATGGGCTGCAAGGGCCCGACCACCTACAATGCCTGCTCCACCGTGCGCTGGAACGAGGGCGTCAGCTTCCCGATCCAGTCGGGCCATGGCTGCATCGGCTGTTCCGAGGACGGATTCTGGGACCAGGGCACCTTCTATGACCGGGTGACCGACCTGACCCAGTTCGGGGTCGAGTCGAATGCCGACCGCATCGGCGCCACCGCCGCCGGCGTCGTCGGCGCGGGCGTCGCCGCCCATGCCGCGATCTCCGCGCTGAAATCCGCGCAGCGCAAGTCCCAGACCAAGAACGAGGACGCATAAGCCATGGTCGTGCAGACTCCGAACGGCTTCGAGCTGGACAATTCAGGCAAGCGCATCGTCGTGGACCCGGTCACCCGGATCGAGGGCCACATGCGCTGCGAGGTCAATGTCGACGAGAACGGCGTGATCCGCAACGCGGTCTCGACCGGCACCATGTGGCGCGGGCTGGAGGTCATCCTCAAGGGCCGCGATCCGCGCGACGCCTGGGCCTTCACCGAGCGAATCTGCGGCGTTTGCACCGGCACCCACGCGCTGACCTCGGTCCGTTCGGTTGAGGACGCGCTGGGGATCCAGATCCCGGACAACGCCAACTCGATCCGGAACCTGATGCAGCTGGCGCTGCAGATCCACGACCACATCGTGCATTTCTACCACCTGCACGCGCTCGACTGGGTGAACCCGGTGAATGCGCTGCGCGCCGATCCCAAGGCGACCAGCGAGCTGCAGCAGATGGTCAGCCCGTCGCATCCGCTGTCCTCTCCCGGCTATTTCCGCGACGTGCAGAACCGGCTGAAGCAGTTCGTGGAATCGGGCCAGCTCGGCCTGTTCAAGAACGGCTACTGGGACAACCCCGCCTACAAGCTGCCGCCCGAGGCGGACCTGATGGCGACGACCCACTATCTCGAGGCGCTTGACCTGCAGAAGGAGATCGTCAAGGTCCACACCATCTTCGGCGGCAAGAACCCGCATCCGAACTGGCTGGTCGGCGGCGTGCCCTGTCCGATCAACGTGCATTCCACGGGCGCGGTCGGCGCGATCAACATGGAACGGCTGAACCTGGTCCAGTCGATCATCCAGCAGGGCCTGGAATTCAACCGCAACGTCTACATCCCGGACGTCATCGCCATCGGCGGCTTCTACCGCAACTGGCTCTATGGCGGCGGGCTCAGCTCGCAGGCTTGCCTGGCCTATGGCGACATCCCCGAGCACCCGAACGATTTCAGCCCCGAGCAGCTGCACCTGCCGCGCGGCGCTATCATCAGCGGCAACCTGAACGAGGTGCATGACGTCGATCCGCGCGATCCCGAGCAGGTCCAGGAATTCGTCGACCACAGCTGGTACACCTATGGCGAGCCGGGCAAGGGGCTGCATCCCTGGGATGGCGTCACCGAGGCGAAATACGAGCTGGGGCCGAATGCCAAGGGCACGCGGACCAATATCGAGGAGCTCGACGAGGCCGCGAAATATTCCTGGATCAAGGCGCCGCGCTGGAAGGGCCACGCGATGGAGGTGGGCCCGCTCGCCCGCTACATCGTCGGCTATGCCAAGGGGCACGAGGACATCAAGTCCCAGGTCGACGGGCTCCTGCGCACCATGGACCTGCCCTTCGAGGCGGTGTTCTCCACGCTGGGCCGGACCGCGGCACGGGCGCTGGAATCCGAGTACTGCTCGCGCCTGCAGCAGCATTTCATGGACAAGCTCATCGCCAACATCAGGAACGGCGACGAGAGCACGGCGAATGTCGAGAAATGGGATCCGTCCACCTGGCCGAAGGAAGCCAAGGGCGTCGGCATGACCGAGGCGCCCCGCGGCGCGCTCGGCCACTGGATCAAGATCAAGGACGGCCGGATCGAGAACTACCAGTGCGTGGTGCCGACGACCTGGAACGGCTCGCCGCGCGACACGGCCGGGAATATCGGCGCCTTCGAGGCCAGCCTGATGAACACGCCGATGGAGCGCCCCGAGGAGCCGGTCGAGATCCTGCGCACGCTGCACAGCTTCGATCCGTGCCTCGCCTGTTCCACCCATGTCATGTCGCCCGAGGGCGAGGAGATGGCCACCGTCAAGGTCCGCTGAGGGAGGAGACCAAGATGAAGACCGTTCTGACTATCCTGCTTGCCCTGGTTCCGGCGGCCGTCCTGGCCCATCCGGGCCACGGGGCGGAACCGGGCAGCCACTGGCTGTCCCAGCCGGACCACCTGGCCGCGACCGTCCTCGCCGCCTTCGCGGCGGGGGAGGTCCTGCGCCGGATCGTCCGCCGGAGGGAGCGGCGCGATGCGTGACGATGCCGATCACGGCCCCGCCGGGGCAAGGATCGCCGGGGATGCGACCGCGGCCGATCTGGAGTCGCTGCGCAAGCACAGCTCGGTCTATGTCTACGAGGCGCCGGTGCGGATCTGGCACTGGGTCAACGCCGCCTGCATCATGGTGCTGATCTTCACCGGCTGGTTCATCGGCTCGCCGCCGCCCTCGATGCAGATCGCCGAGGCGACGCACCAGTTCGTCTTCGGCTACATCCGCTTCGCCCATTTCGCGGCGGGGCAGATCCTGGCCATAGGCTTCCTCGGGCGGATCTACTGGGCCTTCGTCGGCAACCACCATGCGCGGCAGCTCTTCGTCCTGCCGGTCTGGAGCGCGCATTGGTGGAAGGAAATCCTGTTCGAGCTGCGCTGGTACCTGTTCCTGGAAAGGGAGCCGAAGAAATACGTCGGCCACAACCCGCTGGCTCAGACGGCGATGTTCTTCTTCATGACGCTGGGGCTGAGCTTCATGATCGTCACCGGCTTCGCGCTCTATTCCGAGGGGCTGGGGCAGGGCAGCTGGATGTCGTTCTTCTTCGGCTGGGTGCTGACCTGGGGCGGCAACAGCCAGATCATCCACTCGCTGCACCACCTCGGCATGTGGGCGATCGTGGTCTTCATGATCATCCACATCTACGCGGCGATCCGCGAGGACATCATGTCCCGCCAGTCCATGGTCTCGACCATGATCTCGGGGACGCGGACCTTCAAGGACGACCGCCGCGGGTGACAACCGCATTGGCATCCGGGCAGTGAATCGAAAGGGGAGCGTGCAAGCCGCTCCCCTTTCTGCTTTCCACGTGACCGGTATTGAGAAATAGTGGAAAGAAAGTTTCCATTCGGCTGGCCGCGCGAGAACCTGCTTCCTGGAGAAACCATTTATATTTCAGAACATTAAGTTTTCCGGGGCCGGGGGAAGTGGAAACTTATATTGCGCAGCCCCCGGCGATAGCTTTCCGGAACGTGCCAGATGGCAAGCGGCTTGCCGCCTTGCCGCAAGCTTGGGAGGGCTCCGCACATGACGAGGGTACTGGTCCTTGGGATCGGCAACGTGCTCTGGGCCGACGAGGGCTTCGGGGTGCGCTGCGTCGAGCGGCTCTGCGAGCGCTGGCGCTTCGGCCCGGAGGTGACGGTGCTCGACGGCGGCACGCAGGGGCTCTACCTGCTGCCCTTCCTCGAGGAGGCAGATATCCTCGTGGTCTTCGATGCGGTGGATTACGGGCTGGAGCCCGGCATGCTGAAGATCGTCGAGGATGCAGAGGTGCCGCAATTCATGGGCGCCAAGAAGATGAGTCTGCACCAGACCGGTTTCCAGGAGGTGATCTCCACCGCGACGCTGATGGGCTACTGCCCGGGACGCCTGATCCTGATCGGCTGCCAGCCCGAGGAGCTGGAGGATTACGGCGGCGGGCTGCGCGCCCCGGTGGCCGCGCAGATCGATCCGGCCATCTGCATCGCGCTGGAGATGCTGGCGCGCGAGGGCGTCTGCGCCGAGCCGGGGCCAGGCGACACTTCGATGCTTGCCGACCGCGCCATCCTGCGCAGCGCCTACGAGGAGGGCCGGCCCTCCGAGGACGAGGCCTGCCGCACCGGCGACGACCGCTTCTTTCCGGCGGAGGGCTGATCCATGTGCCTTGGCGTCCCGATGCAGATCCTCGAATGCGACGGCATTGCCGCCCGCGCCACCGACGGCCGCGACGAAGAGCTGATCGACCTGTCGCTCACCGGCTGGGTCGCGCCGGGCACCTGGGTGCTGACCTTCCTCGGCGCCGCGCGCGAGGTGATTTCCGAGGCGGAAGCCCTGAAGATCTCCGACGCGCTCGACGGGTTGCGCAGCCTGATGTCGGGCGGCGGCCTGGGCTCTGCCTTCGCCGATCTCGAAGCGCGCGAGCCGCAGCTCCCCCCCCATCTGCAGGCCGCGCATGCCGCTGGCCGGAAAACCGCCTGAGGACGCCATGATCCATCCGCTGATCGACCGCCTGACCACCGAGTTCCGCTGGCCGCGCCTCGAAACCCCCGAAGATGTCGCTGCCTACACCTCCGGCCCCGGCTGGCACGTTGTCTTCGTGCCGGGCGATCCCAAGCGCAACCTGGAGAGTGCCGACGTGGCGGTGATCCTCCCCGAGCTGCACATGGTCTTCCAGCGCGCCTTCGACTGCGCCGTGGCCTCGGATGCGGTGGAAAGCGCGCTGCGCCAGGACACCGGGGTGCTGAAGGCCCCCAGCCTGCTGTTCTGGCGCGACGGCTCCTTCGTCTCGGGCATCGCCAAGGTGCGCGACTGGGACGACTACATCCGCCGCATCCAGTCCATCCTGTCCCAGCCAGCCGCCGCGTGAGGTAAGCCATGGTCTCGAATTTCCACATGCCGCCGATCGGCTTCGGCCCGGGATCGCAGCCCGCCGCCGAGGACGGGCAGGAACTGGCCTACATGGAACTGCCGCAGAACATGCGGTCCTATTCCATGCATGTTCCGGATGCGCCCGAGGAAGACGTTTCCGCCGCGCTGGAGCTTCTGGGCAGGATCGCCGATGCCGCCGGCCTGGTGGCGATCGACGGCGGCAAGGCACGCTTCGACCTGTCGCGGCTCGACCCGGCCGGCCGCCGCCTGATGGCCGAGACGCTGGGCCATGGCGAAGTCGCGATGCGGCTCCATGGCGTGCCGGCCATGGCGGTGCAGGAAAGCGTCTTCGCCGGCGTCTGGGCGCTGAAGGGCGAGGGCCTGGATTGCGTCGAGGTCGGCGCCGTGCCCGCCGCCGCGCAGGACCGCGCCTTCGCGCCGCGCCGCGCTGCCACGGGGCCGAAGACGCCGCTGGCGCCGGGCGTGGTCAATGCGCCGCCGCTTGCCGTGGAGCTCTTCGACCGCTCGGCATGCTGGACGCCGGGGACCGGGCTGCATGTCGTCAACCTGACGCTGCTGCCGCATACCGAGGAGGACCTCGCCTGGCTCGATGCCGCGCTGGGGCTGGGCTCGTCCGAGATCCTGTCGCGCGGCTACGGCAACTGCCGGATCACCGCGACCGGCCTGCCGCAGGTCTGGCGCGTGCAGTTCTACAACTCGATGGACACGCTGATCCTCGACACGTTCGAAGTCACCGCCATGCCCGAGACCGCCATCGCCGCGCCCGAGGATCTGGCCGACAGCGCGCGCCGCATCCGCGACGTGATCGAGGCGATCCGATGAGCGGCTTCGAGGGCTCCTACCTGGGAGCGAACGACAAGATCAGCCCGCTGGCGATCATGGAATGCAAGATCTGCTGGACCCCCTACGATCCGGCCGAGGGCGACGACACGCGGCAGGTGCTGGAGGGCACGCCCTTCATGGCGCTGCCCGAGGACTGGTCCTGCCCGAATTGCGGCGCGCCGAAGGAGCAGTTCATCGTCCAGGAAGACCCCGGCGCCGAGGCCGTGCTGGAGGCGCAGCGCCTGGCGCCGCTGATGCAGCGGCTTGAGGACGAGTTCAGCGAGATCTGGCATGGCAAGATGCGCGACGTGCCGATGGTCAACAAGCTCCTGCGGGTCGAGGCCGTGGGCTTCCGATATTGCGACGGCCGTCCTCTCGGCGTGCTGATCTCGCCCTGGTTCATGAACCTGGTGCTGCTGCCAGCCGAGGGCGAGGACTGGTCCGGTCTGGCGGCGGGCGAGAAGGAGGTCATCTCTTTCCCTTCGGGCGAGTACGAATTCATCCACAACACCCGCGGGATCCTCGGCGGCTACAAAGCCTGCTCGCTGTTTTCGCCGATGGGGGACTTCCCCAGCCATGCCCATGCCGTCGAGGTCGCCCGCGCGGTGATGGTCGCGCTCTTCCAGGAGGAGCACCGCGCCGAAACCGACCGCAGCGCCGAGATCCGTGCCGCCCGCGAGGCCGAGCTGGCCGCGACCGAGGCGCCGGACCTGCCCGGGGAGCCGACGCGCCGCCGGGTGATCACCGCCGGACTGGGAGAGTGACCATGTCCGCGGCAGCCCTCGGCTTCGAGACCCCGGCGCCCCTGCCGGTGGACCGGCTCCTGACCGGGAAACCGGTGGAGGAGGCGGCCGAGCTGCTGCCGCGGATCTTCTCGCTCTGCCGCGCCTCTCAGCGGATCGCCATCCGCCTGGCGCTGGACCTGCCCGTGAGCGCAGGCGACCTAGAGGCGCTGTCCCGTGACATCGCCCGCGACCACGCGCTGCATCTGGGGGTGATCCTGCCGCGGGCGCTCGGCCTGCCGGTGCATCCCGACCCGATGGGGCTGGCCGGCGCGCTTCAACTATTCGTCAGGAACTGTCCGGAATTCGGGGATTTCCTGGCCGGTTCCTGCCCGGTTTCCGTCATCCTGAGGGAAATTTCCCTCAGGTTTCCGGAAGGCGCCGCAGCAGCAGGGGAACTGCCCTTGCCCTCGGCGGCCGGAATGACCACCTCTGGCCGACTTGAGAATACCGTGGCTGCGCAGCACCTCTCCTCCCCGCTGATGCGCCACGTTTCCGCCCGCTACGGGCGGGGTCCGCTCTGGCGCGTGCTGGCGCGTGTGCTCGCTCTCTCCTCCCCTTTGCCTGCACATGTCCGGCCGCGTCAGGGCGTGGCCATCGTGCCCGCGTCGCGCGGGCTCTATGCCGTCGAGGCCGCCCATGAGGCCGGCCGCGTGACCCGGTTCCGGCGCTGGACGCCGACCGACCACCTGCTGGCGCCCGGCGGCATCCTGGAGCGGTCGCTTGCCACCTGTCCGCCGGGGCAGGAGCAGGTCTTGCTCGCCGTGCTCGACCCGTGCCAGCCTGTGACCCTCAAGGAGGAAATCCATGCATGAGATGTCGCTCTGCGAAGGCATCTGCAACGTGATCGAGGAACAGGCCCGAATCCATGCGATCGGCCATGTGCGCCGCGTCCGGGTGGAACTGGGCAAGTTCGCCGGCGTCGAGAAGCCCGCGCTGGAATTCGCCTTCGAGGTGGTGATGCGCGGCACCGTCGCCGAGGGCGCGGTGCTGGAGATGATCGACCTGCCTGGCAAGGCGATGTGCTTCGACTGCATGATCGAAGTGGAGATCGCGGACCGCCTGGATCCCTGCCCGCGCTGCGGCGGGGGCAAGCTGATGCCGGTCGGCGGGGACGAAATGCGGATCAAGGATCTGGAGGTAGCCTGATGTGCACGGTTTGCGGATGCGGGGACGCCACGGTCGAGGGCCATCACGATCATGGCCACGGGCATCGCCATCATCATGATCACGGCCATGGCGACCTGCATTTCGGCGAAGGCGCCGCCGGCGTGGCCGTCGCGGGCATGACGCAGGAGCGGATCATCGAGGTCGAGACCTCGATCCTCGCCAAGAACGACGGCTATGCCGCGGTGAACCGCGCGTTCTTCGCCGGGCGCGGCGTGCTTGCGCTGAATCTCGTCTCCTCGCCGGGCTCGGGCAAGACGACGCTGCTCTGCAAGACCATCGAGGCGCTGGGGGACCAGCCGCTGGCGGTGATCGAGGGCGACCAGCAGACCGCCAACGATGCCGAGCGCATCCGCGCCACCGGCGCGCAGGCGGTGCAGGTCAATACCGGCAAGGGCTGCCACCTGGACGGCCACATGGTCGGCCATGCGCTGGAGCACCTGAAGCTGAAGCCGGGCAGCCTGCTTTTCATCGAGAATGTCGGCAATCTGGTCTGCCCGGCGGCCTTCGATCTGGGCGAGGATGCCAAGGTGGCGATCCTCTCGGTGACCGAGGGCGAGGACAAGCCGCTGAAATATCCCGACATGTTCACCGCTGCGCGGCTCGCCGTCCTGAACAAGACCGACCTTGCCCCGCATTGCGACGTCGATCTCGGCCTCTACGAGGAGAACCTGCGCCGGGTGAATCCGGGGATCGAGGTCCTGCGGGTCTCGGCGCGCACCGGCGAGGGCATGGCGGGTTGGCTGGGCTGGCTGCGGGAACGCCTTGCCGAGAAGGCGGAGCTGGCGGGATGACCAGCCTGCCCACCATCCTGCTTGTCGATGACGAGGACCACGCGCTGCATTCGATGCGGATGGCGCTGGAGGACGAGTTCGACTGCTTCACCGCGCCCAACGCCGCCGAGGCGATGAAGGTGATGGAGGAGCAGTTCGTCCAGGTCATCCTCTGTGACCAGCGGATGCCGGGCCAGACCGGGGTCGAGTTCCTCTCGGAGGTGCGCGACCGCTGGCCGGACGTGATCCGCATCATCATCACCGGCTATACCGAGACCGCCGACATGATCGCCGCGATCAACGAGGCCGGGATCTACCAGATCGTCACCAAGCCCTGGCATCCCGACCAGCTGATCATGGTGGCAAAGAACGCCGCGCAGCTGTTCCGGCTGAACCGCGAGCACGAGCAGCTTTCGCTGGAAATGCGCTATCTCAGCCGCTCGGTGGAAACCAAGCTCGAGGAACAGCGCAAGGCGCTGCGCGAAGGGCTGGGCTTCGAGAAGGTGCTGCGCGGCCCGGACAGTCCGATGAACGCGGTGGTGGAGCAGGCGAGGCAATTCGCCAGCTTCGACGTTCCGGTGCTGATCGCGGGCGAGCCGGGGACCGGCAAGGCGGCACTGGCCCGTGCCATGCATTACGCCTCGCTGAGATCGGACCGGCCCTGCCACGAGATCACGCTGGTCGGCGTCGAGGACGACCTTCTGGAGCTGGAGCTGTTCGGCGCGCGCCGCGGGGCGCTGCCGGGGCTGCAGGTCAACAAGATCGGCCTGATCCAGAAGGCCGAGCGCGGGACGCTGATCCTCAACGGCGTCGAGAGCCTGAGCCCCTTGATGCAGCTGAAGCTACTGCCGGTCGCGCTCAACCAGCAGTTCCGCCCGATCGGTGCGGCGGAGATGCAGCGCTGCGACGTGCGGCTGATCGCGTGCAGCCACCGCGACCTGCGGGCCGCCGTCGGCGAGGGGGAGTTCCGCGAGGATCTGTATTACGCGCTGGCAGCGGCCTCGCTGTCGGTGCCGCCGCTCCGTTCGCGGCTGAAGGATCTGGGCATGCTGGCTCATGAGGCGCTGTTCGACGCGGCCTCGCGGCACGGCAAGATCGTGCACGGGCTGTCGGATGACGCGCTGGCCTTCCTCGGAAACCATGACTGGCCCGGCAACCTGCGCGAGCTGGAAAACGAGATGCTGCGGATGCTGATCTTCAGCCAGGACACGGTGCTGGGTCCCGAGCTGATCTCGCGCCATATCCTGCAGGCGACGCCGTCGCGGGAGGGCTCGGATCCGTCGTTCGACCGGGTGCTGGCCGGGACCGGCACGCTGAAGGACCGGGTCGAGGAAATCGAGATGCGCATCCTGCGCGAGACGCTGACCCGGCTGAAATGGAACAAGAGCCGTGCGGCGGCCGAGCTGGGCCTGTCGCGCGTGGGCCTCAGGGCGAAGATCGAGCGCTATGGCATCCCGGAACCGAACCGGGTCGAGGAGGACTGAGAGATGTGCCTTGGAATTCCCGGCCGGATCGTCGCGGTGACCGACGAAGCGCGACAGATGGCGATGGCCGAAGTCTCGGGCGTGCGCCGCGAGGTCAATGTCGCCTGCGTGGCGAGCGGTCCGCTGGAGACGCTGGTGGGCCGCTGGGCGCTGATCCATGTCGGTTTTGCCATGGCGCTGATCGACGAGGACGAGGCCGCCGCGACGCTGGAGGCGCTGCGCGAGCTCGGCGAGGCGCAGGAAGCGCTGGAGGCGATGGCGGCCGGCGACGCGGCGCTGGGGGAACGCGCATGAGATACATGGACGAATTCCGCGACCCGAAGGCGGCCAAGGCAGTTCTGGCGAAGATCGCGGAGGTCGTGGTCCAGATCGGCGCGACGGCGGAAAAGCCCCTGCACATCATGGAAATCTGCGGCGGGCACACGCATGCGATCTTCCGCTACGGGCTCGACAAGCTGACCCATCCCGGAATCGAGTTCATCCACGGCCCCGGCTGCCCGGTCTGCGTGCTGCCGCGCGCCCGGGTCGACGACTGCATCGCCATTGCGGAACGGCCCGAGGTGATCTTCACTACCTTCGGCGACGCGATGCGGGTGCCGGGGACGGAGAAATCGCTGATCCAGGCGAAGGCGGAGGGCGCGGATATCCGCATGGTCTATTCGCCGCTCGACGCGCTGGAACTGGCGCGGAGGAACCCGGATCGCGAAGTGGTGTTCTTCGGGCTGGGCTTCGAGACCACGGCGCCTTCGACCGCGCTGTCGATACAGCAGGCGGCGCGCGAAGGGCTGGGGAATTTCTCGGTCTTCTGCAACCACATCACCGTTCCGCCGCCCCTGCGCGCCTTGCTGTCGGACCCCGACATGCTGCTCGACGGCTTCGTCGGGCCCGGCCATGTCAGCATGGTGATCGGCATCCATCCCTACGACTTCATCGCCCATGACTTCGGCAAGCCGATCGTCGTCGCCGGGTTCGAACCCCTGGACCTGCTTCAGTCCGTGCTGATGGTGGTCGAGCAGATCCGCGACGGCCGCACCGAAGTGGAAAACCAGTATGCCCGCGTCGTGCCCGAGCATGGCAACCCGGTCAGCCTTGCGGCGATCGACGATGTCTACGAGATGCGGCCGAGCTTCGAATGGCGGGGCCTCGGCGAGATCGACGAAAGCGGGCTGCGCATCCGGGCGGCCTATCGCGGCTACGACGCCGAAGCGAAATTCGGCATCGGCTACGGTGCGGCGTCCCGCGTGGTCGAGGAGCCCGGGGGCTGTGCCTGCGGCCAGGTGATGACGGGGCGGCTGAAGCCCACGGCCTGTCCGCATTTCGGCAAGGGCTGCACGCCGGAGATGCCCTTGGGCGCGCTGATGGTGTCGAGCGAGGGCGCCTGCGCGGCCTATTACCAGTACGGAGGCGCGCGGGCGGCGGCAGAATAGGGGAGGGGGCATGCCCCCTCCCCGGATCCCTCCCCCGGCCCAGCGGCAGAGGAAGAAAGCAATGCCCAAGGATACAGCCTTTCTCGGCGAGCGCGTCACGCTGGCCCATGGCGGCGGCGGCAAGGCGATGCGCGACCTGATCGAGAGCGTCTTCACGTCCGTCTTCGAGCCGATGGGCATGGAGGACCAGGCGCGCCTGACCTGCGCGGCGCTGCAGGCCCCCGGCGCGCGGCTGGCCTTCACCACCGACAGTTTCGTGGTCGATCCGGTGGAATTTCCGGGCGGCGACATCGGCAGGATCGCGGTCTGCGGCACGGTGAACGACCTGGCCGTCGGCGGGGCGCAGCCCCTGTGGCTGTCCGCGGCCTTCATCATCGAGGAGGGCACGGAGATCGCGTTGCTGCGCCGGATCGTGGCTTCGATGGCGGCAGAGGCGGAGAAGGCAGGGGTGCGGATCGTCACCGGCGACACCAAGGTGGTCGGGCGCGGCTCTGCGGACAAGGTGTTCGTCACCACGTCGGGCGTCGGCGTCATCCCGCCGGGGCGCGAGCTGGCGGCGGAGCGGATCCGTCCGGGCGATGTCGCCATCGTCAACGGCGTGCTCGGCGATCACGGCGCGGCGATTCTGGCGGCGCGGGGCGAGATGATGCTGTCCGCGGATATCGTCTCGGATTGCCGGGGGCTTGGCCATCTGATGGAGGCAGTGCTGCAGGTTGCCGACGTGCGCGCGGCGCGCGACGCGACCCGGGGCGGGCTGGCCTCGGCGCTGAACGAACTGGCAGCGGCTGCCGGCGTCGGCATCGAGATCGGCGAGACCGGCCTGCCGCTGCGCCCGGAGGTGAAGGGCATGTGCGAGATCCTCGGGCTCGATCCCCTGTATCTCGCCAATGAAGGGACGCTGGTGCTGTTCGTGCCGGAGGCGCAGGCCGGGGCGGCGCTGGCCGCGATGCGCGCGACGGAAGCGGGACAGGGCGCGGCGGTCATCGGCAGTGCGGTCGAGGGCGGCCCCGGCCGGGTGACGATGCGCACCCTCTTCGGCGGCGCGCGCATCGTCGACATGCTGGTCGGCGAACAGCTGCCCCGGATCTGCTGAGGCGCCTGCCCGATCCAAAGGCATTTGCCGAAAATCCGGGCCGGAATCCGCGCCCGCGCGGTTTGGACCGCTTGTCCCGGCGGCGGAACGGGGCCATCAAAATGGAACGGTCCGCGCAGACGGTCCGCGGCCGGAGCAGGTGATGCAGGCAATCAAGGACGAACTCGACAGGCGCGCGATCCAGATCATGCGCGACAACGACCGGGGCGGCTACACGATACCGACCCATGGTCTCTATCCCTATCAATGGAACTGGGACAGCGCCTTCGCCGCGCTCGGCTTTGCCGCCTTCGATCCGGCGCGGGCCTGGCGGGAGCTGGAGATCCTCTATTCCGGCCAGTGGATGGACGGGATGGTGCCGCATATCCTGTTCCACCGCCCCGATCCCGGCTATTTCCCCGGTCCCGATGTCTGGCAGTGCCGCGGGCCGCTGCCGTCGTCGGGGATCACCCAGCCGCCGGTGTCGCTGAGCTTCGCGCGGCGGCTCTACGAGGCGAACCCGGCGATGGGAGCGGTGCCGGTGCGGATGCTCTTCGATCCGATGCGCCGCTGGGTGCAGTGGTTCATGGCCTGGCGCCAGCACGAGGGCGCGATCTGCATCGCCCATCCCTGGGAATCCGGACGCGACAATGCCGCCGACTGGGACAAGGCGATGGCGGCGATCGACCCGCATGACGTCGGCCATTACGTGCGTCGCGACCTCGACCATGTCCATGCCGCGATGCGCCCGACCAAGGACGATTACGACCGCTATATCTGGCTGGTGCAGCGCGGCCGGCGGCTGGGCTGGCACGCGCCCAGCATGGCGGTGGACCAGCCCTTCTTCGTCGCCGATCCGACCATGACCTTCACGCTGATGCGCGGCGTGCGCGACCTGATCTGGCTGGGCGAGCAGCAGGGGCTGCCGACGGCGAGCCTGTGGAACGACCTGCAGATGCTGGAGCAGGGCGCGGAGACGCTGTGGAACCCGGAGATCGGCGCCTACGACTCGAAGAACGCGCTGGACGGCGCATTCTCCGGGACGCTGTCGAATGCGTCCTTTCTCGCCTGGTATGGCGGGATCGACCGGCCGGACCTGGCCGAGACGCTGATGCAGGTGCTGCGGCCCTTGCCCTATGGCGTGCCGAGCCTCGCGCTGCAGGACGAGCGCTTCGATCCCAAGCGGTACTGGCGCGGGCCGGTCTGGGGCGTGCTCAACATGCTGGTCGGCATGGGGCTGGAGGATTTCGGCTATCCGCAGGGTCCGGCGCTCCGGCAGATGACCGGGCGGCTGATCGCCAGCCATGGGTTCGCCGAGTATTTCGATCCGCGCGACGGCGCGCCAGCGGGCGGCGGCTCCTTCACCTGGACTGCCGCGGTCTGGCTGGCCTGGGCCGGGGTGGACGTGCAGCTGGCCTGAACGTCAGGGATCCAGGAAGCCGGCGATCCGCGCCGCCAGCCCGGCATGGTCGTTTTCCATGTGATGCCCGCCCGGCAAGGTGGCCTTTTCCAAGGTCGGGCCAGAGGCATGCGGACAGGCGCTGGCCTTGTCGGCGTCGCCATGGAGGCAGAGCACGCGGATCTGCGGCGGCAGCGCATCGAGCGCGGCGACCACGTCGGAGCTGCCGGTCTGCCTGCCGAGCCAGCCGCCGATCACGATCTCGAACCCGGTGCGTTCCTCGGGCGACAGCAGGATGACGCCGTCCAGCCGCCGGGCCAGATCGGGCGGCAGGTGGGGCAGGGCGAAGGGCAGGACGCTCGCTCCCATCGAAAAGCCGATGAGCACCACCCGGTCGCGGCCCAGCCGTCCGGCGGCCGCGCGGTCGAGCCGGGCGAGATCGGCAGCGATTCCTTCGGGGGTCTTTGCCGTCCAGAGGTATTTCAGCGACGAGATGCCCAGCACCGGCATGCCGTCCCCGGCCAGCAGGTCGGAGATCCTGTCGTCGAATCGCGCCCAGCCGCCGTCGCCGGAAAGGAATATCGCGTACCGGCTGCCGCCCTTGCCCGGCGGGGCGGGATGCAGGGTGACGGGCAGGTCGGTGGCGATGCCGCCGTTGCCGCCTGCGTCATAGGCATGGTCCATGCCCGCGAGCGCCAGATATGCGGGGATCAGCGGATCGGGATCCTGCTCTGTCGGCTCGTAGCGGCGGGTGCCGGGAATGCCGTCGCCGTAGGAGGCCGCCCCTGCCGGTCCGGCCAGATGCCAGCGCACCGGTGCCTTTGCGCCGGCTGCGGTCGCGCCGCAGCCGACGGGCGGGGCCGCGGCCAGCGTGACCAGCCCCTTGACCCGGTCGGGATGGCGCCGCGCGAGCTCGTGCGCCGACCCGGCTGCCGCGCCGAAGCCGATTACGACCGGCGCGCGCGGCAGCGCCCCGGCCTCGGACTGCCGCGCGGCGGCGGCATCGAGAATCGCTGCGAATTCCGCGCCGCAATCGGCGCTGGTCCCGGGCGGAGGCAATTCCGCCGCAAGCACCAGCGCATGCATCCGTGCCAGCGGCGCGAGGCGGGGCAGTGCAGCCTCCGACCCGCCGGGCGGCAGCAGCACCAGCGCGGTGGACCGGGCGGGAGCGTCCTCGGACGGAAGCACCGTGAAGTCCGGCTCGGCCATCGCGGCCAGGCTCCAGAAAACGGGACACAGGAGCAGCGCGGCGCGCCGCAGCGCCGCTTTCGGATCGCGCATCGGGGCCGGCCTCCTCCGTCCGGCCATGTCCGGATAGCGCCCAGATCCTGCCATAAGGTGAAGCCGGACGGCTCCGCGGGGCTTTCTGCCCTGCGGCGTGGCTGCATTTGAATCCCGTCCCGCTTTCGGCCAATGTCCCGCCAGAAACTGGAGATGCGCATGTTCACGGACGCAAACCGGCCGGCTACCGGCGCAGCGGGCGAGGGCCCGGGACCGGCCCATGGCTGACATCATCCTGCGGGTTGACGGCGCGGCGGGGCGGATCACGCTGAACCGACCGGACAAGCTGAATGCGCTGACCCATGCCATGTGCCTCGAGATCGAACGCGCGCTCGACGACTGGAGCCGCGACGACGGCGTGGCGCTGGTGCTGATCGATGCCGAGGGCGACAAGGCCTTCTCTGCCGGGGGCGACCTGCGCTTCATGCACGACGCGGCCAGGGCGGGCGACTTTGCCGCCCCGCGCAATTTCTGGCGCGACGAATACCGGCTGAACCTGAAGATTGCCGAATATCCCAAGCCGGTGGTCAGCCTGATGCAGGGCTTCACCATGGGCGGCGGCGTCGGCATTGGCTGCCATGCCTCGCACCGGGTTGTCTGCGAAACCTCGCGGCTGGCCATGCCGGAATGCTCGATCGGGCTGATCCCGGATGTCGGCGGCACATGGCTGCTGTCCCAGGCGCCGGGCCATCTGGGCGAATTCCTGGCGCTGGCCGCCGAGCGGATGGGACCGGGCGACGCGGTCCTTGCCGGCTTTGCCGATCACTACCTGCCGCGGGAGCGCTGGCCGGACCTGGTGAAGAAGCTGTCCAAGGGCACGGTCTCGGCGGTGGCCGACCTGGCGGAGCCCGCGCCGCAGAGCAGCCTCGCCGAGGACCGTGGCTGGATCGACAGCGCCTTCGCGCTCGGCGGCACCGGCCGCATCCTGGAGGCGCTGGACGAGATGGAGTTCGACGCCCCGCGCAAGGCGGCGGCCGCGATCCGTCGCAATGCGCCGCTGTCGATGGCGGCTTCGCTGGCGATGATCCGCAACCTGCGCAGCGGCGGCGGACTGGCCCTGGCGCTGGCCCAGGAATTCCGATTCGGCTACCGCGCGCTGACCCTCGGCGATCTGGTGGAGGGCATCCGCGCCCGCATCATCGACCGCGACGAGTCGCCGGCCTGGCGGCACGGCGCGCCGGGCGAGGTGCCGCCGGCCGATGTCGCGGAAATGCTCGCGCCGCTCGGCGAGGAAGAGCTGAAGCTGGGCCGGGTCTACTGAAGGAAGAAAGCGGGCAGCGGCCCGCGGAAGGAACGGAAGACGCCATGGAGCATGTGGTCGTGATCGGGGCGGGCCAGGCCGGGTTCAGCCTGACATCGAAGCTCAGGAACGAGGGGTTCGCAGGCAGGATCACGCTGATCGGCGACGAGCCCGAGCCGCCCTACCAGCGGCCGCCGCTGTCGAAGAAGTACCTGCTGGGCGAGATGGAGAAGGAACGGCTCTATTTCCGCCCGCGCTCCTTCTACGAGGAGCAGGGCATCGCGCTGAAGCTCGGTGCGCCGGTGACCGCGATCGACCCGGCCGCGCGCACGGTGGCGCTGGAGGGCGAGAATATCGGCTGGGACGTGCTGGCGATCTGCACCGGTGCCGACCCGGTCCGCGTGCCGGCGGAGCAGGGCGGCAATCTCGGCGGCGTCTATGCAATCCGCAAGCTGGCCGACATCGATGCCTGCGAAGGCGAATTCGTCCCGGGCCGGCGGCTGGTGGTGATCGGCGGCGGCTATGTCGGGCTGGAAGCTGCTGCGGTGGCGCGCTCGAAGGGGCTGGAGGTCGTGCTGCTGCAGCGTTCGGACCGCATCCTGCGGCGGGTGGCGTCAGAAGAGACCGCGGCCTATATCCATGCGCTGCACGAAAGCCGCGGCGTGGAGATCCGCGTGAACGCGCCGATCGCCCGGCTGACCGGCACGGACCGGGTCGACGGCGTCGAGCTGGCCGACGGCACCCATCTTCCGGCGGATTTCGTGATCGCCGGAATCGGCGCGAATTGCGTCCCGCATCTGGCCGTCGCGGCGGGGCTGTCGGTTGCCGGCGGCATCCTGGTCGACGAATTCGGGCGGAGCTCGGCGCCGGGCATCTGGGCGGCCGGGGATTGCGCCGAATTTTCCTTCCGCGGGGCGCCGACCCTGCTGGAGAGCGTGCAGAACGCCGTCGACCAGGCGGAGACCGTGGCGCGCAACATTCTCGGGGCGCAGGCGCCCTATGTTCCGGCGCCGTGGTTCTGGTCGGACCAGTACGACCTGGCGCTGCAGATCGCGGGGCTCAGCCGCGGCCATGACCGCGTGGTGCTCCGTCCGGGCGTGCGCGAGGGCTCGCAGTCGCACTGGTACTACAAGGGCGGAACGCTTCTGGCGTGCGATGCGATGAACGATCCGCGCGCCTACATGACCGCAAAGCGGCTGCTCGAGGCAGGCAAGAGCCCCGATCCGGCGCTGGTGGCGGACGGGTCGCTGGAGCTGAAGAGCTTCCTGCGCTGAACTCGCCTTCCCTCGTCTTCCTGCGCGACGGGCCCTGGGTCATCTAGCTCGGGGTCTTTTTCCACATTTGGTGTCTTCTTCATTTTTCTGTACATATTTTGTGTTTGTTCTGATCTTTCCGTTGGGTCACGGGATTTTTTTGGGGTTTTGTGCGAGAATCGAGTTGCGGGGGTCGGGGGGTTTCTCTAGAAGGCCCTTCACCGACGGGGCGGCGACGCACCGGGGCGCTTGAGGGTCTGCGGATGCAGTCCGGAGGGCGGACAGATCAGGAAGGTGTTGCGATCAGG
>NZ_JAATVU010000042.1 GCF_013184745.1 Mangrovicoccus sp. HB161399
GCCGGCGAGGAAGCGGCAGGCACCTCGCGATCCCGGATCCTGCACCGGGTCGGCCGCACGCCCCGGAGGCCATCCCGGCCGCGCGTCCGCCGCGCCGCCGGGGACCGCGGTCCCATGGCGGGGCTTCCCCCGCCTCGCAGACCTCGCAGAAGGTGACGCCTTGCAACGCCGCAGGCGGGCACTTGTGGGCAACTTCAAGAGGCAGAGTGGCCCCCAAGGCGGCCGTCCGGCGCGGCGCTGGCAGGCTCGGCAGCTTCGCCATGCCCGAAGTGCAAGGCATTATTGACGGGTTCATTGCGCCCCGGCGACGTCCGACGGCAGACGGGCCCGGCCTGACGGCAATGCCCGTTCCCGGGAGCCGCTCAGCTGCGTGAAATGCCCCGCAGGCGTGCCGCCGCGCCGGGAGGGGCCATCCTGCGGGCCGAAGGAAAGGGGGCAGCGGGCAACGCCGTCACCTGGCCCGGAATCCGAGCCTGTCCAGCGACCGCTCCAGCTCGCCGCGGATGGCGGGGTCGCGGAACGGAAAGGCCGTGAAGAACTGCTCGGCCGTGGTGTCCGGCCTGCGCTCGAAGGTGCGCAGCTTCCAGTATGCGGCCTCCTCGGGCTTGCCCGCGATGTCGCAGATTGCGGCGGCGATCGCGCTGATCAGGTGGTGCGCGCCGGGCTTCCTCGCGCCCTGCGCCGACCAATGCGCCGCCCGGTCGAGATTGCCGATATGCAGATGTGCGATGCCCCGCGCCGATTCCATCGCGTAGAGGAACGGATCGAGCGGGCTGAGATCGACCGCCTTGCGGACCGCGCCGAGCGCCTGCTCGCCCTGGCCTGCCATGACGCTGGCCCAGCCATGCGCGTAATGGCCCTGCGCGAAGCTCGGGCTGAGGCTCATCGCCCGCTCCAGCCAGGCCTGCCCCGCCTCGGGATCGCCGCGCAGCCAGTGCGCACGCCCGTAGGTGAAATTGCCGAACGGATCCATCGGGTCCAGCTCGACCGCGCGCTCGGCATGGCGGCGGGCATCCTCGACATCCGCCTGCCGGTCGCCGCCGTAGCGCAGGAAGGCCGATTGGAAGCTGGTGAAGGACAGCGCTGCATGGGCGCGGGCGAAATGCGGGTCGAGCGCCGTGGCGCGGGCGAAATGCGCGGCGGCGCGGGCATTGTCGGCGCGGTTGAAGCGGTACATGTGCTGGATGCCGAGGTGGTAGCAGCCCCAGGCATCGAGCGACTCCGGGCTCTTCAGCCGCGCGAGCTCGGCCTCCTGCAGCGGAACGTGCAGCTCGGTGGCGGAGACCACGAGAGCGGCGATCTCGTCGCGCATCAGGTGGACGTCGCCGATGTCGCCGCTGCGGCGCTCGGCCCAGATCGCCTGGCCGCTGCGGCAGTCGGCCAGCTCCACTGCAATCGCCAGCCGGTCGCCGATCAGTTCCACCGTTCCTGTCAGAAGATAGGTCGCCCCGAGGATCGCACCGATTTCCTCGGCGGACTGGCTGCTGCCGCGGAAGCGGAAGCTCGAGCCGCGGGCGATCACCTTCAGCCAGCGCAGCCGCGACAGCGACGCGATCAGCTCGCCCGGCACGGCATCGGCGATGGCCCCATAGCGCTCGGGCGCGCCGACAAGGGCGAAGGGCAGCACGGCGAGCGAGGGCTGCCGGCCGGTTTCGGCGGGCGCGTCCCCCGCGGCGCCGGGACCCGGCAGTGCCTCTGCTGCCCGCGCCGGCAGCGCATTGCCCAGCCGCGCCTCGGCGACGAATCGGAATCCGCGGCCATGCAGGGTGCGGATGTATTTCTGCAGCGCGCCGCTGTCGCCCAGGGCCTTGCGCGCGGATTTCACCAGCGTGGAGATCGCCGCGTCCGTGACGATCCGGCCTTCCCAGATCCGGTCGGCCAGCTCGTCCTTGCCGACCAGCCGGTCGGCATTCTCGACCAGATGGGCGATCAGCGCGAAGGCGCGCGGCTCGACGGCCAGCCTTTCGCCGTCGCGGAGCAGTTCCCCGCGGCCGAGATCGAGCGTGAAGCCGTCGAAAAGGTATTGCACGGGCGTGTCCGGGAAAAACTCAGGAAATCCCCAGGATCGTCTCAGACATCGCTCAAGCTGGCAAGCGCGGCGTCGCGTAGACCTCCTTCAGAGCCGGACGGACCGGCACGGAGGACCCAGAAATGACGCGCCAGGACCCGATCCAAGTCCCGCAAGACGATACCGCCCTCGTGAGCTTCTGGAACGAGGTGCTCGCCCCGAAATTCATCCGCTACCGCCATGTCCTGGTCGGCGGCCTGTCGCGCCACAGCGCCGAGGTGATGCCCGCCCTTGGCGTCCGTCCCGGCGAGCGCGTGCTCGATGTCGGCTGCGGCTTCGGCGACACCGCCATCGCCCTGGCCCGGCGCGTCGGCCCGGCCGGACATGTCACCGGCGTGGATTGCTGCGATGCGTTCCTCGGACTCGCTGCCGCCGATGCGGCGGAGCAGGGGATCGCCAACCTGGAATTCGTCCGCGGCGATGCCGAGAAGGGCCTGGCGCCGGGCGCCCATGATTTCGTCTTCTCCCGCTTCGGGACGATGTTCTTCGCCAATCCGGTCGCGGGGCTGCGCTCCATGCGCCGGGCGCTGAAGCCGGGCGGGCGGATGGCCCATATCGTCTGGCGCTGCCGTGGGGACAATCCTTGGCTCGACGCTCCCCACCGCGTGGTGCGGCAGTTCCTGCCGGCCCCCGGCGCGGATGCCCGCACCTGCGGCCCGGGACCGTTCTCCATGGCGGACGAGGCCCGGACCCGCGCCCAGATGGAGGCTGCAGGCTTCGAGGACATCGCCTTCCGCCGCTTTGACGCCAAGGTGCTGGTGGGACGGGGCATCGCCGATGCCATCGCCTTCCAGCTGGCGCTCGGCCCGGCGGGCGAGACCTTCCGCGAGGCGGGCAGCCTTGCCGAAGACCGGCGCGCCGAGATCGAGGCCGCGCTGGCCGTGCTCTTCGCGGCCTCCGAGACCACGGCCGAAGGCCTGTGGATGGACAGTTCCTCCTGGCTGATCACGGCGCGCGCGCCCTCGGCCTGACCCGGTTCCACGACCCACCCCTCGCAGAAAGGAAAGACCCATGACCATCGAGACCCCGATCCGTCCCGCCGCCGCCGACAACGGCGTCAACACCGAAGCCCTGATCGGCGCGCGCGGCGCCTTCGAGCAGATGCCCGCAGCGGCGCAGTTCACCTTCCGCAGCAGCTGCGCCTGGAACACCGGCACGCAGAGCCGCAACACGATCAACGGCTATGCCGGGCTCGGGCAGGAACATGCGCGCAAGCGGACCTTCACCATCGACTCCGACCATCCGGAAGTCTTCGCCGCCGAGGACACCGCTGCAACCCCGCCGGAGATCGTCCTGGCCGCGCTGGCCTCCTGCCTGACCGGCGGCGTTGCCGCCGTCGCCCAGCACCGCGGCATCCAGCTGCATTCGGTCCGGTCGCTGGTCGAAGGCGACATGGACGTGCGCGGCATCCTCGGCATGGACCCCGAGATCCGCAACGGCTTCTCCGCCATCCGCGTCCGGTTCGAGATCGATGCCGACGCGTCGCCCGAGGACATTGCCGCGCTGGCCGCCCAGTCGCAGAAGCGCTCCGCCGTCTTCGACATGCTGTGCAACCCCAGCCAGGTGTCCGTCTCGGTCGCCTGAGCCCCGCCCGGAGCCCGGCACCTCCCGGCCGGCTCCGGACCCCTGACCCGCGAAGGGGACGCCCCGTGAAATCGATCCATACCCTCGTCATCGGCGCCGGCCAGGCCGGACTCGCCGCCAGCCGCTGCCTGTCCGAGCGCGGCATCGAGCATGTCGTGCTGGAACGCGGCGAGATCGCCAATTCCTGGCGGCACGAGCGCTGGGACAGCCTGCGCCTGCTGACCCCGAACTGGCAGAGCCGCCTGCCCGGCCATGCCCATGGCGGCCCCGATCCGGACGGGTTCATGGCCATGCCCGAGGTGGTCCGCTTCCTCGAAGGCTATGCCGCCCTCGGCCGCGCCCCGGTCGAGGAGCGGACCCGCGTCACCCGCGTCCGCCGCATCGGCGGCGGCTACAGCGTGGAGACCGACCGCGGCGGCTGGGCCTGCCGCAACCTGATCCTGGCGACCGGTGCCTGCAATGCAGCGAAGATCCCCGCCTGCGCCGCCGCGTTGCCCTCCGGCATCGCGCAGCTGACGCCGCTGGGCTACCGAAATCCGGCGCAGCTTGCCCCCGGCGGGGTGCTGGTCGTCGGCGCCTCGGCCACCGGCGTGCAGCTGGCCGCCGAGATCCGCGCCGCCGGGCACGAAGTCACCTTGGCCGCGGGCGCGCATGTCCGCGTGCCGCGCTGGTACCGCGGCCGCGACATCCAGCGGTGGATGGACTGCACGGGCCTCCATGACACGCCGGCAGCGGAGGTCGACGACCTCGCCCGCGTCCGCCGCCTGCCTTCGCTGCAGCTCGCGGGCGATGGCCGGCGGCGCTTCCTCGACCTCAGCGCGCTGCGCGCTGCGGGAGTCGAGATCGCCGGGCGGCTGGCCGCGATCCGAGACGGGCAGGCGCTGTTCTCCGGCGGGCTGGCGAATGACTGCGCGCTGGCGGATCTGAAGATGAACCGGCTGCTCGGCACCATCGACGCCTGGATCGGGGCCAACGAACCCGGTCCGCTGCCGCCGCCCGAGCGCTTCGCGCCCACCGCGGTGCCGGAGCGGCCCCGGCTGGTCCACGATCTGGCCGGCGGCCGGTTCCGCACGGTGATCTGGGCAACCGGCTTCCGGCCAGATTTCGGCTGGCTGGACCTGCCGGTCTTCGATGCCAAGGGCGCGCTGCGCCACGAGGGCGGCCATGTGCTGCCCGGGCTCTACGTGCTGGGGCTGCCCTTCCTGCGGCGGCGCAACTCGGCCCTGATCGACGGGGTCGGCGCCGATGCCGCCCATGTCGCCGCCCATATCCTGGAAACCCGCGGCCGCCTGGCTGCATGACTGGAGAGAGACCATGAAGGACATTCCCGCACGCACCGCCCAGCAGGAGGCCGATGCCCGCATCCGCGAGGCCCAGTCCCGGGTCATCGCGCGCATGGAGGCGGATCTTTCCGCAGCGCGCAGCACCATCGTTACCACCGGCGAGATCGGCGAGGGGCTGGCCTGCCAGGTGCAGCAGGGCAGGTTTTCGGCCGTGCTCGATCTCGGTCCCGGCATGGGCGGCACCGCTGCGGGCCCGTCGCCGGGCTTCCATGCCCGCGCCGCGATCTGCGGCTGCGTCGCCATCCAGGTCAAGATGCTCGCCGCCCGCGAGGGGCTGGCCTTCGACCGGGTTCTGGTCACGGTGGAGACCGATTTCGACGATGCCGCGCTTTTCGGTCTGGGCGACGGTCCTGCCGCGCCGCTGGAAACCCGCGTTGCGATTGCCATCGACAGCGCCGAGGACAGCGACCGGATCGAGGCGCTGGTGGACCGCGCCCTCGAGATGGACCCCTGGTACATGGCGCTGCGCGACCGGCAGCGTGTCCGCAGCACCCTTTCGGTCCGCCCGGCCGCGGGCTGAGCGGGGCCGCTGGGCCGGTGGTTCGGCCCAGCCGTCCCATGCCGGTGCCGGACCTGCATCTGCCCGGCGTTTCTCCGGCCTCGTGTTCCGGCTTCAAGGCGATCCCGGTTGCGCCGGGCCCGCCGCCGCCATCCCATTGTCCGCGCCCCGGCGGGCAGGCAAGTGGTGCTGGCGTCCAGGCGGCCGACGGATCCGGCGGCGGCCTGGATGCAAGTTTCGGCGTCGCCCATGGCCGCGCGGCCTTGCGCCGGAAGCGCTCGGACCAAACGGGCGCCCTTGTCCTCTCTGGAACCCGATACCGGGGCGGGTGCTTCCGCCGCAACAAGGCTTCCCGCATTCGAAAGCGCCTGATCAATCGCTGTGCGGGAAGGCCGGACAATCCGCGGGAACGGTTCCGCGGCCACCGGGATCGCGGCGATGCGCTGCCATCTGTCTGGACCGCGCCGCGAGCCGCACCGGCCCGTTCTGGCCAGGCTTTTGATGAGGCGCGCGTGCCGGCTCTCCGTCATGTGCGCGCAATCGCCCGGGATGGGAGCGGCGCCCCGCGAGGGACATCGGAAGACTTTGAAATCGGGGATTTCCGCCCGGTGGAGAGCCCGGCTGAGCCGCCCCCGATACAGCGGGGCAGCCGCTCGCGCATCTCGCTAGGGTGCCGCTGTGCCGCGCCGCGCCGCCGCCAACCGGAAGCTGAGATGAAGCCGCTTCTTCCGCCGGAACAATCCCGGATGCAGAAGAACTGCGGGCCGCATCGCCCTGCGAATGCCGGAAGGCGCGCAGCATGCGGTCGGGGATGGCAATCAGGACGAGGCCGGAGGTCAGGGCTTCCCCGCTGCCATCCGTCGCCGGAAGGCCAGTGGGTCGGCGCGGGCCAGCCGGCCCTCGGGCCAGCGATTGCAAGCCGCGCGTGGATGTTGGGTTCCTGCGGCGCATCGGTGGCGAACACCGGGCTCGGCGTCCCAGCCCGCAGGTTTTCCGGCGCCGGATCCCGGATCCAGCCACACCGCGCCATCAGGCGCATCCAGCCAGGCGGCCCCGCCTGTTGCCGCCATCGGGCTCCGGCGTCCAGTGCAGCGCAGGCAGCTCCGGCCAGCACTCAATGCGCGCCGGCCGGGCTCCCGCAACAAGCCTTGCCCCTGGCGCAGGGCCCGTTGCCGCAGGGGTGCCCTGTAGACGGGCCCGAAGGCGGACACCGGCACCGGAGCCGCTTGAAGGCGGTGCTGCGTCGCGTATACCCGCGGCATGGCAACGAAAAGCTTCTCGATTTCCCTGCGCGACGACGGAACCGCCCGCCTGTCGTTCATCTACCGGACCCCCCGCCAGACGGGGATCTCGCGCCTGTCCTGCGACCTGGCCGCCGCCGGGCTCGCCCGGCTGGCCGCGTTCTGCGAGATCTGCGATCTCCAGCCTGCGCGGACCCTGCCGCTCGGCCTCGATCTCGATGCCCTGGCGCTGCGCTGGGTGCCCGGGACACCCGGCATGCTGCATATCCTCCGCATGGGGCGCCAGTCGGCCGGCACCGTCGCCGCGCCCTTCCACGACCTGCATGCCGAACTGGAGGAGGCCACGGACCGCTGCCTGGCGATGGCACGGACGTCCCGCCGCGGCCGGATCATCTGGGAGCTGCTGGGCGGCTGCGGCCGCCCGGAGGCCCTGCCGGCCCATCTGCCGCCGGACGAGGCCGACCATATCCTCCACCGGCTTTCCGAGATCACGCTGCTCTCGCTCGCGGGGGACGCCGCGAACCCGAAATCCGGGCTGTCCCGCAAGCTGCGGCGCACCAGGAGCTCGGACGAGGCGGCGGAGCATGTCGGCGCGGCGCTTTCGGCGCAGGCCCGGCTGCTTTTCCCGTCCGGCGGCCTGCCCCATGCCGGGGCGCCGGCACCGGACGGAGCCCTCGCCCGGGGGCTGGCCTGACGCGGGGCTGGCCCCAGATCTTCATGAGGCCGAGCCCGGCGGCGATTGCCAGCGGCCCGCCGGTTCCCCGGGCAGGACCGTGGCGATCAGGATCGCGATGAGGATGCCCGACCCGCGCACGGCCGCGACGAGGGCGACCTGGGCCCGGGGCGAAGGTCCGGACCGCAATCCAGCAGGACGCGAGCGACATCGCGCCCGCCGCGAGGCCGGTCCTCCGCTCCGGAAGGGTCGCCCGGAAGGCGGACCGTCTGAGGGCCGCCCAAGCGTAGAGCACCATCCCGGCGGCGTCTGCTAGGTGTTTGATCCTACGGTTTGATGGTGCGATCCATTCGTCGGCATGGAAGGAAGCACTATGGGACAAGTTCGTCACGGCTGCGCCACGACCACGCACGCCATCCGAGCTGCAATACAGCGATCGCAAGCTTCGACAGCGGCGCTGAGCCGGATCGCGGAACCATCGAGCCCGCCAGTCTCGACTGCCCCTGCGGCTGCGGGCAGCTCCACCAGATCGGCGAGGACCGGACCGAACGGCTCGACATCGTCTCCGCGCAGTTCCGCGTCATCGTCACGATCCGCCCCGCTATGCCTGCCGGATCTGCACGGACGGCGTCGTCTAGGCTCCGGCGCCTGCGCATCTGATCGAAGGCGGGCTGCCGACCATGGCACGTCGATGCCGTCGGGGGCGGTTGCAGCATCAATGCCGCGCGGATCGAAAACCGGTGTTTTGCGGGGATCCACCTTGGCCTCGGCCTGGGGGCCGTCTTCCGCTTGCCCGGTTCTAGGGGCCGCGCGCGCAGCCGGGCTCCCGCTCGGCAAGCGGGACGGCCCCGGGGTGGCCGCGGATGAAAGCGCGCCGGCGCAGGAATGGAGGGCTGCACCACAGCGGAGGAAAATTCCGCCGGGTCGCGAGCCCTTCCAGTCAACGCAGCAGGTCGGGCCGGAGGCCCGCGGCAGGGACTCCTGCGGAGGGCACGGAGCCCGGGTCAGTGCAGGCGCGGCGCGTCCATGCCGTCGGCCGGACCGGGGAACAATCGGCCGGAGGCCGCGCAGCCGATGCCGCCGTCTTTGCCGCGGTGCAGGAACAGGGCATCCAGGCCGCGTGCGCTGGCCAGGGCCGCCCCCTTCCGGGCGCCGAGCACCATCAGCGCCGTTGCCCAGGCGTCCGCCTCGGCGCAGCTGCGGGCCAGCACGGTGACCGACGCCGGCGGCGCGGCCAGCGGCGCTCCGCGGCCCGGATCCATGGTATGCGACAGCTGCCGCCCCCGCACCTCGACCCAGTGCCGGTAGTCGCCCGAGGTGGCCACGGCAGCATCCTGGAGCGCTAGGATCGAATGCGGCGCGCGGCGCTCATGGTCGGGCGCCTCCACCGCGATGGTCCAGGCCTGGCCGTCCGGCCGCAGGCCGAGCGCCCGCATCTCGCCGTCGATCCCGGCAAGCGCGCCGTCGATCCCGTGCGCGGCAAGCGTCTCTGCCAGCCGGTCCACGCCGTATCCCTTGGCGATGCCGTTCAGGTCGAGCGTCAGCGGCACGGATTTGCGGACGCGCCTTCCGTCGAGCTCCAGTGCCTCGTGGGCGGGCACGCGCGCGGCCGCCAGCGCGGCACGGATGCGCTCCGGCGAGGCCGCCGCGGGACCGAAGCCCCAGGCGGCCACCGCGTCGCCCATCGCGATGTCGAAGGCCCCGCCCGAGGCGCGGCCGATGGCGAGACCAAGGCGCAGCACCTCGGCCAGGCGTTCCGGCACGGGCAGCCATGCGCCCGCAGGCGCCGCATTGAGGCGCATCAGGTCGCTGCCGGGCTTCCAGGCGGACATCTGCCCGTCCACCTCGTCGACCGCGGCCTGCAGCGCCGCGCGGAGCGCCGCCGGATCGAAGCCGGGCGGCGCGAAGAACAGCGCGGACCAGCGCGTGCCCATGGTCGGACCGTTCAGCGCGATGCGCTCCTGCTCAGTAGATGTCCTCGACATAGCGTCCCTCCGCCTTCAGCACCGCGGGCGAAAGCCCGGCGGGCGCGAGTATCTCGGCCAGCGCCTCGGCCACGCCCGCGGCCATGCCGCGCCCGCCGCAGACCATCACCCGCGCGCCGCTGCGCAACAGATCCGCGACCTGCGCCGCATCTGCGCGCAGCGCGTCCTGCACGTAATGTGGCCGCGGTCCGCGCGAGACCGCCGTCGCCAGCCGCGCCATGCGGCCGTCCTCCTGCCAGCCCGGCAGCTCCTCGCCGTAGAGGAAGTCGCTGCCGGGATGGCGCATGCCGAAGAACAGGTGGACCGGCCGCCGCCGCCGGTTGTCGCGCACGATCCCCGCCAGCGGCCCGATGCCCGTCCCGGCGCCGATCAGGATTAGCGGCGCCCGGCCGCGGCCGGGCCGGAAGCCCGGGTTGCGGCGCAGGAAGGCGGCCACGGTGCCGCCGGGCTGCAGCGCGGTCAGCTGCCCGGAGGCCAGCCCGCCGGGATGGCGCTTCACCACGATCTCGATGAACCCGTCGCGGCGCGAGGAGGCCAGAGAATAGAACCGGGGCACGCTGCCGCCCTCGGGCAGGATGCCGATCAGGTCGCCTGCGCGGAACCGGGCGAATCCCGTCCCGGCGAGCCGCCGGCGCGGGGAAACGGGGGGCAGGGCGAAGCGCAGGATCGAGGTCGGCGCCTGCACCTCGGCGCCGTAGTCGCGGCGCGAGACCAGCGCCAGCGCCTGCGTCTCCGGCTGCGCCGGCCGGTGCGACAGCTCCAGCGCAATCCCCATCTCCTGTCCCAGCGCCCGGCCCCAGCGGGCGAAATCCTGCGGCGACTGCCGGTCGACCGTGTCCGGCGCCAGGAAGCTGCGCCATCCCTTGGCCCCGGCGGCCGCGGAGACGGTCCTTGCGAAGGCGCAGTAGCCGGGGAAGCTGCGGTCGCCAAAGCCGAGCACCGCCAGCGGTGCGGCGGGCGCCGCACCGGCGGCCTCCAGCTTGCCGAGGAAGCCGCGGGCCGACGCCGGGGCCGCGCCGTCGCCATAGGTCGCGGCCAGCACGATGATCCGCTCGGCACGGGCATAGCGGCCGGGCGCGAAGGCCGACATCGGCGCGGCATGCACGCTCTGTCCGGCGTCGGTCAATGCGGCGTGCAGGGTGGCGGCGAAGCCCCAGGTGCTGCCGCCCTCGCTGCCGACCAGCAGGATCGTCGCGGCGCGGTCCGCCGGGCGGTTGCCGCGGATGCGGGGACGTCCGCGCCGCCCGCCGCGCCAGACCAGCACGCCGGTCAGCGCCATCGCAGGCACGGCCAGCGCCGTCAGGCCCAGCACCGCGCCGAGCACCGCCGCGCCCTGTCCGGTATGGAGCATGTAGACCGTCTCCGAGGCGCGCTGCCATCCGGTCGGACCGGCCCAGGCAAGCAGCCTGCCGCTGCCCTGGTCGACATAGCCGGTGCCGCGGTCGGTCTTCAGCGTGAAGACATCCGCGGCGTCGTCCGGATAGGGGAAGGTCAGCTCGCGCAGCCTGGAAACCGGCGTCTCCGCCAGCAGGCCGATGCGTGCGGGATCGATGCCGGTGCCGCCGCTGACCTCGGCCGGAAAGGCCGGCAGGGTGCCGCCGTCGGGCAGGAGGCCGAAGGTGGAGGCGGTCATCCACAACGCGGTCGCGGAGGACAGGACGAGCCCCGCCACGGCAAGCCGGGCGATTTCGGCATGGAGGCGCCCGGCGAGCGGGCCGCGCAGCGGGGCGAACCACCGCCGCCAGCCGCCTGCGCGCCGCGCCGCCAGCGCCGCGCCCGACATCGCCAGCAGCAGCATCGCCGCTGCCCCGGCCGCCATGGCGATCCGGCCGCCATCGCCGAGGAACAGCGAGCGGTGCAGGTTGGAGAGCCAGCGCTCGGCCCCGCCCGGATCGGCGGGGCCCGCGCCCTGTCCGGTGGCCGGGTCGATCACGGCGGAGCCCGGCCCGTCCGGGCCGGTCCAGTAGGCCGTAATCCGCCCCGAAGGGGCGCGCCGGATCTGCTCGAGCCCCGGATGGGCCGCCTCGATGCGGCCCGCGAGGGCCGCGACCGTCAGTTCCGCCCAGGCCTGCGGCGCGGCAAGCCGTTCGGTAGCGGGGAAGACCGAGAGCGCTGCGCCGCTCAGGCTCAGGACGGTTACCAGCGCGAGGGCCAGAAGACCCGGCCAGCGGTGGAGTGCACGGATCATGGCCCGGTCTCCCTACATGTCGTAGGCGAAGCTGGCGATGTAGCGGCGCCCGCGCACAGGCGTTCCGGCGCCCTGGGCGGTCAGCGGAACGGCCAGCTCGCCGGGGCTGTCGCGCATGTCCTCGACGGCGGCATCGACATGCAGAGTGTAGCCCGCGTCGAACAGCGCGTCGGCAAGGTCGAAGGTGATCTGCAGCGTGCGGCCCGCGCCGACGCTGGCGCCGGTGATCCCGTTGATCTGGCGGGTGTCTCCGCCGGTGGCGCGCTCCCAGCCGGTCAGGTGCTGGTAGTATTTCGACTTGCCGCCGGCCATCCAGAGGCTGCCGGCATAGGCGCCGGAGGGATCGGTGACGTAGAAGGCGAGATACGCGCCGTCGCCGCCGTAGCTGTCGAGCTTGGTGGTCAGCGTCACCTGCCGCGCCATGGCAAGCCCGGGAAGCGTCAGCGCGGTGGTGAGCGCGAGCGCAGTCAGAAGCGGTTTCATCGGATGGGTCCTCTTCGGTTGGTTCGGGGCAGGGCGATCAGTTCACCTGGACCTGCGGCGGAGCGCCGTTGCCGAAGAGCCCGTTCGGCGGCGGGGCGACGGTGCCCGCAGGGGCCGGGCTGCGCGCGCCCCGGCTGCCGCCGTGGCCGTCCCCATCGTCGTCTTCGTCATCCTCGCCGCCGCCGTGCCGCCCGCCCATGGGGTAGCCGTGCCGGTCATCCTCGTCCTCGCCGCTTGCGAGGCGCAGCAGGTCCTGTTCGCCGCCGTCCCCGGCAAGCGCCACGGAGGGCGGCAGGCTGCGGCTGCCCGCGGACTGCGCCGCGCTCCAGGCCGGGATGGCGGCGGCGGCCGCCAGGGCGGAGGCGGCGACGGCAAGCGTCAGGGTCTTTCTCATGGCTGGGTCTCTCCCGTGTCAGCTGGGGCCAATCTGGCGCGGCGACCTGAGGGCTTCCTGACGGCCCGGCGCTTCCCGCTTCAGCTTGCCGTCAGGAAGCGACAGGCCCCGCCTTGGGGGGCGGGGCCTGTCCGGAGCGCGGAGCTGGAGGGCCGGTCAGTCGTGCCCGTCGCCGTCATGGTCGCCGTCGCCGTCGCGCTGGCGGTGGCTGCCATCCTCGTATTCGAGATCGATCACCCGGAGCGTCGCGGGATCGACGGTGACCTCGATCCGGCGTCCTGCGGCATCGGTGCCGTCGATTTCGTAGCAGCCGTCGTCGATCTTGATGCGCCGCACGGCCCAGCCGTTGTCCTGCGCCAGCCCGGCGACGGCCTCGCGCGGCTGCCATTCGGCCATCGGCACGAGGCAGTCATCGTCCGCCAGCGCGGCTCCGGCCGGAAGGAGCGCGATAAACCCGAGAATTGTCAACGCCTTCTTCATGGGCCAAACTCCCCGCTGCGGCCATGCCGATGCCATTCATGCGTCGCGAAGCTGACGGCAGCCTGAAGCAAGGGGCGGGCCGCCGTCAGGCTCGCGTCAGCCCGGCCGGCCATTGGAGGATCAGCGGAGAAGGACGGAAACACAATGCGCATCCTGCTGATCGAGGACGACACGGTTCTGGGCGCCGCGGTGCGCGACCAGATCGCGGCCGACGGCCAGACGGTGGATTGGGTGGCGCGGCTCGACACGGCGGGCGATGCGCTGCGCGCCGCCGCCTACGACCTGGTGCTGCTGGACCTGATGCTGCCGGACGGGCGCGGCATCGGCTTCCTGCGGGACCTGCGCGCGCGGGGCGACGTGACGCCGGTGATCATCCTCACCGCGCTCGACCAGGTGTCGGACCGGATCGACGGGCTGAATGCCGGCGCCGACGACTACCTGGTGAAGCCCTTCGACCTGGCCGAGCTTTCGGCGCGGATCGGGTCCGTTGCCCGGCGCTATTCGGGCAACCCCAATCCGATCGTCACCCATGGACCGCTCGAGATCGACCTGGCTGCGCGCAGCATCTGCCGCGGCGGCGTTCCGGTGCAGCTGACCCAGCGCGAATGGGCGCTGTTCGAGGCCTTCCTGGCCCGTCCCGGCCAGCTGCTGTCGAAGGCGCAGCTGGAGCAGAAGCTCTATGCCTTCGATGCCGAGGTGGAGAGCAACACGATCGAGGTCCATGTCAGCCGCCTGCGCAAGAAGCTCGGCAGCGCCGTGATCGAGACCGAGCGCGGCATGGGCTACCGGCTGGGCCGGCCGTGAGGCTGCCGCGCAGCCTCCAGGGGCGGCTGGGCCTGTCGGTCGGGCTGGTGCTGTCGGTGCTCTGGCTGCTCGCGGCGACGGGCACGGCGCTGATCGTGCGGGCCGAGCTGGACGAGGTGTTCGACAGCGCGCTGAGGGGAACCGCCGAGCGCATCCTGCCGCTGGCGGTCACCGAGATCGTGGCGCGCGACGATGTCGGGGTCACCCAGAGGCTCGCGCCGATCCGCGCCCATGACGAGTTCTTCACCTATGTCGTGCGCGATGCCGAGGGCCGCATCCTGCTGCAGTCGCACAAGGCCGATCCGGCGGTGTTCCCGCCCTATGAAGGCAGGGGGTTCAGCCGCACGGACCGCTACCGGCTCTACAGCGACGCGGCGCTGCAGGGCACGGTCAGCATCACCGTCGCCGAGCCGCTGTCGCACCGCGCCGATGTCGCGCGCGAGATCCAGCTGGGCCTCGGCCTGCCGCTGCTGGTGGTTCTGCCGGTGGCGCTGGCGGCGATCATGGCGGCGGTGCGGCGCAGCCTGGCCTCGCTGCGC
Source organism: Mangrovicoccus sp. HB161399 (assembly GCF_013184745.1). Lineage (GTDB taxonomy): Bacteria > Pseudomonadota > Alphaproteobacteria > Rhodobacterales > Rhodobacteraceae > Mangrovicoccus. Next base: position 14,282 of record NZ_JAATVU010000042.1, read on the forward strand.
CGCTTCCGGACCAGCCTCGAGGCGCGCAATGCGCGCGATCTCTCCGCGGTGCCCACCGACGGGCTGCCTGCCGAGATCGCGCCGCTGGCGGCAACGCTGAACAGCCTGCTGGCAAGGCTGCGGGAGGCGTTCGAGGCGGAGCGGAGCTTCGCGGCCAATGCCGCGCACGAGCTGCGGACGCCGCTGGCCGGCGCGATCGCGCAGGCGCAGAGGCTGCGCTCGGAAACCCGGGACGCCGCTGCGGCAGGGCGGGCCGCCGAGATCGAGGCGACGCTGAAGCGCCTGACGCGGCTTTCGGAGCGGCTGATGCAGCTGGCGCGCGCCGAAGGCGGGCGGCTGCGGATGGACCGCAGCGCCGATCTGCGCACCGTTGCCAGGGTGATGGCGGAGGAGTTCGCGCGCCGAGAGGCGCCGGACCGGCTCCGGGTGCGCCTGCCGGAGATGCCGGTCATGTCGGATCTGGACCCGGACGCCTTCGGGATCGTGTTCCGCAACCTGGTGGAGAATGCCTTGCGGCACGGCAGCGCCACCGCCCCGGTGGAAGTGGAGCTGTCGCCGCAGGGCATGCTGAGCGTCGCCAATGACGGCCCGCCGGTCCCGCGCGGCGCGCTGGACCGCCTGACGGCCCGCTTCGAGCGCGCGGACGCCGGAACCGACGGCAGCGGTCTCGGGCTGGCCATCGTAGCCGCCATTGCCGAACGGATCGGCGGCACGCTGTCCATCCGCTCGCCCTGTCCGGGCAGCAGCACCGGGTTCCGCGCGGAGCTGCAGCTGCCGGTGGACATGGCGGCGGGGGAGGGCGGCTGACCGCGCGGCGTGCCGGGCCGGAGCCGGAACGCAAGCGGCCCCGGAGCCGCCTTGCGCGGTTCCGGGGCAGGATGTGGGCCGGGCTAGAACTCCTTGGCGAGGTGCCGGTCAACCGAGAAGTAGCCGCCGCCGAAGGCCGCGATCAGCGCTGCCCCGGCCGCCCAGAAGAGCGACGCGTAGATCGCCTTTTCCTGGATGCGGGCGCCGAAGGCCATGCCGCCGTCGCCCAGAAGGGCGGCCTGCGCACCCGGCGTCAGGAGGTCGGGATTGGCCGTCAGGTAGGCGAGGCCCTCGGCCGTGAGGAAGGGCTCGGGATAGGGGTGGATCATGTGGAACCACAGCGTGATCAGCAGCATCACCGCATTTGCCAGGGCGATCGGACGGGTCAGGAAGCCCACCGCGATCAGCATGCCGCCGAAGAACTGCATTGCCGCCAGCAGCGGCGACCAGAACCAGCCCGGATACATGCCGAGCGACTCGACGAAGCCCGACTGGGCGAGCGGCGCGACGATCTTGGGCCAGCCGGCGACGACGAGGCTGAGCCCGACCGCCAGGCGGAAGCCGAGCCAGCCCACGGGCTCGGCGAATTTCGAATAGACCGGGGAGAGAAACGGGATGACGAGCGCGGTCCCGCGGGGGAATGAAGATATCGGCCATTCTGCTGTCTCCTGTGAGATCGCTGGTTGTCGTGGCGGTACTCTAGGCCGGTTCTGCCGGTGCATAAATACCGGCCACCGCACCGGGACTGTGCGGAAACTGCTGGCAATCCATTGATCCAAATCATTTTTAGGGGCCTTGAAAGGGCGGGCGCTCCTTCATTGCGCCGGCAGATGGGGCGCCCCCAATACCGGGGCGGCCCGTCCGGCGGGACGGGCGCGGGAGCCCGCCGCCGGGCGGGGATGCCCCGACGGGAAAGCCGGGGCAGGGCGCGCTATTCCGCGGCCTTCAGCTTGTCGAGCGCGGCCTTGTAGGACGCGTAGTGGTCGCCTTCGTCGGCGGCGATCTGGCGGAACATGTCGGCGACCTTCATGTCGCCTGCGGCCGCTGCCTCATCCGCGAACCGGACGTACATGACGGTGTTCTCGTAATGCTCCCCGGCCATTGCGTCGAGCAGGTCGGCCTCGTTGCCCGCGACCAGGCCGAGCGCGTCGGCTTCGCGGTCGAAATGCTCGTTGGCCTCGACATTGGCGTTCTCTGCGAACAGCGCTGCCAGCTCGGGATTGTCGTTGCGGCGCGCGAATTCCGAATAGGCGAGGTATTTCAGGTTGGCGAAGGCCTCGCCATGCATGGCGGTCTGCAGGTTCTCGACGGTCTGCGGGTCCAGCGCGTTCCCGGCCAGGACCGGGCAGCCGGCCAGCGGGCTTGCGGCGATGGTGCCGAGCAGGAGGGTGCGGAGAGGTTTCATGAGGTCAGGCTCCATGTTGCGGACGGTGCCCTTTGGGGGCAGCACGGCCACCCTCGGACGCGGTGCTGACAATTGCCTGACGGCGCCCGGAAATTTTTCCGCGGCTCCGTCAGGTGGCTGTCAGCCTGCTGCGCCAGTGTGGCGGCGTGCCCTGCTTCCGGGGCCGTCCTCCAGACCGAGAAAGGACATCCTGACATGACCCGCATGAAAGCCGCGCTGGCCGCCCTCGTTCCCTGCCTGTGCCTCGCCGCCGGGGCGGCCGCCGCCAGCCCGACCTGCACTGCCGAGCCGCAATCCGCCTGGCTGACAGAGGCGCAGATGAAGCAGAAGATCGCCGAGATGGGCTATGGCGAGATCAAGGTGTTCCGGACCTCGACCACCGGCTGCTACGAGATCTACGGCTACAACAAGGACGGGGTGAAGGCCGAAGTCTATTTCAACCCGGTCACCGGCGAGATTGTCGAAGAGAACCTGAACTGACGATGGCGGATCTCGGCTGGGGTACCGCCCGCAACGGGCGGATCCGGGTGTGGGACCCGTTCGTTCGGGTCTTCCACTGGAGCGTCGTGGCCGCCGTCATCCTGAACCAGGCGGTGCTCGATCCCGGCAAGACCGCGCACCGCTATGTCGGCTATGCCGTTGCAGGCCTGCTGGCGCTGCGGCTGGTCTGGGGCTTCGCCGGGACGCGGCATGCGCGGTTCCGCGATTTCGCCGCGCCGCCGGGCCGGGTCCTGCGGCACCTGGCGGCCGCGCTGCGCGGGCGCGATCCGCGCTATGTCGGGCACAACCCGGCGGGCGGCGCGATGATGCTGGCGCTGATGGCGCTGCTGGCGGCGATCTGCCTGACCGGATGGATGCAGAAGCTCGACATGTTCTGGGGGGTGATCTGGGTGGAGGATCTCCACGCGATCCTGGCCGATCTGCTGGTCTGGATGGCTCTGCTGCATGCGGCGGCGGCTGTCCTGGAGAGCTTCCGCCACCGCGAGAACCTGATCTGGTCGATGGTCGACGGCCGCAAGCGGGCGGAGCGGCCCGGGGAGGCCGGGCATGCGGGTCCTGCTGGTTGAGGACAGCGCGAGGCTGTCCGAACTGATCGTCGCCGGCCTTTCGGCGGCGGGCTTCGCCGCCGATCCTGCCGCGACGCTGGCAGCGGCGGAGGCGGCCGCCGAGGCGGTGCCCTATGACCTGATCCTGCTCGATCTGGGCCTGCCAGACGGCGACGGGGCCGCCTTCATGCGGCGGCTCCGCCGGGGCGGCTGCCTCACGCCGGTGCTGATGGTCACCGCGCGGTCGGGGCTCGACGACAAGGTGCGGGGGCTGGACGCGGGTGCCGACGACTACCTGGTCAAGCCGTTCGAGCTGCGCGAGCTGCTGGCGCGCTGCCGGGCGGTGCTGCGCCGTCCCGCCGCCTGTCTCGGTCCGGTGCTGAGCTTCGGCGATATCGAGCTGGACTGCGCGGCGCGCCGCGTGGCGGTGGCCGGGCAGCCGGTGCACCTGCCGCCGCGCGAGACCGACCTGCTGGAACTGCTCCTGCGCCGGGGCGGCCAGGTGGTGGGCAAGCCCGCGATCGAGCAGGCGCTCTATGCCCTGGCGTCCGAGGTGACGCCGAACGCGCTGGAGGCCGTCGTCTCCCGCCTGCGCCGCCACCTGGCGCAGGCCGGTTCGGCTGCCGGGCTGCACACGGTGCGCGGCATCGGCTACATGCTGGCCGCGGCGGAGCGGCCGTGACCGGCGCGGCCGCACGGCGGGCCCGTCCGCTCCGGGTGCGGATGACCATCCGGCTGGGGCTGGTGGCGCTGCTGTTCTTCTCGATCCAGCTGCTCAGCGTCCTGTGGATCTACGTCCGCAACCCGAACGCGCTGGACGAGCTGCTGGTCACGGCCGAGGCCGGGCGCATCGCGGCGGCGCTGGTTGCCGCTCCGGAGGGGCCCGAGCTTGCCGATCCGCGGGCGGTGCCGGAGCCCTTCGCCGGCGGCACCACCCGCGCCTTCCTGATCCATGACTCGGTCGGCAACATCGTCCTTCGCCATGACGACGGCACGCTGCGCGTCGCCGACGAGCCGCCCGCCTCCTTCGTGGTGATCCGCACCCAGCGGGAGCAGCACGGCGCGCGGTTCCTGCTGTCGGGCACGCGGCGGATCGCGCTGGCGGGCCAGCCGCTCTGGATCGGGCTGGCGATCTCCGGCGAGGGGTTCCGCCCCTTCGTTCCGGTCATCGCCGACGAGATACGGGTCCATGTCATCTTTCCGCTGGTGCTGCTCTCGGGGCTCTACCTGCTGTTCAATTTCGGTGCGGTGCGCAGCGCGCTGAAGCCGTTGGAGGCGGTCATGGCCACGGTCGACCGCATCGACCCGGCGCAGGTCGGCCAGCGCATCGCGCCGCCCGCCCGGCCGGTGCGCGAGGTCGAGGCGCTGGTCGCCTCGGTCAACCGCATGCTGGCGCGGATCGAGCAGTCGGTGCGCGCGCTGCAGGATTTCGCGGCCGACGCGGCGCACGAGCTGCGCACGCCGCTGTCGATCGCCATGCTCAATGCCGGGGCGCTGCCGCCCGGACCCGCGCGCGAGGCCTTGCTGTACGATCTTCAGGCGATGCGGAGGCTGATCAGCCAGATGCTGGACATGTCGCATGCCGACGCTCTGGAGATCCCGGCCGGGGCGGAGGCGGACCTGGCGGCGATCGCGGCCGGGGTGGTGGCGGATCTGGCGCCGCTTGCGGTCGCGCGCGGGCGCAGCATCGCCTTCCGGCCCGCGCCCGGTCCGCTGCCTGTCCGCGGCCATGCGGATGCCATCGGCCGCGCCCTGCGGAATCTCGTGGAGAATGCGCTCCAGCATGGCCCTCCAGGCAGCGAGGTCGCCGTGTCCTGCGGTCCGGGCGCGCAGATCTGCGTGCGCGATTCCGGCCCGGGCATTCCGCCGGAGCGGCGCGCCGAGGTGCTGCAGCGCCACCGGCGGCTCGCCCCGGGCGATGGCGGCGGGGCGGGCCTCGGCCTCGCGATCGCCCGGACGATCATGGCCGCGCATCGCGGACGGATCGAAATCGGCGATGCCCCGGGCGGCGGCGCGGCTGTCCGGCTGGACTTCCGCCGAGGCGGTTCTGCCGACGGCGGCGAAGGCAGCGCCTGACGGCGGTCCCGGCCGCCGCTGCCCCGCATGCGGTCCCTGCGCGGCTGCGCGGGGCCGCGGACGAATCTGCGTGGCGGTGCCGCATATGATCCAGCGCAACGACAGGGGCCCGGCGCCGCGGATCATGTGCGGAAAATAAAATGCCGTGAAAATTGACGGGAGGATCACATGGACAAGCGAACCTTTCTCTTGCGGAGCCTGGCTTCGGCCGCTGCCGGGCTGGCCCTGGCCGCGTCTTCCGCCCGGGCCCAGGCCCCGGACATCACGCCCGGCGAGGCGCGCGCCATTGCCAGGGACGCCTATGTCTACGGCTATCCGCTGGTCGAGAACTACCGCATCCAGTACACTTATTTCGTCGACGGCAGCGGCGCCGAATACAAGGGCCCGTGGAACACGCTGATCAATATCGCGCGTCTCTACACGCCCGAGGACACCGCGATCCAGACGCCGAATTCCGACACGCCCTATTCGATGCTCGGCGCCGACCTGCGCGCGGGGCCGCTCGTGCTGAGGGTGCCCGAAATCGAAAAGGGCCGCTACTATTCCCTGCAGTTCATCGACGCCTACACGTTCAATTTCGACTATGTCGGCAGCCGGACCACCGGCAACGGCGGCGGAACCTATCTGCTGGCCGGGCCGGGCTGGTCCGGCGACGCTCCGGCAGGGATCGACAAGGTGCTGCGGTCCGAGACCGAGTTCGCGCTCGTGATCTACCGGACCCAGATGATGGGGCCGGACGATCTGGACAACGTGAAGAAGATCCAGTCGGGCTACGGGGTCCAGCCGCTCGCGGCGTTTCTCGGCCAGTCCGCTGCGGGCGCGGAGGCGCCGCCGCTGGAGAAGCCGAACGTCCTGCCGACCCGGGTCACGGTCGCTCACCCGGTGACGCAGGCATTGGTGCCGGTCGCCCAGAAGGAAGAGCGCACCGATCCGAAATTCTTCGAGATCCTCGACCTGACGCTCAAGCTGGGGCCGGTTCCGGAGGCCGAGAAGGACATCCGCGCCGAGATGGCCAGGCTCGGCATCGGCACGGAAGCGGGCTTCGATGCCGCCAAGCTGCCGCCGGAAATCCTCGCGGCAGTGAAGGCAGGGATGTCCGATGCCTGGGACGCTTTCGGCACTTTCAAGAAGACGCAGATCGAGACCGGCAAGGTGACTTCGGCCGATCTGTTCGGAACGCGGGCGAAGATCGGCGGGAACTGGATGTACCGCATGGCCGCGGTGATCCTGGGGATCTACGGCAATTCGCCGGAGGAGGCGCTGTATCCGGCGCTGCAGGTCGATTCCGGCGGCCAGGGCCTGTCGGGCGCCAATGCCTATACGGTGACCTTTCCCAAGGGCCAGCTGCCCCCGGTCAAGGCCTTCTGGTCGGTGACGATGTACGACCTGCCGCAGAGCCTGCTCGTGGCGAACCCGATCAAGCGCTACCTGATCAACTCGCCGATGCTGCCGGGTCTGGCGATGGACGATGACGGGTCGCTGACGATCTACGTCCAGAACCAGCCGCCCGGAGACGGAAAGGAGTCGAACTGGCTGCCCGCGCCCGAGGGGCCGTTCTGGATGGCGCTGCGGCTCTACTGGCCCGATGACGCCGCCCTGAAGGGCGAATGGACGGCCCCCAAGGTCGTGAAGGCGCATTGAGCGTCCGGTCATCGCCCGGGCGGGCCGCCGCGGGATTTCCTCTGCCGGATGCGCGGCTTCAACGATGCGGTGCAGGCACTTCGGCCGGGACGGCATCGCCCTTGGCCTCGGTTCCCGGAGGTTGCCCGGCCCGGACCGCCGGGCAAGGGCCTGCACGCGGAACGAGTTGGCTTGGAGGCGGCGCGGTTTCCCGTCTTGCCCGGTCCCCGTCCGGCGACAGGGACGGCAGGGTCCATGCCGCGGTCCGGGGAGGCCCCGGTCATGGCCGAACCTCCCAAGGCCTCGCCTGGGCGCAGTCCCGCCAGCCGGACGGTGCGCAGAGGCAGCAGCCAGCGGCATGATTTCGCCGCCAGCGCGGTGATGCGGCTGGGCAGGTTCGCCGGGGCCGCCTCCATCGCCGTGCCCTGGAGCGGCACCCGGGGCGGGATGGAGCCGCAGGCCTTCCGGGTGGTGGCTGCGCCTGTCGCGCAATGCGGCGGACCGGCCGGCGCCCCTTGCAGCGGGCTCCCGGCGGCAGGAAGCGGACGACGCTGCTTCCGTCTGTCTGTCCTGCCAGCCCGGTCCAGCGGTCCCGCCGGAAGAGGGCGCGTCCCGCGGCGGGACCAAGGCACGGCGGAGGGCCTGGACCGCGCCGTCCAGGCCTGCCGCAGGCGCGCGCGGGGCTAGGCGGCGGCTGCAGCGCTTGCGGCAATCCAGGACAGGAAATCGCGAACGTCGGGCCGGGCCATCGCGGCCGGGGTCGCGACCGCGTCGTAGCCCAGATCGGTCGCGACCGTTGCAGGGAAGGGCTCGACCAGAAGCCCCGCGGCAATTGCATCCTGCAGCACCGGACGGCTGCCCAGCACGACGCCCTGGCCTGCGATCGCCGCCTGCAGCGCAAGGTTGTAGTCGCGGAAGGCAAGCCCTGCGGCCGTCTCCGGAAGGCGGACGCCGAGCCGCCGCAGCCAGGGCGCCCATGCCATCAGTTCCCGCGTTGCCGAGTCCCGGCCGAGAGCGGCCATGTCCCAATGTATCAGCGGCACGCGGGCAAGATCCGCGGGCGCGCGGATCGCATCGGGACCGCTGGCCAGCGCCGGGCTGCAGAAGGCCGAGAGTTCCTCGCGGAACAGCCGCTGTGCTACCAGCCCTTCCTCCGGCCGGGCGCCGAAGCGGATCGCGACATCGGCATCTCCGCGCTGCAGGTCGGCGAGGGCCAGGGAGGTGTCGATCAGGACATCGGTGCCCGGGAAGTCCCGGCGGAAGCGCTCGAGCCGCGGCACCAGCCAGGCGGCGGCGAAGGACGGCTCGGCGCTGACCACCAGCCGCCGACGCCCGTCATGCGCACGGATGCGCGCCACGCCGCGGGCGAGCAGGCCGAAGCCCTGTGCTAGTTCCGCCAGCCCCTCCGATCCCGCTGCGGTCAGCCGCAGCCCGCGGCCGTCGCGCTCCACCAGCGGCGTGCCGAGCGCCGCCTCGAGCCGGCGCACCAGCTGCTTCACGGCCGAGGGCGTGACGTTCAGCTCTTCGGCCGCGTGCAGGAAGCTCAGGTGGCGCGCGGTCGCCTCGAAGGCGCGCAGGGCATTCAGGGAAGGCAGCCAGTCCGACATGGGAAGGAAGATAATCTGTTTTCCGGCGGAAGATCAAAGCATTTGCGAAAAGGGCCGTTCCGGGAGAGAGGGGGAAGATCATCCGACGTCACGGAGCTGCAGGAGGCCGCATGGCACAAGAGGCAGGACCGCGCCTGGCGGGCATGGTCGTCATCGTCACGGGCGCCTTTTGGGGGCTCTACTGGATCCCGGTGCGGGCCCTGGCCGCCGCCGGGCTGCCGGGCGCCTGGGGCACGCTCGCCATCACCGCTGCGGCGGCCGTGCTGCTCGGCCCCCTGGCATTGAACGCCCTCCGGCGGGGGGCGCGGGCGGATGCGGCCGCCGTGGCGGCCACGGCGCTCGGCGGCGCGGCTTTCGCCCTCTATTCGGTCGGCATGGTCGAGGGGCGCGTTGCCGTCATCGTGCTCCTCTATTTCCTGACGCCGGTCTGGAGCACGCTGATCGGCCAGGTGGCCATGGGCTGGCGGACCCCGCCCCTGCGGATCGCGGCGATGCTGGCGGGGTTCTGCGGCCTGGCCGCGATGCTGGGCGCCGGGGGCGGCGCGCCCTGGCCGCGCGGTGCCGGGGAATGGATGGCACTTGCCGCCGGGATGCTCTGGTCGGTTGCCACGACCGCGATGCATGTCCGGCCCGCGCTGCCGCCTGCCGTCTCTGCCTTCGCGCTGGCTGCGGGCGCGGCACTCACGGCGGCGCTGCTGGCGCCGGTGCTGGGTCCGCTGCCGCAGGGCGCGGGCGGGCTTGCGGAACCGCTGGCCTGGGCTCTTGCCGCCGGGGGGCTGTGGTGGGGGCTTTCGGCCTCGGCGCTGCTCTGGGCCGCGGCACGGCTGGAACCGGCCCGCACCGGCATCCTGCTGATGGCGGAAATCCTCGTGGCCGCCGCCAGCGCCGCGCTGTTCGCGGGCGAGCCGCTCCTGCCTGCGGAGATTGCCGGCGCGGCGCTGGTGCTGGGCGCGGGCCTTCTCGAGGCCTGGCCGCAGCCGCCGCGACGGCGTCCCTGTCCGAAGGTCGCCATGTAGCAGCCGCGGATTGCGGTCTGTCCGGTTGCCGTGGCGCGGGAAGCCGCGCGGGGACACATCCGGACGCCAGCCACCGGCCCGCCGCGGCCGGAGCAGACCGGCCAGGGCCAGCGCGTCGGCAGCAGGGTCTTTCCGGACCCCGGCGGAGGGCGTTTGCCAGCGCGGCGCAGGTCGTCCCGACGCCGAGGCGCAGCCGCCGGTGCGCAGGGGCGGCGGTGGCTCAGCCTTCCCGGCAACGCAACAGGCGCCCGAAGGTGGAGACCGGTCGCGGCATGCCCCCGTCGCTGCGACGGAAGATGCCCGGTCGACCCAGCTTGGATATGGGCCCGGCGGGCATGGCTCCGCCTGCCCAGCTCGGCCGGAGGCCGGGCTTGGGCGAGTGCGCTGCTGCGAGGGCGTTCCCGGACCCCGGCGGGCAGTGTTTGCCGCCGCAGCGCTGGCCCGCCCGACGCCTGGGCGCAGCTGCCGGGGAGCGCAGTGCCCGCAGCTCCCACTCTTGGCACCGTAAGGCGGCAATACGGCAGATATCGGGAGCGGCATGGTCCGTCACCACTGCGGAAGAGACCGGATCGAGCGAAGTTGCGTGCGTGCTCGCCGTGAAGGCCCTCGCCAGTCCGCGGGGACCGGAAGGATCCGCCCCGGTCCGGAGTTCCGATTGCTGGTCTTTTCCTGAGCCGGGCGGTGAAGATTGCCTGCGCCATCCCCGCCTGCCCGACGCTTGCGTGCAGCCTCCGGGGTGAAGGGGCGCCGTAGCTCAGCATTTCTGGTGCCGGAGACTGCGCCCGAAGGCGGCTATCGGCGGAGGCCCGGCGCGGCATGGTCCGTCACCACGGCGGAAGAGCGTGACTCGAGGCATGTGCGCACGCGTGCTCGGCGTGCATTGCCTCGCCGGACCGACGCGAGCGCAGAGATCGGGCTCGAGTTCCGTTGGCCGGTCTTTCCCGGAATCCTGCGGGCGGTTGCCTGCACGCCGCAGGTCGGTCCGGAGCCTGGTTGCAGGCGCCGGAGGGAGCGGCGGCGGCCGCTCAGCCTTCCCTGCGGCGCAGCCGGCGTCCGAAGGTCGCGACGCGGTAGAGATAGAGCCCGGCGATCGCCGCCACCACGGCGGTCGAGACCGGGTCGAGCCAGGCCTGGACGCGGGAATAGCCGGATTGCAGCCACCAGCCTGCGGCAGCCAGGAGGCCGGTCCAGGCCAGCGTGCCGATGGCCGACCAGGCCAGGAATTCGCCGAAGGGCATCCGCGCGAGGCCGGCCGGCACCGAGATGAAGGTCCGGACGCCGGGCACGAGCCGGGCGATCAGCACCGCTGCCCGGCCATGCCGCGCGAACCAGTCCGAGGCGCGGTCGACGTCGCCGGGTGCGATCGTGAGCCAGCGGCCGTGCCGCGCCGCCAGCGCCTTCAGCCGCTGTGCGCCGAGCTTCCGTCCGACCCAGTACCAGAAGGCCGCGCCCGCCAGGGATCCTGCGGTGCCGGCCAGGATCATGGCGGCGAGCCTGCGGGCGGAGGGCGCGGCCTCGAACCCGGCCAGCGGCATGACAAGCTCGGAGGGGATCGGCGGGAACAGGTTCTCCAGGAACATCAGCACAGCGGTTCCCGCATAGCCCAACGCCCCCATGATCCCGGCAATGACGTCGAACATGGCGCGCTCTGCCTCCTTGGCTGCCTCCCCGGGAACAAGCCGCGGCCGCCATGCATTGTTCCCTGCGGCCGGGCCCGTCCTGCCGCGCGCGCACAGCCAGGATGATACGTTGGACCCGCATATCCTCTTCGCCTACAGCCTCTCCGGTCCGGAACGCGGCCATCCGATCGCGACAGATGCGGAGATCGCCGCGGCGCTTGGCGCCGAGGCTCCGGCCTGGCTGCACCTGTCTGCGTCGGATCCGGCCAGCGATGCCTGGATCGACCGCCACATGGCCTATCTCGACGCGCCTGTGCGCGACGCGCTGACCGAGCCGCTGACCCGGCCGCGCGCCGTCAGGATCGGCGGCGGGCTGCTCGTGAACCTGCGCGGCATCAACTTCAACGAAGGCGACGATCCGGGCGACATGGTCTCCGTGCGGATGTGGATCGACCCGCACCGCATCGTGTCGCTGTCGCGGCGGCCCCTGCGCTCCGTGCGCGCGGTGGCGGATCGCGTCGCCTCCGGGCAGGGGCCGGAGCGGTCGGGCGACCTGCTGGCGCAGCTGGTGGAGGAGCTGACCGACCGGATCGAGACGCAGGTCGCCGATCTCGAGGACCGCGCCGAGCGGCTGGAGGCGCTGGTCGTGGCCGATCCGCGGCCCGAACTCGGCAGCGAGCTGTCCGGGCTGCGGCTGGAACTGATCGAGCTGCGCCGCTTCCTGTCGCCGCAGCGCGACGCGGTGCAGGCGATCCTGCGCGCCGGGCTGGACTGGATCGACGGCGGCGACCGGCAGCTGATCGCCGAGCAGCATGACCAGCTCAGCCGGGTGATCGAAACGCTCGACGCGCTGCGCGACCAGTTCCAGACGATGCGCGACGAGCTGGAGGCGGCGCGTGCGGACCGCACCAACCGCAACCTCTACATCCTGTCAGTGATCTCCGCGGTGTTCCTGCCGCTCGGCTTCCTGACCGGGCTGATGGGGATCAATCTCGGCGGCATGCCGGGCGCGGGCTGGCCGTTCGGCTTCTGGGTCTTCAGCGGCCTGCTGGCGGGGGTGGGCATTCTGGTCCTGCTGCTGATGCGGCGCCTGCACCTGTTCTGACGGCTTGGCCCCGGGGCCCCTGCCGCCAGCAGGCCGATGACATGTTCCGTCCGCCCCGCGCATCTCAGGCCGGCAGACCCAGCGCACGGCCGGAACCAGCCGGGGCAGCGAGACGTTCCAATTCGGGCCTGTCCCGGACGTCCCTTGCGGTGCCGTGCGGCAGGCGCGCGCCGGACGGCGGTCGGCCGCCCTGCGGGCCGGATGCGGGGTCGACAAAGCTTACACATTTGCAAACTCGGCAAGAGGCGCCCGTGAGGTGCGGCCTCTAGATCGGATTCATCGACGTCACCATGGAACAAGGGAGACCGGACATGGACAGGATCAGGACCGCGATTGCAGGACTTCTCGTTGCGCTGGCGATGGCGGCGGGGCTCGGCCTGGGCCTTCTCGCGCTTGCGGGCGCCGCCGTCATCGGAGGCGCGGCCGTGCTGGCTGCGCGGCTTGCAGGGCCGCAGATTTTCAGGGCGGCAGAGCGGCACGCGGAGGAACTCCGGGCGGAGCGGGCCCGCGATGTCACGGTCACTGCCGCGTGAGGCCTTGGCGGGAAGTGCCCGCAGCGGCCCCCTGTCGGCCCGGAGGCGCGTTTCCGCGGCGTTCCGGTGCCGCAATGCCGTGCGGGGGCCGGGCGCTGTCCGGCCCGCCGGAACGGGTCTGGCAGAAGGTGTCGGGCTCGCGCGCTTCGGCGGAACGCCCGCCATGGGGACGTCCCGGACAGGCTTCCGCCCGGCCCGGGATATTGGCCCCGATGCCGCGGCGCATGGGTCAGGGCATCGAGCGGATGCGCGGCCGCCGGAACCGTGCAGGCTCCGGCGGCCGGGGTGACCGGCAGCCCGGCCATATCACCTCTGCCTTTTGCCTCGGGACAACCCGGGTTGCGGCGAGGCAATGCCGCCATCGCGGCGACGGCCAACGACATGTGCGGCCGTCCGGATTGGCTGGCGCGCCCGCGTGCCGGCGCAAACGGCGCTTCGGCGGCGGGCTCGCAGGTTGCATCCCCCGCTCCGGGCGCGGGACGGCACTACGCAGGGCGAGGCATTGTCGAAACCCGTTCCGCAGGGCAGCGGGAATGGGATGCATATGGATGGTGCGGGCTTGCGGCCGGCAGGACGGTGCCGCCAGTGTCCATCCTTCCGGACCAGCCCGTTCCGCGGCCGGTGAAACGGCCCTCGTGCCCATGCGGCTGCGCGGACCAGGTGCCGGTTGCCGGATGTTGCCGGTGCCCCGCGGTTGCATCGGTGCCCGACCCAACGCGGCGCAGGTCCGGCAGACCGCCTGCCTTCCCGATCACGGCAAGCCCGGTTCCTCTGTCGCCCGGCTTCCATAGCGGCGGGGCCGTCCGCGGATCGCCGGGCATCAATTCCGCCGCGCCCGGCCCCGGCACATCGGCCAAGGGCCGGTTCTCCGCCGCTGCGGCCCGAGCCATGTCGCTCCTGCCATGCCGAAGGCAGCCCGCATTGCCGATCTTGCAACCGGTCCTGTGCCGGTTGCCGCGGAGGCGCAGTCGCCGCGTTTCAGCGGAGATGCCCATGCCGGGGCGGCCCCGCCGAAGGTTCTGGGGACCGTCGCCGGCACGGGTCTCGTCGGCTCCCGCAGCGGCAACGTGCTCATTCCGCCAGGGTATCCTTTGGGAAGGCGGCGTCGGCCGTGGCAACGGTTCCGAAAGCTCCTCGCGCCAGTCCAGGCTGGCTGCGGAAGGTTGGGCCGGGGGACCATGCCCGGTATGCGGCCTGCGGGCCGCAAGGTCCGCGGGGACGAAGGCCGGGACGCCTTCGCCCGCATGGCGGGGCCGCGGGCAGCGCCTGCCACGCGGCGACCCTCCTCTGTCAGAGGCGCGAGAGCACGGCGATCGGCTGGCCGGTGCCGTCCATCAAAATGAGCTGATGCAGTTCGGGGTCGATCCTCCAGGACGCCGCCAGGCCTAGGGCGCGGAGGAACTTCTCCTCCTGGTCCATGATGGCGGGGGGGCAGAGCTTCCGCGTCGCCGCGACCGGGCCGAAGGCGATGCCGCTGCCCGAAACCGTCGCCTGGCCCGAGATGCTGTTGCAGCCGCCCGATCCGGACACCGTGCCGTCGGCGGCGATCTCGAGGACCGTCCGGAGCTGGTCGATCACGCCGTCCCCGCCGATTTCCTCCGCCAGCCAGAGCCCGGCAGGCGAGGCGGGCTGGGCCGCGGCCCGTTCGACCAGGATATCGGTGCTGTCCTCGCCCCCGGTGAGGACTCCGAAATGCCGCTTGGTCAGGAACAGCACCCGGTCTCCGGCCAGGATCCGCGCGCGCAGGGCGTAGCGGTGCCGCTCGTCGATCGCGCTGCTGTCATAGCCGAGGGCGAAGGCGACCGGCACCTGCGTCTCCGGTGCGAAGCTGGTTTCCGCAATGGTCAGCGCGGGCGCGTCGGCGCGCGAGACATCCTGCAGCTTGACTTCGACCGTCGCGTCCGGCGGCAGGACGATGCGCTCGAGATAGGTGACCGTGCCGGTGAGGGTGGCGGGTTCTGCCATCGTCTGGACTGCCGCCAGGAGGAAGAGGGCCAGCGCGCCACCGAGGCGGCGGATGGGAATGCGGGTGTCGGTCATGGCAGGGCTCCATGGATCAGGCTGCGCCGGGGCGGTCCCGTTCCGGCCGACAAGGCGGCAGCGAAGGGACCGCCGGCCCGCCCAGGATGCCGGGTCCGCGGGAGATAGGCAAATCCTGATCTCGCCGGAGTTGCGCCGCCGCTGGCCGCGCGCTGTCTCAGCCGATCGCCGCCGGGTAGGTGAACAGCAGGAGATGCGCCATGTTGAACCCGAAGTGGAAGAGCACCGCAGCCCGCAGGCCGCCGCCGAACTGGAAGGCCAGCCCGTAGGCCAGTCCTGCCAGGCCCGCAAAGACGGCGAGCACGGCTCCGCCGCCGAGATGGGCCAGTCCGAACAGGAGGCCGGAGAGTGCCAGCCCGGGCCAGATGCCCAGGCGCGCGGAGAGCCGCCGCTGGATGTAGCCCCGGAAGAAGGCCTCCTCCGGCAGGCAGGTCAGCAGGAGGTTGCCGACGGCAAAGATCGGCAGCCAGCCGGGGAACGACGCTTCCCAGCGCAGCGTGCCCGCCGAAAGGGCGAGCAGGAACAGGCCCGCGAGAATGGCAAGGGCCGCGCCCATGAGCTTGCCATAGGGCCCCTGCGTGCGGGCCAGCAGGTCGGGCAGCCCGAAGAGCAGCAGGAAGAACGCGAACGGCTTCTCCAGTCCGATGCCGTAGCTGAACGGGAGGCTGGCCGGTCCCGTCCGGAAATCGGCCGCGATGGTCAGCCTGTCCGCGCCGGGCACCAGCCCCAATCCGAAGGCGAGGCAGGCCAGGATCAGCAGGCCATGGCCCAAGGGCCTGGCTCCCGGCGGCAACCGCGGGATTTGCGCCGATGCGGCCAGGCATGCGGCGAAGATCAGGATGGAGGGCAGGCCGAGGGCGCCGGACTGCCAGGCGAGGATCGCGGCGACGGCCAGGAACGGCAAAGCCGCCAGCTTCCGCCCGGTCCAGCCGATGGCCAGGGCGGCTGCGAAGGGCAGCCAGGGCGCTATCTCGGGCCAAACTCCTGCCAGGATGCTCGACATGGGCTTCAAGTTTCCCCGGATTGGGCGTCGTGATGGATTGCCGCCGGTGGACGCCGATGCCGGCCGATGGCTCGGTGCCAGGCTAGCTTCGCGGCTGTCTGCCCGCAATGCGGCCCGCCGCACCTTCCGGCTGGCGGCGCCTGCGGCAGCGCTGCTTTCCGCGGCCGAAGCGTCTCAGAGCTATGCGGCATGCGGGTTCAGCCGGTCCGGCGGCATTTCCGCGGAAGGTTTTCGGCGCGGCCGTGGCGGACCTTGCCTTGCGGAGGGCATCCGCGGTCGCCCGTCATTCTCCGCGGGGCTTGCGCCCGGGCGGCGCGTCCGATGGCTGCAGCATCCGCGCGCGGCGCGCTGTCTGCGCTTGCGCATGGGGGGAGCGCGCCGCAGGACCTCCCGGCCAGATCCGGGGAAGCCGCGCCACTGCGGGATGGACGGACTCCGGGCCAAGGCGCGCGTCTCCGCTCCGCAAGCGGCCCGGCGCTGCCCTGCTGCCGCTCAGGACACCGGCGCGACGGCCGGAAGCGCGCGGTGCGGCCCGCCGGAGGCGTAGGCAGGCAGGGAGCGGTCCCTGCTGACGGGGTGCCCGGTCTGCCTCCGGTCCGGGCCAGAGGAACCTGCGGTCGGGCAGGACACCCGGGCATGTCCGTTCGCGCCGGGGTTTTCCGTCCCCCGGAACGCGCCGCTCATCGCGGGCAGCGCGCCCGGGGACCGGTGCTCTGGGCCGCTGCCGGTCCGGCCTCAGGCCACGCCGGTCGAGCCGAAGCCTCCGGCGCCGCGTTCGGTACCGGAAACCGAGTCGACCTCGACGATCTCCGGGCGTCGCACGTCGGCAATGACGGCCTGCGCGATCCGGTCGCCATGGCTGACCGTGAAGGCAGCGCGGCCGGCGTTGAGGAGCGCAACTTTCGCCTCGCCCCTGTAGTCCTCGTCCAGCGTGCCGGGGCTGTTCGGGATCAGGACCGAGTGGCGCGTGGCCAGCCCCGAGCGCGGCCGGATCTGCATTTCCGTTCCGGACGGCAGCTCGACGACGAAGCCCGTCGGGATCAGCGCGACCTCGCCGGGCAGGATTTCGACCGGTCCGCCGGGCAGGCAGGCGCGCAGGTCCATTCCTGCCGCGCCCGGGGTCGCATAGGCCGGGAGCGGCAGGTCGTTGCCCGCGACGCGCAGGAATTTCAGCGTGTTCATGTCTGTCTCTCTTCGTTCCGTGACGTGGTGCCGGCGACCGAGTCGCCGCCGCGCTCCGTCCCGAATACCGTGTTTCCGGGCCGAGATCTCCGCCCCCGGGCGGGCCCTGCAAGGGCAACCGGGGCCGGGCTGCCGGCGCGCGATCCACCGGGACGCATCGCGGTGCAGGGGCCATTCCGCCCTATCGGGCCTGGCCCGCGCGCCGCGCCGGCAAAGGGGATGGCCTGCCGCGCGCTTGCCGTCACGAGGCGGCTTGCGCGGATAGGCCGCGCCCTTGGGATCGCGGTGACTGCCTTGGCGTCCTGCGGGTCCGGCCCGCCTGCGTCTCCGGCCGGGCGGGCATCGGTCCGGCTGGCAGTCCCGGACAGGCCGCCAAGCCGCCGCCGCGGAAGTTGCGGCGGCCGCAGTCCCGCAGGCGCCGTGCCGGATCGGCGGCTTTGGCTTGCCGGACCACCTTCGGAGGCGTGAATTGTGCGGATGTCCGCGTTCCGGCGATGTCCTGCGATCCTGCATTGGGGGACCTTGCCCGGGGGCGGGGTACATGCCACCGGCCGCGGTCGCGGCTGGACTGTTTCTTGTCATCCCGTGTCGGGGCCTGTTCTCCGGCTCACGCCGTCCCGGAGAGCGCCGGGCCGATCGTGGTCACGGGCGGGTCCGGCTGCTGGCGACGCGCACGAAACGGCCCCGCGGCGATGCTCGCGGGGCCGTCTTCCGGTTCCGGCCGGAGGCGGGAACGTCTTCCTTCGGGGAAATCCGCTGCCCCGGCCCTGTCGGGCGGGCGCCTCCGGCCCGCGCGCACGCGCAGCGAGGGGCGCCTGTGCGGGGCCGGGATAGTGCCGGATCAGTCGTCGCCTGCGCCGGTTGCCTCGAGGTAGAGCGCGGCGAGCGTTGCCGTGTCATGGGTCCCCGGCGCGACGCCGAGGGCTGCGGCCAGCTGGCTGTTCTCCGAAGCGGCGGCGGCGTCGCGGGAGACGATCTCGCGCGGGGCTGTCAGGGCGGCGATCCGGTTCGCCTTGTTCTGCTCGACGGCGGATTTCAGCGCTGCGAGATCGGCGGAAGAGAGGCTGCCCGGCGCAACGCCGAGGCTGGTTGCCAGCTGCGCGCTCGGGTCGGCGGCGGCAGACGGTCCGTCGACGATGAAGGCCACGCGGGCACTGTCGCCATCCTCGATTGCCTCGCGCAGCTGGACCAGCTGGGACGTGCTGTAGAGGCCGGGCTGGACGCCGATCGACCGGGCCAGCTGGTCGGAGGCATTGGCGGTTGCGGCGAAGCCCGTGGCGGCGATGGCGAGGGCGGCGATGGCTGCAAATTTGCTGTTCATTTTTCTTTTCCTTGAGTGCGCCGGAACCCGGCGCCTGGTGGCGGGTGTCTGTGCCGCCTTGGACAAGACAGGATTTAGACTTGTGAACTCACGCAGCAAAGATCAAAAAATGGCCAGAATGATGTGCAAAAAAGCACATTATTTAGGGCGGGCCAGATCTTGAAATCGGAGGCTCCCTCCGGAAACCGCAGCCGCCCGGGGTGGCGCCTGGCGGGCCAGGGCGGCCTTGCTGCCGCAACACCCGCCGCGTAAAACCTGGACGAAGGTTAAGGATTGGAAGATGCATGGAACAGCGGGCGGAACGGGCCGGGATGCTGACGGTCGGACAGGTCGCGCGGCGCAGCGGGGTCGCCGTCTCCGCCCTGCATTTCTACGAGCGGAAGGGGCTGATCTCGGCCGATCGCAGCGAAGGCAACCAGCGGCGCTATTCGCGCGACATCCTGCGGCGGATCGCGATCATCCGGGTGGCGCAGGATCTGGGATTCCCGCTGGCGGAGATCGCGAAGCTCCTGCGGCCGATTCCGCCGGGCCGCGCGGCCAGCGCCGCGGAAGTCGGCGCCATGGTTGCGGATTGGCGCGCGGCGATCCAGGCGCGGATCGACGGCTTGACCGAACTTCGCGACAAGCTCGACGGCTGCATCGGCTGCGGCTGCCTCTCGCATCGGGACTGCCCGCTGCGCAATGACGGCGACCGGCTGGGGAAGGGCACCAGCGGCCCGGTGCTGCTGGCGGCCGGGCGCGCGGGCTGAAGGGCTCAGAACCCGTAGGCCAGGCCGATCCCGGCGCGGTGGCCCGCGGCGAGACCTCGCGGCGGCGGCCATTCGCCTTCTTCAGCGAGACCGCCCCGAAGGCGGCGCGGCTCAGATCCGCGAAGCGCCGCAGATGCTCGCCTGCCTGGCGCGAAACGCCCAGCACGGCCTGCACGCCCCAGGCGCTTCCGCTGTCATCGTCCAGTGGTCCCGCCGCGGTCCGGCAGCCGTCGAGCTTGAAGCTGCCATGGCCGATCCCGAGACCGGCATAGGGCACCCAGCGGGCGGCGCCGGTTGGATCGAAACCGGCATAGGCATTGGCCCAGGTCGCCGCGGCGAGGCATTCGCCGCCGCCGGTACCGGACACATCGGCGGCCTGGCCGGAAGAATGCAGTTTGGCGCGGATGCCGCCCCAGCGGGCGACGGGTCCGAAATCGTGGCCGAGATGGAGGCTCAGGCCGGGATCCGCCTGCGGCTCGGCACTGGTGGCGCCGGCATCGTGATCCGCAGCGCCGACGGCACCGAGCGAGAGGGCGGCATAGGCGCCGGAATCGGCCAGCGCCGGAACGGCGGCGGCGGCGAGGAGGGCGGAGAGGGCAACAGGGGTCATGGTGACTGTCCTTCCAGGTCCGGCAAAGCGGCGGAGTAGCCCGTCCGGGCCCTCCGCGACAGGACCGCCCGGGACAGAGTCTTGGCCGCAGGTTGCAGGCGCGGCACCGCGCATCCTTGCCCCGGCCGGAGGGCGCGGGCCGGGCAGGGCCATGAGACTGCGGTCCGCATCGGCCGGACTGGCCCGTTCCCATGCCGACCATGCCGCCATGCTGGGTGCCGACCGCGCCGCGCTGCCGGCCGACCAGGATGCGCGGGTGCCGCTCGGCCGGTTCCGGGCGCTGATCCTGGCGGCGAAGGCGGCGACCGGCGACCCGGCCTTCGTCCTGCACCATGCCGCGGCCACGCGGATCGAGGATCACTCCGTCGCCGGGCTGATCATCCATGCCTGCCGCAGCATGGCCGAGGCGGTGGCGCAGCTGAACCGCTGCGGCAGGCTGATGGTCGAGGTCGACCTGATGGACGGGGCGGCGCGGTTCTCGGCGGAGATCGGCCCCGAGGGTGCCCGGATCATCGGCAACCGCCCCGATCCGGATGCCTTCCCGGAACTGACGGAGTCGGCCTTCGGCCGTTTCGCCGCCGAGTTCCGGCGCGAATTCCCGGACCGGCCGTTTGCCCGCGCGCTGGAGGTGACCCATGCGGCGCCGGACCAGGCCGCAGCCTATGGCGAGGTGCTGCGCTGCCCGGTGCGCTTCGGCGCGCCGCGCAATGCGATGCTGATCGACGCGGCCCGGCCGGGGCAGGAATTCGGCGAGCACAACGGCTATGTCTTCGGGCTCCCCGCGGAGCGGGCCGAGGCGCTGATGGCGGAACTGTCGGCAGCCGAATGCCTGCCGGCCCGGATCGAGGCGCTGCTTCTGCCGGATCTGCACAAGGGCGCGTTCTCTGCCGAGGCGGCGGCGGCCCCTCTGGGGATGAGCCGCCAGACGCGCTAACGGCGGCTGAAGGCCGACGGCACCAGCTTCGCCGCGCTGGCGGACGGGCTGCGCTGCCGCATGGCGAAGGACAGCCTGAGCGCGCGCACGGTCTCGGCCAGCGAGGCCGCCTGCCTGACCGGGTTTGCCGAGACCTCGTCCTTCGCCCGCGCCTTCCGCAGCTGGGCCGGGCTTGCCCCGGCCCGGTTCCGCGCGGGCCGGGCCATCTGATCCGGCGGGCGGTTTGCCGCAGCTCTGCAATGCAGCATCCGCTTGACCTGAACTTAGGTTGAGGTCGGACAAGGGCACCGGCCTGTCCGACGCAGGCGCCCCGGCGGGACCGGGGCTGTTGCGGAGCCCGTGCGTCCCGTCCCCCTGGCGCGCGGCTCCGTCATGAACGGAGGTGACGCAAGTCATGGAAGAGTCCAAGAAGATCGCGCTGGTCAGCGGCGCGAACCGCGGCATCGGCGAAGCGGTGGCCCGGGCGCTGGCGGCGCAGGGCGTGCATGTGCTGATGGGCTGCCGCGACCTGGAGAAGGGCCGTGCGGCAACGGCACCGCTGGTGGCCGCGGGGCTGGAGGCGGCGGCGGTGCAGCTCGACGTCACCGACGCGTCCAGCGTCGCGGCGCTGGCGGAGGAGATCAGGGCCAGGTTCGGCCGCCTCGACATCCTCGTCAACAATGCCGGGGTCGGGCTGGACTTCGTGCCCGGCCTCACGCCGGTGGAGAAGATGGAGCAGACGCTGGCGATCAACGTCACCGGCGGGCTGCGCCTGACCGAGGCGATGGTGCCGCTGCTCGCCGCCGCACCGCATCCGCGCATCGTCAACGTGTCGTCGGAGCTGGCCAGCTTCGGCCTGCGCCACGATCCGGACTGGGAACATGCCGACAAGATCCTGCCGACCTACGCGGCCACCAAGGCCGCGGTGAACGCGCTGACCGTCAGCCATGCCGCCGCGCTGGCGGAGCAGGGGATCAAGGTCAACGCGATCTGCCCGGGCTTCACTGCGACCGAGGCTACGGGGTTCGTGCCCGACCGCACGCCGGACGAGGCCGCGGTGATCGTGGTGCAGATGGCGCTCATCGGCGATGACGGCCCGACGGGGACCTTCTCGAACGACGCGGGCCCGCTGCCCTGGTAGGCCGCACCCATCCCTTTCCCGCCGGGCGGCCCCCTGCTGCCTGGCCCCCTCCCCAGGAAGACCGAAGATGAAAGAGACCTATGATATCGCCGTGCTGGTGGGTTCGCTCCGCAAGGGCAGCTACAGCGGCATGCTGGCCGACGCGCTGATCCGCCTGTCGCCCGCGAACATGACGTTCCGCAAGGTGGAGATCGGCCACCTGCCGCTCTACAACCCCGATCTCGACGGCCGGGAAGCCGGCGGGGCCTGGGCGCAGTTCCGCGACGAGATCCGCGGCGCTGACGGCGTGCTGTTCTCCTCGCCGGAATACAACCGCTCGGTCCCGGCGGCGATCAAGAACGCGCTCGATGTCGGCTCGCGGCCGATGGGGTCGAGCGTCTGGAAGGGCAAGCCCGCCATGGTCGCGACCTGCTCTCTGGGCGGGGTCGGCGGCTTCGGCGCGAACCACCACCTGCGCCAGCCGCTGGTGTTCCTCGACATGCCGGTGATGCAGCAGCCCGAGGTCTATGTCGGCGGGGTCAAGGCGCTCTTCGCCGAGGACGGGTCTATCGCTTCGGAGGCCACCGAAGGCTTCCTGAAGACCGCGGCCGAGACCTTCGCTGGCTGGGTGGCCAAGTTCGCCTGACCCGATGGGATGCGATGCCCCCGCTGCCTTTCCGGGCGGCGGGGGCATTTCCCGTCAGCCCGCGCTCAGGTCATGGCCCGAGAGCGGCAGGGTGCGGAACCGCCGTCCGGTCAGCGCGGCGGCGGCATTGACCACCGCCGGGCCGACGCCGGGCAGGCCGGGCTCGCCGATCCCGCCCATCTTCGCGCCGCTCTCGACGATCGCGACCTTCACCTCGGGCATCTGGTCCGGGCGCAGGATGTCGTAGCTGTCGAAGTTCCGCGCCACCGGCGCGCCATCCTCGTAGACATGTTCCTCGACCAGCGTCTGCGACAGGCCGAGCGCCACGGCGGATTGCACCTGTGCCTCGATGATCGCCGGGTTGACGATGCTGCCCGGATCGATTGCCACCCAGATGCGGTGGACGCGGATCGATCCGCCCTCGACCGACACCTCGGCCATGGTCGCGACTTCCGAGCCGAAGGGCGAGGCCATCGCGACGCCGCGGGCGAGGGTGGTGCCGTCCTCCGCCTGATAGGGGCCGCGCTGCCAGCCGCCCGAGAGCGTCTCCACCTCGGCCAGCAGGGTGGCATGGCGCGGCGAGCCCGCGACCAGCTCCTTGCGCAGCTCGTAGGGATCGCGCCCCGCAGCCTCGGCCAGCTCGTCGAGGAAGCTCTCGTAGAAATAGTCGTGCATCGAGTGCCCGACAGCGCGCCAGTAGCCGATCACCGCCGGGTTGGCGGCATAGACATGGCCGATCCGGCGGTTCGGGATCGCGTAGGGCTTGCCCGAGATCCCCTCATGCGCCGAGCTGTCCTCGCCCGCCGGCGCCTTGTACCAGCGTCCCGTCGGCCCTTCGCCCAGCACTTCGGCCGAGAGCGCCAGCGTGCCGTCCGCCAGCACCGCGCCGCGGAACCGCGCCGTGCCCATCGGGCGCACGGCGTCGCGCAGGAATTCCTCCTCGCGGGTCCAGACCAGCTTCACCGGGCGTCCGGTGGCCTTCGCCAGGCGGATCGCCTGCGGGAACGGGTTGGCGGTGCGGTAGAGGAAATGCCGCCCGAAGAAGCCGCCAAGCATCTGCGAATGGATCGTCACCTTGTCCGGCGCGATCCCGGCAGTCTCGGCGGCAGCGCCGAGGAACATCTCCGGCGCCTGGTTCGGCAGCCACAGGTCCAGCGTGCCATCCGCGTTGAAGCGCGCGGTGGCGGAGGGCGGCTCCAGCTGGCCATGGGCCAGGAAGGGCGCACCATAGACCGCCTCGATCACCGTCTCCGCGCCCGCGAGCGCCGCCTCGGCATCGCCCTCGGCCTCGACCTGCAGCCCCGGACCTTCAAGGGCGAGAAGCTGCTCGCGATAGCCCGCGCTGGAGAAATCCGCCGGAAGCGGCCATTCGGCTTCGGTTTCCTGCCACTCGACCTCTGCCGCCTCGACGGCACGGCGGGCCTGCCAGAAGCGGTCGGCGACCACCGCCACGGCCCCGTCCAGAAGATGCACCGAATGCACGCCGCGCATCGCTTCGATCTCGGCGAGGTTGGTCACGGAGGCCGGGCCCAGCCCCAGACGCGGGGCGTGCTGCACGGCGGCCGAGAGCATGCCCTCGACCTCGACATCGATGGCGTATTTCGCCTGGCCGGTGGACTTGTCGCGGATGTCGAGCCGCTTCAGCCCGGCACGGATCCAGCGGAACTCCGACGGGTCGCGCAAGCTGACCTCGGCCGGAACGGCAAGCTCCATCGCTGCCCCGGACAGATCGCCGTAGCCGATCTCGCGGCTGGACGCCTCATGGACGACCACGCCCGGACGGGTGGACAGCTCGGAGACCGGCACGCCCAGCTGCTCGGCGGCGGCCTCGACCAGCATCGCGCGGCCCGTGGCACCGAGACGCCGCATCAGGTCGTAGCTGGTGCGCACCGACGAGCTGCCGCCGGTGAAGCGGAAGCCGCCCATCACGTCGAAGGGCGCGCCGGGCGGGGCGGGGACGACCTCGAAGACGGCAGGGTCGAGGTCCAGCTCCTCGCCGACGATCTGGGTCAGGGCGGTGTAGATGCCCTGGCCGCCCTCGATGAAGGGGCTCTGCAGCACCGCGGTGCCGTCGGGACGGATCTGAAGGAAGAGCGGCACCGGCGGACCTGCCTCGGGGGCGGCCTCCTGCCCGCGGGCCGGGCGCAGCGGCAGGGCGGTGGCCAGCACCAGCCCGGCAGTGCCCGAGAGGAAGCCGCGGCGCGACAGGTTCAGCGGACGGGATTTCGGGAAGCTCATCTCTGTCATGGATCAGGCCTCCGACGCGGCGCGCACGGCAGCGCGGATCTTGTTGTAGGTCCCGCAGCGGCAAAGGTTGGCCATGGCAGCCTCGATGTCGGCGTCGTCAGGCGCGGACGTGCCGGTCAGCAGCGCGGTCGCCGCCAGCACCTGGCCCGACTGGCAGTAGCCGCATTGCGGCACCTGGTGCTCGACCCAGGCCTCGACCACCTTGCGCCCGGTTTCCGTGTCTTCGACCGTCTCGATGGTGCGGATCTCGGCGCCCTCGGCCATTTCGGCCGGGGTGATGCAGGAGCGGGTGGGCTGGCCGTCGACGAGCACGGTGCAGGCGCCGCATTGCGCGATCCCGCAGCCGTATTTCGTGCCGGTCAGGCCCAGCTCCTCGCGGATCACCCACAGGAGCGGGGTGTCCGGCTCGACATCGACATCGCGGAGGGTTCCGTTGACCTTGAGTTGCACTGGCGTCTCCTGGAGTTGCGTTCGGCGTTTTCGCCTGGGATGCTTTGCCGATAAAACTGGCGCGGCAGGGCAGAACGGGAATGCGCTGTCCCCTCATGCCAGAAATGAATCCTGCTCATGAGATGGCGGACCGGGCGGACATGCACCCGGTCCGTGGAATGGCGCGCCGCACGTGGGCCTGCTGCGAGGCCATGAGCCTGCGCCGGCGGCTATCTGGTCATTCCGCCGCGAGCGCTCCGGCTCCGGCAAATGCCTCGCCGAAGAAGGCGGCGAGCCGGGCGAAGGGGATCTTCTCCGGACGGTCATAGAGATCGACGTGGTTGCAGTCCTCGATCACCAGCAGTTCGCGCGGGCCGGGCAGGTTCTCGAACACATCCTCGGAGAAGTAGCGCGAATGCGCCTCGTCGCCGATTACCAGAAGCACCGGCCGCCCGGCCAGCCAGCCGAGATTGTCGAGCAGGGCGAAGTTCATCCAGGACGGCGAGGACGTCATGGTGAACTGCGTGGTCGAGCGCGGGTGGTAGCCGCGCGGGCGCGAGTAGAACTCCCCGAACTCGGCCCCGACAGGGTTGGCTTCCGCATCCCAGTCA
Source organism: Mangrovicoccus sp. HB161399 (assembly GCF_013184745.1). Classification (GTDB taxonomy): domain Bacteria; phylum Pseudomonadota; class Alphaproteobacteria; order Rhodobacterales; family Rhodobacteraceae; genus Mangrovicoccus. The sequence goes on from NZ_JAATVU010000042.1 coordinate 39,987, forward strand.
AGCGGCGCGCCGCGATCGGTCATGGCCGCATCGCCGGTCCCGGCGTCGGTCCAGCGCTGTTCTGCCAATGTCCGGAGCATCTCCAGCCGGTCGGCATCGGACAGGCTGTCGCCGAAGCCGTTCCGCATCATCCGGCTGATGTCGTACATCGACACGGTGGCCACGGCGCGGATGCGCGGGTCGATCTTGGCGGCCGACAGGGCGAAGCCGCCCGAGCCGCAGATGCCGATGGCGCCGATCCGCGCGCGGTCGACGAAGGGCCGGGTGCCGAGAAAATCGACCGCGGCCATGAAATCCTCGACCATCTGTTCGGGCGAGGACAGGTGCCGCTGGCCACCTTCGGAGGCGCCGTTCCAGGCAGGGTCGAAGGCCAGCACGACGAAGCCCTGCTTCGCCAGTTCGCCGGCATGGAGCGCCGGGCCCTGCTCCTTGACGCCGCCATAGGGCGCGCCGACGATCAGCGCCGGGTGGCGGCGGGCGGCATCCAGCCCTGCGGGCGCGTAGAGATCGGCCGCGATGCGGAGGCCGAAGCGGGTTTGATACGAGACCGGCGTGCGGGTGATGCCGGCGGGAAGATCGCAGATATATCCGTTCCTGGGCATGGGGGCAGTCCTTTCGGTCTTTTGTCAGGTCAGTCGGCCAGCTCGATGCGGACCGGCGTGTTTCCGGCTCCGAGCAGGGCGTCGAGCGGCCCGTCGAAGCGGCCGAGCTTCAGCAGGCCGGGCGAGGAGGGGAAGTCGCGGTAGAAGATCGCCAGGTTGCTCCAGGGGCGGTACTGCGTGATGTCGCCCGCCTTCGGCGCATAGGCGCGGGGCTCCCCGCGGTTGTCGAGCTGGCGGCCGAGGCCGGCGATCTTCTCGGTGCCGTGATAGTCCTCCAGCACCAGATCGAGCGGCAGCATCGACGCGAAGTCGCGGGCTGGCGCGCTGTCCTCCAGCGTGGCGGCAAGGACCGTGTCGCCCACGGTCACGGTGATGCGGGTCATGTCCCGGTCCCTTTCCTCGTCTGCGGCGGCCGGCCCTGCAAGCAGGGTCACGAGCGCCAGTGCCCTTGCCATCCTGGTGCGCATGCGCCGCCCTCCGGTGTCCGTGACGATCTATGGCATCGGGGCACCGGGATCATCGCCTGCAGATTGCTGCCAGCCATGAGCAGGGTTCATCAATCCCGGCGCACCGCAAGCTGGACGCGATCCATGAGCTGTCCTCATCACCGTCTCCCTGCGCGCGGCCATTATCCCGGGCCTGTCCCGGGCCATATCGGGAAGCAGGCCACGAGGCCGCCTCATTTCCCGAAGGAGACGACCCCATGACACGCATCGCCGCGATCCTCGCGCTGACCCTCGCCGCCCCCGCTGCCATCGCGCAGTCGATGGAGATCACCCGTGCGGAGGACCGCGCCGGGCAGATCGGCGCCGCCGGGACCTTCACCGGCACCGCCTATGTCGCGCCGGTCTTCGGTCCGGACATGGCCGGGGTCAGCGCGGGCGAGGTGACCTTCCTGCCCGGCGCGCGCTCGGCCTGGCACACCCATCCGGCAGGGCAGAAGCTGATCGTCACCGCAGGCACCGGCTGGGTGCGGGAGCGCGGCCAGCCGAAGCAGGTGATGCAGGCCGGCGACGTGGTCTGGTGCCCGCCGGGCGTGGAGCACTGGCACGGCGCGACCGACACCACCCCGGTCACGCATCTCGCGATCCAGGCGGCGGTCGATGGGTCGGCGGTCGACTGGGGCGACCATGTCTCCGACGCGGACTACCATGGCGAATAGGCAAGACGGCCGGATTGCCCGGCTGCTGATGCCGGCAGCCGCCATTGCGGCCGGGCTGGCGCTCGGCTGCGGGGCAGGGGCGGCCGTGCTGCCCTCCGGCCTGACAGGATAGTCATTGGCACTGATGAACCTTCCACATATATCCTGAGGGAGACTGACTATGATCCTGGACCATCAGATCAGGGCCTCCCTCATGCTGCGCGAGAACATCAACGACCTCATCGCCCTGGCCGCCGTCGCGGAAGAGCGTAGCTTCACCCGCGCCGCCGCGCGGCTGAACGTGTCGCAATCGGCGCTGAGCCACACGATCAAGGGGCTGGAGGCGCGGCTGGGGCTGAGGCTGCTGACTCGGACGACGCGCTCGGTCGCGCCGACGCTGGAGGGCGAGGACCTGCTGGCGACGCTGAACCCCTGCTTCGAGAAGATCGAGGCGCGGCTGCAGGCGCTGAACGACGCGCGCGACCAGCCGACCGGCACGGTCCGGATCGTGGCGGTGGAATACGCGATCGAGACGATCCTCTGGCCGAAGCTGTCGCCGGTGCTGAAGGCGCATCCGGCGGTCAATGTCGAGCTGGTGATGGATTACGGCTATACCGACCTGGCCTCGTCGCAATGCGATGCCGGGGTGCGCTATGGCGAGCAGGTCAGCGAGGGCATGATCTCGATGCGGATCGGCCCGGACGAGCGGATGATCTGCGTCGGCGCGCCGGAGTATTTCGCGGTGGCGGGCGTCCCCGGCACGCCGCAGGAACTCGGCGCTCATCGCTGCATCAACCTGCGGCTCTCGACCCATGGGGCGCTCTATGCCTGGGAGTTCGAAGATGCCGATGGCCACGAGATCCGCGTCCGGGTGCAGGGCCAGGCCTGCTTCAACACGATCAACCCGGTGATGCGGGCGGCGGTGGACGGCCACGGGCTGGCGCTGATCCCCGAGCGGCTGGCCGAGTCGCACCTGGCCTCCGGGGCGCTGGCGACCTGCCTCGACGCGTTCTGCCCGCGCTTCCCGGGCTTCCACCTCTACTATCCCAGCCGCCAGCGCCCCTCCTCGGCCTTCCAGGTCGTGCTCGACGCGCTGCGCGAGCGCGGCTGAGGGCCCGGCTCGCGCCGGACCCTGAAGGGTCAGTGGGCGGTCCGGCCGCCATCGGCGACGAAGATCGTGCCATTGACGAAGCTTGCTCCCGGCGAGGCGAGGAACAGCACCGCCGCGGCGATCTCCCCGGGCTTCGCGGCGCGCTTCATCGGGCTGTTGGCCATCAGCGCCGCCGAGATCTCCGGATCGGCTGCCGGGTCGAGCTCGACCTGCGCGACGAGATCGTCGACCTGCAGAGCGGCGACTGGGACCTGTCGGTGGGGCCGGCTGGCGGAGCCGAGCCTGAAATCCCGCCGGGTCGGCAGCTACGGCCAGTATCTCGTCGCCGCGCCCCGGCTGCTGGAGGAGCGGGCCGCGCCGCGCTCGCCCGGCGACCCTGCCGCCTTCCCGCTGGTTGCCAACGCCGCGCTGGCCGATCCCGCGGGCTGGGTCTTCACCGATGCCGCAGGCTGCCAGGCGAAAGTGCGGGGCGACATCGCCGCGACGGTCTCGACGACGCCGGCCGTCCTGGCCGGGGCGCTGTGCAGGCCGGGTGGCGCGGTGCTGCCGAGCTTCCTGGTGGATGGCTTTCTCGGCGAGGGGCGGCTGGTCCGGCTGCTGCCGGACTGGCGCCTGAAGGAGGGCGGGATCCGCATCGTCTATCCGCCGGGGCGGTTCCGCCTGCCGCGTGTCGCCGCCTTTGCGGACATGCTGGCCCGCGCTTCCGAACCGTCCGCGTTGGCGGCGCAGTCCGGCTGAACGCGGCAGGCGCCCCCTGCCGGCCGTCCATTTCATGCATCCCTTTCATGAGTAGCTTGAATATTGCGGCGATTATCCGGGGGGCAGTGCCGCAATAGATCAGGGTCACACAGCGCGGCGCTGCCATGGGGGCAGGGGCCGCAGGAGACCGCGGCCCCTCCGGGCCGCAGACGGAAAGGACGACCAGATGATCCTCGAGGAAACCCTCACCCTCCCGAACGGCGTCGCGATGCCGAAGCTGGCGCTCGGCACCTGGATGATCGAAGACGGCAAGGCCGCCGAGGCCGTGAAGGCTGCCGTGGAGATCGGCTACCGCCATATCGACACCGCCCAGGCCTATGGCAACGAGCGCGGCGTCGGGATCGGCATCCGCAGCTGCGGCGTGGCGCGCGAGCAGCTCTTCGTGCAGACCAAGCTGGCCGCCGAGATCAAGGACTTCGACGGCGCCAGGGCCGCCATCGACGGCTCGCTGGAGACGCTCGGCCTCGGCCATATCGACCTGATGGTGATCCACAGCCCGAAACCCTGGATGGAATTCTCCGGCGGGGAGCGCTTCTTCGAGGGCAATCTCGCGGCCTGGAGCGTGCTGGAGGAGGCCATGGAGGCCGGCAAGATCCGCGCCATCGGCGTGTCGAATTTCGACGAGGAGGACCTGGCGAACCTGATCGCGAACGCCCGCGTGAAGCCGATGATCAACCAGGTTCTGGCGCATGTCGCCAACACGCCCTTCGCGCTGATCGACTATTGCAAGGCCAACGGCATCGCGGTCGAGGCCTATTCGCCGATCGCCCACGGCAAGATCCTCGACCATGCGGGCATCGGCGAGATGGCGGCGAAATACGGCGTGACGGTGCCGCAGCTCTGCATCCGCTACGTGCTGCAGCTGGGCCTGGCGGCGCTGCCGAAGACGGCGAATCCGGCGCACATGAAGTCGAATGCCGAGGTCGATTTCGAGATTTCCGACGCCGACATGGAGGCGCTGAAGGCGATCGAGACGATCCGGGACTACGGCGACGCCAGCGTCTTCCCGGTCTACCAGAAAGTCTGACCGGCATCCGCGCCCAGCGAAGGACGCCCGGTGCAGACATGCTCCGGGCGTTTTCCGTGCGGGGCCCTGCTCATGGAAAGGGCCCGGCTGCCCTCGGGAGAGCCGGGCCATTCCGCGTGCTGGAGGGCCGGTGTCGGAGGAGCTGGCCGTTGTCGACCTGGATCACCTGCCCGGTCACCGCGCGGCCCTTGTCAGAGGCGAAATAGAGCGCGGCATGGGCCTGGTCGATCGGCTCGGTCGAGGGCACGGTCGTGTCGGTGCACTTGTCGGAGATTTCCAGCATCTCGCCGCCGCCTTCCTGCTCGCCCGCTGCCCGGCCCCGCGCCGCGTCGGTATCGGTCACCCCCGGCGCGATGGCGTTGCCGCGCATCTTCGTCCCCGAGAGCCGGATCGCGATGTCCAGCGCCGTCGCGTTGATGCCGCCCTTGCCGGTCGTGCAGGCGACGCTGCGGTTCGGCTTGGTGCCGTTGACCGACGGGACGTTGACGATCCGGCCCTCGTTGCGCGGCATCATGTGGTTGTTCGCCTCGCGGCGGTAGCGGGACGGCCCGGCGAGGTTGATCTGTATGATCTCGCCGGATTGCTCGCTGGTGGTCTTCTCGATCGCGTACATCTCGTCGGCGCCCGCGTTGCTGACCATGATGCCGACCTGGCCGAAGGCGGCGGTCGCCTCCTTGAAGACCCACGGCGGGGCGTCCGGATCGGCGCTGTCGGCAACCACGCCGACCGCCCTGCCGCCCTTCGCCCTCCTTGCCGGGCGCGTCCTTGACGCGCGCGGTCAGCACGACATGGCGCCTTCCTCGGCGAAGACCTCGGCGATGGCCTTTCCGATGCCCTTGCTGGCGCCGGTGATGACGGCGGTATTTCCTTCGAGAAGCCTGTGCTCCGTGTCTTCCTCTTCTGTCTTCCCTGCCCGGAGCCTGCATGGCCGGGGTCTTTCCGCTGCGCGCGGCTCAGGCGGCACCCGGAAGGATGCGGCACTTGCGGCAGCGCTCCGAAATCATCGGCGCGAGATTGGAGCTGGCGGCGTATTTCCCGCGAAAGGCGCCGTCGATTGCACCGGCCAAGGCCGGATCGGCCGGTTCGAAGGCCACCTCGAAGGACGTGCCGCCGCCGACGATCCTTCCGGCCTTACGCGCCAGCGCTGCCCTGTACCAGCTGGACCGCGCCCCGCTACGGGGCCGCACATGGACGGCACTCTTGAGACCGGCTGACCAGATGAAGGTCGGCGCGCCTTGGGCGATTCCGTCTGCGCGGAAAGGCGCAATCGTCCGTCCGTCCGCGACCGCGATCTGAGCCAGCTCCCCGCTGCTCCGGTCCATCGGCTGTCTCCTTCTGCCGGGGCACCCCGCCATGGGATGCCCTGCCTGAACGGAGATCTATCCATCCCGCCGCGGCGGAGTGGTCCGCGCGCGGCACCGGCGGTCATGAGAGCCAGTCATCAATGCTGCCGTCCTGCATCATTCCGCGGCCAGCGGTGCGGGGCCGGCGCGGCGGTCGGCCCAGAGCACGGCCCCAGCGCTGCAACGCCCGCGCTGGCGCCGGCGGCATTGCCCAGGTTGAAGTCCAAGATGTTGATCGCCGCTTCCATGCTGGGCCGCGGCGGCCTCCACCTGTGTTCCCGCGCTGCAGATGCGTGCCACGCAGGCCGCGGCCGCCCAGGCGGCCAGCCCGGTCGCTGCGCCCGCGGGCGTGGCCACTGCGAAAGGCACGGCGAGCGAGGCCAGCGCCAGCGCCCCCATCCCGATGGCCGCACCGCCCCAGAGCGACCGGCCGGCAAGCCTGCCGCCGATCCAGTTGTCCGCGGTCAGCCCGATGCCGATCAGTACCAGCATCAGCGTGACCGTCCCGGCGCCGGCGCCGGCGATCTCCTGCAGGATCGGCGCGGCATAGGTATAGATCGCGAAGAAGCTGCCGCGAAGAGGATCGTCGCCGCCACGGTGCGCAGCATCTGCGGGCGCAGCAGGGCGCCAAGCTCGCGCGCGTCAGGACGGCTGCCGCCGCCGGACGCGGGCAGGGTTGCACCGATCCCGCCAAGCGCCATCAGCCCGAGACCGGCGGTTCCGGCGAAGGCGGCGCGCCAGCCGATCGCGTCCCCGGCCCATGTCGCGGCGGGCACGCCGAGGATGTTGGCGATGCTCAGCTCCATGAACATGGTCGCGACGGCGTTGGCGCGGCGCGCGGGCGCGACCAGGCTGGTTGCGACCACGGCACCGAAGCCGAAGAAGGCGCCCTGCGCGAAGCTGGTCGCGATCCGCGCCAGAACCAGCGTCCAGTAGCCCCGGGCCGCCGCCGAGGCGAAGTTGCCGAGCACGAAGAGCGCCATCAGCAGCAGCAGCGTCATCACCGGCGCATCGGCCATGACGCCGGCGGCACAGGCGGTGACGATCTGCCCGGCGGCGGGGATCGGAACGCCGAGACTTCCGGCGATGGCGGGCAGGAGGCCCATCGGCGCTAGCTCGGCGGTGCCGACGCCGAAGGCACCCAGCCCGAGGGCGGGAAGCGGCAGCGTGGAAGGGGCGGTTCCGCCCGGTGCGTCGGTCATTGCAGTCATCTCTGGATGTCTTGGGGCCGGCGCGGCCGGCCAGACGCCCGTGCGCGGAACGGAGAAATCCCGCCGCACCGGAGGAACGGCGCATTGCGGGCGTGCAATGACCGCAGCCCACAGGGGGACGCCGCGCCGCAGAATGCCGCAAGGGCGGGCCGGTCATGAGCCCGCCTCATGGGGGGCGGCCGACGGCTAGAATGCGATGCTGGCCGTCACGCCGAAGAGCGGCGCGGTATCATAGCCGCTCTCGCCGACGACATGGCCGCTGTCGTCCTTGAACTTCATCTTGCCGTCGAAGGAGGCGCCGGCAAAGCCCGAGACCCGCATGGCCGGCGAGGGCTGCCAGCTTGCCGACAGGACCACGGGCGTGGACGTGTGGGTTCCGATCCCGCCGGGCACGTCGCTGCCGTCGTCCATGCGGAACTGGACCTTCTCGGTGCGCGCGCCGAGTCCGATGCGCCAGGCCGGCGCCGCCTGGTAGCTCAAGGACAGGCCCGGACCGCGGGTCGCGCCGATGCCCGGCCCGTTCGACAGGGTCAGCCGCTCGGTGATCTGCCAGTCGATGACCAGGATCGGCAGGTAGTCGGTATCGTCGTCCGGCGATTGGAAGATGCCGAGCCCGGGCCCGATGGACAGTCCCGGCGACAGCCTCCAGCTGACGCCGGCAAGCAGCGACGCGGTCGCGGCGTCATCGAGATCGGCTCCGGATTCCCCGGCATAGCCGAACTGCGGCATGAGATAGCCGGTCGCCGTCTCCGAGACCCGCATCCGGATCGGCGCGCTGAGCGTGACCTCGCGCACGTCGATCGGGCTGGTCAGGTCGTTGCGGCCGCCGAAATCGTAGTGGCTGCCGCCGATGCTCAGCCCGATCCCGAAGCTCAGCCCGCCCGGCGTCGCCTTCAGGACCTGTGCGCCGGCATCCCATCGGGTTAGCGAGATCTCCCCGCCGCGATCGAAATCCGCCTTGGGCATGACCAGAAGGCCGCCCTGGGACCGGACCCGCAGGCCGGAGGGGATGTCCTGGGCGGCAGCGGGAAGGGCGGACAGGGCAAGTCCGGCGGCAAGCAGGGCAAGGAGTCTGGTCACGGGGATGAGGGCTCTCTTCTGGTGTCATGCCGGGGCGGCGCCCCATGCTCGCGCGGGGCGTCGCGGGTTTCAAGCCCCGGAGAGCCGCTGCGCGCGGGCACGGCCCTTGGCGGCGGTGACCGCCCGATCCGGTCGAGCAGCTCGTGGAGCTTCACCGCATCGGCGAAGCTCGGTGCCGAGCGGCTGCCGGTGCGGATGTCCCCGGCCATCAGTGCGTACATTCCTGCGATGTTGCGCGCCCCGGCGAAGTCCGGCCTGCCCCCATGCGCGGAAGCCTCCGGCATCTGCGGGGTCATCTCGCTTTCGCCCCCGCGCGCGCCGCGGATCGAGAGCTGGGCCAGCTGCTCATGGCCGAGCCCGGCCGTCGCCTGCAGGTCGGCCCCGGTGCCGTCGATCTCCCACAGGAAGTTCGTGCCGCGGCCGGTGCCGCCGCGGTAGTGAAGCGAGAAGGCGGCGCCGCTGTCCATCGCGCCCTGCACGAGCACCTGGTCGGCTGCGGTCTTGGGGCGGTCCTCGCCGGTTTCGATGACCGTGACCGTGTCGAAATCGGACAGACTGCGCGCGCCGGCCGGGCCGAACCCGTCCAGCACGTTCTGCACCGAGGCGCGTGCATGGCCCGTCGGGATGTCCTGCATCGTCTCTCCGTTCGACGTGTCGAAGAGGTAGCAGAGCTCCGCGCTTGTCGTGCCAGCCCAGTTGCCGCCCGAGCCGATCAGCGAGGTCGAGAGAACGCTGCCGACATTGTCCTCCGCCACGAGCTTCTCCAGGTGGAGTATCTCCGGCGGGGTGCGGGCCTGGGTGCCGGACACGGCGACAGCGCCATTCTCCTCCGCCAGCCGCGCCAGCTGCCGTGCCTCGGCCAGCCGGTTGCCCAGCGGCCATTCGCAATGGACATGCTTTCCGGCTTCCAGCGCCACCGGCTCCAGGTGACGCGGCACCTTCACGGCCACCACGACGAGGCCGATCTCGGAACTGGCGGCCAGCTCGGCAGGGGAAGCGAAGGCGTGATACAGCCCCGGCGCCTGGGCGGTGCGCTGCGCGCTTTCCGGCGTCCTGTTGGCGACGCCGACGATCTCGCAGGCAACGGCCAGCGCGGGCTGGAGGGCAGCGGCGGCCCAGTGTCTTCCGGGATTGAGGCCGATGACTCCGGTGCGCATCGGGGTTGCGGTCATGGGGTGCCGTCCCGACTGTCTTTCGCTTGGACCCGCCGCGGCGCGCCGTCACTTGCGAAGATGGCGGCGCAGGCTTGAACCTGCCCGCCTGATCCGGTCTCTCTTTTGCCTGATCCGGTCATTTCCGACATGGCAGGGTCCTCAGCCTAGCCGGGCCCCGACGCCGGCTGCAGAACATGGTCCGCCCGCTGCGGACCAGCGGCGGAGACAGGCATGCGCGGGGCGGACCAGACGAGCGGATCGCCGTCCAGCCATGCCGATCCGGAGGCGCGCATCCCGGCGCGGCACCCGCTGCGGACGAACCGGCAGGCGGCGAAGCGGGCCATGGAGCCGCCGTCGGTCCGAGGCCCATGGCGAACGCGCCCGCCGGCCGCGACGGC
>NZ_JAATVU010000043.1 GCF_013184745.1 Mangrovicoccus sp. HB161399
GCCGTCGCGGCCGGCGGGCGCGTTCGCCATGGGCCTCGGACCGACGGCGGCTCCATGGCCCGCTTCGCCGCCTGCCGGTTCGTCCGCAGCGGGGGGCCGCGCCCGGATGCGCGCCTCCGGATCGGCATGGCTGGACAGCGATCCGCTCGTCTGGTCCGCACCGTGCATGCCCGTCTCCGCCGCTGGTCCGCAGCGGGCGGACCATGTTCTGCAGCCGGCGTCGGGGCCCGGCTAAGCTCAGGACCCCGCTAGATCCCACAGGCCATGATGCCGTGGCATTCCGGCACCGGCCAGCTTCCTCGGTTCGATCCCCCGCGCGGTCCAGCTGCCATCCGGCGGCAATGGCTGCGCGCTGGCCGCCGGAGACCTCCGCCTTGCCGCTCGGGCCATGTACGCCCCCCCTTTTTCCGGCGCCCCGGATCGCGGCTGGCCGCCGCCGCAGGACCCAATGTTTCCGCGGTTCCGCCCTGCCCCGGCAGGCACGCAGCGCGCCGCCACCGCGGAAACATGGATAATGATCGTTGCATGGCGTTCGGAGAGCGACATTCCAGAGGTTCCGCCTCCCGGGCTAGCAGGTCGCAATGGGCAATTCCGCCGGTTTGAGCCCTGCAAGATCAGCTCCGAAGGGGAGGCAACATGACAGAAACATACGCGAACGGGCCATGGGTGATCCTGGGATTGCTCGTCTACATGGGGCTGCTGCTCCGAATCGGCTACTGGGCCTCGAAACGGGTCGCCGACGAGGCGGACTTCCTGGTCGCCGGACGGCGGCTGGGCGTGCCGCTGATGATCGGCGCGCTGGTCGCGACCTGGTACGGCGCCGGGACGACGATGGGCGCGGCCGGCATGACCTATCTCTTCGGCATCCAGGGCGTGATCTTCGACCCGTTCGGGGCCGCGCTCTGCCTGCTGCTGCTGGGCCTCGTCTTCGCCCGGCTGGTGCGGCGTTCGCGCTTCATGACCCTGGTCGACTATTTCGAGTCCCGCTATGACCGCAAGGTGGCCGGGCTTGGCGCGCTGGTGATGCTCTCGGCGGAAATGGGCTGGATCGGCGCCCTGCTGGTCGGGTTCGGGGCGATCATCCAGTTCTTCACCGGCATCCCGATCGCCTGGGGCATCGGCCTGTCGACTCTGGTGCTGGTGGCCTACACCTATCTCGGCGGCATGTATGCCGTGACCCTGACCGACGCGCTGCAGATGTCGATCATCACCGTCTCGATGATCGCGATCCTCGTCATCATCATGGGCCAGCCCGAAGTCGGCGGCTGGGACTACATCTTCGCGAACAGCCCGGCCAGCAACTGGATGGGGATCAACCAATGGGACTTCCTGCCGACCCCGGCCTCCCATGCCGATCCCGAGCTGCAGAATGCCGGCTTCTACTACTATACCGGCCATATGGGCTGGTTCTACTGGGCGGCCGCGATCCTGTCGATCGGCGTCGGCTCGATCGCCGCGCAGGACGTCAACCAGCGCCTGATGTCCGCCAGGAGCGAGAACGCCTCGGTCGTCTCCGCCTGCGCCTCCTCGGTCGTCTACCTGGTCATCGGCATGATCCCGGTGATCCTCGGCATGGCCGCCTACAAGCTCTATCCCGACCTCTCGCTGGCAGACGTGCAGGGCAAGCTGCTGCTGGTCATGGCCGCAGACTACCTGCCGCTTGCGATCGTGATCATCTTCGCCTGCGGGCTGGTCGCGGCGCTGATGTCCTCGGCCGCCGCCGCGACGCTCGCGGGGGCCGCGATCATCGGCTACAACGGCTCGAAATTCGTCCGCCCCGGCATTTCCGAGACCCAGTCGCTGAAGCTGACCCGGCTCTTCGTGCCCGCGGTGGCCGGCGTGTCGCTGATCCTCGCGCTGTGCTTCGAGACGATCTACAACCTGATGGTCGCTTCCTGGACGCTGCTGCTGGTGTCGATGTTCGTGCCCTATGCGGCGGGCTTCTTCTGGAAGCGGGCCAATGCCTGGGGCGCGCTCGCCTCGATGGCAGGCGGGTTCCTCGGCTGGCTGGCTGGCTATTTCGCCTATCTTCCGCTCACCTCGGCGGCCAATACCGGCGTCTATCCGGGCGTCGAGGGCGTCTATTTCGAATGGGCCCATTGGGACGCGCTCTACATCTCGTCGATCTGGGGGCTGATCTCCTCCGTCGTGCTGATGGTGGCGGTTTCGCTGGCCACGGCCCGCATCGCCCCGCCGAAGCCGCTGTGCGATGCCGACGGCAACCTGCTGGACACGCGGGGCTGGTTCGGCCTGTCCTTCGGCAAGTCCCGCGGCGCATATTCCCGCGCCTGATCCCGACCGCCGCAACGAAGAAGGCCACCTGCGCGAGCAGGTGGCCTTTTCCGTTTGTTCCGGCCGGCCGGCCGGATCAGCGCGGGATCCGGCCGGGCTTTTCCAGCGGCCCGAGCGCATCGAGATAGTCCGAGCGGAACCCGTCCCGGTAGACCTCGAAGCGGTGGCCGCAATCGCGGAAGGACTTGAGCGGCTGGCCCATGTTGAGGATGCCGCGGCGGCGCTGGCGCCGCACGGCATCGAAATCGATCTCCAGCGGGAACATCTCCTCCTGCACGCAGCCGTCATGCAGGATGCGGCCCGCGGGATCGATCACCCGCGAATAGCCGTTGCCCCCCGCCAGCAGCCCGTTCACCGCGAAGACGTAGCACTGGAACATCGGCGCGGTGGCGGTGGCGATCTGGATGTCGGCATGGCGGTCCACGAAGCTCGCCATCACCGGGTTGACGATCGCCTCCGCGCCCATCGAGACCAGCTGCCGGGTGAGTTCAGGGAACCAGATATCGTAGCAGATCGACAGGCCGAAGCGGCCCGCGCCCGGCACGTCGAAGACGCAGGGCTCCGTCCCCGGCTCCACCCCGGCCTCGTAGGGCGCGAAGGGAAACATCTTGGAGTAGCGCGCGATCACCGTCCCCGAAGGATCGATCACCGGCGCGGTGTTGTAGACCCGGCCGCCGCGCGCCTCGAAATACGACCCCGGCAGCAGCCAGACGCCGTAGTCCCGCGCCATGGCGCAGAAGGCCTGCTCGATGCTGCCCCCCGCGGGCTGGGCGGCGTGATGCGCCGGGCCGGTGGCGGCCAGCTCGCTGTAGATCACCATCTCCACCCAGGGGTAGAGATGCATCAGGATGCCCAGGCGCTTGCGCATCTCGGGTATGTTGTCCTGCATGCCGATATGCATCTGGATGCCGGCAACGGCAAACTTGCTCATGTCCTCGCTCTCCCGCGTCTGCGCGCGCTTTCTGTTGGAAATTGGCGGGGCCGCTCAGGGCGCTGCATCCGCGACCGGTCCCAGGAAACGGGCCCCGGCATCGGTGTATTCGACGTCGAAGGCGGACGGGGCGAAGCGCCCGATGCTCCAGGTCCCCGCGCGGCCGCTGCCGAAGCGCAGCTCGACGCTTTTCCGGAGGGGCCGGTAGAGCGCGGTGAAGACCGTGCCGAAACCGCCGCGGTAATTCGACGAGCGCAGCGGCGGGCGGGCGAAGGCGGCGGCCAGATCGGCGGCGCCCGCGCGGCCGGTGCCGTCGAGCTGCGCCAAGAGCCGGGCGCGATCCAGCGTCGCCGAGATCCGGCCGTGGCGCGGCCATTCGACGGCAAGCTGGTGGTTGGCCGCCCAGGGCTGGCGGGCGATGATCGCCGGGCGGTCCGGCGCGAGGAAGGCGGTGGCCCAGCGGCCCGACGCGTCGATCGCGGTGACGTTGTAGGACATGTGGCAGGGCACGAGGCGCAGCGCCTCCAGCGCATCCTGCGTGTCGCGGCAGGTTTCCAGCACGTAGCGCATGATCAGCGGGATGCCGAAGCCGCGCCCCGCCACCACCCGCCCGCCGAAAGTCAGCGAGATCGCCAGACCGTCCGCGTTCATGCCGTCGGAGAGGCCGGCCAGCCCCTCGGCCATGCCCATGACCGGCCTGCCGCGCCAGCGCGTGGCCAGCAGGACGGCCTCGTTCAGGGCGGGGTCGAGATCGTAGTTGCGGATCAGGAACGGCCCCTCGGCATCGACCGCCACCGCCTGCGAGCAGCTGACCAGGTAGCGCGGCGGGCACCAGAAGCCGAGGAATTCGGCGAAGACCGGGTCATCCTCCCGGAAGGCGGCGAGGCGGCCGAGCAGGCGCTCCATCTCGGGCAAGTGGCGGCGCAGCGCGCGCAGCCCCGCACCGGGCGACCGGTCCTGGCTGCCGCCGCGGGCCTCGAACCAGCTGCGCCAGCCGTGCCAGCCGCGCCGGACGATCCCGCCGAAGGCGGCGCCGGGGGCGTCCTCGCGGAGCGCGCGGAACCGGCGCTGCAGCCGGTAGGCCCGGGACGGGCAAAGGTCTGGGCTGGTCATCGCGGCACTCGGCATTCCGGGGTCGGGGCCGGGACGGGCCGGCGGCCCGCCCCGGAGGCCGCGCCCCGGCGGCAGGGCACGGGGCGCGGGACGGGCTCAGAACCACTTGCCGGCGTCGATCTCCGCCGGAGCGGCGGCCGGGGCGGCCGGAACCAGCGGGATCGACTGGAACTGCGCCTTGATCCCGGCATTCCAGGCCTTGGCGCGCTTGGTCAGGTTGCGCTTGCCGGTCTGCATGCGCCCGCGGGCCAGGATGCATCCCAGATCCGCCCCCTGGTAGCAGTAGTCGCCGGCACCGTAGACCTGCAGGTAGAAGGCCTCGTTCTCGTCCGCCACCGAGGTGACGTTGAGCGCTGGCCGAACGAAAGCCGCCGTGCCGTCCTCCTGCAGCCGCCAGATGCCCGATTGCGGCGCGCCGGTGATCAGCTCCACCTTGTCCTCGGTCTGCTTCAGCACCAGCTGGGTCCAGGTATCGTAGTCGCTCCAGCGCGCCTGCACCTCGGCAAGGTCGATGCGGTAGTCGACATCCAGGTGCTCCAGCAGGTGGAACAGGAAGAGCGGGCAGCCGCCATAGGTCGAGGTGATCAGGTTTGTCGGCGGGGTCACCCCCGAGACGCGCGGGTTCAGCTCGCCCAGATAGACCTCGTTCGTGTCGGTATCGAGAAGGAAGTCGAGGCAGAAGACGCCCTTGTAGCCCTCCCTGTAGAGCCGGTCGCCGAACTTGCGCACCATCTCGGCGGCCTTTTCCGGCACGCCCTCGGGCAGCAGCTCGGGCGCCGCGTCATTGCCGCACCAGCCGCCCTTGTAGGGGGTGACCTCGGCGAAGCCGGTGATGTCGGTCATCACCGGGCCGACCAGCGTGCCGTGGCGCGTGGCGCAGCCCTCGATCGCGCCGGGGATGTGGTTCAGCCGCTTCATGACCTTCAGGTCCTGGCCGACGATCTTGGCCGCATGGCGGTCCCAGTCGCGGCGCGCGCGGATGAAGAAGGTCGTCCTTCCGCTGTCGCCATAGGGCGTCTGAACCACCAGGTCGCGGCCCAGCCCGGCCTCCGCCGCGAGGGCGAGCAGCGCCTCGTAGCTGTCCGCGGTGCCCATGACATTGGGCGCCGATGCGACGCCCGCCTCGTTGCCCAGCTCGGTGGTGACGATCTTCGAATCCAGCCGCTCGCGCAGCGCCGCCGGGGCCAGCGCCACGTCGAGCCCGGCCGCCTCGCAGAGCCGCTCGGTCTCGGCGTCGAACATCACGAAGACCGCCTTGCCGCGCGGCCGGGTGCGGATCCGGTCGAGGAACTGGGGATGAGAGACCAGGTAGTTTGCCACGTCCTCCATCGAGCGGAATTCGTCATGCGGGATGCGGGCGGGCACGAAGGCGCGCGGATGGCCGCCCTCGAAAATGTCGAAGTAGTTCACGTATTCCAGCCCGCCGACCCACTGGTCGAGCCCCAGCAGCGAATAGGGCGTAGGGGTGACGACATAGATCGGCGTGGTGTTGCGGCGCAGGTAGGTGAAGATCTCGGACAGGCCGTCGAGCTTCTTCCTGCGGCCTCCGTTGGGTCTGGGCTTGGCCATGGGGTCCTCGGCAGGTTGGCGGGCCGCGCGGCGCGGCGGCGGTTCAGGAAATGGCGGGGGAAAGGATGTGCTTGATGCCCTGGTAGCCGGAGAGACCCCAGGGACCGAGCTCGCGGCCGATGCCGCTCTGCTTGAAGCCGCCCCAGGCGCTGTCGGGATAGACCGCCTGGGGGGTGTTGATCCAGACCTGCCCGGCCTCCAGCCCGTCGGCCAGGCGCTTGGCGCGCTCCCAGTCGCCGCTGACCACGGTGCCGGCCAGGCCGAATTCGGAGGCGTTGGCGACGGCCAGCGCCTCGGCATCGCTTCCGACCGACGTGGTCGCCAGCACCGGGCCGAAGATCTCCTCGGTCCAGATCCGGCTGGAGCGCGGCACGCCGCGGTAGATCGTCGGCGCGATGAAATTGCCGCCGTCCATATCCGGCGCGGTGCCGCCGGCGATGCAGTCCAGCCCCTCGGCGCGCGCGGCCCCGAGATAGTCCAGCACCTTGAGGTACTGCGCCCGGGTGGTGATCGGCCCCATCTCCGCGCCGTCGAAGGGGTTGCCGGTGACGATGGCGCGGGCGGCTTCGGCCAGCGCCTCGAGAAGCGGCGCCTCGATCGCCCGGTCGACGATCAGCCGTGAGGTGGCCGAGCACATCTGCCCGGCATTGAAGAAGATGCCGCCGGCGATGCATTCGACCGCCTGGTCGATATCGGCATCGGC
Organism: Mangrovicoccus sp. HB161399; assembly: GCF_013184745.1. GTDB lineage: Bacteria > Pseudomonadota > Alphaproteobacteria > Rhodobacterales > Rhodobacteraceae > Mangrovicoccus. The sequence goes on from NZ_JAATVU010000043.1 coordinate 6,609, forward strand.
CGTGACGATGATCGCCGACTTGCCGCCGAGTTCCAGAGACACCGGCAGGCAGCGGGCGGCCACCGCCTTCATCACCGCCGCGCCGGTCATGTTCGAGCCGGTGAAGGAGATCTTGCGCAGGTCCGGCGCGCGGGTCATCGCGATGCCCGCCTCGGCGCCGCCGGTGACGATGTTCAGCACGCCCGGCGGCAGGCCAATCTCCTCTGCGATGTCGCCATAGGCCAGCTCGGCCAGAGGCGTCATTTCCGAGGTCTTCAGAACCGCTGTGCAGCCCGCGGCGAGCGCCGGGGCGATCTTCCAGGCGCTGGTGACCAGCGGGAAGTTCCACGGCACGATCAGCCCCGCCGGACCCAGAGGCTCGCGGCGCACCAGGCCGAAATGCGCGCCGCCCCCATGCGCCACGCGGGCATCCTGCGCGGCGTCCAGGCCCTCTGCCAGATCCGCGTAATAGGCGAAGCACGCCACCGCGTCGTCGAGGTCGATCCCCGCCTCCGCCTCAGGCTTGCCGTTGGCGCGCATCTGCAGCGCGACCAGCACCCCGCGGCGGCGCGACAGCCCCTCGGCGAAGCCGCGCAGGAACCCGGCGCGGCGCGCGCTGCCGGCGGCCTTCCAGCCGGGAAAGGCCGCGGCGGCATGGGCGGCGGCCTCCTGCACGTCCTCGGCATTGCCCGCGGGAAGGTCCGCGAAGGCCCTGCCGGTGGAGGGATCGACGGCGGCCAGCCGTCCGGTCCCGCGCCCGGCCTTCCAGGTGCCGCCGGAATAGATCGAAGTTTCGCGCTGGATCGGGCTGTGATGCGTCATGGGGGTCCTCGTCATGCTGGCGGCGGAAATGGCGGCTGGGCCCGCCGGAAAAAATCACGCCGCTCCGAAGTGTTGCCGCGACCGGCGTCGATGGATGCAGCGCTGCCGCGGCGGTATCACCGAGAAAAGCCGGCGTATGACCTCGGCGGGCCGCCGGTTGTCGCGGCGCCGCGATGGGCGAGGGTCGGGGAAATTCGAAACCCGATTCGCAAGAGTGGACCATGACCTTTGCCGCGACATCCCTGAAGGACGTCACCTTCTTCCCGTTCTGGCTCGACAATCCCGACGCGCCGCCGGTCGAGCCGCAGCTGATCGGCCGCACCAGCGCCGATCTCGTCATCGTGGGCGGCGGCTTCACCGGGCTGTGGGCGGCGATCCAGGCGAAGGAGGCCGATCCGGGCCGGGACGTCGTCCTGATCGAGGCCGGCAAGGTCGCCTACGGAGCATCGGGGCGGCCGGGCGGCATCGTCTCCACCTCGATCATGCACGGGCTGCACAACGCGGCGCGGCTCTTTCCGGAAGACATCGGCGAGTTGGAGCGGCTGGGGCAGGAGAACATGCAGGGGCTGCTGGGCACGCTCGACCTGTTCGGCATCGACGCCCACAACACCTGGGGCGGCGAACTGACCGTCGCGGTGGGCGACGACCAGGTGGAGAATGTCCGCGCCGAATACGAGCTGCATGCCGAACACGGCCACGATGTCGAGTTCCTCGACCGTGACCAGGTGCAGGCGCAGGTGAATTCGCCGCTCTATGCCGCCGGGTGCTGGAACAGGAAGCTTTCGGGCACCGTCCATCCGGCCCGGCTGGTCTGGGGGCTGAAGCGCGCGGCGCTGGAGCTGGGCGTGCGGCTGCACGAATTCACCCCGATGGAAAGCCTCGAGCGGGTGAACGGCGCGATGGAGATCAAGACCCATGACGGTCTGGTCCGGGCGCCGAAGGTGCTGCTGTGCACCAATGCCTTCGCGGCCGGCCACCGCAAGATCAAGCAGCGGGTCGCCGGCATCCGCGACCGGATCATCGCCACCGAGCCGCTGAGCGGAGAGCAGCTGGCAAGGATCGGATGGAACAGCCGGCAGGGCGTCTACGACACCCGGACCCAGCTGAACTACACGCGGATGACCAAGGACAACCGGATCATCTTCGGCGGGCGGCTGACCTACTATCACGATGGCACCAACAACACCGACCCGGCGGCCGAGCGGGTGGTCGACCCCTATCTGCGGCTGGCGGAGGCGTTCCACGAGACCTTCCCGCAGCTCGACGACATCCGCTTCAGCCATGCCTGGTCGGGCCCGATCGCGCTGACCACGCGGATGGCCGTGCATTTCCAGGAGTACCACCAGGGCGACGTGATCTGGGCGGGCGGCTATTCCGGCTTCGGCATCTCCACCAGCCGCTTCGGCGCGCGGGTGGGACTCGCGAAGCTCGACCGTGCCGACCTGCCGGAGCTGAAGCTCGATTTCGCCACCACCATGCCGAACCGGATCCTGCCGGAACCCTTCCGCTGGATCGGCTCGAAGATCACGCTCTACGCGCTCGACACCGCCGACGAGAAGGGCGGCTGGCGCAGGCCGTGGCTGAAGCTCGTGGACGCGATGGGCTTCCCGCTGTCCTGAGCGGTCAGCCGCTCCGCTCCGGGTGCGCCGCGAGAATGGCGTCGCGCACCGCGGAGACCCGCTTGTCGGTTTCCATGTCCGAGCGCAGCGCGACCGTCATGTCGAGCGAATAGTTGAACTCCTCGGGGCGGATCTGCCGGACCTGGCCGCTGTCCTCCCAGCGCTGCGCATAATGCGTCGGCAGGTAGCCGATATGGGTGCCTGCGAGAATGAAATAGGCGATCCCCTCCATTGTCCAGGAGGCCGCCGAGGTGGTGGGCGGTGCCGAGAAGCGGATCGTCTGCGGCAGCGTGTAGCCGCGCGTGACCCAGTCGGCCTCCTCCACCGCCGACAGGTCCACCCCGTGCGGCGCCGCGTCGAAGAACGGGTGGCCGAGGCCGCAATAGACCGCGTGCTCCTCGTCGAAGAGATGTTCGTAGGAGAGGCTCGGCGTCTTGGTCCCGAACCAGGACACCGCGATGTCGGCATCCTTCTTCAGCAGCGCGCCTTCGGTGGCGCCGGGCGCGAAATGGTGGATCTCGAACTGCAGGTAGGGATGGTCGGCGCGCAGCCGGTGCAGCGCCCGCGTCAGATGCGCCCGCGGATTGGTCAGGATGTCGTCGAGCAGCGCGATCCGCACCGTGCCCACCAGGTCGTCCTGGGTCGCCTCGATCCGGTTGATGAAATCCCCCAGATCCCGCAGCAGCTTGTAGGTCGACTGCAGCACCACCTCGCCCTGGTCGGTCAGCGCGAAGCCCGACCGGCCGCGTTCGCACAGCCGGAATCCCAGCCGGATCTCCAGGTTCGAGATCTGCGTCGAGATCGTCGAGGCCGCGACGTTCAGCCGGTCCTGCGCGGCGGCAAAGCCGCCGCTCTCCGCCACGGCCACGAAGACCCTCAGCAGGTGGATGTCGGCGTCCCGGACCTTCTTCAGCATGGCGATACCGCTACTCGCGTCGATCTACGACATGAATACTTCCATGATTTTTCGTCCGAGGCAAAGCCCGTAGCTCACCGGTACCGGCCGCAGTGCGCGCCGCACAGAACTCCAGCCTCCCGGAAGGAACTCCGAATGTCGATCCACACTGTCTTCCACATCGTGCCCGAAGGCGCCGAGAACATCGCGCTGGAGCCCTGCTCCGTGGTTCCGCCCGAGGCCGTGATCGACGGCACGCCCGTCGAGCAGGGCGCGTTGATCCACGAATCCGCCGACGGCAAGTTCATTGTCGGCGTCTGGGAAAGCACCCCCTATGCCGAGGCCTTCGACGGCTATCCGGGCGACGAGTTCTGCCACGTCCTGTCGGGCCGGGTCACGCTGACCGACGCCGCGGGCAACGCGAAGACCTTCGCCGCCGGGCAGTCCTATTTCGTGCCGAAGGGCTTCGAGGGGACCTTCCGCGTCGAGGAAACCATGCGCAAGTACTACGCGCTCTACCTGGGCTGACGCGCCATGGGTATGACCGGAATGTCCTTCAACAAGCCGCTCGGCGGCAACGAGATGCCGCGCTTCGGCGGGCTGCCGACGATGATGCGGCTGCCCCATCACGCCTCGGCCGCGGGGCTCGACGTCGCCTTCGTCGGCATCCCGATGGATATCGGCACCTCGAACCGCTCGGGCACGCGCTTCGGTCCGCGCCAGGTGCGGGCGGAGTCGGCGATGATCCGGCCCTACAACATGTGGACCAAGATCTCGCCCTTCGACTCGCTGAACATCGGCGACATCGGCGACATTGCCATCGACACCTTCGACCTGAAGAACTCGGTCCGGCTGATCGAGGAGGCCTATGACGAGATCCTGTCGCATGGCGCCATCCCGATGGGCATCGGCGGCGACCACACGCTGACCTATCCGATCCTGCGGGCGATGCGGAAGAAGCACGGTCCGGTCGGGCTGATCCATGTCGATGCCCATGCCGACATCAACGACCTGATGTTCGGCGAGAAGATCGCCCATGGCACGCCGTTCCGGCGCTCCTTCGAGGACGAACTGCTGGACCCGTCCCGGGTGGTGCAGATCGGGCTGCGGGCCACCGGCTACGAGGCCGGGGATTTCGACTGGCCCCGGCAGCAGGGCTGGCGCGTCGTGCAGGCCGAGGAGATCTGGTACAAGTCGCTGGCGCCCCTGATGGCGGAGGTTCGCGCGCAGATGGGCGACGGGCCGGTCTATGTCAGCTTCGACATCGACAGCTTCGATCCGGCCTATGCGCCGGGCACCGGCACGACCGAGCCGGGCGGGCTGACCTCGCACCAGGGGATCGAGCTGATCCGCGGCTGCGCCGGGCTGGACATCGTCGGCTGCGACCTGGTGGAAGTCTCGCCGCCCTATGACCAGAGCGGCGCCACGGCGAACCTCGCGGCGAACATCCTGTTCGAGATGCTCTGCGTCCTGCCGGGCGCGAAGCCGCGGGACTGAGCCGCGGGCAAGGGGGCGGCGGGGCTATTTCCGCCGCTGCCTGCCGCGCCGCACGGCCCAGAGGGCGAAGCCGAGCACCGCGAGCGTCACGCCGCCGATCCAGGGCACGAAGGGCGCCATGTCCTCGTCGGTCAGCGGCCCCTCGCCGCCGGGCACGGCGATCCACACGATCGCGGCGACCACGGAGGCCGCCAGAAGGTAGCGCACCCAGGCCGGGCGGATGTTGCGCAGCTCGACCTTGTGCCGCCCCAGCGGGTCGCGGCCGAAGACGGGTCCCTGCCGATCCTTGTCTGCCGTCATTCAACTCTCCTGTCAGATGCAGAACTACTACAAGCCCGGCCCCGCTTTGCATCCCGCAAAATCTGCTCCGGCATCCTAGGTGCCGCGGCTGATATATCGGAGAACCTCGGACATCGGGATTTCGGGCGACCACCAGCCGCCATGCGGCGTTGACGGATCCGGAAGCCAGACCCGGTAGGTCCCGGTCTGGCCCTCGCCCGTGGGCGGCGTCCGGTGGATGACCATCGAGCCTTCGCCCAGCGGGCGGCTCGGGCGGACGGAGGACGGGTCGGGGCTGCTTATGATCACGGCATGGGACTGGTTTGCCGTGTTGCCCTCGCCCATGTAGTCACGCTGGTATTCGCGCCCATGGGCGGCATCGCGTTGCTGGCGAATCTGGTCGGTATCGTAGACGACCCGCTCGCTGCCATCCGGCATCCGCTCGCCCGACACGGATTTGACGTCGATGATATGGACCGAACCGTCCGGATCGACGACCATCGCGCCGGTCGAACTGTCGGGCCTGGTGCCGCCGCGGGTTTCGCCTTCGGGCCGGATGGTCTCGGTCGTGCCGGCATTGTTGTTGGTCAACCCGAGTTCGGACAGGGCTGCCCTTTCTTCCGCTATTCCCCGGACATGCGACTCGACCAGCCGGTCGTAGCCCGCCGACCAAGTGTCGTAGCTCTGCTTCGGATCTGCGTCGCTCCGCTGGTACCTTTCCCAGCGCAGCTCCTTCGCGACCGGATCGATGTTGCCATCCGCATCCAGCCGGACGTCGCCGTGCATGGCTTCTTGCGCCGCGGCATCATGCTCAGCGATCCTGGAATCAAGATCGGCGTCGCTGAGTTCCTGATGCGGCCGGTCGGACGCCGGCGGCTGGCTGTCCGGAGACGTGGACTGCTGCGGGGACTCCGGCGCGGCATCTGCGTCGGGAGCAGGCGCCGGAGTGTCGGAGGGAGTTTCCGGAGCGGCATCGGCCGGTCTCTGCGCGCCGGGTTCCGCAGGCGCAGGCGCCTCCGCGGGCCTGTCGGCCGTGGTGCCCTCGGCATCTCCGTCAACCGACCTTGCCGATGGGGTTTCCCCGGGTGGGACAGCCTCGGAGGGGCTGTCGGCCGCAGCTTCCGGCGCGGCGCTCTCGGGGCCGGGCTCCGCTGCGGCGGGATCGCCCGAAAGGGCCGCGTCGACCTGTTCGGAGAGGTCGTTGCTCTCCAGCGGACGCTCGGGATCGGGGCCGTCGCCGCCGCTGCCGCAGGTCGTGTTGGCGATCCGGCAGGAAGCCCCGAGCTGGTCGCTGGTCACGTAGTCGAGCCCGTTGTCGAGCGGACGCTGCTCCTCGAAGCCCATCTCGCGCAGCGCGTCGCTCTCCACCGGCTGGGCCGGCGTCTCGGCGAATTGCGCCGCCTCGGCAGCGCGGTGCTCGGAAGTCATCTCCTCGCCGGAGCGCCCGGCCGCTTCCTGCCGCAGCTGCGCATCCTGGGCCGGATCGCGCGGCGCCTCGGCCTCATGGCGGGCCGGGGCCGCCTCCGCTTCCGGCCGCGCGGCCGGAGCCTCGGCATCCGCATCCGGGCGCCGCGCCGGGCCGCCTTCGGGGCCGGGAGGCAGCGGCGGCGCGCCCTCCCCGGCCACCACCGGGCGCTGCGGCATCTCCGGCTGGACATCCGCCCCGCTGTCGGGGGCGGGCGCGTCCCGCGCGGGCTCCGGCGCGGCGGCGGCACCCTCGGCGGGGGCTGCGGGCGCCTCCGCCTCCGGCTGGCGCGGCGCAGGCTCCGGGCCCGCTGCAGGCGCCGGCGCATCGGCAGGCGCGGCGGCCCCGGGAGGCGGCCCGCCTTCGGGCACCTCGGCATGCGGCGGCGGCGTCTCCGGCGTCCGCGGCGGCGCCTCGGCGGGATGGGCCGCGCCGCCTTCGGGCGGCGGCGCTCCGCCCTCGCCATGCGGGGCGCCGCCGCCGCGCATCGCGCCGTGCAGCCCGTGGCCCATCTGCGCGATGCCGTAGATCCCGCCCCACTCCTCGCCGAGCGCGCCCTGGATCACCGCATCCTCGATCGCGTCGAGCGTCTGGGTCTCGGCCATGTCGAAGGCCGCCTGCCGCATCGCGGCGCGTCCCGCCGCCCCCTCGACCGCGCGGATGCCCTGCAATTCGGCGGACATCTGCGCCCCGCCCGCCACGGCCAGGGTCGCGGTGCCCACCTGCATCGCGATCTCGCCCGCCTGCTTGGTGTCCTCGGTCATCTGCTCGGACTCGACCAGCAGCTCCTCCGCGGTCTGGGCGGTCATCGCGTCGACCAGGTTCTTGATGAAGAGCAGGCTCTGGTAATAGGCCGCCAGCAGACCGACCGAGATCGTCCAGCCGCCCACCGTGACCATGACGTTGCCGCAGAAGGTGATGACCGGCAGGCAGACCGGCGTGGCCCAGCCCAGCGTGGCGACGATGACCGCGGCCATGATCGCCATGACCACCCCCGCCAGCGCGACGATCGATCCGAGGATCACGGTGATGCCGGTGGCGATGTCGGCGGCGGATTTCAGCAGGTTTCCCAGCGGATCGCGGGCCCATTGCTCGCCGTCGAAAAGGTTGAGCGCGCCCGAGGCGACCTTGGAAAGGCCCGACAGCACGCCCTCCAGCGGGCCGGTCGGGTCGAAGATGCCGATCAGCGCATGGCCGATGCCCTCCATGCTGAAATCCGGCCAGCCGATCTCGGAAACCGAGCCGAACAGGTCGTCGCGCATCAGCCCGAGCGCGATCCCCGCCTTGTCCAGGCCCGACAGCCCGTCGAGATCGGATCCGTATTCCTCCTCCAGCTGGGACAGGCGCGCGGCGCGGCGCTCCTGCGCGCGCTGCTGCTCTTCCGCCTGCTTGGCGCGCTGCTCCTCGGTCAGCTCCGGCTCGCCGAAGATCGAGCTGCGCAGATCCACCCGGCGGCGGCCTTCGTAGCCGCGCGGCAGCGGCGACGGCCCCTCGGGCGCGGCCGGATCCTCGGTGCGCTGGATGGTGCCGCGGTTCTCCTTGGCCAGGGTCTCGGTGCCCGGCACACGGGCGGCGTCCTGCTGGTAGCCGGTCTGGATCGAAGCAAGCACCGCCGCACGGGCGGCCGCGCGCTTGCCGATCGCGTCGGCCTCGGCATCCATCCGGTCGGCCTCGGCCTCGATCGCCTGCGGCTTCTCGGCCACCGCCTCCACTGCGCCGCGGGCGGTCTGGGCCTCGCCCTCCATCTCGCCGATCCGGGTGTCGGTCGCCTCCGCGGCGGCAGAGGCCTCGTCGATCTGGCCGCGCGCCTCCTCGTTCTTCGCCGTCGCGGCGGCGGCATCCTGGGCCAGCTCGCCGGCCCGCGTCGCGGTCATCGACACCGCCTGGTCCATCGTCGCGGAATCGCCCGAGACCGAGGACATCTGCCCGGCCTGCTCCTGGTTCGATTCCGCCGCCTCCGGATCGTCCGGCGTCGTAGAGGCCGCCTCGGCCGAGGTTTCCGCCGCCTCCGACGCCATCGGCCCGCTTTCGCCCGCAGCCTCGCCGGCCTCGGCGGCATAGTCGGGCGCCTCGGCCGCCACGGTGGCGGCCTTCTCCTCGGAAGTGCCGAGCGCCGATTCCGACTGCTCGATCACCGAGCGGCGGAAATCCAGCTGCGAGCGCGCATTGCCGAGCCCGCCTTCGGCCTCGGCCACATGGGTCTGGACCAGCGCGATATTGCCCCGCATCAGCGCGGCATTGGCCTTCTCCTGGCGCGCGGTCAGGCGCATCGCATGGGCCGCATCCTGCGTCGCCTGCAGCTGGCCGGCCAGCAGCTGGACCCGCGCCTCGCCCTCGAAATCCGGCACCATCGCCTCGCCGTCGGCATTGACCGGCGCGACGATCTCCGGCGTCTCGATCTTCGGCGGTTCGGGCGGCACCGGCAGCTGCGCCGCCTCGGCCATCGCCTGCTGGGCGGCATTGAGCTCGGCCCCGGCGCCGTCGGCTGCTTTCTCCTCCGGCGGGGCCGCCTCGCCGCCGCCCTGGCCCGCGGCCACCGGCTCGCCGGGCTGGTCGGCCTTGGCCTCGACCTCGGCGGCGGCGGCATCGACCTTCGGCGCCTCGGCCGCGGGACGGTCGGCATCGGGCTTGGCAGGCCCCTTCAGCGCCTCGGCCTGCGCCGCCTTCTCGGCCTCGTCGATTTCCGGCTTGGGCTCGTCGGGGTCGGGCGGATCCTCGTCGCCGACCTCCTCCTCGATCTCCTCGTTCATCCGCGATTCGGGCCCCGCGCCGTCCTCCGGGTGGCGGTTGTCGGCAGGCGCGCGCTGGATCAGGCCCGGTCCCGCCGCGCCGCCCTCGGCCTGCTGGGCGGTATGCGTGGCCTCATGCGCCATCAGCCCGGCATCCGAGGCCGACTGCCCCGGCCCGAGCCAGATGTGGTTGCGATGGGTGAAGGCCTTGGCGCCGATCGAGGCGGTGGCATCGCGCGAGCGCGCATCGTCATGCACCCGCACATCCGACAGGTCGCGGCCGAGCTGCGGCTCGATCCGCGCGCGCACCCCCGGATCCATCGGCGCGCCGGCCCCGGGCCGCGACACCGCATCGGCCGCGCCTGCGCTCGGCCGCGGCGCCGCGCCGGTCTCCTTGCGCTGGACCGCCCCTTCCTGTTCCGCCGCGCAATCCGGACAGGGCACCGCCCCGCCCGCGGCCTCGGCTTCCGCGCAGGCGCTGCACTTGCGCTGGACCGTCGCCGGCCGCCCGGCCAGGACCGCCGCCGCCATGCCCGCCCCGCCGGACACCCGGTCGGCAACCCCGTCCGCCTCCGCCTCGAAGGCGTCGCCGGGAGCATTGATCTCGAGCTTGGGCTGGATCAGCGGGCCGTCATCCGCGCCGTCCCCGCCGGGCACGGGCCCGTGCGGACTGCGCTGCAGGAAGGCCGGAAGCGGACCTGCCGCCTCCGCGCCGCCCGCGCCGAGATAGCTGGGCAGACCCGCCCGCGCCTCGCCCCCCTCGGGCGAGGCCGGCCGGGCACGGGAGGATTCGGACCCGCTGCGCCGGGCGGAGGCGAGATCTGCCATGGGTTGCTGCTTCTCCACTGGCCGGCCGGGACGGCGCCCGGTCCGGAATTGCCCGGAACCAGACTGGCCCCTGCCGGTCACCGCCCGGTCACCGGCCCGTCACGGCGTTCCGCGGCACGCTTTCGGCCGCCCGGAATTACGCCCGGAGTCGGGACCGGGGCAGGAATTCCGGACGTTGCCAAAGCGCTTGGACGGAACTCCCGCTTTCTTATGCGGCGGCTGCCCATTCCCGCTGCGCGGCCCTGCAAATCTCGGGCCGCCCCGTTTATGGAGAATCGGGCGCAGAGGGGTGTTGCCGGTTTTCCGGGCGGAGCGGCTGCCTCGGCCCGGGAATTCCTGCCGCAAAGGCCCATCTCCGCTGCATTCTTTTGCCTCCCTGCGGAGAAATCGCCGGACAGGGAAAGCCAAGCCATTTCAGAATCCTGCACCGCCGGGGACGGGAGCGCCAAACAGGGCGGACCTTGCCGCGGTCCGGAAAAACCTGCCGCCGCCGCCCGAGAAACCCCGCCATTCCTATGGCTATCCGCGCCAAAAGCGGAAAATCGTACCCAAAAGGCGGGTTTTTCGTAATAATCGGAATCGTAAAAAATACCTTAATGTTGGTGCGCGCACACAATTTCAATTGCCCTTCAGAAGGTGACCCGATGACTAGCCTTTCGGTGACGCTTTTCGGCGCGGTGCGGGTGACGGACTCAGGTTCGGACATCGACATTGCGCGGTCTGCACAGACTTTGCTGTCCTATCTCCTGCTGAACCGGGGCGGGCCGATCGCCCGGGAGAAGCTCGCCGACACGCTCTGGCACGAGACCGGGCCGGAGAAGGCAAGGTCCCGGCTGTCCACCTCGCTATGGCGGCTGCGGCGGCAGCTGGGCCATCCCGGCGGCGAGGAGCTGGTCCAGGCGACCCCCTCGGGCGAGCTGCATCTCAGCCGGTCCGCCCGGCTATGGCTCGACGTGGCGGAATTCGAGACCGAGGCAAGGCGCTGCCTGGGCATCCCGGCGGCAGAGCTCGGCGGCGGGGACATCGCCACGCTGGAGCGCGTGCTCGGCCTCTTCGCGCGCGACCTCATGGAGGGCCATTACGACGATTGGGTGCTGCTGGAGCGGACGCGGCTGAACGACCTGAAGGAGCAGTGCCTGGCGCATCTGATCCTGGCCAATCTCGAACATGGCCGCAACGAGCCCGCCATCCAGCATGGCCAGGCGCTTCTGGCGATCGATCCGCTGCGCGAGGAGGCGCACCGCTGGATCATGCTCGCCCAGGCGCGGCTGGGCCGGCCGCATCTGGTCCGCCGCCAGTTCGACGCCTGCCGCGACATCCTGCGCGAGGAACTCGGTGCCGAACCGGTGCGCGAGACCGTCGCGCTGCTGGAGCGGCTCGGCCGCCAGGGCTCCGCCGCCGCGGCGCTGCAGATGGACGCCTGCGGCTCAGGACACCGCCGCGACCTGCTGCGGCTGCGCCAGGCGGTCTCCGCGATGGAGATCCATCTCGGCGAGATCGCCGGACGTCTCGACCGCATGCTCGGCGACTGACCCATCCCCTTCCGCCCTTGAGGGCCTTCCTCCGCTCCCGGCCAGGCCGTCCCCGCCGCGGGGGCGGTTTTTTTTGTCCGCCCGCCCGGCGGTGACCGGCCCGTGACGGCGCCGTGACCGGGGCGGCGCAGTCTGGCGGCATGGGGGGACCGACTCGGCGCAGGCGCCGGGCGGGTCCCGGCAAGGGAGGCTGCGTGGACGAGGCGGATGCGACACTGGACGAGACCCGGCTTCCCGGCAGCACGTCATTCCTCCTCCGCTGCCTGCCGACCGGCGCGCAGCCGGGCGAGGCAAGGCCGCGCTGGCGGATCCGGCTCCAGCACGTGGAGAGCGGCGAGGTCGAGCATTGCGAGACCCTCGACGCGGTCGGCGACAGCCTCTGCCGCCGCGGCATCTGCCTGGAGCGCGCGGACGGGTCCGCGGGCGGCAGGCTGCGCGGATGCGTCCACCGTCTCTGGCGCAAGGTGTTCTGATGGCTGATTTCTCTTCGGTATATTCGGTCGGCGAGTCGCTCGCCCAGTATTTCCGCAACATCTATCCGGCGGAGCTGCGCGCCGATCATCCCTGCCGCTTCGAGCTGGCCGGAAGCGCCGATTTCGCCCAGGCCCAGCCCTTCGACGAGACCACGGTCTCGATCTACCTCTACCGCATCCTGCCCGACCAGTACCTGCATCCGGCGGGCTCGTCGCTGCGCGAGGGCGAAGAGCCTCGGGCGATGCCGCTCGACCTGCATTTCATGGTCTCGGTCTGGGCCGACAACACTCATACCGAGCAGCTGCTGATGACCTGGGTGATGGCGCAGCTGCACTGGAACCCGGTGCTCGACCGCTCCACGCTGATGGAGACCGGCGGCTGGGATTCCTCGGAAACCGTGCAGATCAGCCCGTCGAACATCAGCCAGGAGGATCTGAGCCGCCTCTGGGACGTGTTCGAGCCCAAGTACCGGCTGTCCTCGACCTATGTCGCCCGGGTGATCCATGTCGATCCGCCGCCCGCGCCCGTGCGGCCGCCGGTGGTGTCGCGGCGGATGGCGCCCGGCACGCTGACGGAGACGGGACGATGAGCCGGATCCGGGTCATGGAGACGCTCGACCGCCGGGCGCTGGCCGGGCTGCGGCTGGTCGACAGGACCACCGGCCTGCGCATCGAGGCGCCGCTGCGGATCACCCATCCCGCGCTGAAGATCGGCCGCAACCGCTCGGGCGACGCGGTGGTGCTGGACATCGTGCCGAGAACCGCGGCCGAGCGCGCGCTGGCCGCCCACCCGGCGGCCTTCGAGGCCCCGCCGGCGGCACCGCCGGCCGGATCGCTGAGCTTCGAGCTGCTGATCGAGGACCCTTCGGGCCGCTACCTGCCGCGGCGCTTCGCGCTGCGCCTGCCGCGGCGCCCGCCCTCGCCCGCCGACGCGGACCCGCTGCCCGCCGACCACCTGATGCGGCCGGTGGAGATCGTGATGATGCCCGCCCCCGCCGCGCCGGTCGGCCCGAACTGGTCGGGACTGCGCGCCTCGCTGTCGCGCCAGGCCGCCGATCCGGCGGACCGGCCGCTGGCCGGAGCGCTCCTGCGGGTGCTGCGCCGCGCCGACGGCGCGGAGCTGGGCCAGGGCATCGCCGACCGCCGCGGAGAGGCCTTCGTGCCGATCGTCGGCATCCCGGTCATCGACTTTTCCTCGGACGAGGATCCCGAAGCGGTGGGGCTGACCTCGGTCCCGGTGCGCCTCGAGATCCTGACCGAGCCTGCCGGACCCGCCTGGCCGCCGGATCCGGATGCCATCCTGGCCGACCCGCAGGGCTGGGGACCCGTCTCGGGCACCCTTCCCGAACCGTCCCTCCGAACCGGACGGATGAGCACCGAAAACCTCAGCCTCGTGCTGGCGCCATTGCCCTGAACAGGAGAGCGAACATGCCGGAATACCTAGCCCCAGGCGTCTTCGTCGAGGAAACGAGTTTCCGAACGAAGTCGATACAGCCCGCCGGAACCTCCACCACCGCCTTCGTCGGCCCCACGCGGCGCGGCCCGCAGGGCGTCGCCTCGGACGTGATCACCAGCTTCGGCGAGTACGAGCGTATCTACGGCGGCTCCGCGCCGCTCGATTTCGGCTCGGGCGACGTTCCGAACTACATGGCCCATGCGGTGCGCGCCTATTTCGACAATGGCGGCGCGCGGCTCTACGTGGTGCGGGTGTTCAACGGTCCGGCCACCGAGATGGCCTCGGCCCGGGTGCCCGCGACCGGCGACCAGCGCGGCACCTTCCGCGCGCGGATGCCCGGCAGCGGGTTGAACGGCGTGATCCGGCTGCGCCGCAAGATTGCCCCGGCCACCGCCCGCACGCTGGAGACGGCGCCGCAGGGATCGCTGGCCCGCGTCGCAGTTGCCAGCGCAGGCACCCCGGCCGAGGTCCGCACCCCGGACGGGCCCTTCGACCTTACCTCGGGCGCCGGGCTCGGCATCCGCGTCAACGACGCGGCTCAGGTCAACGTCCTCTTCAATGCCGGGAACACCGCCGATCTCGCCGCGGTCACGCCTGCCGAGGTTGTCGCCGCGGTCACCGCCGCAGCCATCCCCGGGCTGCTGGTGGAGGTCGACGGCAACCAGGTGGTCTTCACCACCGCCGATGCCGGCGCCACCCGCACGCTGCGCTTCGTCGGCGCGGTCTCGATCGCGCTCGGCATCAACGGGCCGCAGGTCACCGGCACGGATGCCATGACCGAGACCCTGTTCGAGAAGGGCGCCGCCTCCTGGACGGATTCCGGCGGCAACACGCTGTCGCTCGATCCGCTTCCCGGCGACACCTCGCTGGTGACGCTGAACGTCGAGGCCGTCGATGCCGGCGGCATCCCCACGGTCTACGAGAAGATCGGCTTCGGCGCCGCCCATCCGCGCAGCCTGGCGCTGGTGATGCCCGAAACCCCGTCCTCGCTCTCGGCGGCGATGGTGACCCCCTACTGGTTCGATCCGGCCGGCACGCCGACTGCGGCGCAGCTGCATGACGCGCTGTTCGCGGCGACCGATGCCGACGATCCCGACCTGGCGGTCTATGCCATGGCGGGCGGCGGCGACGGTTCCGCGCCTGTGGCGGCCGATGCCAGCCCGACCGATGCCTCGATCTCCTACGGCGACGCGCTGCTGGCGCTGGAAACCGTCGACGACATCTCGATCATCGCCGCGCCGGGCAGCTCGACGCTGGACGCCACCGATGCCCAGGGCGTGCAGAACGCGCTGATCAGCCATGCCGAGCGGATGCGCTACCGCATCGCGGTGCTCGACACCGACGAGGGCGTGAGCCCGGCGGAGGCACGCGACGTGCGGGCCCGCTTCGACAGCTCGCATGCGGCGCTCTACTACCCCTGGGTGATGGTGCCGAACCCGCTGGCGCGGCCCGGCGACGACAGCATCCCCAAGGAGCTGGCCCTGCCGCCCTCCGGCTTCATTTGCGGCATCTATGCCCGCAACGATTTCGAGAACGGCGTCTGGAAGGCCCCGGCCAACGAGGTGGTCCGCGGCGCGCTGCGCTTCGAGCGGGACATCAATACCGGCCAGCAGGAGGTGCTGAACCCCGAGGGCATCAACTGCCTGCGCAGCTTCTTCGGCCGCGGCAACCAGGTCTGGGGCGCGCGCACCATGTCCTCGGATCCGGAATGGGTCTACGTGAACATCCGCCGCTATTTCAACTTCCTCGAGAAGTCGATCGACGACAGCACCCAATGGGCGGTGTTCGAGCCGAACGGCGAACGGCTCTGGGCCAACATCCGCGAGACGGTGTCGTCCTTCCTCTACGGCCAGTGGCGGGCCGGGGCGCTGATGGGGTCCACCCCCGAGGCGGCCTATTTCGTGCGCTGCGACCGCTCCACCATGACCCAGGACGATTTCGACAACGGCCGGCTCATCTGCGAGATCGGCGTCGCCGCGCTCAAGCCCGCCGAATTCGTCATCTTCCGCATCGGCCAGAAAACGGCCGACAGCTAAAGGAGCCTCGACATGGCAGACCGCAAGGGCAATCCCTACCACCCGTTCAACTTCGAGGTCGACGTGGATGGCGGCGGCATCGGGGCCGGCTTCGCCGAGTTCTCGGGCCTCGGCACCGAGTTCGAGGTCGCCGAGTACCGTTCCGGCACCGACAAGCGCAACGTCGTCCAGAAGGTCCCCGGCAAGTACAAGGTCTCGGACGTCACGCTGAAGCGCGGGGTGATCAACTCCGACAAGCTCTTCGCCTGGCTGAAGGCGCTGCAGGACGGCGACTTCGAGTCCGGCAAGCGCACCGTCACCGTGAAGATGCGCGACGAGGCGAACAAGAACGTGGTCCAGAGCTGGACCCTGATCGACGCCTTCCCGATCAAGTACACCGCGCCGACGCTGAACGCGAAGGGCGGCGGCGATGTCGCGATGGAGGAGCTGACGCTCGCCGTCACCGACATCCAGATGTCGCAGGAGGCCTGAGGCATCCGATGGTGGGGCTGGTCTTCGAAACGGCGAACCAGGGCAGGACGGCGGATCCGAACCGGATGGATGTCGCCGCCATCATCGGGCTGGCCGGGCTGCGCGCCCCGGCCGGCCTGCCCCTGCCCGACGGCCCGGCCCTCCATGAAAACGACGGCACCGGCACGGCGCGGCTCGACGGGCTCGGCCGGCCGGTGCCGAGCGCCGACGCCGTGCTGAACCGCCTGCGCCAGCGGCTGGAGGCCGAGGGCTGGGGGCCGCGGCTGGAGGCGACCGGCGGGCAGATCGCCGACATTCCGGTGCGGCTGCGCAGCTTCGACGAATTCGCCGCCATCTTCGCGGTGGCCGCCCGGCCCGACCGGCAGGCGGTGGTGCGGGGGCGGCCGCTTCCCGACCCCGTGACGGTCACGGCGGCAACCGCGCTGGCGGTGGTGAATGTCGACGGCACGGACCGGGAGATCGCGCTGCCGCCCGGCGGCATGGCGCGGGAGGATCTGCGCGCGGCCCTTCAGGCCGGGCTCGGCAGCGCGGCGGACGTGGCGCTGGAACCGGTGTCGGGCACGGGCTACGCCGCGCTGGCCTTCCGCCGCCGCGCCACCGGGCAGCCGGGCAGCCTGACGGTCTACGCCAATGACGCCCTCGGCTTCGCCGTGGCAGGACACGATGCCGCCGGGACCGCCGCCAGTCCGCTGGAACTGGCCGTGGCCGGCTTCTTCGAGGGCGGCGGCCGCGAGGCGGTGGTGATCCGCACGGGCGATCCGGCGCCGCTGGTCTGCAGCGCGGCCGAACGGCTGGCGGCGCTGCGGCTGGTGCTCGGCATCGGCGCGGATGCCCTGCCCGGGGCCGCGACGCTGGCGGATTGGCAGGGAGCGGCCCTGCCCGCGCTGGCCTCCTCGGCGATGGCCCAGGCCGACTGGCGCGGCTGCGCCGTGCTCAACGCGCTGCCCGACGTCACCCATGTCCTGTTCCCCGACCTGCCGGAACTGCTGCAGGAACTGGAGCCCGCCGCGCCGCAGCCCGTGCTGCCGGACCGGCCGCCCGAGGTCTTCGCGGTCTGCGCCGCCGACCCGGCCCCAGGCCAGGCGGGCGCGGCCGAGGCGCTCGCCCCGGCGCGGTCGGGCCTGGCCGGGCTGCAGGTCTGGTCCGCGCTCGCCCAGTGGCTGGATGTCCAGCTGCGCCGGATCTCCCCCGAGCTCATCTGCCTTCTCGCGCTGCCCCTGCCCGACCGCAGCGCTGCGGCCCGCCTGCCGGAGCTGCTCTCGTCGATGGCGCAGGGCAGCGGCGGCTTCGCGCGGCTGTCCTCCGACCGGGTGCAGGTGGTCTACCCTTGGGTGGTCTCGCCGCTCGCCCGCGGCTATCCCGGCACGGCGATGCCCGCCGACGGCCTTCTGGCCGGGATCATCGCCGGCTCGACGCTGGCACAGGGCGCCTGGCGCACCGTCGCGGGACGCGCCCTGCCGCGGGTCCTGTCCATCCTGCCGGATGCCCGTCCAGCCCCCGATCCCGATGCCGGCGCGCTGGCGCAGCTGACGCTGCTGGGCCGCCGCGCCCGCGGCTGGCAGGTGCTCAGCGACCGCAGCTTCACGCTGGAGACCGGCCCGGTGCAGGCGGGCGTGCGGCGGCTGATGGCGCTGGTGCTGCGCGCCGCGCGCCGCCAGGGCGAGCCGATGGTGTTCCGCGGCAACGGCGACCGGCTGGCAGCCGAGATCGCCTATGGTCTGGGCACGCTGCTGCGCCGGATCTGGCGCGAGGGCGCGCTGCGCGGCGCCACCGAGGCCGAGGCCTTCTCGGTCGTCTGCGACGGCTCGACCATGTCGGCGGCCGACCGCGATGCCGGACGGCTGGTCGCGCAGGTCACCCTCGCCCCGGCCCAGTCGGTCGAAACCATGATCATCAGCCTCGCCGCGCGCGACGACGGCGCGCTGGTGCCGGAAGGAGCCGCGCCATGAGGGAATATTTCCACAGCTTCCGCTTCCGTGCCGATTTCTTCGATTCCGATCTCGGCAGCGGCGAGACCGGCAGCCCGCAGCAGGTGGCCGGCGCCGCCTTCTCGGGGTGCGAGGGGCTAGAGGCGTCGATGGAGAGCTTCGAGATCAAGGAGGGCGGCTGGAACTACGGCACCCGCCAGCGTGCCGGGCGCACCAGCTTCGCCACCGTCGTTCTCAAGCGCGGCATGAGCGCGGACCGCGGACTGTGGCACTGGTTCGAGGCGGTGGCGGGCGGCAGCTATGCCTACCGGCTGAACGCGCTGATCACCGTGCTCGACCCCTCGCAGCCGGTCGACCACGCCACCGGCGTGCTGCAATGGGAGCTGCTGAACGCGCTGCCCGTCAAGTACAAGGCCGCCGGACTCGACGCCGCCTCATCGGAAATCGCCATCGAGGAGCTGCACCTGAACCACGAGGGGCTGAAGCTGCACCATCCGGCGGCAGCGGGAGGCGCGGCATGACCGGCTTCGTCCAGGCTACGATCTCGCCCGCGACCGACGCGAAGGGCAAGCCGCTGACCGGCCCGCCCCCCGCAGACAAGGTCGTGACGGTGCATTTCAACCCCGAGAAGCTGGACATCCGGCTGACAAACAACCTCAAGAAGGGCAAGGGCAAGCAGGCGCCGCAGCTGATCAGCGAGGCGACCGCGCAGCTCTCGGCCGAGCTGGTCTTCGACACCAGCGGCACCGGCGTCGACGTGCGCCAGCATACCGGCAAGCTCGCCGCCTTCCTGGAACCCGGCGAGGCCGATGCCAAGGAGAAGGGCGCGCCGCAGATCGTCAAGTTCGAATGGGGCACCATCGCCTTCGAGGGCTATATCGACAGCTATTCGGAATCGCTGGATTTCTTTTCCGAGAACGGCGTGCCGCTGCGGGCCTCGGTCTCGCTGTCGCTGACCCAGTCCGAACGCAGCTTCAAGCCGAAGGAAAACGCCGAAAGCGCCGCAGTGGGCGGGGCCAGCCCGTTCGGATCGTCCTCGCCGCTCGCTCCGGCCACCGGCGACGGCGCCCAGGCCGATGCCGCCGCGGCGGAGGCCAACGGGCTGGAAAACAGCCGCTTCCCCGATGCCGCGCAGGTGGAAACCGCGCCGGGCGGCGGGCTGGGACGTCCCCCGGCCGCCTTCGCCGCCGCAGGGGCCGGGCTGTCCGCCGGGATCGGCGGCGGGGTGTCGGCGGGGGTCGGCGGCTCGGCCGGCATCTCCGCGGGCCTCTCCGGCGGGATCTCGGCCGGCGTGTCAGGCGGGCTTTCGGCCGGAATCTCGGGCGGCATTTCCGGCGGCGCCTCGGCGGGTTTCTCCGCGGGCGTGTCGGGCGGCGCGGGCCTGTCGGCCGGGGTCTCCGGCGGCGTCTCGGCGGGTCTCGGCGGCGGGATCTCCGCCGGGCTGCAGGGCGGCACCGCCGCGGCTTTCTCCGGCCTGTCGGTGCGCGGCCCGTCGGTCTCCGCCAGCTTTTCGAAATCCGCCGCCGCGCCGCCCCCTGCCGGGGCCGCCGGCGGCGTCCAGCTCGGTGGGCGGGCCAGCGCCTCGGCCGGGGCCAGCTTTGCCGCGCCGGTCGGCCGCGGCACCGCGCGGATCACGTATCAGGGGGACTGAGCCATGCCTGTCATCATCAACGAGCTGCTGACCGAACTGCCGCCGCAGGAGGCCCGGCCCCGCCCGGCCCAGCTGCCCGGTCCCGAGCCGGTCGATGCCGAGGATCCCGTCCGCAACGCGCTGCGCGCCGCCGCCCGCGCGGAATGGCGCAGCCGCCGCCTGAGCGCGGAATAGGGGGGCGCGATGACCATCCAGCCCGCCGCAAGCGACCTCGCCGTCTACAGCGCCCGCCCCCGGATGGAGATCGCCGGGTCCGAGGACCTGCTGGCGACCCGGCTGATGCGCCGCCTGGAGATGCGCGAGACCGAAGGCGGGCTGTCCTCGCTGGAGGTGCAGTTCGAGAACGCCGCGACCGGGAGCGCGGACGGCGCGGATTTCGCCTTCGAAGGCTCCGCCAACGACCAGCTGTCGCTCGGCGCGGAGATCCGCGTCGTCACCGGGCCGCGGGACGACCCGCAGGAGATCTTCCAGGGCACGGTCTCGGCGCTGGAGCTGGTGCTGGAAATCGGCAAGACGCCCGCCCTGACGGTGATGGCCGAGGATGCGCTGATGGCGATGCGGCTGGCGCGGCGCACCCGCCTGTTCGAGGCAGGCACGCTGCAATCCGTCGCCGAGACGCTGGCAGGCGACAGCGGGCTGCGGCTGGAAGCCGACGGGCTCGACATGGAGACCGGGCCCGACCTGCAGCTGAACGAGACCGACCTGGGCTTCCTGCGCCGCCTGCTGGGGCGGCATGACTGCGACTGCCAGATCGTCGGCACCGTGCTGCAGGCCGCGCCGCGCGCGGCCGGGGCCCGCGGCGATGTCGCGCTGGCCTATGGTGACACGCTGCTGGAGCTGCGTGCCGTCGCCGACCTGGCGGACCAGGTCGGCGCGGTGACCTGGTCGGGCTGGGATCCCTCGACCTCCGAGCGGATCACCGCCGAAAGCAGCGGCAGCGCCACCGGTCCCGGCAGCGGCCGCGACGGCGCCGCGGTCCTCGCCGAGGTCTTCGGGCAGCGCAGCGAACATGCCGGCGCCCATGCCGTGCGCGATGCCGGCGAAGCGCAGGCGCTGGTCGACACTCTGTTCCAGCGCCGCGCCCGGCGCTTCGTCTCGGTCGAGGGCACCGCCACCGGCGATCCGGCGATCCGCATCGGCGCGACGCTGGAGCTTTCGGGCATCGGGCCGCGCTTCTCCAACCGCTACGCCGTGACCGAAACCATCCACCGCTTCGACGAGGAAAACGGCTACCGCACCGAATTCCGCGCCGAATCCGCCTATTTCGGAGGCTGACCATGAACATGCCCGTCCATCCTGTTGCCCTGAGCCAGCCGCTCACCCTCGGCGTGGTGCGCAATGTCGACGATCCCGACGGCCAGGGACGCGTGGAGATCGAGCTGCATGCCTGGAACGGCGCCGGCGGCCAGGAGGGCCGGAGCTGGGCGCGGGTCGCCCAGCCCTTCGCCGGCAGCGGCTACGGCGCGGTCTTCGTGCCGGATGTCGATGACGAGGTGCTGGTCGCCTTCCTCGACGGCGACAGCCGCTGCCCGGTGGTGATCGGTTCGTTCTACACCGGCAACCGCCATCCGCCCGAGACCGCGGCTGAGGGCGGCGCGGTGAAACGCTGGGCGCTGGCGGGACATGCGGGCACCAAGGTGCTGCTCGACGAAAGCGCGGGCTCGCGCGTGCTGGCGGAAACCGCAGGCGGCGTCTCGGCCGAGCTCGACGACAGCGGCGGCGGCAGCCTGACGCTGACCGCGGGCGGCTCGACCGTCACGCTCGACAGCTCGGGCATCACGATCGAGACCGGCGGCACAGTGACGGTGAACGGATCGACCATCTCGGCCTCGGCCGGATCGGTCTCGGTCAGCGCCGGCATCGCCGACTTCTCTGGCGTGGTCCATTGCAACACCCTGTCCACCACCACCGTGGTGGCCTCGGTCTACACTCCGGGAGCGGGCAACGTATGGTAGGACATGCCACCCTCCTGCGCGGCACGAAGCTGCCCGGCCTCGCCGATCCCGGCGCCGCGCCGGTGATCATCGGGCTTGCCGACCAGAATTTCGTCGCCGCCTTCCTCAAGCGGATGGCCGATGCGGACGGACGCCGAGTGCTGGCGGACGGCGCCGGCCGGATGCGCCGCGGCGCCGACAGCATCCTGCGTCTGCAGCAGCCGGTCCACCGCATGTTCAACATCGCCGCGGTCGAGGCGCATTGCGCGACCGACGGGCAGCCGCGGCTCGACCCGGCGAAGATCCTCGCCTCCGGCCTCTGCGTCCGGCGGCGGATCGGCAGCGGGAGCGACGCGACCGTGCAGGGCTGGATGACCGCGGGCGAAAAGGTGCTGGGCTGGCGCGACCTGCCCGGCGAGGCGACCGGCGATCCGCCCGCCTGGGATCCCGATCCGGAGATGCGCAGCACCCAGTCCCGGGGACTGAACCGCAAGGTGCTGCGACAGGGGCGGCGCATCCTGCCGGCCCATTCCGGCTGGACCGAGGATTCCGCGCCGCTCTTCGCGGTGCCGCCCGCCCTTGCCGGCAGCATCGGCCGAACGGTGCTCTACGGCATGGTGCCGGTGACAAGCGACGCGCGCTCCGAGGACGACCCGGCCCCGGAAGCGCCGTTCTCGGCGGCGGATGTCGCGGCGCGGCTGCCCGCGATGCTGATGGCCGATCCCGGCGGCGCGCAGCTGCCGTCCGCGGGCGGCGGCACGCTATACGGCACCAGCACCGGCGCGGCGGCAGAGGCCCTGACCGCGGCGGTCAGCTATCTCGCGCAGGAGCCGGGGCTGTTCAGCGACGAGGGCGCCGCCGCGCTGCGCGACCGGCTGTCCGCGACCGTCCTGTCGCGCCCCTCCGAGCAGGACGAGGAAGTCAACGAGGACGTCACCTTCTACGACGCGCTGCTGGAAGCCTACGAGCTGCGCGTCACCCGCAGCCGCAGCTCGATGATCCTGCCCTATTCCTGGCCGGCGATCTCCGAGGACGCCGAGGAGGACATCGTCGCCGACATCCTGGCCGCCATGTCGGCCCGCTGGGCGCGGCTGTCGCCGGTGGAGGCGCGGTTCGAGGATCTCTCCGCCCGCTACGAGGTCGCGGCCTGGCTGCGCCTCGCGGGCGACTGCGGCTGCCCGCCGAAGACCATCTGGAGCGCGCCGTCCGAGCCCTTCGAGATCGTGCCCTGGTACGAGGGCGGCGACGCCCCGCCGACGGTGGTGGAACTGCCGCGGCTGACCGACGGATTCTACGGAAAGCTCAAGCCGAACGTCGCCTTCAAGGTGCCCGAGGAAATCCAGCAGTTCATGTCCGGGCTGAAGCTCGGCGACCTGTCGGACGGCAACGCGCCGGGCAAGAAGCTGGGCTTCGGCATGATCTGCGGCTTCTCGATCCCGATCCTGACGATCTGCGCCTTCATCGTGCTGCAGATCTTCCTGGTGCTGTTCCACCTGCTGTTCTGGTGGCTGCCCTTCATCCGGATCTGCATTCCCTTCCCCACCATCGAGGAGGACGACGGATGACCTCTGCCCGGCTTGCCCCCGCCCTGCGCCCGGCCGGCGCCGCGCCCGACCCGCTCGGCTGGCCCTTCGCGCCGCAGCCGCAGGAGGGCGGCCTCGCCCATCCCGCGCTGGAGAAGAGCGTGCGCGACCAGATCCGCATCATCCTGGAGACCGCGCCGGGCGAGATGCTGCTGCATCCCGATTTCGGGGCCGGGCTGGCCGACCTGCTGCACGAGCCCAACACCCTGACCACGCGCAAGCGCGTCCATGACCGGATCGCCCGCGCCCTCGCCCTGTGGGAGCCGCGGATCGCGGTCGAGGGCATCGAGGTCTGGGAGCTGGAGGACCGGCCCGACACGCTGCGGGTCGAGCTGACCTACCGTTTGCTGCGCACCGGCTCGGGAAGCCGGATGCTGTTCGACCTGGCGATGGGAGGCTGAGCCCGTGCCGATACCGTACTACAACCTTCACGACCGCAGCGCCGAGGACCTCGCCGCAGAGATGATCGCCCAGATCCCGGCGCATACCCCGGACTGGCGCAACCCGCGTCCGGGCGATCCCGGCCGCGCGCTGATCGACCTGTTCGCCTGGATGGGCGACCGGCTGCTCTACCGGGTCAACCTGCTGCCCGAGCGCCAGCGGCTGGCCTTCCTGCGGCTGCTCGGCATGCCGCTGCTGCCTGCGGTGCCTGCCGCGGGTCTGCTGCAGCTTGCCCATTCCAACCCGCGCGACACCGCCCGTGCCGCGGTGTCCGCACGGGTGCGGGTGCCGGGCCCGGCGGAGTTCGAGACGCTTGCCGAGGCCCAGATCGCGCCGCTGGACGGGCGCTGCTACCTCAAGCGCCGCCCCAGCGATGCCGAGGCCGGCAGCCTGACAGCGGTGCAGCGCGAGCTGGAGGAGGTCTACCGCCTCTCGGGATCCGATCCCTACGTGACCACGCCGCTCTTCCAGGGCGGCCGCGGCACGCCGGAGGGCGTCGACATCGCCGCCGAGGCGGTCGACCAGAGCCTGTGGATCGCGCTGCTCGCCCGCGTCCCCGAGGACCGCGAAGCCGCGCGCGCCGCCTTCTCGCGCGAGGACCGCGGACCGCTGGTGCTGAATGTCGGCCTCGCCCCCGCCGAACGCGTCGAGGAAGACAGCGACGATCCGCTCGGCAGCGCCGTGCAGGCGGGCGACTGGGTCTGGCAGATGCCCCTGGCCACCTCCGCGGACGGCGCCACCGCCAGCCCGCCGGGCTATCTGACGCTCGCGCCAACCGGCACCGACACCACGGGCGGGTTCCGCCGCGCGGGCATCGTCCGGCTGGTCATGCCCGAACCCGCCGAACTCGGCCTGCCCGAGAACGACCCCGATGCCGATGTCGATGCCGGGGTCGGCGACCGGCCGCCGCGGATCGACGATCCGGAAACCGCCGCCCGGCTGGTCAGCTGGATCCGGCTGCGCCCCGCCCGCACCGCGCCGCGGCTTGCCCTGGCCTGGGCGGGCGTCAACGCGGTCGAGGTGGAGCAGCGCCGCAGCCTGCGCAACCTGTCGCTCGGCGTGTCCGACGGATCCGCCGACCAGCGCTTCCAGCTGCCCGCGGGCTCGGTCGATCCCGCAAGCCTGGTGCTGGCCGTGCAGCGCGGCGACGGCGCCTTCGAGCAGTGGAGGCGCATCGAGGACCTGCATTTCGCCGGGCGCGACGACTCCGCCTTCCAGCTCGACGCCGAGGCCGGGGTGATCGGCTTCGGCGACGGCGTGCGCGGACGGGTGCCGCAGGCAGGCGCCCGCGTCCGGGTGATCGAGATGCGCCATGGCGGCGGCAGGGCCGGGAACCTTGCGGCCGGCACGCTGGCGGCGATCTCGCAGCCGCGGCTGTCCGCGCTGCAGCCGCTCGCCACCCGCGGCGGCGCCGAGGCCGAGACGCTGGACGAGGCGGAGAAGCGCCTGCCCTCGCGGCTGCGCCACCAGGACCGGGCGGTGACCGAGACCGACTACGCCGATCTCGCCCGCGGCACGCCCGGCGTCGACATCGCCCGCGTCCAGGTGATGCCGCGCTTCCGCCCGTTCCAGCGGCTCTCCGACGTGCCCGGCGTGGTCACCGTCCAGGTGGTGCCCGCCCCGGCCGTGCTGAAGGCGCCGCATCCGCGCGCCAGCCGCAGCCTGATCCAGGCGGTGCATGACCGGCTCGACGCCCGCCGCATGGTCGGAACCGAGATGTACGTGGTCGGCATCGACTACGTGCCGGTCGCGGTCTCCGTCTCGGTCGGGCTGGTCGCCGGGCATGCCACCGACACCGTGACCCGCAGCGTCGAGGAGGCGCTGCGCCTGAGCCTCTTCCCCGCCGCGCCGGGCGGGCGCGACGGCGCGGGCTGGCCCTTCGGCCGCGCGCCGAGCAACCTGGAGCTGGAGGTCGCCGCCGCCCGCACCGAAGGCGTCCGCGCGGTCTTCGGGCTGAACCTGTTCCTCCGGGGCAGCGACGGCAGCTGGCAGGTCGCGCCCTCGGCCCCCGGCCATCCCGCCCAGGCGGTCGCGCTGGAACGCTGGCAGCTGCCGGAACTGCGCGACGTGCTGGTGGTGACCGACGCAACCGAGGCGCCGGGCAGCCCGCTTCCGCCCGGAACCGGATCGGGCGGAAGCGGAAGCGGCTCCGCCCAGCCCATCCCCGTCGTGCCGGAGCTCTGCTGATGGATGCCAACCGCCACCGCTTCTGGATGATCGACCGTGCCGCGCAGCTGGAGACCGGCGCCGGCACCCACTGGTCGGCAGGATGCCGTGCGCTGGCCCTCGCCGGATCGGCCCCGGCCGCGGAGACCGCGCAGCCGCGCAGCCAGGCGCTGGCGCTTGCCGGAATGGCGCCGGTGGCCGCGGATGCGGCCGGCAACTACGCCTGGACCGACGGCACCGACATCCTTGCCGCGGGCGTGGCCGAGGAACCGGTCCTGCTGGTCTCCGATCCGCTCGGGGGCATGGCGGTCTCGGACATGGCGATGACGCCCGAGGGCGTTCTGGTTCTCTGCGGCGGCAGCGAGGGGAACGGCCGGGTCGCGCTGGTCGACTGCCGCGGCCGCTGGGCGATCCCGGCCGTGCTGGACCTGCCCGGGCTGCAGCCCGACCGGATCGCGGTCTCGGGTCCCGCGGTCTGGGTCCTGGAGCGCTCCGGCGGCCGGGTCTTCGCCCTCGCCGGGATGCCGCTGTCCGACCATGCCGCGCGGTTCCGCGCCTTCCGCCGCTTCCAGCCCGAGACCGATTACCTGGACCCGCCCCGGCTGATCGAGCAGGCGCCGGTCGGGCTGGCCCCGAACGAGCGGATCGCCGATGCCGCGGCCTCGCCCGAGGGCATGCTGGCGGTGCTGGTGCTGTCGCATCCGAATGCCCGCCGCGCCCATGCGGTGTTCCGCGCGCCGGGCGGCGCGGAGACCCGGCTGGAACTGCCGCAGCGCGGCTTCCCCGGCTGCCTCGGCTGGCTCGGGCCGCGGCGGCTGGCGGCGATCTATCCCGGCGCGCCCGCGGCGCTCGGCTTCGACATCGGCCCCGGCGAGGCGCCGCAGGAGATCTCTCTGGCACCGGCGCGGCTGCCGCTGCGGGCGCGGGAGAATGCCCGGCTCTGCCGCGGGGCGTCCTGGCCGGTCCCGGTCACCGCGGGGGCCGCGGAGGCCCGGCCGCAGAAGCCCGTGCCGCTGCGCGCGCTGTCCCTGCCCGGCTATGCCGCTTCGGGCACCGCGCGGCTGGCCGATCCCTTCGACTGCGGCAGCCCCGGCGCGGAATGGCACCGGCTGGTGATCGAGGCCGTGCTGCCGCCGGGATGCGGGCTGGCGGTCGACCTGGCCGCGGCGGACAGCCCGGAGGAGCTGGCGGAGGCGCCGCGCTGGCGGCATGTCTTCGGCGGGTCCGAAGCCGGGCCGGACATCCCCAGGGGCGCCTGGCTGGGCGAAGCCTCGGAGCTGCCGCATCATCCCGGCCTGCTCGGCACCGCGCCCGAACGGGACCGCGCGGGGGCCTTCTCGGTCCTCGTCCAGCGCGGCGGCATGCGCGACCGGGCCCTGCGCGGGCGCTACCTCGCGGTCGAGCTGACCCTGGCCGGCACCGGCCAGGCGACGCCGAAGATCGCCGCGCTGCGCGCCTATGCCGAGCGCTTCTCGCTGGTGGAGAACTACCTGCCGCCGGTCTTCCGCAAGCGGCAGGACGCCGACCCCGAGGCCGCGGGCCCCGCTGACGGCGCCGATTTCTACGACCGGTTCGCGGCGCTCTTCGAGCACCAGCTGACCCGGATCGAGGACAAGGTCGCCGCCGCCTACCTGCTGACCGCGCCGGAGGCCGCGCCGCCCGCGGCGATGGACTGGCTGGCGGGCTGGATCGGCCTGTCGCTGGCGCCCGGCCTGCCCGAAACCGCGCGGCGGCAGATGCTGGCCGCCGGGACCTGGCTGCACCGCCGCCGCGGCACGCTGGAAGGCATGGCCCGCGCGCTCGACATCGCGACTGGCGGCGAGGTCACCCGCGGCGGCATCGTCATCATCGAGGATTTCCGCCTGCGCCGCACCTTCGCCACCATTCTCGGGGCCGATTACGGGCGGCGCGAGGACCCGATCCTCGCGGGCTTCGTCGAAAGCGGCAATTCCATCGTCGGGCCCGGGCTGTTCCTCGGCGACGGGACGTCCGGAGGGCTGGGCGAGGAGGAGCGCGCCGAGCTGCTGTCGCTCTATTTCGGCGCGGAGAGCGATCTCGATGCGGCGGCCGTCTTCGCGAAGCTGGCCTTCCAGGTGACGGTGCTGGTCCATGCCGACCTGCCGGATGCTGCCTTCGGCCTGGTCCGCCGGATCGCGGACGAGCTCGCCCCCGCCCATGTCGCGCTGCGCTTCGCCACCGGCTCGCAGCCCCTGCGGCTGGGGCTCTACAGCCTGCTTGCCGTGGACACCTATCTCAGGCCGCGCCCCGGCCTGCCCGCCATCCGGGTGGACGAAACCATTCTGGGCGAGGCGGCTCATGTGCGCGCCGCCCCGGCCCTCGACCCCCGCACAAATCCAGGAGAGACCCCATGACGGTTCGACAGGACAATCCCAGCCGCGAGCTGTTCCCCGAGCGCGTCGCCTATGCCAACGGGATGCTGCTGGACGATGCCGATTTCCGCGCCGAGCAGGCCTATCACCGCGGGCGGCTGGCGCGGCTGGCGCGCTACCTGCACGGCGACGGCACCGTGGCCGGGCTGGACGTCACCGCCGGAACCGGCCCCGATGCCCGGGTGACCGTGTCGCCGGGGCTGGCGGTCGACCGGATCGGGCGGCTCTGCGAGGCGCCGCAGGCGCTGTGCCTGACCCTGTCGCGCTGGTTCGAGGACCGCCAGGCGGAGCATGCCGAAGAGCTGGAGCGCGGCGGGCCGGGCACCCAGACCCGGCTGATGCGGGCCTTCCGCACCGGGGCGGGCGACACGCCCGACCATGTGCTGGCCGACGTGTTCCTCGGCTTCCGCGACTGCGAGACCGCGCTGCGCCCGGCCTTCGCGACCGGCAATTTCGACGCGCTCGACGCGGTTTCGCCGCTGCGGCTGCGCGAGGTGGCGGTGGCGACCATGGTTCTGCGCGCCGAGACCGATCCGCCGCTGCCGCGGGCCGCCCACGGCCCCGCGCTGGAGGGCGATTTCGCCGCCCGCCTGACCGCGCTCGGCGAGCGCAAGCGCCAGACCGGCTGGATCGAGGACGCGCTGTGGAACGGCGACGACGGCACGGTCGAGCCGGACATCGAGCATCCCGCCGACGTCAATCCGGCGGATGTCTTCCTTGCCCGGCTGATGCTGCCCGCCACCGCCGGCACCCCGCCCGCGCGCAACACGGCGATCGATCCGACCGCCGACAATGCCGCCCGCCACCACGCCTATTCGACCGCCGAATTGCTGGCGCTGATCGCCACAGGAGACTGACCATGTCCACCTACGTGTCGCTGACCGACCGAGAGCTGATCGACGAGGCCACCGCGGCCGAGCTGCGCGCGCAGGGCGTGCTGTCGGTCGATGCCGAGCGCTCGCTGCCCGTCTGGTTCGACGGGCGCTTCCTTGCCGCCCGCGACCTGCTGCGCGAGCAGAACTACTTCCTCACGCGGCAGGGCGACATGGCCCGCGGCATGGGGCGCGGGGTGATCGACGGGCTGGAGGTCTATCCGTCCGCCGCCGCCGATGGCGCGGGCGCGCGGCTGGAGATCCTCGCCGGGCACGGCATCGCCAAGAGCGGCACGCACCTGCTGCTGGCCGAGGATCTGCAGATCGACCTTGCGGAACTCGCCGTGGCGGACGGGGTGAATGCAAGGCTCGGCACTTCCTCCAGCCCGGCGGTCCCGGCGCAGAACCGCTCGGGGCTCTTCGTGCTGTCGCTGCGCCCGGTGGAATTCACCGCCAACAAGATCGCCTCCTACCCGACCGGCACCGACGGCACGCGCGACCTGCGCGACGGCGACCGGATCGAGGCGGTGGCGGTGACGCTGACCCCCTTCGGCGTCTCCGAGCCCGCCGCCGACAGCGGCACGCTGCGCGCCGCCGCCGCCCGGCAGATCTTCCGCGGCGGGCAGGACCTGCAGCTGGCGGCCCATGCCCTGCCGATCGCGATGATCGCGATGCGCCTGGGCAAGATCGACTGGATCGACATGCACATGGTGCGCCGCACCCTCACCGCCTCGCGCCGCGACGTGCTGGGGCTGGGGCTGGCCGACGACCAGCGGCGGCTGGCGCATTTCCACCAGTACGACATGGTGTTCCGCGAGCTGGAGCAGAGCTACCTGGAAACCGGCCGCAGCCCGGCCTGGGCCGCGCGCGAGGCGTTCCGGCTGCTGCCGGCGGCCGGGCGCATGCCGCGCGGCGCGATCGACCCGGTCGCCTTCACCCAGAGCTACTTCCCGCCCGAGATGGAAGTCGAGCTGTCGCTGATCCCCGAGGACGAGCTGCCCGCGCTGCTCGACGACAGCTTCGACCTCGCGCCGATCGACCTCGACGGCGGCGAGGCGCTGGAGAATGTCGGCGTGCTGGTGCTGGTCCCGGTGCCGCGCAGCCTGCTGGCCAGCGAGATCTCGGCGCTGCAGCCGCTGGAGCGCCAGCTGCGTCCGGCCGCGCTCTACGGCTGGGGACATGTCAAGCCGCTGGAGCGGATCGACGTGTTCCGGCTGAGCCTGGCCGACGTGACCCGCGCGGCCCAGCCGCCCGAGCCTTCGGCGACGCAATCGGCCTGGGCCGACCTGCTCGCCCGCGATGTCGGCATCTGGTATGTCCGCCGCCGCACACTGGTGCGCAATCTCGATCTCGAGGACGTGCTGGTGCCGATCGTCTCCGAACCGGTCGAGGAGCCGGGCGGCGGGGACGGCGGCGGCGGGGACGGCGATGGCGGCGGCGATGGCGGCGGCGGCGATCCGGTGCCAGTGCCGGAGCCCACTCCGCTGGAGCTGGTGCTGCGGCGGATAGAAGGCTACGGCGATCTCGCGGAGTTGGCCAAGGAGGCGCTGGAGGCCGGCGACGACCGCGCCGCGGCGCTGCTCGACTACTACGGCAGCGGCACGACGGCCGACAATCCGCTGCAGGTGGCGGTGGCGCTGTTCCGCACCGAGGATTCCGAGATCCCGCCGCGGCAGGTGCTGGCGATCCTGTCGGACACGCCGGTGAAGGGCTGGGCGCTGCTGCGCGCCGGCCTGCTGGGCACCGCGCCGGGCGAGGTGACCGAACGCCAGGCCAAGACGCTGGCCGTGCTGGCCGTCGGCGAGGCACTGCCGTCCTTCGTCAACCGCCTGCCCGGCATGGCCGAGACCGACCGGCTGAAGGCCATCGACCAGCTTCAGGAACTGATGGAGCAGGGCGACGCCGGGGCGGTCAACGAGTTCATGGCGAAGACCGCCGGGACCGGCGATTCCGGCCCGATCATCGCGACGCGCCCCTCCGATCCGGTCAGCCTGGTGGTGACAGACCGGCTCGTCACCGCTGACAGCGCCGCCGCCATTGCCGATCCGGTGCTGGCGCGGCGGATCGCGGCGCTGCAGGCCAAGCCCGCCGACGCCAATGTGCAGGAGACGCTGGCCAAGATCATGTCCGCGGGCAATGTCGGCACGTCGCGGATCGCGATGACCACCATCCTAGCCAATCTGGAGCCGCTGGCGCGCCTGACCCTGCGGGCGGTCACGCCGCTGAGGGTGCTCGATGCCGCGACGGTGGAAAAGCTGGCGAAGGTGGAGACCGTCCTGCTTCCGGCGGCCACGGCGGCCTCCGTCCGCGATCCCGCCGCCGCCAAGGAGGACGCGCAGGTCGCCGAGCTCGTCGGCCAGGCCACCCGGCCGGTGCAGGTCGCCGCCATCGCCGACATGGCGAAGCGGCAGGCGGCCGCCGCCTGCGACAGCATCCGCAAGGCCTGCCTTGCGCGCGGCGCGACCGCGAAGTCGGTCGCGGCTGCCATCGACCAGATCGCCGCGGGAGGCTGAGATGACCATGCCGAGTCTCGACTGGATTGCCGGGGAGCGCGCCCTCGACGTCGCGCCGCGCTTCGCCCCGCAGGTGGGCGGCGATTGGCTCAAGCGGTTGAACTACCTGCCGGGCCGGTCGCTGACCGCCGCCGCGCTGCAGGCCGAGCAGCGCCAGCGCGACCGCCGCGGCGCTCTGCTGTGCCAGGCGCTGACCCCGGGCGTGGTCACCGGCCTGTCGGTGCGCGCCGAGCCGCTGGAGGACGACGCAATCATCCATGTCGCTCCGGGAGCGGGGATCGGCCATGACGGCGAGGACATCTCGGTCGAGGGCGGGCTGCGCTGCCGCCTGTCGGACATCCCCCCGGCCCGCGCCATCGCCGATGCCGGGCAGCCGCCGCGCGGGCTGGTGATCCTGTCGCTGAAGCCGGTGCGCGCGGTCGCCGCCGGCCCGGACAGCGGCGACGATCCCTGCCCGGTGGATCCCGGTGCGCTGGCCTATGCCGACCTGACCATGGCCGACGGCGCCTGCCTGGTCTGGTCGCCGGTCGACATCACGCCGCCCGAGGGCACCCCGCCGGCGCGGCGGCGGAACCTGCTGGCCGATGCGCTGCTGCGCGAGGAAGAGGCCGAGGCCCGCGCCGGACGCTTCCCGGCCTGGACCGTCCACGGCCTGCCGATCTGCATGCTGCATGTCGCCGAGACCGGGGCGATCGACTTCCTCGACCGGTTCTCGGTGGCGCGCGCGGGCGGCGGGCTGGAAACGCTGGCCCCCTCCTCCGGCTCGGTCGGACGGGCGGCGCTGCGCCGGGCGCGCTTCGACCAGTTCGTCGAACAGCTGCAGGACCTGCGCGCCGCCGGGCAGGACCTGGCGCCCGGCGCCGCGCATTTCCGCTACCTGCCGCCCGCGGGCGTGCTGCCGCCCGGGCTGATGGATTTCGCCGCCCGCAGCCTGCGCTTCTTTCCCGCGGACTGGCAGCTGCGCGCCGCGCCGGTCACCACCGGGCAGTTCGAGGCGCTGCTGGCCGAGGCCGCCTCTCTGGCACCCTTCGACCTCTCGCGCCCGGACATGGCCGAGATCCTCGTGCCGGTGCCCGATGCCGTCTGGGAGCCGCGGCTCCTGGTGATCGAGACGGTCAGCCCGCGCTTCCAGCAGGAGATCGACGCCAGCACCGCCGATGTGGCCGACTACACCTCCCGGCGCGACCAGATGCGCTTCATGGCCGGGGCGGTCTTCGCGCTGGTCGATCCGGAGACCGTGCCGGACTACGGCGAGGACGTGCCGGTGCCCGAGGTTCTGTCCGACGGCATCACCGACCACCGCGCCGCCGCAATGGCGATCCTCGACGCGCTGTCGGCGGACATGGCGGAGCTCGACATCTCGGACGCCGAGAAGGAGCTGGCCGATGCCCGCGGACTGCCTCCTGCCGGGGACGCCGCGGCCTTCCGCGGGCTGAAGCCGCTGGCCGAAGAGGTCCAGTCCCGCGTCGGCAACGCCAATGACGTGCTCGACCTGTCCTACCTGCGGATGCAGACCGACATCTTCCGCGCGCGCAAGAACCTGCTTGGCCAGACCGACGCGATGCGGCTGTCGACCTCGCCGGTGGTGGG
Organism: Mangrovicoccus sp. HB161399; assembly: GCF_013184745.1. Classification (GTDB taxonomy): domain Bacteria; phylum Pseudomonadota; class Alphaproteobacteria; order Rhodobacterales; family Rhodobacteraceae; genus Mangrovicoccus. The sequence goes on from NZ_JAATVU010000043.1 coordinate 39,758, forward strand.
CAAGATCGCGCTGGAGGCCGAGACCAGCGTCGAGGCCTATGACCGCGTGTCGAAATATTTCGAGGCTTCCAAGGCATCGGTCCCGGCCGTGGCCGCGGCAGCGCAGCCCGCGGAAGCCACCTTCGCCATGCGGGCGGTCGCCTTCGAACCGGCGGTGATCTCGCCGTTGCCGATCGCGCTGGCCCAGCCGGTCGGCACCGCGGTCAGCCAGCCGATCGGGCAGATCGGCGCCACGCCGATCCTGCCGCTGACCGGCATCTTCGCCGCCGACAAGATCGCCGTGCAGACCATCCAGTCGAGCGTGTCGAAGATCGCGGTGCAGAACCTGCTCTACGGCGCGCGCGCGCCCTACCGCACGCTGACGATCGCCGACCGGCTGCGGCCCTCGCCCGCGCAGGAGGCGATGAATGCCGCGCGCACCACCAAGGCCGAGATCGTGCGCTCGATGCAGAAGTTGGAGGTCCATCTCGGCGGGCTGGCCGTGCCCTCGACCTCGGGCAGCCGGGTCGTGCTGGCCAGCGCCGATTTCCAGCGGATCGACGGCGAGATCCGCGCGGCGCATCCCAACCAGGAAAGCGACGGCTTCCGCGCCTGGAGCGTGATCCTCGCCCATCGGGTGGCGGTCGCCGCCCCCGATCTGGACGCGGTGGACATCGACGCGCTGCGCGCCGCCCTGCCGCAGGCGGAGCTGTCCGCGGGCGCGCAGGCGCTGCTGTCCCAGATGCTGGCCCAGCTGCGCGAGGAGGCGGTCTCGCTCGGCGATGCCGATGCGCCGCGCTGGATCCAGTCCTCGGCCTTCGACCCCGAGCCCGAGAATCCCGACGAGGCCGACTATTTCTCCGCCGCCGTCGCCGTTCTGGAATCCGCGGTCGACATCCTGCATGCGGTGGAGGCGCGGCTGGGCAGCTATTCCGGCTGGCTCGACCTGATGCGCAAGGCGCTGGTCGGGGCCTACACTCTGGCCGAGGCCTGGCAGTCGGAGATGGACGCCATCGCCGCCGACCTGGAAGAGGCCCGCCACGACCTGCACCTGGCCGAAGCCCTGCGCGACGAGGAAGAGGCACGGGTGCTGGCGCTGAACGCGCGCCGCCAGGACGTGCTGGAGAAGAACGTCACCATCCTCGGCTTCCTGCGGCCGCGCAGCGCCGACCGCTTCGCCACGGCGCCCTCGACGCCGCTCTACGGCGAGTTCCGCGATCCGCTGCCGCAATGCTTCCGCAACAACGAACCGCCGCCCGCCGACCTGGAGGCGATGCTGGCGAACCTCAGGGAGCTGCCGCTGGGCACGCTGGCAGAGCTGCGCCCGCTGATCGACCGGCTCAACGCCGCCGAGCGGCTGAAGGCGGTGTTCGACTTCGCCCGCCGCCGCGCCGGGCTGATGCGCGGCCGCCAGGCGGTCCAGCCGGTGCAGTCCCACGCCACCGGCACCGGCGCGCGGCTGGTCCGGAAGACGCTCGACGCGCGGCAGGCGGCGCTGCAGCAAAGCTACAAGGCGCGCGCTGCGCTCGACCTGGCGCAGCTCGCGCCGCTGAGCTGGACCCAGCTGCGCCGCCGCGCCTGGGAGGATCTGTCCTTCGCCGACCTGCTGGAGTCCGGCGAGGGCGGCTCGGGGCTGGCGCGCGAGGCCTGGCAGGGCTTCGAGCGGATCGAGGACGTCTCGGTCTGCCTCTACCAGCAGTTCCGCCAGGTGCCCGCCGACCTTCGGCTGACCTGGGCGGAGGCCTTCAGCGTGCATGACGCGCCGGCCGACCTGACCCGCTACCAGCGCCTGCCCGGCTGGGGCCGGCTGCGCCCGCAGGACGCGATCACCCACGAGGACTGGCGCGCGCTGGAGCGGATGGCGGGCTGGATCCTGTCGCAGTTCGACCTTGCGCAGGACGACGGGCGCAGTTTCGCGTCCGAGCTGATCCAGGTCTGCCTGCTGCTGGCCAGCCACGCGCCGGTCGCTGCCATCGTCGAGGGCACCGCGGCGCGCACGACCGAACTGAAGCCCGGCGGTCTGGTCGAGATCGACGCCTCGCGCGGGGTGCTGAAGATCGGCATGACGGCGCGGTTCGGCGCGGGCGGGGCGACCGGGGTAATCGAGGATCTCTCGGGCACCACCGCACGGGTGCGGATCGCGGCGGTCGAAAGCATCGGCGCCGTGCTGGCCACCGGCGATGCGGTCTCCTTCGCCGAACCGAAGGCCGGCAGCTTCGCAGGGCTGCGCTGATGGAGCGGCGGGGCGGCACCGGCCGGAGGTGCGTGCGGTGAGCCACCGGATCGAGATCCGCCGCCTGCGCGCGCCGGTCCCCGCCGGGGTCCGGGCCGGACGGGTGCGGCAGGCCGCGGAGGCGGCACTGGCGGATGCCGATCCGCATCTGCCGCCGCAGGCGATCCTGGTGCTGCGCGAGGCGCGGCTGCGGCTGGGAAGCGGACGGGCGATCGACCTGCGGGAGGCCGCCGGACAGGCCCGGGGCCCCGCCGATCCGCAGGCCGCCACGGCGGGGGCGGTGCTCTTCCCGGACCGGGGCAGCCTGCTGGCCGAGGCCATCCGGCTCGCAGGGTCGCCCTGGCCGTGGTACCTGCAGGCCGCGCTCGGCCGCCGCCCGGCGCGCACCGCGCTCGGACCGGCGGTGCTGGCCTGGCTGGCCGCGGACAGCCGCAGCCCGGAATTCGGCCCCCTGGTCACGCGCGTGCTGTCCAGCCTCGCCGAACATGGCCGCCTGCCGGATCTGCTGGGCTGCCTCGCCCCCGCCGATGCGCGGCATCTCGCGGCGGCCGTCTGCGGCCGCAGCCCCGGCCCTGCCGCGCCCTCGCCGCTTCCGCCGGACCCGGAGCCTGCCCGGCGCGGCGCGGCGCGGGAGGCACCTGCCGCCGTGCCGGCGCCGCGGCCGGGCCCCGCCGGGATCCGGCTGATCCGCGCGGCCGAGAACTGCCTTGGCGCCGGGTCCGTCCCGGCAGATGCCGCGGCACCGGTCGCGCAGCTGATCGCGGCGGCCGCCATCACCGCCGACGGCCGGGCGCATCCCTCGCCCGCAGCCGTGCGCCGCCTCGCACAGGATATCATTTCCCGGCCCGCCGACCCCGCTGCGGCTCCACCAGACTTGCCGGCCAAAGCCGCCGGACCGCCGCGCGGCACGGCCCGGCCGCAACGGCCATCAACCCAGGCCCCCGGGACGGCCGGGGCGGAGCGTCCTGCCGGACCGTCCCCCGCCGCCCGCGAACCCGCGCCGGAGACCGCCGCTCCGGCGCAGCCGGCGTCTTCTCCCGCACGGCCCCGGCCGCTGCCGCCACGCCGGGACCGGACGGACAACCCCGCCGCGGAGACACTGCGCCCGCCGGAGCCGGCGCCCGGCCCTGCGGCACCATCGGATCGCCCTTCCCGTCCCGAACCGGCCCGCGCGCAGGTGTCCGAGCGCATCGGCACGCTGCAGCCCGATGCCGAAGCCCCGGAGCTTGCAAAGGAGACCGCGGACGCAGACGACCCGGTCCCGGCCGGGATCCACCCGGACCGCGAGGGGTGGCGCCGTACGCCCACGGGCGGTCTGGTCTGGGTCATCCGCGCGCTCGCCCGGCTCGGCATCGCCGAGGCGATGGACGCCCATCCGCTGCTCGACGAGGCCGAACTGGGCCGCCGCGTGCTGGTCTCGATGCTGCTGCGCGCCGGAGGCAGTCCGGCCGACCCGCTGGCGGAGGCCTTCGCCAGCGATCCGCCTGAGGGACCGGCCATGGCGGACTTCCTCGCCCCCGCGCCCCTGCGAAGGCTTTGGGCGGCCGAACCGCTCCGGATCCGCCGCCTGGCCGGAGCGCCCGGCTGGCGGCTGGCCAGCGACCGGCGCGACCTGGCGACCCTCGCCATGTGGCGCGGCCGCATGCCGGACGGGATCCGCGCCTGGCCCGCCGGGCTGGCCCGCGGCACGCCGGTACGGGGCCGCCTCGACGACCGCGCGGTGCTGACCTGGGAGCTTTCGGCACGGCGCTACCTGCGCGCGGCCACCGGCCTCTGCCCCCGGACGCTGATCCGGCGGCCGGGCCTGGCGCTGGTCAGCTCGGGCTATCTCGACCTGGCGCTGTCCGCGCGCGACATCGAGCTTCCCGTCCGGATGGCCGGGCTGGACATCGATCCCGGCTGGGTGCTCTGGCTCTACCGCGCGGTCCAGATCCACTATGATTTCGACGGAGCCTGACATGCCCGACGGCCGCCCCGCCTCCAATCCTGCCACCGCCGCATATTGCGCCGCCGCAATGGCCGCGCTCGGCCGGCTGCTGCCGGACCGGCAGGGCAGCTCCGCAGAGGACCGCTACCTGCTGGGCCTGCTGGCGCGGCACGGCGACCCGATGGCGCCGTTCCGCGCCGCCCCCGATCCCGGCGACCCGCTGGGCGCGCTCGCCGAGGCGCTGGCGCTGCCGCCGGACCAGCTGGCCGCGGCGGCGCTGGCGCTGGCGGTGGAGACCGACGCGATGGCCGGACGCGCCGTGGCCCGGCTGCAGGCGCCGGTCGGCGGCGCGCGGCCGATGCTGGGGCTCGCGGCCAACGCCTTCGGCGCGCTCGGCGCGACGGTGCCGGGCCTGGCCTCCGGGGCCGCCGCCGGGCACGGGCTGCTGCGGCTTTCCGGCACCGGGCCGCTGCCCGAGCAGATGCTGGTCCTGGCCCCCGGACTCGCCGCCGCGCTGACCGGCACAGGCCGCAGCTGGCAGGGCCTGCGCCCGGTTCCCGCGGCGGTCGGCGCGCCCTGGCCGGACAGCCTGCGCGCGCAGGTGCTGGCGCGGGCGGAGGGGCTGGCGCTGCGGCCCGCCACGCTGCTGGTGCTGCGCCATCTCGACGGCATCGAGCGCGACTGGATCCTCTGGACGCTGGGCCGCGCGCTCGGCCGGATCCCGATGCTGGCCGACCCCAAGACCGCGGAGCGCGCCGGGCTGGGCGCCTTCGCCGCCGCCGCGGGCGTGCTGCCCGTCTTCGCCGCCGATGCCGGTCCGGGCGAGCACGTGCAGCTGCCGCCGCTGCCCGGCTATCCCGGCCCGGTGATCGCCTTGGCCGGCCCCGAGGGCAGCACCGGCTGCGAGGGCATGGCCCTGGCCGAATGGGAGGTCCCGCTGCCCGCGGCGGCGGAACGCGCCGCGCTCTGGCGCACCGCCTTCCCTCCGGAAGCGGCGGAGCGTCTGGGCCGGACCCACCTGCAGCGCGCCGGGCGCATCCTGACGCTGTGCCGGACCGCCCGCGTCGAGGCCGCCTTCGGCGGGCGCGACGGACCGGAGCAGGGCGATCTCGCCGCGGCGCTCTGGACCTCCGAGGGCGAGGGCATCGGCGCCTATGCCCAGCCGGTCCGCGACCGGGTGGAGGCGGGCCAGCTGATCCTGCCCGCCGCGCTGCAGGGCGAGCTGGAGCTGCTGCGCGGCCGCTGCGCCCGCCGCGAGACCCTGGCCGACGGGCTCGGCACCACGATGGCGGCGCGCTACAAGCACGGCATCCGTGCGCTCTTCACCGGCCCCTCCGGCACCGGCAAGACGATGGCCGCGTCCTGGCTGGCGACCCGGCTGGAGCTGCCGCTCTACCGCGTCGACCTGTCGATGGTGACCTCGAAATACATCGGCGAGACCGAGAAGAACCTGTCGCAGCTATTGGCCCGGGCCGAGCGCGAGGAGGTCGTCCTGCTCTTCGACGAGGCGGATTCGATGTTCGGCAAGCGCACCGACATCCAGGACAGCAACGACCGCTTCGCCAATGCCCAGACCAACTACCTGCTGCAGCGCATCGAGACCTATACCGGCATCGTGCTGATGACCTCGAATGCCCGCACCCGCTTCGACAGCGCCTTCACCCGGCGCATCGACGCGATCGTGGATTTCGGCCAGCCCGACCCGGCGGAGCGGCGGGCGCTGTGGCGGCTGCATCTGGGGACCGGCCATGCGGTGGCCGATGCCGATCTCAACCGGCTGGCGGCGCTGGCCGATCTGGCGGGCGGGCATATCCGAAACGTGGTGCTTGCCGCGGCGGTTGCAGCCGCCGAGGAGGACGCGCCGCTGGCGATGCGGCATCTCGCGGCCGGGCTGCGCTCGGAATACCGCAAGCTCGGCCAGACGCCGCCCGCCGAACTGCTCAGGCTGGGAGGGAAGGACCGATGAGACGCAGGCCCTGGAGACGGCGGCGCGGACCGTCCGAGGAACAGGCACCGCCCGAGATGGCCGCGCCCGAGCCGGGCCCCGGCGCCGCGGCCGGAACTCCGGACTACCTGCGCGCGGAAACCGGCGCGTCGCCTGCCGAGGCCGCGGCCGCGCCGGGGCCGGAGACAGAGGAAGCGGAGGCCGAAGGCGGCGCGCCCGGGATCGGCCGCAAGGCGCCGCTGCCCGATGCGGATGCGGATTCAGAAGGCGCAGACAGCGCGTCGGAGGCTGGCTGGGAGGAGCTCGGCCGCGCCCGGGCGCTGCGCCGCGAGGCTGCGGCGGCGCTGGCGGCGGATGACGCCGATGCCGGTCCGGCGGCAGCGGATCCCGATCCCCGGATCGCCGCGGCCCGGGCGGCGCTCGGCCGGGCGGAGACGCTGGCACAGGAGGGCGGCACGGCGGCAGACGAACTCCTCGAGGCCGTGGCCGCCGAGTGCGGCGCGCTTGACGAGTTGGAAGCGCAGGCGCCCTGAGCGGACGGGCAGTAGAACAGGACCGGCGGCGACCTTGCCCCCCGGAAACCGGACTTGGACTTACATTGCTCCCGGAGAGAGGGACTCCTTATCAGCAGACAGCCCCGCCGCCACCTCACCGCCAAGCTCAACGAGCAGGCCGCCGCGCGCCTTTCGGAGCCAGGTGCCACGCAGCCCACGTCGCGCGCGAGTTCGGCGTGACACTGTCGCAGCTGAAAGGCTGGCGGCTCGAGCTCGCCGCCCCGGGCTCGGCGGAGGCAATCCGCAAGCAGCAAGCCGAGGCCGCGGAACTGGCCGAGCTGCAGGAGGAAAGGGATCCGGGTCGCGAAGAAGACGGTGGCCACGCCGATGAATGGGCGAGCCATTGTCCGCCATTGTTCCGAGGACGATGGCAAGCAGCATCTGTCCCCCGAGGCGGGGACGCCGCGTGCCGCGGACGACCGGCAGCCGGCACGACCTGGGCATCGCGCCGAACCTGTTGCGGCGGAATGGCCGGGCCGTGGAACCAAACCGCATCGGGCTGGCCGACATCAGCGTCGCCGATGGTTGCTCGAACCGGTGGCGCAACCTTGGCAACTCCCCACTAACGAGCGCTGGCTCCATTTGGCGGCGGGCAAGGAGTGCGTCCTCGTGTCGCCACTGGACCGAGACGGCGTCATTGCGCAAATGAAGGAGGATTAATGTCGTGAATCCAGCGTGGTAGCTGGTCATCATGAGCAGACCTCCAGACTACACGACTCCCTGTCGCTGGCGCCTTGGCATGACGAGTTTCCGGAAGCTTGGCGGGATCTCAGCGTGCGACCGGAGCAATCGCCTCGTCTCGTCGAGGCCGGTCCGGAACCAGGACTTCGACAGGTATCCGTGAGCCTTCCTGCCGGGGAATTTCGTTCCCATGAGCGCCGCCGCTGTCCGGCAGACCAGGGCGATGGCGAGCGGCAGGATGGCGATCAGCAAGCACAAATTTCGCGCGAGCGAGAGGCGTGTGTCCTCGAGGTTCAGGCCACGGGTCTTGCTGTCGGCGAACAGACATTCGGTCAGCCAGCGCTTGCGGTAGAGCCGCAGGATGCGCACGCCGCTGCCGGGGTGCGAGGAGGCGACGACCAGAAGCTCTCCGCCCCTGATCCGCCGGGCACCGAAATGGAGATCGAGATCAGGATGTCCGTCCCGCCCGGGCAGGACCGCGGTGAAGCCCCGCACGCCCGGGCACGCGCGACAGCCAGGATCGCAGGGAAAGGTCGCGGCCCTCGACGCGGACAATCTGATCCTCCTTCATCCGGATCGCGAAGGGGATTTTCCTGTCCAAGAGGAAAGCCATCCATTCCTGGCCTGCGAACTCGCGGTCGGCCATCAGCATGCGCACCGTGGAGACATCGAAATGCTGCAGATACCGGTTCATCAGCGCGATGCGCTGCGCCGTCGTGGAATTGCCCGCATGGGACAGCAGCGTCCACATCAGCGGCACCCGGAACCGCGTGGTGACCACGGCCAGGACCAGGACGTTGACGTCCGCCCTGCCGATCTTCCAGTTGGTCCGGTCGAGACAGAGATGCCACGGCCGCGGGTTGCCGATCAGTGCCACGACGAGACCGACCGTCCAGTCATCGGGCCGCTCGACGTGCTGAAAGAAACGCTGCAGCCGGCGGTAGGTCGATGCAGCCTTGGCGCGACCTGGCCGCTCGGAGGCGACATGCGTGAGGTTCACCGTCCAGGCGCCGATCATGCCCAGAAGGATGCGGCTGAGGGTTTCGAGGCGGGACTTGCCCAGCGGGACATGCGGGGCTAGCGTCTTCTGCAGATCGGCGAGAGCGCGGATATTCAACGGGCCGTTCCTTTGGCGAGGTCGAGTCCGTCAGGAGACTCCCTTCCGCCGATCGCCGCCCCCCCAAATCAACCGGTGTCGTGTAGTCTGGCAGACCTCCGAAGACGACCTGCAAGACCGCCAACTGGCACAGCTAGCGAGCCGTTATCCGCCATTGACGGTGTGGATGGCCCCTGCAGCGGCATCGCGATGTGCCGAGGCGGGAGCTGCGGAGCCTTTCGCCGAGAGGAGCCATCCATGGAGCAGCCTGTCGCCATCGGCCTCGATCCGGCCAAGGGCGCGTTCCAGGTTCGCGGCGCCGCTGCGGACCGGCGGGCCGCCCTCCGCCGCCGGTTGCGCCGGTCGCAGGTGCCCGGGTTCTCCGGGCGGCCCGAGCCGTGCATGGCCGGAATGGAGGCCTGTCCGGGCGCACATCGCCGGGCGCGGGACCCGGCCGGGCGCGGCCGCGAGGTGCGGCTGATGCCGCCGACCCATGCGCAGCCGCATGCCAGGCGGGGGAAGACGGGCGCGGCCGGCGCGGAAGCGGTCCGCGTGTGGGGTGTCAGGCAAAACTGACTTTCATGTCAGATGCCTGACCCCGCAGGCGGAACTTCCAGAATGCGGAGTGGCGTTGCCCAGTTGAACTCGCGATCGTAAAGTCAGGACATTCCTGCCTTTGTCTGATCCCGGAAGTCTCGTTTGGCCAAGAGCCTCCCTGCCATCCCCGGAAATACCTTCCCTCAGTTGCCGCTGACTGTGCCGCATGCTGCGTTCGAGCCGGCATCGTCTTTGCTGTCCCGACTCGCGGCGAGGGGCGGCGCAAGCTCCATGCAGCGATTCTGCGGCGATATTTGAGGTGGTCCCTATTTCCCGGACAGTTTCTCGGCGGCGCTAAGCTTGCCTGTTGATCATGCCGCCGCCTTCATGCCGGGGCCCTCGTGGACCTCGACGGGTGTCCGTCCTCCGATCGCCGAATGCGGACGCTGGGTGTTGCAGAGTGAGGCGTCGAACGCGATCCGTCCGAGAGAGATGCCGAACGATCCACCTGCCGATCCCCGTGCGGGCTTCGGACCCGGTCT
>NZ_JAATVU010000044.1 GCF_013184745.1 Mangrovicoccus sp. HB161399
TCTGCGCCTCCGGATCATCCGGCCCGCTGGCGCGGACCAGCTAGACCCCGAGATCGTGCCGGCTGTCCGTCGTCCGCGGAACGCGGCAGCCCCGGTGCAGCGGACGGATAGCGCCCGCCGGTGCCCCCGGAGCTGCCCATTGCGGCGCCATCGGTCCGAGCCCGATGGGCGGCGGCGCCGCGATGGCGGCTGCGCTGCGCGCCATAACGCCGATGGCTGGCCTCGAAGATCGCCCGCATCCCGGGAAGAAGGCCGTCCCGCGCGGCCTGGCGCGCCACGGCTGGAACCGGCCCGGGCGCACGGAAAGTACCCGGCACAGTGCGCCCCCGAGCGCGACCCATCCGGGCGGGCGGGCCGCACGAGGATGGGGTGGTCGGCGACGTGGGCGGGGATGGAGGCGAGCGTGTCCTTCACGGCTTCGCCGCCCGCTGCGCGGCGCCGGTCAGGTCGCGCAGCCGCCCATCGGGTTCGGACCGGTGGCGCCGCGATGGGCAGCTCCGAGGGACCTGGCCGACGCCGATGCCGTCCGCATGACCGCCGCCTCTTCTTTCGGGCGGCGGAGGTCGGACAGCTCGGCAGCCCCGGCCTGCTGCCTGCGGATCGCCCCGGCCGGGCCCGCGGCAGCGAGTTCGGGCCGCCAGCCCTTCAGCTGCGAAGCGGATACGCCGAGCTCGCGCGCGACGCCGGCCTGCGTGGCGCCCGGTCCGGACAGGCGCGCGACGGCCTGCTCCCTGAACCCGGCGGCGAAGCGGCGGCGGGGCTGGCGGCTCATGTAGGGTCCCTCTTTCTGGGAATCTGGGAAAAATGTAACTCCCAGTCCGGAAGCCGGGCGCAAGCTCTGGCATTTCTGTGAAGCACATCCCGATACGCGCTTCATGGACGCAACGGTAAAGCTTGTTGCCGTCCCCGCCACTGCGCGCATGACGGAAGAGTCGACCCTGGCGCAGGCCCGGCGCGGCAACCGCGCGGTTGCGCATCCCGGCGAAATGCCCCCCCGGGATCCGCGCGCGGCTCGAAAGCGAAACCGGCACGCCGCTCCCCGACGTGCCGGACATGTTTGCCTCTGCCCTGTCCGCCGACTCTGGCGGCGTACCAGCAGAGCCGGGGCTCGCCCGGACCGGCCTGCCGGATCAGTCCACGCTGAACGCGCTGTTTCCCTGACCGGCCGGGATCGGCCGCCCGTCATTCTGACAGGCGGCTGATCACCACGGTGACCTCGGGCTTCTTGCCGATCTCGTTCTGCGCGCTGTTGCGCACCGTGCGCCGCATGATCTCGGTCAGCTTGTCGTCGTCGATCAGCACGTCATCATCGGCCCGGCCCAGAACCTGGGCAAGATCGTCTTCAAGCACCTCGGCCAGCGGCGCGCGCGAACGTCCGTTCGCCGGAAGGCCCATGATCTCGCACCAGGGCTCGCCCAGCGGATCGTCGTTCTCGTCGATGATCAGCGTCACCAGCACATGGCCGTTCAGCGCCATGCGGATCCGGTCCCGCACCACGCCGTCCATCGCGCCTATCAGCGACGAGCCGTCCAGGTAGGTTCGGCCGGTCTCGACATAGCCGACGACCTTGGGCTCGTTTCCGGTCAGCTGCACCATCGTGCCGTTCGGCGCCAGGATGCCCTTCAGGCCGTTCTGCGCAGCCAGCTTGACATGCTCGCGCAGGTGGCGGTGTTCGCCATGCATCGGCACGACCAGCTGCGGCCGCACCAGGTTGTGGATCTCGGCGAGGTCCGGACGATTCGCATGCCCCGAGACGTGGTACAGCCCCGAATTGTCGTCGATGACGTCGATGCCCATCTCGGAGAACTGGTTCACGATGCGGAAGACGCCGCGTTCATTGCCCGGGATGATCTTCGAGGAGAACAGGAACGTGTCGCCCGGCTTCATCTCGATGCCCAGGTACTTGCCGCGCGCCAGCTGCGCCGAGGCAGCGCGCCGCTCGCCCTGGCTGCCGGTGACCAGCAGCATCAGGTTCTCGCGCGGGATCTGCGAGGCGTCCTCGACCGCGACGGTGGAGGGGAAGTCCTTCAGCACGCCGGTCTCGACCGCTTCCTGCACCATGCGCCGCATGGCCCGGCCGAGCAGCACGACCGAGCGGCCTGCATCGCGGCCGGCTTCGGCCAGGGTCTTGAGCCGCGCGATGTTCGACGCGAAGGTGGTCGCCACGACCATGCCGCTGCAGCCCTCCACCAGCTTGCGGATCTCGGGTCCCACCAGAACCTCGGACCGCCCGGGATTCGGGTTGAATACGTTGGTGGAATCGCAGGCCAGCGCCAGGACGCCCGGCGCGGCCACCTCGGCCCAGAGCTCGGGATCGTAGGGCTCGCCCACCCCGGGCTCGCGGTCGAGCTTGAAGTCGCCGGTATGCAGGATGCGGCCCTTCGGCGTGTCGATCACCAGCGCCGAGCTTTCCGGGATGGAATGGCTCATCGGCAGGTAGGCAACCTCGAACGGGCCGGCCTTGACCATGTGCGGCCAGGGATCGACCGTCGTCACCTCGGTCTCGGGCGCGTCGGCCTCGATCATCTTGCGCCGCGCAACGGCCGCCGTGAACGGCCGGGCATAGACCGGGCATTTCAGCCGCGACCACAGCCGGCCGACACCGCCGACATGGTCCTCGTGGGCATGGGTGACGAAGACCGCCTCGATCCGGTCGCGGCGCTCTTCGAGCCAGGCGATGTCCGGAAAGATCAGGTCGACGCCGGGAGTCGAATCCATGTCCGGAAAGGCGACGCCCAGATCGATCACGATCAGCCGCTCCCTGTCCTTCGGCCCGTAGCCGTAGACATAGCAATTCATTCCGATCTCGCCTGCCCCGCCGAGGGGCAGGTAGATCACTTCATCCGTACTCATTCCGGTACCGCCATTTCATCCGGACCGCCGACGCGATCCTTGTTGTAATTGTAGATGACGGTCAGCCCGTGCATCGTCAGATCTTCTTCGAAAACGTCGAATAGCTCATCGCCCTGCTGAAACAAAGGGGCCAGCCCGCCCGTGCCGATGACTTTCATGGGACGGCCGCGCTCCGCCTTGATCTGGCTAACGATCCCCGCGACCAGCCCGACATAGCCCCAGAACACGCCGGACTGCATGCAGGCCACCGTATTCGTGCCGATCACCTTCTCTGGCTTGGTCACGTCGACATGCGGCAGCGCCGCCGCCGCCTGGTGCAGCGCCTCGAGGCTGAGGTTCACGCCAGGCGCGATCACGCCGCCGATATAGGCCCCGTCCTCGCCCACCACGTCGAAGGTCGTGGCCGTGCCGAAGTCCACCACGATCAGGTCGCCGCCATAGAGGTCGTAGCCCGCCACGGTGTTGACCAGCCGGTCGGGACCGACCTGGGTGCCGGGATCGACCCGCGGCTCGACCGGCAGGTCGCAGCCCGGCTTGCCCACCACCATCGGGCGGCAGTTGAAATAGCGGTTCGCCAGGACGCGCAGGTTGAAGACCACGCGCGGCACGGTGGAGGAGATGATCACCGCGTTGATCGGAGCATCGAGCTTCTCGTGCAGCAGCAGCGTCGACAGCCAGACATGGTATTCGTCCGCGGTCCGGCTGTGATTGGTGGAGATCCGCCATCGGCCGAGCAGCTGGCGCCCGTCCCAGATGGCGAAGACGGTGTTGGTGTTCCCGCAGTCGATGGCAAGCAGCATGGTGGCGTCCGGTCAGAATCAGAAGAAAACGTCGGCGGCGGAAATGCGGTGCAGCCCGTCGCTGCAGCGCAGCAGGAGGTGCCCTGTCCCGTCCACTGTATCGAATGTGCCGTGAAAGGTCTCGCGTGCCGTGCGGGCGCGGATCGGTTCGCCCAGGCGCGCCGCCTGCGACAGCCAGCGTTCCCGGATCGGCGCGAAGCCCTCGGCGCGGAACTCCGCCTCGCGCGCGGCATAGGCGCGGGCCAGCGCCAGCAGCATGTCGTCGCGGTCCAGCTTGCGCCCCAGCACCTCGGCCAGCGAGATCGGCAGCGTGGCACCCGCCTCCACGGCCGCCAGATCGGGCGCCGAGGCGAGGTTGATGCCGATGCCGATGGCCAGATGGTCGAGCCGTCCGGCCTGCCCCGCGCTTTCCAGCAGGATGCCCGCGGCCTTGCAGTCGTAGAGCAGCACGTCGTTCGGCCATTTCAGAGAGATCGCGCGGGGCTCCACGCCGACCGCCTGGAACGCCTCGGCCAGCGCCACGGCGGCGACGAAGCTGCGCAGGGCGGCGGTTTCGGGCGGTTCTTCCGGCTTCAGCAGCAGCGTGGCGGCCAGCGCGCCCTCCGGGCTGGCCCAGGCGCGGCCGCGGCGCCCGCGTCCGGCCGTCTGGCGCAGGGCCGTTATCCAGACCGGCGCATGGCAAGAGGCGGCCATGCGGGCCGCCTCGGCATTCGTGCTGTCGGTTTCCGGGAGGCTGCGCAGGCCGTAACCCTGCGGCCAGCCCCCGCCGTCACGGGACAAGCGCCATCGCAGCCGAAGCCGCGAGCGAGTCGACGCCGAAGAAGTTGAAGATGCCGACGATCATCACCAGCGCGGTGGCAACGACGAAGCTGCGCAGCACCGGCGCGCGGTCGGCATCGAGCGGCTCGATCGGCGCGCCGAAATACATCAGGTAGACGATCCGGATGTAGTAGTAGGCCGCGACCACCGACGTGATGACGCCGGCGATGGCCAGCCAGTAGAGCCCGGCCTGCACCGCAGAGAACAGCACGCCCCACTTGGCGAAGAAGCCCAGCATCGGCGGCACGCCCGCCATGGAGAACAGCAGCACCATGAAGGCCATCGCCCGCACCGGATCGCGCGCCGACAGCATCGACAGCGACGCGATGTCGAGCACCGGACGGCCGTCCCGCTCCATCGACATGATGAAGGCGAAGCTGCCCAGGTTCATGGTGATGTAGATCGACATGTAGAGCAGCATCGACTGCACGCCGTCCGCCGTCCCCGCCGCCAGGCCCATCAGGGCAAAGCCCATGTGGGTGATGGAGGAATAGGCCATCAGCCGCTTGATGTTGGTCTGGGTGATCGCGGCGACCGAACCGATGGCCATGGAGGCAATCGAGATCAGCTGCAGCACCTGCTGCCAGTCCGCGATCGAGTTGCCGAAGGCGCCGTGCAGCACCCGCGCGAACAGCGCCATGGCGGCCACTTTCGGCGCGGTGGCGAAGAAGGTCGTGACCGGCGTCGGCGAGCCCTCGTAGACGTCCGGCGTCCACATGTGGAAGGGTGCCGCCGAGACCTTGAAGGCCAGGCCCGCGCAGATGAAGGCGAGACCGAAGACCAGGCCGATCGGCGCGCGCTCCTCGCCCACTGCGGACATCAGCCCGGCAAAGTCTGTGGTCCCGGCAAAGCCGTAGGCCAGCGAGCAGCCATAGAGCAGCATCCCCGAGCTCAGCGACCCCAGGACGAAGTATTTCAGGCCGGCCTCGGTCGATTTCACGCTGTCGCGCCGCAGCGAGGCGATGATGTAGAGCGCCAGCGACTGCAGTTCGAGCCCCAGGTAGAGCGACATCAGGTTGCCCGCGGAGACCATGATCATCATGCCGACCACCGACAGGGTGATCAGCACCGGGTATTCGAAGCGCAGGAGGTCGCGCCGCTCCATGTAGGCCTCGGACATGACCAGCACGGCCGCGGCCGAGAGCAGGATCATCACCTTGGCAAAGCGCGCGAAGCCGTCATCGACGACCATGCCGCCGAAGCCCGGCGTGGTGCCGCCGCCGTTCAGACCGATCCAGAAGGCTATGAGCGTGAAGATGGCCGCCGTCACCCAGGTCAGCACCGGGGCGTAGCGGTCCTTGCCGGTATAGACCACCGCGACCAGCGCCAGGAGGGCGAAGAGCGCCAGCACGAATTCCGGCAGGACGGTGGACAGATCGGATGCCGTCATCTCGGTCGCTCCTCAGTGGCTTGCATTTTCGGCGACCTCGACCCCGGGCGCGAAATTGGCCTGGGCGGCAAGGTTCTCGGCCACCAGCGCCTCGACCGAGGGACCGGTGATGTCGGTGACCAGCCCCGGGAAGATGCCGAGGATCAGGGTCAGCGCGACGAGCGGGGCGAAGATCGCCTTCTCGCGCGTGTTCATGTCGGAAATCGTCTTCAGGCTTTCCTTGATCAGGTCGCCCAGCATCACCCGCTTGTAGAGCCAGAGCCCGTAGCTGGCCGAGAGGATCACCCCGGTCGCGGCGACGAAGGCCACCCAGGTGCTGTCCTCGAAGATGCCGATCAGCGTCAGGAACTCGCCGATGAAGCCGCTGGTGCCCGGCAGGCCGGCATTGGCCATGGTGAAGAACATGAAGACGATCGCATAGCCCGGCATCCGGTTGATCAGACCGCCATAGGCGGCGATGTCGCGGGTATGCATCCGGTCGTAGACCACGCCGACGCAGAGGAAGAGCGCGCCGGAGATGAAGCCGTGGCTGAGCATCTGGAAGATCGCGCCGTCGACGCCCTGCTGGTTCGCCGCGAAGATCCCCATCGTGGCATAGCCCATGTGCGCGACCGAGGAATAGGCGATCACCTTCTTCATGTCGGTCTGCACCAGCGCCACCAGCGAGGTGTACACGATGGCGATGGCCGATATCCAGAAGACCAGCGGCTCCATCATCTTGGTCCCGATCGGGAACATCGGCAGCGAGAAGCGCAGGAAGCCGTAGCCGCCCATCTTCAGCAGCACCGCCGCCAGCACGATCGATCCCCCCGTGGGCGCCTGGACGTGCGCGTCGGGGAGCCAGGTATGCACCGGCCACATCGGCATCTTCACCGCGAAGGAGATGAAGAACGCGAGCCAGAGCAGCGTCTGCATGCCGCCGATCACATGGGTGCCGAGCACGGTGATGGTCGAGCTGGAGAACTCGTGGTGCAGCAGCCCCGTCACGTCCGGCCCGCAGGCCGCGATGCAGGTGGTCCCGGCGTCGATGTACATCGCCACCATGCCGACCAGCATGAAGACCGAGCCGAAGAAGGTGTAGAGGAAGAACTTGAAGGCCGCATAGACCCGCCGGTCCCCGCCCCAGATCCCGATGATCAGGAACATCGGGATCAGCGCGCCCTCGAAGAACAGGTAGAACAGCACCATGTCCAGCGCGCAGAACACGCCGGTCATCAGCGTTTCCAGCACGAGGAAGGCGATCATGTATTCCTTGGTGCGGTGCGTCACGTTCCAGCAGCTGAGGATCACCAGCGGCATCAGGAAGGTGTTGAGCATCACGAACAGCACCGACAGCCCGTCGACGCCCATCCGGTACTGCAGGCCCAGCACCCAGTCGCGCTCTTCCACGAACTGGAAGCTGGGGTCGGACGCGTCGAAGCCGGTCAGCAGGAACAGCGACAGCAGGAATGTCACCCCGGAGGCGATCAACGCGACCCATTTGGCATTGCGCTGCGCTGCCTCGTCGTCGCCGCGCAGGAAGACGGCCAGGATGACCGCTGCCAGCGTCGGCATGAAAGTGACGATGGAAAGCAGGTTATCCATTATTCGGCGCCTCCGCTGAGGACCAGCCAGGTCATGAGCACGGCAATGCCGAGCACCATGGCGAAGGCGTAGTGGAACAGGTAGCCGGACTGCGCGCGTCCCGCCAGCCTGCTGAGGAAGGGGATGAAGGCGGTGGCAAGCCCGCGCACCGTGCCGTCGATGACGGTCCGGTCGCCGCGGTTCCAGAGGAACCGGCCGAATTTCATGGTCGGGCGGACCACCGCATGTTCGTAGCATTCATCGAAATACCACTTGTTCAGCAGGAACTGGTACATCGGCGCCTGGTTCTTGGCGAGCTTCGCGGGCAGGTCCGGACGGCGCACGTACATCTGCCAGGCCAGGCCGAAGCCGAGCAGCATCGCGACGAAGGGCGAGAGCTTCACCCAGACCGGCGCGGCATGGGCATCCTCCAGCACCGTGTTGTCCGGCCCGAAGAAGACAGCGCCGCGTTCCGCCGCGCCATGGGCTGCCGGGGCGGCATGGGCATCGCCCTCCGCCGCAGACGCCTCGACCTGGTGCGGCATGCCGAAGAAGCTGGCCACCTTGTCGTGGTCGCCGAAGAAGGAGCCGTACCAGACCATGCCCGCGAAGACCGCGCCGAGGCCGAGCACGCCCAGCGGGATGGTCATCACCGACGGGCTTTCCTTGGCATGGTCATGCGCGTGGCGGTCGCCGCGCGGCGATCCGTAGAAGGTCAGGAACATCAGCCGCCAGGAATAGAAGCTGGTCATGGCCGCGGCGAAGACCAGCATCCAGAAGGCGTAGGAGGCCATCGAGTTGGACCCGGCCCAGGCGCTCTCGACGATGGCGTCCTTCGACAGGAAGCCGGCGAAGCCGATATGGGTCAGCGGGATGCCGACGCCGGTGATTGCCAGCGTGCCGACCATCATCGCGGCGAAGGTCAGCGGCAGCTTCCTGCGCAGCCCGCCGTAGTTCATCATGTCCTGCTCGTGATGCATCGCGGTGATGACCGAGCCGGCGCCGAGGAACAACATCGCCTTGAAGAAGGCGTGGGTGAAGAGGTGGAACATCGCCGCCGGATACATGCCGACGCCCGCGGCCACGAACATGTAGCCCAGCTGCGAACAGGTCGAATAGGCGATGACGCGCTTGATGTCGGTCTGCACCAGGCCCACGGTCGCGGCGAAGAAGGCCGTCGAGGCGCCGATGAAGGTGACGAAGGCCATGGTCTCGGGCGCGTACTCCATCAGCGGCGACATGCGGCAGACGAGGAAAACGCCCGCGGTCACCATGGTCGCGGCGTGGATCAGGGCCGAGACCGGCGTCGGACCTTCCATCGCATCCGGAAGCCAGGTGTGCAGGAAGAGCTGCGCCGATTTCCCCATCGCGCCGACGAAGAGCAGGAAGGCACAGAGGTTCGCGGCGTTCCAGCTGCCCCAGAGAAAGCTGATCTCGGTCTGCGCCAGCTCGGGCGCCTGGTCGAAGATCACGCCGAACTGCAGGCTGTCGGTCAGGAAGAACAGCGCGAAGATGCCCAGGAGGAAGCCGAAATCGCCGATCCGGTTGACGATGAAGGCCTTCATCGCCGCCGCGCCGGCCGACGGCTTGCGGTAGTAGAAGCCGATCAGCAGGTACGAGGCGAGGCCGACGCCCTCCCAGCCGAAGAACAGCTGCACGATGTTGTCGGCAGTCACCAGCATCAGCATCGCGAAGGTGAAGAGCGACAGGAAGGAGAAGAAGCGCGGGCGGTAGCTTTCCTCGCCCTCGCGGAAATTCTCGTCATGCGCCATGTAGCCGAAGCTGTAGAGATGGACGAGCGCCGAGACCGTGGTGACCACGACCAGCATGATCGCCGTCAGCCGGTCGACCATCACCGTCCAGTCGATCACCAGCGAGCCGCTCTCGATCCAGCGGGCGATCTCCACCGTGTAGGCGGTGCCGTCGAAGCTGAAGAACACGATCCAGGAGAAGAAGCAGGACAGGAACAGGAGCCCGGTCGAGATCCACTTGGCCGCGCGCTCTCCCATCGGCTTCCACAGGAAGCCCGCGATCAGGCTGCCGGCCAGCGGTGCGAAGAGGATGATGCTTTCCACTGCGTTCAGCCTTTCATGTTGTTGACGTCTTCCACCGCGATCGTGCCGCGGTTGCGGAAGAAGCAGACCAGGATCGCCAGTCCGATGGCAGCCTCGGCGGCGGCGACGGTCAGCACGAAGAGCGTGAAGATCTGGCCCTGCAGGTCGCCCAGGAAGCTGGAGAAGGCCACGAAGTTGATGTTGACCGACAGGAGGATCAGCTCGATCGACATCAGGATGATGATCACGTTCTTGCGGTTCAGGAACAGCCCGAAGATGCCGATCACGAAGAGCGCTGCCGCCACGCCCAGAAAATGCTCAAGTCCGATCATCCATGTCCCTCCGGGTCGTCTGCCCGTCGTTTTGGTCTTGCTGGGTCCCGCCCCGGACACGGCCCGGGGCCTTCCCTCTTTCTCGGTTCCGCCGCGACCGGCGGGGCCCAGGATCAGGTCCGGGGCCGGACAGGCCTCAGAGCCCCTGCCCCGGCTTCACGTCCTTCAGTTCCATCGCCTTGGCCGGATCGCGGTACATCTGCGCCAGCACGTCCTGTCGCTTGACATCCGCGCGGTGGCGCAGCGTCAGCACGATCGCGCCGATCATCGCCACCAGCAGCACGAGCCCGGCAAGCTGGAACAGGATCAGGTAGCGGTCGTAGAGCAGCATGCCGATCGCCGCGGTGTTGCTGGCCTCGGCCAGATCCGGGGTCGGCGCGCCGCGCAGCAGCTGCGCGCGGTCGGAGAACTGCCAGACGCCGATGCCCATGCCCAGCTCGGTCAGGATGATCACCCCGATCACCAGCGCCAGCGGAACGCCCTTGGCGACCTCGGCGCGCAGCTCGGCGAAATCCACGTCGAGCATCATCACCACGAAGAGGAAGAGCACCGCGACCGCGCCGACATAGACGATGACCAGCAGCATCGCGACGAATTCCGCGCCCAGCAGCACGAAGAGCCCGGCCGAGCTGAGGAAGGCCAGGATCAGCCACAGCACCGAGTGCACCGGATTGCGCGACAGCACCGTGAACAGCCCCCCGGCGATGACGCCGAGCGCGAAGGCATAGAAGGCGATGGTTGCCATGATGTTCGGGCCTCCTTCAGCTCACCGGTAGGGCGCGTCGATTTCTAGGTTGCGGGCGATCTCGGCCTCCCAGCGTTCGCCGTTCGAGAGCAGCTTCTCCTTGGAGTAGTAGAGCTCTTCGCGGGTCTCGGTGGAGAATTCGAAATTGGGTCCTTCGACGATCGCATCCACCGGGCAGGCCTCCTGGCAGAAGCCGCAATAGATGCATTTCGTCATGTCGATGTCGTAGCGCGTCGTGCGGCGCGAGCCGTCCTCTCGCGGTTCGGCATCGATGGTGATGGCCTGGGCCGGGCAGATCGCCTCGCAGAGCTTGCAGGCGATGCAGCGTTCCTCGCCGTTCGGATAGCGGCGCAGCGCGTGCTCGCCGCGGAAGCGCGGGGAAAGCGGCCCCTTCTCGTGCGGATAGTTCACCGTCGCCTTGGGGGCCAGGAAGTATTTCATCCCCAGCTTCAGCCCCGCCCAGACATCCTGCAGCAGGAAGTACTTTACTGCGCGGTTCCAGTCGATTGCGGTCATGTCAGCCCCCTACGGCCCAGCGGGCATAGGCCCCGCCGAAGACTTCGAATTTCGCCAGGAACGCCACCAGAACCACCCAGATCAGCGACATCGGCAGGAAGACCTTCCAGCCCAGCCGCATCAGCTGGTCGTAGCGGTAGCGCGGGGTGATCGCCTTCACCATGGCGAAGAGGAAAAAGAACACCGCCATCTTCGCCACCATCCAGAGCGCCCCGTCGGGCAGGCCCGGGATCGGGCTGAGCCAGCCGCCGAAGAACAGCAGCGTCGTCAGCGCGCACATCAGGAAGATCGCGATGTATTCGCCGGCCATGAACAGCAGGAACGGCGTCGAGGAATATTCCACCTGGTACCCCGCCACCAGTTCCGACTCTGCCTCCGGCAGGTCGAAGGGCGGGCGGTTGGTCTCGGCCAGCGCCGAGATGAAGAACAGGAAGACCATCGGGAAATGCGGCAGCCAGTACCAGTTGAACAGGCCGAAATGGCCATCCTGCGCGCGCACGATGTCGGAGAAGTTCATCGAGCCCGTGGAGATGATCACGCCGATGATGATCAAGCCGATCGACACCTCGTAGGAGATCATCTGCGCCGCGGAGCGCAGCGAGCCCAGGAACGGGTATTTCGAGTTCGACGCCCAGCCGCCCATGATCACGCCGTAGACCTCCAGCGAGGAGACGGCGAAGACATAGAGGATGGCGACGTTGATGTCGGCCAGCACCCAGCCGTCGGAGAACGGGATCACCGCCCAGGCGACCATGGCGAGCACGAAGGAGGCCATCGGCGCCAGCAGGAAGACAGGCTTGTCGGCCCCCGCCGGGATGACGATTTCCTTGACCACGTATTTCAGCGCGTCGGCCACCGTCTGCAGCAGGCCGAAGACCCCGACCACGTTCGGGCCGCGGCGCATCTGCACGGCCGCCCAGATCTTGCGGTCGCCATAGACGAGGAACAGCAGCGAGATCATCACGAAGGCCAGCACGGCCAGACATTGCGCGATGATGATCACCGCGATCCCCGCAGGCGTTGCGAAGAAATCAGCCATGAACGGTATCCTCCCAGGTCAGCGCGGCCGCGGCCCCGAGGGTCGTGGCGGCTTGCTCCGACATGTCGCTGTAAAGCGCGTTTTGGTTGCCAAATCCAGAACCGATGCAAGCCGTTGTGCGTGTATGTCGCGGAAACTTCGCCATCGACCGCCTCACTCCGCCGCCATGGCCGGGCTGCGCCGGGCCTTGGCCTGCGCGGAAAGCTCCGCCATCAGCTGCGAGGCGCGCGCGATCGGGTTGGTCAGGTAGTAGTCCTTCACGGCGGGCACGAAATCCGCCCCCGCCTTCGGCTCGGCGGGCACGAGCGGCGTCCACTCGTTCTCCGCCACCTCGTCGACCCGCGCCAGGTGCGGCACGTCCTTGACCAGCTTGCGGCGCAGCGCGGCGAGGCTGTCATAGGGCAGCTTTTCCCCGGTCAGCGCGGAGAGCGCGCGCAGGATCGCCCAGTTCTCCTTCGCCTCGCCCGGCGGGAAGCCCGCGCGGTTGGCGATCTGCGGACGGCCCTCGGTATTGACGAAGAGCCCCGATTCCTCGGTCCAGGCCGCGGCAGGCAGGATCACGTCGGCGCGGTGCGCGCCGCGGTCGCCATGGCTGCCCTGGTAGATCACGAACGGGCCCTCGGCGATCTCCACCTCGTCGGCGCCGAGGCTGTAGACGACCTCGGCCCCCTCCAGCGCGGCGGCCATGCCGCCCTCGGTGACGGCTCCGGCATCCATCGCGCCGACGCGCGAGGCGGCGGTGTGCAGCACCATCAGCTTGGCACCTGCCGCGCCGGCGGCCTTCATGACCTGGCTCAGCACTGCCTCGCCATCGGCCTCGCGCAGCGCGCCCTGCCCGACGATCACGACGCCGGGGATGTCCGCCTTGCCGGAATGGTCCATCGCGGCGAGCTTCACCAGCGCGTCGCGGCCGGTGCCGATCTCGGAAACGTCATAGGTCAGATCCGCGGGCGCGCCGATCCGCGCCACATTGGCGCCGCGCAGCCAGGCCTTGCGGATGCGCGCGTTCAGCACCGGCGCCTCGGTGCGGGGATTGGTGCCGACCAGCAGGATCATCTCGGCCGCGTCGATATCCTCGATCGCCGCCGTGCCGACATAGCCCGAGCGGTTGCCCGCAGGCAGCCGCGCGCCGTCGGTGCGGCATTCGACCTTGCCGCCCAGCCCCTCGACCAGTTCCTTCAGCGCGAAGGCCGCCTCGACCGGGGCGAGATCGCCGACCAGGCCCGCGACCGTCTTGCCCTTCATCGCCGCCGCAGCCGCGGCCAGCGCCTCCGTCCAGCTTGCGGGCTTCAGCTTGCCGTCGACGCGGACATAGGGCTTGTCCAGCCGCTGGCGGCGCAGCCCGTCCCAGACGAAGCGGGACTTGTCGCCCAGCCATTCCTCGTTCACGCCGTCATGGTTGCGCGGCAGGAAGCGCATCACCTCGCGCCCCTTGGTATCGACCCGGGTGTTGGAGCCGAGCGCGTCCATCACGTCGATCGACTCGGTCTTGGTCAGTTCCCAGGGCCGAGCCGTGAAGGCGTAGGGCTTCGACACCAGCGCGCCGACCGGGCAGAGGTCGATGATGTTGCCCTGCATCTCGCTGTCGAGCGTGCGGTTCAGATAGGACGTGATCTCGGCATCCTCGCCGCGCCCGGTCTGGCCCATCTGGGTGATCCCGGCCACCTCGGTGGTGAAGCGGACGCAGCGCGTGCAGGAGATGCAGCGCGTCATGTGGGTCTCGACCAGCGGGCCCAGGTTGATGTCGATCGAGGCGCGCTTGGGCTCGCGGTAGCGCGAGAAGTCGACGCCATAGGCCATCGCCTGGTCCTGCAGGTCGCATTCGCCGCCCTGGTCGCAGATCGGGCAGTCGAGCGGATGGTTGATCAGCAGGAACTCCATCACGCCCTCGCGGGCCTTCTTGACCATCGGCGAGTTGGTCTTGATTTCCGGCGGCTCGCCGTTGCGGCCCGGGCGCAGGTCGCGGATCTGCATGGCGCAGGACGCGGCGGGCTTGGGCGGGCCGCCCACGACCTCGACCAGGCACATCCGGCAGTTCCCGGCGATCGACAGGCGCTCGTGGTAGCAGAAGCGCGGGATCTCCACCCCCGCCTGCTCGCAGGCCTGGATCAGCGTCAGGGCCGGGTCGACCTCGACCTCGGTGCCGTCGATGATGATGGTGCGCAGATCCGACATGGCTTTACTCCGCTGCGATTGGGGTGCAGGCCTTGGTCTTCCAAAGCTGCGCCTGTTTCAGGTGGGACCAGCCGAAGGCATGGTCCGTGTTCCCGTGCGCCTCCAGATGCGCCAGCCGCTCCAGCGCCTCCTCCAGCGAGGGGCGGTGTCCCTCCGGCACGAACCACATCGCGAAATGCGGCCGTCCGAGAAGCTCGAACCAGGCGGCGCGGCGGTCGTAGAACCGCTTGTGCACGGTGTTGTAGACGAAATTTTCCAGCGACCCGACATCTTCCCAGAGGGTCAGGTTCGACACGAATTGCGGGTCGCCGCCGATCTTGGCCCCGGTGTTGCCGGTGCCGGGCTCGCCCGAACCCTCCATCATCCAGACAAAGCCCGGGCTGCGCTTGCCGATGCCGTTCACCAGGTCGAGCGCAGCCATGAACTCGGCGACGCGCGGGTCGTCGGTCGGCGCCAGCAGGCGGCCGACATTGAGCTGGGCCAGATGGGTTCCGGGCGGCTGGATCGTCATGTCAGGAAGCTCCCGATGCGGCTGTTTCCGGCGCGGGCGCGGCTGCCGAAGCTGCAGAGCTCGTCGCGATTGACCAGATAGGCGCCCTCCGGCACGTCCGAGGGGAAGATCAGCAGCCCGCCCTCGGCGGGAAGCTGCCCGGTCCGGCGCGCCTCCCTGCCGTCGATCACCTGTGCCGCGACGCCGTTGGCGCGCAACCCGGCGGCCAGCGCCTCCATGACCGACACATTGTGCAGCCGCGCGCCGAAGCCCGCGAACTGTTCCTCGCCATAGCCCTGCTCCAGCAGCTGGCGGACGAGTTCGTCCTCGGCCTTCTCCGCTGCCGCCTCGTCGAAGCCGATGCCCGGGCACATGCTGGCCACCAGATCGGCGGTGCGTTCGTCCAGGCTCAGGCGCATCAGCGGCTCGGGCACGGGCCCGGCGGCACCGCCCGCGCTGCACCCGGCCAGCATCGCGGCCGCGACTGCCGTGGGCAGGCGGCGCGACGTCGCGTTCCGGGGCGGCGCCAAGGTCATGACAGGACCCTACCGAGGATGCTGCCGGAGGATTTCTCCTCCTCGCCGAAGCTGCAGGCGGCGGCGGGATCGGGATCGGCCGGGTCCACCCCGCCCTCCTCCAGCCGCTGCGCCACCGCGGGGCCGAGTTCCTGCTTCTCGAAGCTGTCGGTCCGCGCCTCGATCGCCTCCGGATCCGCACCCTGCGCGACGAGGTTCCTGTAGGCATTGGAGATGAAGGCCTTGGCCTTCGCCGTGTCGAAGCCCAGCGTCGGGCAATTGTCGCCGACGAACTGCGCCGTCGCGACATCGACCAGGACGCGCTGCATCACCGGCACGACCACCGGCGTCGCCACCGCGCAGGAAGCGAGCCCGAGGGCCAGCGCGGCCGGAGCGATCCGGGCCGCGGGATGGAAGATATGGCGGGCCGGACGGCTCAAGATGCGGGGTCCTCCAGCATCAGCAATGCACCGGTCAGGGTCCCGGCCTCGATTTCCTGCCGCGCGATCGGACAGCCGATCGGCGGATCCTTCAGGTCGACCGGGTCGACGCCATGGGCCTTCGAGAAATCCTCGATCGCCTGCTGCAGCGCCGCGGTCTCGATGTCGCCGCCGGTGCGCTTGAACTGGGTCAGCTTCGACTCGGCAAGCTTCCCGAAGGTCTCGTCGATCTCGATGCCCGGGCATTGCGAGGCGAAGAGCACGCCGACCAGCAGCTGGCCCACCGCCTGGCCCGGCGGCATCTCAAGCGCGGCGTCATAGGCGCGCTGCTTGGCGGGCGGCAGCGAGGCATAGAGCGCCTCGGTGCGCGACGGCGACAGCTCGTGCGAACAGGCCGAGGCCAGCAGCACGGCAAGGGCGGCGGGGACGGAGAGGCGGATCAGGCTCATTCCGCTGCCACCGCGCTGAGCTTGCCGGATTTCTGCGCCTTGATGCGGTCCTCGATCTCGTCGCGGAAATTGCGGATCAGGCCCTGGATCGGCCAGGCCGCGGCATCGCCGAGCGCGCAGATCGTATGGCCTTCGACCTGCTTGGTGACCGAGAACAGCATGTCGATCTCCTCGATCTCGGCCTCGCCCTTCACCAGGCGTTCCATCACCCGCATCATCCAGCCGGTGCCTTCGCGGCAGGGCGTGCACTGGCCGCAGCTTTCGTGCTTGTAGAAGGCCGAAAGCCGCCAGATCGCCTTCACCATGTCCACGGACTGGTCCATGACCATCACCGCCGCGGTGCCGAGGCCCGATCCCAGCTCGCTGCGGAGATAGTCGTAGTCCATCACCGCATCGCGCATGTTCTCGCCGCGCACGCAGGGCACCGAGGCGCCGCCGGGAATGACCGCCTTGAGGTTGCTCCAGCCGCCGCGGATGCCGCCGCAATGCTTGTCGATCAGCTCCTCGAAGGAGATCGACATCTCCTCCTCGACGACGCAGGGGCGGTTCACGTGGCCCGAGATCGCGAACAGCTTGGTGCCCGCGTTGTTCGGACGGCCGAAACCGGCGAACCAGTCGGCGCCGCGGCGCAGGATGGTCGGCGCCACCGCAATGGATTCGACGTTGTTCACCGTGGTCGGGCAGCCATAGAGCCCCGCGCCCGCCGGAAACGGCGGCTTCATCCGCGGCATGCCCTTCTTGCCCTCGAGGCTTTCGAGCAGCGCGGTTTCCTCGCCGCAGATATAGGCGCCCGCGCCGTGATGCAGGTAGAGGTCGAAATCCCAGCCCGAGCCGCAGGCATTCCGGCCCAGCAGGCCGTCATCGTAGCATTCGTCGATCGCTGCCTGCAGCGCCTCCCGCTCGCGGATGTATTCCCCGCGGATGTAGATATAGGCGGCATGCGCCCCCATCGCGAAGCTCGCCAGCAGGCAACCCTCGACCAGCGTGTGCGGGTCGTGGCGCATGATCTCGCGGTCCTTGCAGGTGCCCGGCTCGGATTCGTCGGCATTGACCACCAGGTAATGCGGACGGCCGTCGCTCTCCTTCGGCATGAAGGACCATTTCAGGCCGGTCGGGAAGCCCGCCCCGCCGCGGCCGCGCAGGCCGGATTTCTTCATCTCCTCGACGATCCAGTCGCGGCCCTTGGCGATGATGTCTGCGGTCCCGTCCCAGCGGCCGAGCTTCTTCGCCCCGGCAAGGGAGCGGTCATGCATGCCGTAGATGTTGAGGAAGATGCGATCTTCGTCCTTCAGCATGGGCTATCCTCCATTGGGGGGCCGCGTGGATCCGCGCGCCTGCCAGAGTTGGTAGGTGACGACCAGGGCCCAGACGAAGGCCGCGATCGCCGCAAAGTCGAAGAGGAACGCGATCCGCACCGGCAGGCCGAATGCCGCGCCCGCCAGCTGGACCCCGAACCACAGCACCATGGTCGCCGCCACGACGAGCGCCACCTTGCGCCCCTTGCGCGCGAGACGGACCTCGTCCTCGGTGGGCTGGAGCCGGGTCATGCCTCATTCCTTCTTCATCAGATCCCCGGCCTGGCTCACCCAGTCGTCGCGGGTGATCCGGCCTTTCGGGCCGTCGATATTCTCGTCGATCCAGGCAATTTCCGCCGGGCCCCAGGACGCGATCTGCGCATAGGTGTAGACGCCGGCCGCATGCAGCGCCTCTTCCAGCTTCGGGCCGATCCCGGTGATCTGGCGCAGGTCGTCGGTCCTTTCCGGCGCTTCGGCGAACAGCTCGGGCTTCGCCATCGGCGCCGCTCCATCCGGGGTGCCCGCCTTGTCCGCCGGGGCTTCCTGCTTGGTCGCGCCGCTCGCATCGGCCGGGCGGCCCTCCGAGCGGTCCGCATCGTCCGCCTTCGGCGCGGGCTTGGCCTTCGGCTTGGCCGCGGGCCTCGCCACGCCGCTCTTCTCCAGCAGCGCCGCCTCGCCCTCGCCCAGCCAGGGCGCGCGCAGCGGCACTTCGGTGCCGTCGATCCGCTTGACCGTGTCGCCCAGTTCCACCGCGCGGGTCACCGAGCCGTTCATCGGCATCCGGTCCTTGTCATGCGCGGTCAGCGTGGTCAGCCCGCCCAGCGGCTCGGCGCCGTGGCGGCCGTTCTGCGGGCCGGGCACCGGGACCTTGCCCGCGGCCAGCTCGTCGAGGATCTCGACGAACCGTTCCGAGGTCAGGTCCTCGTAGTAGTCCTTGCCGATCTGGACCATCGGCGCGTTGGTGCAGGAGCCGAGGCATTCCACCTCTTCCCAGGAAAACTTGCCATCCGCCGACAGGGCGTGCGGCTTCTTCGCGATCTTCTCGCGGCAGATGCCGATCAGGTCCTCGGCGCCGCAGATCATGCAGCTGAGCGTTCCGCAGACCTGGACATGCGCGACCGAGCCCACCGGTTGCAACTGGAACATGAAATAGAAGGTCGCGACCTCGAGCGCGCGGATATAGGGCATGCCCAGCATGTCGGCGACATGCTCGATCGCGGGACGGGTCAGCCAGCCCTCCTGCTCCTGCGCGCGCCACAGGATCGGGATGATCGCCGAGGCCTGGCGGCCCTCGGGATAGCGCGTCATCTGCGCCTCTGCCCAGGCGCGGTTCGCAGGCGTGAAGGCGAAGCTCTCGGGCTGTTCGGGGTGGAGGCGACGCAACATTCAGGCTTTCCCTTCTGCTACCCGGAGCCGCACGGCCGGCGCACGGCGCGCCACGGGCAAATTGCTCGGCGCGGGGCGGTCCGCGCGGGTTCTGCTGTCCATCCTGTCCTCCCGTGGCCGCAGCGGCGCAAGCGGCCCGCGGCATCCGCGGATGCCTGCAAGCCCTTGACCCTGCTGGGCGCGGCGGCTTGCGCCCCTGCCCTGACTCGCGGCCTCATGACCGCCGCTTTCGCAGGAAACCTGCCGCGGCACAACGCCATTCTGGCGGCCCGCGCACGGGAACCGCCTCATTGCTCGCACTCCACCAGACGCGCGACGCGCGTCGCGCGGTCAAAGGTGATCTGGCGCTTGCGCAGCAGCCGCTCCAGCGTCTGGGTGAAGAGATCGTCGGTCAGCCGCATCATTCCCGGCTGCAGCTCGTCCGGGATCCCGAGCGCCGCGGCGAAGGCCGGCAGCACGTCCGCGGACAGCGCCGCCGAGCGGCCGAGATCGACCTGGCAGCCCTGCTCCGACAGGGTGCGGCGCCCGGCACGCTCGAATTCCGCCTCGGGCAGCGCCAGCACGCGGCTGCGCTCGTCGGCCACCGCCTGCTGGCGGTCGGATTGCGCCTTCGCCGTGGCATAGGCCTCCATCTGCCCGGCCGTCAGCACCGGCCGGCAGTTCTTCAGCAGGACGACATTGGCGATGTCGGTATCGCACAGGAAGGCCGGACCGCGCCGGTCCTGGACCAGAAGACCGCCCTCGTAGGGGCCGATGACCGCATAGCCCGCGGTCCCGTCGAAAACCGGCAGCCCGTCCGACGCCGCTGCCGCGGTGCCGCAGGCCGCCATTGCCAGCGCAGCCGCGAGGGCGCGCATTTGCCTTGCATCCGGATGCATCCGCATCCCTTTCCGTCCGTTGCCCGCGGGACGCCGGGCTTTCCGGGGATGCCGGTGCATCCCGGTGCCGGTCTCCGCCCCGCCTCGAAACATCCTAGCGGTCGACCTCGCCGAAGACGATGTCCATGGTCCCGATCAGCGCCGAGACATCCGCCAGCTGGTGGCCCTTGGCCACATGGTCCATCGCCTGAAGGTGCAGGTAGCCCGGCGCGCGGATCTTGGCGCGGTAGGGCTTGTTGGTGCCGTCCGATTTCAGGAACACGCCGAATTCGCCCTTTGGCGCCTCGACCGCGCAATAGACTTCGCCCTCGGGGACGTGGAAGCCCTCGGTATAGAGCTTGAAGTGATGGATCAGGGCTTCCATCGAGGTCTTCATGTCGCCGCGCGAGGGCGGGGTGATCTTGCCGCGCGCAAGCACGTCGCCCTGGTTCTCCGGCGCCTGCAGCTTGGCGCAGGCCTGGCGGATGATCTTCACGCTCTCGCGCATCTCGGCCATGCGGCAGAGATAGCGGTCGTAGCAGTCGCCGTTCTTGCCCACCGGGATCTGGAAGTCGAACTCGTCATAGCATTCGTAGGGCTGCGCGCGGCGCAGGTCCCAGGCCAGGCCCGAGCCGCGGACCATGATGCCCGAGAAGCTCCAGTCCAGGATCTCCTGCTCGCTGACCACGCCGATGAAGGCGTTGCGCTGCTTGAAGATGCGGTTCTCGGTCAAGAGCCCGTCGATGTCGTCGAGCACCTTGGGGAACTCGACCGCCCAGGCGTCGATATCCTCGATCAGCTTCGGCGGCAGGTCCTGGTGCACCCCGCCGGGCCGGAAATAGGCCGCGTGGAGGCGCGCGCCGCAGGCCCGCTCGTAGAAGATCATCAGCTTCTCGCGCTCCTCGAAGCCCCAGAGCGGCGGCGTCAGCGCGCCGACGTCCATGGCCTGCGTGGTCACGTTGAGAAGGTGGTTCAGCACCCGGCCGATCTCGCAGAACAGCACCCGGATCAGCGAGGCGCGGCGCGGCACCTCGGTGCCGGTCAGCTTCTCGATCGCCAGGCACCAGGCATGCTCCTGGTTCATCGGCGCCACGTAGTCGAGGCGGTCGAAATAGGGCAGGTTCTGCAGGTAGGTGCGGCTCTCCATCAGCTTCTCGGTGCCGCGGTGCAGCAGCCCGATATGCGGATCGCAGCGCTCGACGATCTCGCCGTCGAGCTCCAGCACCATGCGCAGCACGCCATGCGCCGCCGGGTGCTGCGGCCCGAAGTTGATGTTGAAGTTCCGGATCTTCTGTTCGCCGGTCAGAGCGTCGTCGAAATTCGCGCCGTCCATCATGCTCTTCCCCCTTCGCTCCGAGCGGGATTGCCGCCGGACATGGTATCCTCTCGGGCCGCGCCCTCCGGCGCCGCCTCCGTGCCGCGCGCCGCCCCCGCCGGGTCCTGCCATGCGGCCGGGACCTCGCTGCCGAAGCGGTCGCGGATGAAATCGTACTGCACCTGGAGTCCCTCCCCCAGCAACTTCCGGACCGAGCCGGGCATGTCGAGCCCGGTGCCCTCGTTGGAGCGGTGCCCGAAATCTGCCGGAACGAAGTCGATCCCGGCGAAATCGCAGAATTTCCGCACCGCGTCGTCGGTGAAGAGCGTCTCGTAGAACAGGTACTGGATGCGGTCGCGCGGCACCGCCGCCTCGAGCTCGGCGATCGTGCGCATGTAGTTCGAGCGCGGCAGCGTCGCCGCCTGGTAGTTGCCCAGGTAGTGCTTCAGAGCCCGGTGCGCCGCCTTCTCGAAATCCGCGCCGTCATTGCGGTTGAGGATGTTCTTCGAGGCCATCCGCGCCTGCGACCACAGCCGGTCGATCGGGTCGCGCATGATGAAGACGAAGCGGGCATTGTCCGCGAGGCTGTCCATGAAGCCGAAGACCGTCCGGTCGCAGGTCGCGTAGGACGGCGTGAAATCGCACAGATGCGTCGCCGCGCCCGCGCGCGCGGTCAGCAGCCGCAGATAGGCGGCCAGCCCGCGGTCGTCCGGCGCGAAGAGTTCGGCCCGCTGCACCGCGGCCTGCAGCTCCAGCAGCTTCTCGCCGAAACGGAAATTGTCCGTCCCCAGCATCGAGGTCAGGTGCCGCTTCATGTTGTTGATCGCCACCTTGCGCGCCTGCATGTCGAAGCCGTAGCGCGTGTCGAAGAAATGGCATTCCTTCATCGGCGGCAGGTAGCATTGCGGATGCCCGGCCACATAGTCGCCTAGCCAGGTGGTCCCGCCCTTCTGCGCGCCGACGCAGTAGATCACGGTCTTGTCCGAAGGGAAGCGCATCGAATTCACCGAAAAACTGGTAATGTTACTCATGCTGACACCCGCTTGCGCTCCACGCGCGCCTTGAACCTGTCCCACTGCACCACCGCACGCTGGTGGCGGCCTTCGCCGATCACGTCCGCGCCGTCATGGCCGCGCACCTTGAACCAGACGAACTTGCCGTCGAAGGACTCGATCTCGGTCTCCACGGTCACGGTCAGGCCGGGCGGCGTGGGCGCAACATGGGTCATCTCGAAACCGGTGCCCAGCGAGCCCTCGCCCTCCTCGTAGAAGGGCGCGATTTGCTCCACGCAGGCCCATTCGAACAGCCCGATCATGTAGGCCGAGGCGAACACATGCGGCATCGGATCCATCACCCGGGCATCGGGAAAAAGCAGGGGCACGACCTCCTCGGGACGGACCACGCGCGAAAACGTGGCGCGGTCGCCTATGGAGAGCCCCGGCTTCACGCGTCAGGCCCCTTTCTTCTCGTCGCCGGGAAGGATGTATTCGGCACCCTCCCAGGGCGACATGAAGTCGAACTGCCGGTATTCCTGGACGAGCTTCACCGGCTCGTAGACGACCCGCTTCTCGACCTCGTCATAGCGCACCTCGGTATAGCCCGTGGTCGGGAAGTCCTTGCGCAGCGGATGGCCGCGGAAGCCGTAGTCGGTGAGAATCCGGCGCAGGTCCGGATGGCCCTTGAAGAGGATGCCGAACATGTCGAACACTTCGCGCTCGAACCAGTTGGCGGCGGGGAGTATCGAGACGAGGCTGGGCACCATCTCGTCCTCGCGCACCTGCACGCGCAGCCGGATCCGCTGGTTCTGGTACATCGACAGGAAGTGGTAGATCACGTCGAAGCGCTTCTCGCGCTGCGGATAGTCCACCGCGGTGATGTCGATCAGCGTGGAGAAGCGGCAGGTCGGCTCGGTGCGGATGTAGTCGGCGAAGCCCGGCAGCCGCACCGGCGCCACGTTCACGTTCAGCTCGCCATGGGCGATCTCGGTCGACAGCACGCAGTCCGGGCGCTTCAGCTCCAGCGTCGCGGCGAGTTCCTCGAGTTCCTGGGTCATGGGCTTCCCTCAGCGGACGATGGTGCCGGTGCGGCGGATCTTCCGCTGCAGCTGCATGATGCCGTAGAGCAGCGCCTCGGCCGTGGGCGGGCAGCCCGGCACGTAGATGTCGACCGGCACGATCCGGTCGCAGCCGCGCACCACGGAATAGCTGTAATGGTAGTAGCCGCCGCCATTGGCGCAGGAGCCCATCGAGATGACGTAGCGCGGCTCGGGCATCTGGTCGTAGACCTTGCGCAGCGCCGGGGCCATCTTGTTGGTCAGCGTGCCCGCGACGATCATGAGGTCGGACTGGCGCGGAGAGGCGCGCGGCGCGGTCCCGAAGCGTTCCAGGTCGTAGCGCGGCATCGAGGTGTGCATCATCTCGACGGCGCAGCAGGCGAGGCCGAAGGTCATCCAGTGCAGCGATCCGGTGCGCGCCCAGTTGACGATGTCCTCCACCGAGGTCAGCAGGAAGCCCTTGTCCTGCAGTTCGCGGTTGAGGGTCTGGGTCGCCACCTCGCGGTCGGGACCGGCGGAATAGGCGGTGGTAGTCACTGCCATTCGAGCGCCCCTTTCTTCCATTCATAGGCGAAGCCCACGGTCAGCACGCCGAGGAACACCATCATCGACCAGAAGCCGGTCATCGAGATGTCCTTGAAGGCGACTGCCCAGGGAAACAGGAAGGCGATCTCCAGGTCGAAGATGATGAACAGGATCGAGACCAGGTAGAACCGCACGTCGAATTTCATCCGCGCATCGTCGAAGGCGTTGAAACCGCACTCGTAGGCGCTGACCTTTTCCGGGTCGGGATTGCGCACCGCGGCGATGCCTGCGGCGGCGATCAGGATCACCCCCAGCGCGACGGCGATCCCGAGGAAGACGAGGATGGGAAGGTACTCTCTCAAAAGCTCGTCCACGGTCACCTCCTCCTGAGCAGCGTGCCTTGACTGGCTAGTTATCGTGGATAAGCCCGTCAAGATTTCCGGTCAACCAACGGAAGGTTAATTCGGCCCGGATAAATGCAATTGCGCACAAGACTTTACCGCTGGAAAGCCAGCGAGAGCGCGCTAATGACGCAGCAACCGCCGCTGTCGGCGGCAGGCGCGGCGCAGCCATGCCGGAACCGCCGCGGGCGGGACCTGCAGCGGTAAACGGAACGTGAAGGAAACCGGCCCGCCGGGGCGGGCCGCAGCCGGGTCAGCCGCCGGCATAGCTGCGCGCGTAGCGGCGGCTGAGCGAGGTGAACAGCTCGTAGCCGATCGTGCCGGCCTCGTCGGCCAGCTCGTCGACGCCGTGCGCGGCATTCACCAGGTCCAGCGACTCGGGGTCGTGATCCAGCGCCGAGACGTCGATCGTCAGCAGGTCCATTGACACCCGCCCGACCAGCGGGCAGGCCACGTCGCCCGCCCACAGGATGGCGCGGTTCGACAGGACGCGCAGGATGCCGTCGGCATAGCCGGCCGAAACCGTCGCGATCCGAACGGGCTTGGTGGCGCCCCAGGTCCAGCCGTAGCCCACCGCCTCGTCCTTCTCGACGGTGCGCACCTGGATCACCGGCAGGCTCAGCGTGACCACCGGCGCGGCGGCCTCGAAGGGACGGCCGCCATAGAGGCCGATGCCCGGGCGGACGAGCTCGTAATGGTAGTCCGGGCCGAGCAGCACGCCGCCGGTCGCGGCCAGCGAGCGCGGCACGCCGGTGCCTTCGGTCATCGCGTCGAAGGCGCGCTTCTGCGACAGGTTCGCCTCGTGCGCTGGCTCGTCGGCGCAGGCCAGGTGCGACATCAGCAGTTCCGGCTTCGCCGCCAGCAGGCTGTCGCGCAAGCCCTGCCATTCGGCGGGCTCCATGCCCAGCCGGTTCATGCCGCTGTCGAGCTGAACGCCGAAGGGATGGCCGGGAAGCGCCTCCATGTGGCGCTTCGCCTGTTCCGCGCTGTTGAGCATCGGCACCAGGTCATTCTGGCGGATCAGCTCGGCATCCCCGGCCATGTGGCCCGAGAACACGCCGATCCAGAAATCGGGACCGAGCGCGGCCCTGAGCGCAACGCCCTCCTCGGCGGCGGCGACGAAGAACTTCCGCGCGCCCGCGCCGGCAAGCGCGCCCGCGATCCGCTCCACGCCCAGGCCGTAGCCATTGGCCTTGACGGTCGCGGCAGTCGTCGTGCCCTGCGCGGTCATTGCATTGAGGGCCCGCCAGTTGCGTGCCACTGAGTCGAGATCGATGGTAAGATGTCCGGTAGCCATGGCCGGGCAATTGCGCCCAACGGAAAGCCGCGTCAAGACGGTATCGGATTCCGCCATGGCGCTGCCGAGGGGGTCGCATCGCGGCCGCGCATCCCCTATGTCTCGGGACACGCCATCCGGCGCCGCGCCCGGCGGTGCCTGACCCCCGAGGAGGAGACGATGCGCAACTTCCTGATCCCGGCCCTGCTGGCCGTTTCGGCCGCGGCGGCCCCCGCCTTCGCCCAGACCGCATCCGACGATGCGGCGATCCATGTCGCCGTCGGCCAGCAGGGGCGCGGCTACGAGAAGCGCGGCCAGGAGATCGCCCAGCGGCTGACCCAGCGCGGCTACGAGGTCTGGATCGACAATTACGAAGGTTCCGACGCGATCTCGCTGGCGCTCTGCGGCGACCGCGCGACCGTCGGCATCATGCAGATCGACGCCATCTTCGCGCGCGAGCAGGAGGGCTGCCAGCTGAAGACCGTGGCCAATTACGGCAACGAATACGCCTTCATCCTGTTTCCCCCGGACAGCCGGATGGACGAGCTGAGCGATCTCGGCGAAGGCGACAGGATCCTGGTCGACACGATCGGCTCGGGGACGGAGCTGTTCTGGCGCACCATCGTGGGCATCGAGACCGGCGACATGGGCAACAAGTCGGACTGGTCCAAGGCAACGCCCGTGCATGACCTGACGCTGCTGGCGCCTACCCTGGCGGAGCAGGGCGACATCGACGCGATGCTGATGGTCGGGGTCGCGGGCAATGACGAGGTGACCAAGCTGCTGGAGAACGGCTGGGAACTGGGCGAGCTCTACGACAAGGACATCAACGACATGGAGTTCCGCGGCAAGAGCCTCTACGCCCGCGAGAACGTCAAGATGGAAGTGCCCGGCCATTTTTTCGACGAGAAGAACGACGCCTATGTCGTGCCGTCCTACATCGTCATCGGCGCCGGGCTGCAGACCGCGGACCGAAAGCTCTACGGCGACGTGGTCGCGGCCTCGCAGTGACGGCAGGGGGCAGGGCCCGCGCCCTGCCCCGCCATCTCACTGCAGATCGGCAAAGGCGCCCTGCAGCCGCGACACCGCGTCCTCGATCCGCGACCGCTGGGTGCCCAGATTGAAGCGCACGAAGCTCTCGCCGCCCGTCCCGAAGGTCGCGCCGAGATTCCCCGCGATCTTCGCCTTGTTCTGCACCCGGTCGAGGATCTCGGCGGTTTCCATGCCGGTGCCGGAGAAATCCACCCAGGCCAGGTAGGTCGCCTCCAGCTGCATGGAGCGGACGCCCGGGATGGCGTTCACCCCGTCGTCGAAGACGCGGCGGTTGCCGTCCAGATAGGCCTGCAGCGCATCCACCCACTCCGCACCTTCGGGCGAATAGGCGGCCCGCGTCGCCTCCAGGCTGACCGAGCTCGGCGCCAGCGCCAGCGCCTGCATCCGCGCCGCGAAGGTGCTGCGCAGCTCCGCATCGGGGATGATCACCTGGCCGCAATGCATGCCCGCGGTGTTGAAGGTCTTCGACGGCGCGTTCAGCACGATCGTGCGCGGCGCCGCCTCCGGCGCGGCCTTGAGGAAGGGCACATGGGTGGCGCCGGGATAGGTCAGGTCCTGGTGGATCTCGTCTGAGATGACCAGCAGGCCGTGCTTCTCCGCGAAGGCAGCCAAGGCCTTCTGCTCTTCGGCGGACCAGACCCGGCCGCCGGGATTGTGCGGCGAGCAGAGGATGACCGCCTTCTCCCGGCCCGTCATCTGCGCATCCCAGGCCTCCAGATCCATGTCGTAGCGGCCGTTTGCGCATTTCAGCGGCCGTTCGGCCACGACGCGACCGGCATTGCGGATCGTCTTGGCGAAGGCATGGTAGACCGGGGCCATCAGCACGATCTCGTCGCCCGGCGCGGTATAGGCATCCAGCACCAGCGCCACCGCATTGCACAGCCCGTTGGTGGTGAAGACCGACTCCGGCTCCACGTGCCAGCCATGCCTGGTGCGCATCCACCAGCGGACGGCCTCGCGGTACTCGGCATCCGACGCGATGTAGCCGAAGACGCCGTGATCGGCCATGGCGCGCAGGGCGTCGCTCACTGCCGGGGCGGTGGCGAAATCCATGTCCGCGACCCACATGGCCAGCCCGTCCTCGGCGGGAACGCCATAGAGCTTCTCCATGTTGTCCCACTTGCCGCAATTGCTGCCGCGCCGCTCGATCACGCGGTCGAAATCAAACACCATCTCGGAGCACTCCTGAACCAGTCACCGGGAAGCTAGGGCAGCACCGTGCGGGATGCCACCCGGACGCAGGGGAAAGCGTGTCACGGGGAGTTGAATTTTGCCGCTCCAGGCAATTGCGCAGACCGCCGGCTTGTCCTAGATGATCGCAATGGCCATCCTTCCGATCCTCATCCATCCCGACCCGCGTCTGAAGACGGTCTGCGAGCCCGTCCCGGACATGTCCGACGAGCTGCGCACGCTTGCGGACGACATGCTGCTGACCATGTACGACGCGCCCGGCATCGGGCTCGCGGCGCCGCAGATCGGCGTGCTGCAACGGGTCATCGTGATGGATTGCGTCAAGGAGGAAGGCGCCGAGCCGAAGCCGGTGGCGATGTTCAACCCGGAGGTGACCGCCTCCTCGGACATCACCAATGTCTACGAGGAGGGCTGCCTGTCGATCCCCGAGCAATATGCCGAGGTGACCCGGCCGAAGCTGGTGCAGGTCCGCTGGATGGACCGCGACGGCAAGCTGCAGGAGCAGGAGTTCGACGGGCTCTGGGCGACCTGCGTGCAGCACGAGATCGACCATCTCGACGGCAAGCTGTTCATCGACTACCTCAAGCCGCTGCGCCGCCAGATGATCACCCGGAAGATGCAGAAGCTGAAGCGCGAACGGGCGCGCAAGGCGCTGTGACCGTCCGTCCCTTCGTGATGTGGCCGGACAAGCGGCTGCGGACCCGCTGCGACGAGGTCGGCTCCGTGGATGACGAGGTGCGCGCGATCTGGGCCGACATGGTCGAGACGATGGATGCGATGCCGGGCGTGGGGCTCGCCGCCTGCCAGATCGGGGTGATGCGGCGGCTTGCCGTGGTCGATGCCTCCGACGAGCGCGGCAAGGCGGTGAAGATGGCCAATCCCGAGATCCTGCACAGCTCGATCGAGCCGCGCGACCATGAGGAAGCCAGCCCCAACCTGCCCGGCCTCTCGGCACGGGTGACCCGGCCGCGGGCCGTCACGGTGCGGTTCCTCAACGAGGCGGGCGGAACCGAAGAGCGCGACTTCGTCGGCCTCTGGGCGACGAGCGTGCAGCACCAGGTGGATCATCTCGACGGCAAGATGTATTTCGACCGGCTGAGCAAAGTGAAGCGCGACATGCTGCTGCGCAAGGCAGCCAAGCTGCGCTGAAGCGCCCCGTTCCGCCGGATTGCGGCGGGGCGCTCCCGCCCGTCATCGCCGCCCCGCTGCGCGGGCCATCTCTTCCCGTTGGGCCGGGCCGCGCTGGCGCGCGGCGGCGCGGCTCCGATGGCTGAGCTCCGCTCGGCAGGACAATAGCGGCGTGACGGGCCTGGCGAGGCAGGTGCCCGGCGACCTCGCATCATTGCAGCATCCACGGCACAGGATCGGGACCGGGATTGGAACGCATCCGATTGGCTGCAGGGGTTTTGCCCGCGTTCGACGGGGCCGGCCCGCTTGCCGCCAAGGACGCCCTGGATGCCCCGCGCGTGCAAAGGGTTTCGCGAGGTGACGGTCTGGATGCCCCGATCCCGCGCTGGGTTCGCCTCGACTGGACGGCAGGTCCGGGCGAAGGCAGGCCGGGAACCGGCCAAGGGCCGGCGTCCGCAGGCACCATCCCGAGGCAATCCGCGAACATGTCCAGCGATCCCGCGGACGGGCCCTTCGGACCACGCCCCCACTCGGCCGATCCTGCTCCGGCAGCGTCCTGCGCCGGTCCGATGCCCTGAGTATGGCGCCACAGCCTGCGTCAGGCAGGACAGGACCGCAATCCGCCGCGTCCGGCTGCGGGAGGGACGGATCGGCACTCCAGCGCCGCACGCAGTACGGCGGTCCGCATCCCCTGCATATCCATCGGCAGATATCTCCCGGCGCCGCGCAGCGGCCCGGCCCAACGGGAGGCGCTGCGCGCCAGCCCGGCAACGACGGGCGGGAGCGCCCCGGTTCAACCTCCCGCGCGGCGCAGGGGACCGGGTGGCGGCAAAGCCGGTGGCGCCCTGCCGCCGCGGCGTCTATATCGCGCGCAGGACAGGACCGGCAGGAGGGCATCATGCGCGTCATCTTCATGGGAACACCGGATTTCTCGGTTCCGGCGCTCGACGCGCTGGTCGCCGCGGGCCACGAGATCGCCTGCGTCTACACCCAGCCGCCCCGCCCCGCCGGGCGCGGCAAGAAGGACCGCCCGACCCCGGTCCATGCCCGCGCCGAGGCGCTCGGCCTTCCGGTGCGCCACCCCGCCAGGCTGAAGGCGCCGGAAGACCAGGCGGCCTTCGCCGCGCTGAAGGCCGATGTCGCCGTCGTGGTGGCCTACGGGCTGATCCTGCCGCAGCCGGTGCTCGACGCGCCGGAACATGGCTGCCTCAACATCCATGCCTCGCTGCTGCCGCGCTGGCGCGGCGCTGCTCCCATCCACCGCGCCATCATGGCCGGCGATGCCGAGAGCGGCATCTGCATCATGCAGATGGAAGCCGGGCTCGACACCGGTCCCGTCCTGCTGCGCGAGGCGACGCCGATCGGGGCGGAGGAGACCACGGACCAGCTGCATGACCGGCTGTCGGCCATGGGCGCGCGGCTCATCGCCGAGGCGCTTGACCGGCTCGGCAGCCTGGTGCCGCAGCCGCAGCCCGAAGACGGCGTCACCTATGCCTCGAAGATCGACAAGGCCGAGGCGCGGATCGACTGGGCACGTCCGGCGGAAGAGGTCGACCGGCTGATCCGCGGGCTCTCGCCCTTCCCCGGCGCCTGGTGCGAGGCGGCGGGAGAGCGCATCAAGCTTCTGGCCTCGCGCACCGTGCCCGGGTCGGGCGCCCCGGGCGAGGTGCTCGGCGGGCTGCGCATCGCCTGCGGCCGCGGCGCGGTTGAGATCGCCCTGGCGCAGAGGCCGGGCAAGCGGCCCATGGAGGCCGAGGAACTGCTGCGCGGCTGGCAGCTGCCGGCCGTGCTGGACTGATGCATGACCTGGACGCATGGCCGCCATGCACACAGGTGAGACGGGTTTTCACATGTGAGTGACCGGTCTAGGCATGAGGGGTCCCAAGCGAGTCTCCCATGTCCCCCATCACCGGCATCCTGCTGAAAATCGCCTCCGTCTTCCTGATGACGGCGATGTCCGCGCTCATCAAATACGCCTCCGCCACCGTCCCGCCGGGAGAGACCGTGTTCTTCCGCTCGCTCTTCGCCTTCCCGCCGCTGCTGGCCTG
This sequence comes from Mangrovicoccus sp. HB161399, assembly GCF_013184745.1. GTDB lineage: Bacteria > Pseudomonadota > Alphaproteobacteria > Rhodobacterales > Rhodobacteraceae > Mangrovicoccus. The sequence goes on from NZ_JAATVU010000044.1 coordinate 30,709, forward strand.
GCTGGCCATGCGCGGCGAACTGGGCGTGGGGCTGCGCACCGAGCGGCCCTTCGGCCATCTCTGGCGCGGGCTGGTCGGCGGCATGGCGATGGGACTGATGTTCCTCGGACTCACCTTCCTGCCGCTGCCCGAGGTCACCGCGATCTTCTATGCCACGCCGATCTTCGTGACGATCTTCGCGGCGATGTTCCTGGGCGAGCCCGTTCGGATCTTCCGCGTGGTGACGATCCTGGTCGGGCTGGCCGGAGTGCTGGTGGTGATGCAGCCGCGGCTGACCGCGCTGGACGGCGGCGGCGACATCGCGATGGCGCTCGGCGCGCTCTCGGTCTTCACCGCTACCGTCTTCGCCGCGATGGCGCAGATCACCGTGCGGCACCTGACGAAGACCGAGCACATTGCCGCCATCGTCTTCTACTTCACCGCCACGACCACGGTCCTGTCGCTGCTGACCCTGCCCTTCGGCTGGGTGCTGCCGCAGGCACCGGTGCTCTGGGCGCTGATCGGCGCGGGACTTCTCGGCGGAGCCGGGCAGATCCTGCTGACTGCCAGCTACCGCCATGCCGATGCCGCGGTGATCGCGAGCTTCGAGTTCATCTCGATCGTTCTGGCCATCATCGTCGGCTACATGGTCTTCGCCGAGGTGCCCACCTGGCAGATGATCACCGGCGCGACGCTGGTCGTGCTGTCCGGTCTCGCCCTGGCCTGGCGGGAGCACCGGCTGAAGATAGCCCAGGCGAAGGTGAAGCTGGTCCGCTAGGATCTGCGGACGCTTGGCGTTCCCGGGGCCGCCGAAGGATCGTTCATCCTCCCCATGACAGGGAGCTTCTCCATGCGTGCCCTGGAGCTGCCGATCTTGCCGGATGGACAGCGGGAGCGGTTGGCATCGCATGCCATCGGCGCTGCCTGCGGCTTGGCCTGCGCGGCAAGTGGATGGCCGCCGAAGCGGTTCTTCGGATCCTTGGTACGGGAACCTGGCGCGATCTTCCGGCATGCATCCAGCTGTCGGACTCCGGCGCTCCGCAGGCTCGCCCGCTGCACCTGCCAGGGGGTCTGGCCGCGCATTGTCGCGGCAATGCCGGCCGATCCCGGTTCCGAACTCCCCAATCACCGACGGAAAATTCGTCCGCACCCGCCAGCAAGCTTCCTGTGCAAGAATAGCGCCGAAGATCGGCCCAGCGGCGGGCGGCGCACGTCACGGCACATGGTTGTCCGCGGGCGCGGCTCCCCGGCGCGCGTTGCGATGACCGCCGAACAGGAGCGGGACTCTCCTCAGGCGAGGGAGCGGATGGCCGGACCGCCCGCCGCGGCAGCCATGGCCGACGCCGCATAAGACCGCGACACGCTGCGGCCGCCCCGAACAATCCATGGCGGAGCCCCAATCATCCGCTGGACCGGCAGGTCTGCGCGCAGTGGCCCTCTGAGCCATTTCGGTTCCGCCCCGCAGGATCCCGCTGCGAGAAAGCCGCAGGATCCTGCCTCGCGGCCGCAGCAATCGCCGCCGTCTTCTTGTGGAGGAGGCAAGTGTCCACAGGCCTGAGGCGGCCCGCAGCTGCGCGGTTCCCGGAGCAGGGAGCGCTGCGACCTGCCCGCGCTCTTTCCCGCCTGCCTTGCCCGGGCGGATCCCTTCGGCCGGACGGCGGCCAGGCACTCCCGCCCGCATCGATTCCCTGCTGCGCAGGGCCTCTCTTCCCGTTGGGCCGGGCCGCGCTGGCGCGCGGCGGTTCCGCGAGACCGGCTGCCGCTGCGCCCCGTTCCGCCGCGCAGCGGCGGCCACGCCCAACGGGAGGCCTCGCGGAACCGCCGTGCGCCAGCGCGGCAACGACGGGCGGGAGCACCCGTCCTTCCCGCAAACGGAAAAGCCCCGGCGCTTCCGCGCCGGGGCTTCGCAATCCAGGGTCTCGCCGCCTGTCAGGCGAGAGCGGCCTTTGCCTTGGTCACGATGGCGCCGAAGGCTGCCGGCTCGTGAACGGCCAGATCGGCCAGAACCTTGCGGTCCACTTCGATCCCGGCCTTGTTCAGGCCGTCGATGAAGCGGGAATAGGTCAGGGTTGCATCCTCGGCGCGCACGGCGGCGTTGATGCGCTGGATCCACAGCGCGCGGAAGTTCCGCTTGCGCGCCTTGCGGTCGCGGGTTGCGTACTGGTTCGCCTTGTCGACGGCCTGGGTGGCGGTCTTGAAGGCGGTGCTGCGGCGGCCATAATAGCCTTTTGCAGCGTCCAGAATCTTCTTGTGGCGACGGTGGGTGACGACTCCGCCTTTGACTCGGGGCATGTGTCTAACTCCTTAGCGGGCGTACGGCATGTAGGTCTTGACGATCTTCTCGTCCGGCTTGCTCAGGACCGTGGTGCCCCGTGCGTTCCGGATGAACTTGGTCGTCCGCTTGATCATCCCGTGGCGCTTGCCCGCCTGGGCGACCTTGATGCGCCCGGTGGCCGTCACCTTGAAGCGCTTTTTGGCGCCCGATTTGGTCTTCATCTTCGGCATTTTCTCGCTCCTGTCTGGAGGTGATCGCCCGACTCGGCATGCCAGTTCACCGGACGGACGGGTAGAGCCGCGGTCTCTACTGTCCCGGCGGGGGATTGGCAAGCGCTATCTGCACCTGTCCTGCACCCTTCCGCCGGAGGCCGCGCTCCCGCCGCATCGCATGCCGCCGCACGGACCGCAAGCCCCTCGCGTCCCTGTCGGAACAGTCGCGCCGCCGGCCCGTTGTCTCCCCAACCCGGAAGGAGACCAACATGCCCCGCGACAGCTATGACGCGACCGGCAAGGCCGTGCTATGGCGCATGGCGACGCCGGACCACCTCTGCCCCTTCGGCCTGAAATCGAAGGCCCTGCTGGAACGCCACGGATACGAGGTCGAGGACCATCTGCTGGCCAGCCGCGAGGAGGTCGAGCGGTTCAAGCGCGACCACGCGGTCAAGACGACGCCGATCACCTGGATCGGCAGCGAGATGATCGGCGGCCATGACGACCTGCGCGCCCATTTCGGCGATCCCCTGCCCGATCCCGATGCAGCCAGCTACCGGCCGGTGCTGGCGATCTTCGCCGTGGCGGCGCTGGCCGCGCTGGCGCTCAGCATCGGGGTCTTCGGCACGCCGCTGACGCTGCGCGCCGCCGAATGGTTCGTGGCCTTCTCCATGGCCATGCTCGCCTTGCAGAAGCTGCAGGACGTGGAGAGCTTCTCGACCATGTTCCTGGGCTACGACCTGCTGGCGCGCCGCAAGGTCGGCTACGCCTATCTCTACCCCTATCTGGAGGCAGGAGCCGCAGTGCTGATGATCGGCGGCGTGCTCACCTGGCTCTCGGCGCCCGTGGCGCTGGCGATCGGCAGCATCGGCGCGCTCTCGGTCGCCAAGGCCGTCTGGATCGACAAGCGGGAGCTGAAATGCGCCTGCGCGGGCGGGAACTCGAACGTGCCGCTGGGCTTCGTCTCGCTCAGCGAGAACCTCGCCATGATGGCGATGGGCCTGTGGATGCCGCTGCGCGCACTCGGCATGGTCTGAAGCGGCGGGCGGGGACGTGCCCCGCCCGGCCCGGCTCAGACCGGCGCGACAGGCGCCGCAGGCGTCTCCGCCGCGGACAGGTCGTTGTCCTCGATCAGCGCCCGCAGGCTGGCCTCGTCGGTCTTGGTCAGGGAGGTCTGGATCACCTTGCCCTTTGCGCGGAAGCCCTCGAGCCGTTCCAGCACCTTGTCGCCGGTGGCGCGGCGCACCAGCACGAAGACCAGCGACCCGCCGGGCTGCAGGCTGCCGCCCATCTCCTTCATGAACTTGTCGTTCACGCCGAGATCCGTCAGTGCGCCCGACAGCGCCCCGGCCCCCGCCCCGGCGGCCACCCCGAGCAGCGGATTGAGGAAGACCACGCCGATCAGCAGCCCCCAGAAGGCGCCGCCCACCGCGCCCGCGGCGGTCAGGTTCACTTCCTGGTGCAGCTTCACGTCGCCGGCGGCGTCGCGGGTGACCACGACCGCATCCTCGATTTCCAGGAGATACTCCTTCTGGAGCTTGATGAGTTCGGCGCGCAGCTCGAACCCCGTTGCCTCGTCGTCGAAACCCAGGACGATCAGATCGGACATGGAAACCCCTCCTCAAGAATGAACGCCGCCCCGGAAGGAGCGGCGTGCACAAGAGGTCGGCATCCGGGGACGCGAGGTCAAGCCCCCGCGGATCAACCCGGCTCGATCGAGAAGATCAGCCGCTCCTCGCAGGGGGCGACGCGCAGGATGTTCGTGGTGCCCGACTGGTTGAACGGCACGCCCGCGGTGACGATGATGCTGTCCTTCGAGTCGGCGATGCCCAGCTGCCGCGCAGCGCGGGCCGCGTTGACCACCGCCATCTTGAAGCGGTCGACCTCGCCGGTGGTGGCGCAGGTCACGCCCCAGTAGAGGCAGAGCCGGCGCGCGGTGGAGATCAGCGGCGTCAGCGCCACGACCGGCACACGGGGCCGCTCGCGCGAGACCAGCGCCGCGGTGGTGCCCGAATGGGTGAAGCAGCAGATCGCCTTCACGTCGGCGGTCTCGGCCAGGTTGCGCGCCGCCAGGACGATGCCGTCGGCAACGGTGCGCCGTTCGATATGGCGCGAGGCATCGAGGATCTGGTGGTAGTTCGTGTCGCTTTCCACCGAGATCGCCACGTTGTTCATCGTGGTGACGGCCTCGACCGGATACTTGCCGGCCGCGGATTCCGCCGAGAGCATCACCGCATCGGCGCCCTCGTAGATCGCGGTCGCCACGTCCGAGACCTCGGCGCGGGTCGGCATCGGGCTCTCGATCATCGATTCGAGCATCTGAGTCGCCACGATCACCGGCTTGGCGGCAGCCCGGCAGGCGCGGATCAGGCGCTTCTGGACGGGGGGCACCGAATGCACCGGCAGTTCGACGCCAAGGTCGCCGCGGGCGACCATGATGCCGTCGGAGGCCGCGAGGATGTCGTCGAAGCTCTTCAGCGCGGCCGGCTTCTCGATCTTGGCGATGATCGCGGCGCGGCCGCGGGCCAGAAGGCGGGCTTCGGCCACGTCCTCGGCGCGCTGCACGAAGCTCAGCGCCAGCCAGTCCACGCCCAGATCGCAGACGAAGGCCAGATCCTTGCGGTCCTTCTCGGACAGCGCGGCGAGCGGCAGAACCACGTCGGGCACATTGACGCCCTTGCGGTTGGAGATCTCGCCGCCGATGACCACGGTGCAATCCGCGAAATCGGGGCCGCATTTCTCGACCTTCAGGCGGATCTTGCCGTCATTGACCAGGAGCATCGAGCCCGGCTTCAGCGCGGCGAAGATTTCCGGATGCGGCAGGCGCACGCGGCTGGCATCGCCGTCGGCCTCGTCGAGATCGAGGCGGAAGGACGCGCCCTCCTCCAGCATCTCGGAGTTCCCGGCGAAGGTTCCGACGCGCAGCTTCGGCCCCTGCAGGTCGGCGAGAATGGTTATGGGCGAGTTCAGGTCGGCCTCGACCTGGCGGATGATCCGGTGGCGTTCGGCGATCTCATCATGGCTTCCATGGCTCATGTTGAGGCGGAACACGTCGGCCCCCGCCTCGTGGAGCGCCCGGATCCGCTCGTAAGTGGAGGACGAGGGGCCGAGCGTGGCCACGATCTTTGTGTTGCGTTGGCGTTTCACTTGCAGCCTCCCTTTCGCTACACGGACGCTAATGAAGCAAAACGATGTTAGCGGCAACAGTCCAGTAGCGCGCAGGCGGGAGAGTATGGAAATGGCCAGGGCTTTCGAAGTGACCGGAGCGGAGCGCAGCGGGACCTGGGTGGTCAGCTGCGACCATGCGACGAATATCGTCCCCGCCTCGGTGAACGGCGGCGATCTGGGCCTGCCGCCGCGGGACATGGAGCGCCACATCGCCTATGACGTCGGCGCGCTCGGGGTGGCGCTGGCGCTCGGCGAGGCGCTGGAGGCGCCGGTCGCCGCCTCGCGATTCTCGCGGCTGGTGATCGACCCGAACCGCGGCGAGGACGACCCGACCCTGCTGATGCGGATCTATGACGGCTCGATCATCCCGGCGAACCGCCATGCCGATTCTTCCGAGACCGCCCGGCGGCTGGACGCCTTCTACCGGCCCTATCACGGCGCGCTGGCGGAGCTGATGAGCGCGCGGGCCGATCCGGTGCTGGTCTCGGTGCATTCCTTCACGCGGCAGCTGGCCGGGCGGCCGCCCCGCCCCTGGCAGGTCGGCATCCTGTCGGCGGCGGACCGGCGGCTGAGCGAAGCCTTCATCGCCGCGCTCTCGGCGCCCGATTTCGCGGACTGGGTGGAAGAGGTGTCCGGCGCGCCGCTGGAGATCGGCGACAACCAGCCCTATTCCGGCCACCTGCCGGGCGACGCGGTCGACCGCCATGCGCTGCGCCAGGGGCACCTGAACACGCTGATCGAGATCCGCAACGACCTGATCGCCACCCCCGCCCAGCAGGCCGCCTGGGGCGCGCGGCTGGCGCCGCTGCTGCGCCGCGCGCTGCACGATGCCCGCGAGGCGCGCGATCCGCTGAGTTGATCGCGGCGCCTCTGGACCCTGCCCGCAAGCCGCGCCAGACTGGGCCCGACCCTAAGAGGAGACTGGGACATGAGCCTGCCCGACATCGACCCGCAGACGCAGACCGAGCTCGAGGCCGCCGCCTTCCGCCGCCTGCGCGACCATCTGGCGGCGCGCACAGACGTGCAGAACATCGACATGATGACGCTGGCAGGCTTCTGCCGGAACTGCCTGAGCCAGTGGTACCAGGAGGCAGCCAACGCGCGCGGCATCGAGATGGACAAGGCGCAGGGCCGCGAGGCCTTCTACGGCATGCCCTATTCCGAGTGGCGGGAGAAGCACCAGACCGAGGCGACGGCCGAGCAGAAGGCCGCCTACGAGGTCGCGCACAAGGCCCACGGCTGAACCGAGGGCAGCCGGTCAGGCGGCGTCGGCCTCGGGCTGGGCGCCGTCCTGCTCCTCGGTCTCGGCCTCTTCCTTGCGGCCGCGGCCCTTCAGCCCGGCCCAGAGGCCGACCAGGATCGCCGCGCCGACCGCGGCACCGGCCACCCAGTGGTTGTGCCCCGCCAGATCGGCCAGATGCCCGGGATGGGCCAGAGCGGCGCCGGGCGCCAGGACGAAAGCGGCGCCAGTCAGGATGCGTGTCATGGGGAGAACCTCACCTTGCTGCGCCGCGACACTAGGCCAGCGGCAAGGGGGCTTCAATCGCTTTCCCGGCCGCAGCCGCCGCTCAGGAGGTGCCGTAGTGATCCAGCACCGCGTCGAGATCCTCTGGCAGCGTGTCATGGCTCAGCATGGCACAGGCATTGCTGGCATGGCGGAAGATCGAGCCGTCGGAAAAGAAGCTCTGCCGGGTGACGAAGACCACCTTCATGTCCGGCCAGCGGTAGCCGGCAACATCGGCCACCGCGAAGGGGCTGCCCTCTTCGAGCAGGGCGTCGAGCACGAGAATCGAGAAGCTGCGGCGGTTCAACTCGTCCACTGCCTGCTCCTGGCTGTGGACCAGCGTGACCTCCTTGCCGGTGCGTTCCAGGTGGCGCCGCCATACCCGGCCCAGCTCGGTGTCGCTTTCCACGATGAGGACGTGCATCCAGTTTCCCGCTCCTCTTTCTTCCATGCCTTCAAGCCGTCGGCGAAGACCTTCGGACCCTTATCCCCCAGCTTCCAGATGCCGCCGAAAGAATTACCAAAATCTTAAATTATCCAAGTTTACGTTAACGGAAGCCCTTTGGATCCGACATTTTTTCTGCACTGCGGCACCCTGGCGCGGATCATAATGCGCCTGCAGCATGAGTCGATTTGGAACCAAAAACCAGTTCTTCTCCGGAATACCCCACTCGACGGGGCGCAGCGAATCGGCTGGACAGCGGGGTCCGGGCAGCCGATCACGCAGCCCGACCCGAAGCCACGCCGGATCATGTAGGCATGATAACGACTCACGCCGCCTGCCTTGCTGCAGCGCTGATAATTGACGCCCTGCTCGGTGAACCCGACTTCCTCTGGCGCCGCCTGCCCCATCCGGCCGTGCTGATGGGCCGGGCCGTGTCCGCGCTCGACCGCGGCTGGAACCGCGGCAGCGCCCGCCGGATCAAGGGGGTGGCCGCGCTCCTCGTCCTCGTCACCGGCGCCTTCGGGCTCGGACTGGCGATCGAGGCCCTGCCCCTCGGGCCGGTCTGGTCGGTGCTCTGCGCCGCGGTGCTGCTGGCGCAGAAGAGCCTCTGCCAGCATGTCGCTGCGGTTGCCGCCGCGCTGCGGCAGGGGCTCCCCGAGGGACGGCAGGCCGTGGCGATGATCGTCGGCCGCGACACGCGCGACATGGATGCCTCCGCCATCGGCCGCGGCGCGATCGAGAGCGCGGCGGAGAACCTCTCGGACGGCGTCGTCGCCCCCGCCTTCTGGTACCTGCTGCTCGGCCTGCCGGGCATCCTCGCCTACAAGGCCGTGAACACCGCCGACAGCATGATCGGCTACCGCACGCCCCGCCACGAGGCCTTCGGCTGGGCCGCCGCGCGCTTCGACGATCTCGTCAACCTCGTCCCGGCGCGGCTGACCGCGCTGATCATCGCCGCGCTCTGGTCGCTCTGGGGCGCGGCGGGCGCGATCATTGCCGAGGCGCGGCGCCACCGCTCGCCCAATGCCGGCTGGCCCGAGGCCGCCGCCTCCCGGGCGCTCGGCATCGCGCTCTCGGGACCGCGCAGCTATGACGGGGTGATGCGCGACTATCCCTACGTGAATCCGGAGGGCAAGCGCGAGATCGGCGCCGCGGAAATCGACGCCTCGGTCGGGCTGCTCTGGCGCGTCTGGGCGGCGCTGCTCGGCCTGGCCTTGCTCATCGCGGCAATCGCCCCAGCTATCCGGTGACGCCCCCGGCCGCCGCATGGTAGACGGGGGCAGAGCCGGATCCAGGAGCCTCCCATGCGCCACGCCCTCTCTTCCCTATGCCTCGTGCTCGCGGCCGGAACCGCCCAGGCCCAGTGCGGCGGCAGCTTTTCCTCGTTCCTTTCAGGCTTCAAGCAGGAGGCCGTCGCCCGCGGGCATTCCGCCGCCAATGTCGACCGCTTCCTCGCCAATGCGCGCCAGGATCAGAAGGTGCTGAATGCCGACCGCGCGCAGGGCATCTTCCGGATGAACTTCACCGATTTCGCGCGGCGGGTGATCAGCGCCAACCGCATGCAGAACGGCCAGCGCAACGCGCAGAAATACGCCTCCACCTTCGCTTCGATCCAGCGGCAATACGGCGTGCCCAAGGGCATCCTTCTGGCCTTCTGGGCGCTGGAAACCGATTACGGCCAGGTGCAGGGCGACTTCAACACGCTCAACGCGCTGCTGACGCTGGCTCATGACTGCCGCCGCCCCGAGCTGTTCCGCCCGCAGGCCTTCGCCGCGCTGACGCTGTACGAGCGCGGCGATTTCGACCCCGTCCGCACCACCGGCGCCTGGGCGGGCGAGATCGGCCAGGTGCAGATGCTGCCCGCCGACATCCTGGAAAACGGCGTCGACGGCGACGGCAACGGCCATGTTGACCTGAAGGGCTCCTCGGTGGATGCGCTCCATTCCGGTGCGAAGATGCTGCGCTCGCTGGGCTGGCGGCCGAACGAGCCATGGCTGCAGGAGGTCACCGTGCCGTCGAACCTCGACTGGTCCAAGTCCGGGCTCGACCACCAGCTTTCCACCCGCGACTGGGCCAGGATGGGCGTGAAGCCGCGCCAGGGCGACCTCGCCGGGCTCCCGGCCTCGCTGCTGCTGCCCGAGGGACGCAACGGACCGGCCTTCCTCGCCTATCCGAATTTCCGCGTGCTATTCGAATGGAACCAGAGCTTCGTCTACGTGACCACCGCGGCCTATTTCGCCACCCGTCTGGAGGGCGCGCCGGTCTTCGCCGCCGGAAACCCCTCGCCGCCGCTCTCCGGCAACGAGATGGTGGCCCTGCAGAAGAAGCTTGCCGCGCGCGGCCACGATGTCGGCGGCATTGACGGCATCCTCGGCGAGAAGACCCGCGAGGCGGTGCAGAAGGAGCAGATCCGGCTGGGCTTGCCGGCGGATGCATGGCCGACGCGCGACCTGCTGAACCGGCTCTGAGCCAGTTGCGGCGGCAGCCCCGGGAGGATGACGGGCGCAACGGCGGATGACCGCGTGGCGCCAGCCGCTGCAAGCGTACCGACCTGCGCGGCACATCGGCCGGCGCCGCGCCTGCGGCGGAAACCGGAACCCGGAGTGCAGGCAGCCGCACGCGATCCTGCCGGGCATGCCGTTCGACGCTGCTGCCGGCAGAAAATGCATGGATTGGCCCCGCCCGCCGCCGACTCCGCATGCCGACGGGCTTGTGGAAGGGCAGAGATCCCATTGCCCATGGGCAGCGGACAGGCACCGGCATTTGGCGCCTTGCCGCGGAAACGCGGCCCAGGTCCGGCAGTCCGCCTGCCGGACCAGCGGCAGCTGCCACCGGCGGCCGCACCCCCGAGGGGGATGCATCGCTGTTTTCTTCTGGGAATACAGTGGTGAGCCGTACAGGATTCGAACCTGTGACCCACTGATTAAAAGTCAGTTGCTCTACCAACTGAGCTAACGGCCCACTGTGTCCGGGCTCTCTAAGGATGCCTGCCGGCCCCGTCAAGCGGGTTCATGACGGTTCTGCGAAAAATCCCCGAAGCTTGCGCAACGTCAGCCCTCCGGCGTGCCAGGCCAGGAAATGCGCCCGCCCGGAACCGGCTCCGGCGCACCGGTCGTGCCCGGCCCCGACAGCGGCAGGCCGTGCAGCGCGCGCACCGCCAGATAGGCGAAGGCCTGCGCCTCCAGCATGTCGCCGTCGAGCCCGACTGCCTCCACCGGCACCACCTCGCAGGGCAGGAGCTCCGCCAGAGCCGCCATCATCGCCGCGTTGTGGCGCCCGCCACCGGTCACCAGCAGCTGCGCCGGTACGGACGGGCACCAGACCATCCCGGCCGCCACCGACTCGGCGACGAACCGGACCAGCGTGGCGGCGGCATCGGCATCGCTCATCCCCATCACCCGCTCGGCGAGATCCGGGAAGGCGTCGCGGTCGAGGCTCTTCGGCGGCGGCCGCTGGAAGAAGCGGTGCGCCAGCATGTCGACCACCGTGTTGACATGCGCCCGGCCCGAGGCCGCAAGCGCGCCGCCGCGGTCCTGCGTCCAGCCCAGCCGCCGTTCCACCAGGTCGTTGACCGGCGCATTGGCGGGCCCGGTGTCGAACGCCAGCAGCGCGCCCGGCGCGAAGGGATCCTCCGCCGCCGGATTCACCCAGGTGAGATTGCCGACGCCGCCGAGATTGAGGAAGGCAACCGGCGCCTCCGCCTTGATCCAGCGCGCCAGCGCCCAGTGGAAGACCGGCGCCAGCGGCGCGCCCTCCCCGCCCGCGCGGATATCGGCCGAACGGAAATCCCAGACCACCGGCCGCCCGGTGGCATCGGCAATCGCCTGTCCGTCCCCGGCCTGGTGGGTGCCCCGCCCGCGCGGCTCGTGCGCGAAGGTCTGGCCGTGGAATCCGATCAGCTCCGCATCGGCAAATGTCCTGAGCAGGTCGACATGCGCCGCCGTCACCAGCTCCGCCGCCGACTCCACGCCCTCTTCGCCGGGCCAGCGCCCCAGCGCCGCGCGCAGCACGGCCGCCTCGTTCGCGCCGTAGGCGCGGTACCCGGTCTGCCCGAATCCGCGGATCTCCACGCCGTCCGTGACCAGCACCGCAGCATCGACCCCGTCCAGCGATGTCCCCGACATCGTGCCGAGCGCCCGCACCGCGCCAGAGGCCTTTTCCTCTTCCATCGAACCCCCTATACCCCGCCCATCCGAAAAAGGGCGACAACGATGACCTATACTCCCAGATCCGAGTTTCTCAATGTCATGCAGTCGCGCGGCTACATGGCGGACTGCACCGACCTGCAGGGGCTTGACGACGCGCTGACCAAGGGAGTGGTCACCGCCTATATCGGATATGACGCAACGGCAGCCTCGCTGCATGTCGGCCACCTGCTGAACATCATGATGCTGCGCTGGCTGCAGAAGACCGGGCACCGCCCGCTGACCCTGATGGGCGGCGGCACCACCAAGGTGGGCGATCCGTCCTTCCGCTCCGACGAGCGGCCGCTCCTGGGCCCCGAGCAGATCGAGGCGAACATCCGCGGCATGCAGAAGGTCTTCGCGCGCTACCTGGAGTACAACGACAAGGCGGGCACCCCGGTCGCCTCTGGCGGCAACAAGGCGCTGATGCGCAACAATGCCGAGTGGCTGGACAGCCTGAACTACCTCGACTTCCTGCGCGACATCGGCCGCCATTTCTCGGTCAACCGCATGCTGAGCTTCGAGTCGGTGAAATCGCGCCTCGACCGCGAGCAGTCGCTGTCGTTCCTCGAATTCAACTACATGATCCTGCAGGCCTACGACTTCCTGGAGCTGAACCGCCGCTACGGCTGCGTGCTGCAGATGGGCGGGTCCGACCAGTGGGGCAACATCGTCAACGGCATCGACCTGACCCGCCGCGTTCTCGACCGCGAGATCTACGGCCTGACCTCGCCGCTGCTGACCACCTCGGACGGGCGCAAGATGGGCAAGTCCGCGGGCGGCGCGGTCTGGCTGAACGGCGAGATGCTGTCGCCCTACGAATTCTGGCAGTTCTGGCGCAACACGACCGATGCCGATGTCGGCCGCTTCCTGAAGCTCTATACCGAGCTGCCGGTCGACGAATGCGACCGCCTGGGCGCGCTGGCCGGGTCCGAGATCAACGAGGGCAAGATCATCCTCGCCAACGAGGTGACGACGCTGCTGCACGGCGCCGAGGCGGCGGCGGCGGCCGAGGCCACCGCGCGCGAGGTGTTCGAGAAGGGCGGCGTCGGCGACGACCTGCCGACGCTGGAACTGTCGGCCGAGGAGGTCGGCGGCGGCATCTCGATCGTGCAGCTGATCGTGCGCACCGGGCTGGCGAAATCCGGCAAGGAGGCCAAGCGCCTGATCACCGACAACGGCGCGCGGCTGAACGACGAGCCGCTGACCGATGCCGGGCTGATGCTCGACGCGGCCGCGCTGTCGGCCCCGGTCAAGCTCTCGGCCGGCAAGAAGCGCCACGCGCTGGTGACCCTCGCGGTCTGATGCTGTCCCAGGGCGGGGCCGCAGGGCTCCGCCCGTCCCCCGCGGCGGCTCAGCCGCGGGCCAGAAGCAGGCGCAGCCCGCCATAGCCGAAGACCGCCGCCAGGCCGCCTTCGATCCAGCGCCGCGCCCGGGCATAGGCCCGCGCCATCGGCGGGGCCGAGAATGCCGCCGCATATCCTGAAAAGACGGCCAGCCCCAGCAGGGCGCAGCCGCCCACCATCGCCTGCAGCGCATGGGGCGGCGCCTCCGGCCGCAGGCCCAGCGACAGGATGGCCGCCCAGCCGAGCACCGATTTGGGATTCGCCAGGTGCAGGAGCAGGCCCTTGCGGTAGAGCGCGCGCCGCGGCTCCGGGGCCGCCGCCATCCGCATCTCCCCCGGCGCCAGCGCGGCCAACGCCGATTTGCGCGCCAGCCAGAGCAGGTAGAGCCCGCCGCCGATCCGCACGGCATGCAGCGCCCCGGGATGTGCGGCAAGGACCGTCGAGATCCCGCAGGCGGCCAGCGCCGCCCAGGCCATGCTGCCGGTCATCACGCCGAGGACCAGCACCATCGCGGCCGCCCGGCCCTGGGTCATGGCCGTGCCGATGATCGCCATGTTGCTCGGCCCCGGACTCGCAGCCGCGATCAGGTAGGTGCCGTAGACCGGCAGAAGCAGCTGGAGGAAGTCGGATGTCATGGCGGGCTCCGGTCGGCGGGGTCTGCCGCCAGACTTGCCGCGGGACGGCCGCCGGTCGAGCGGAAACTGCCCCCGGCCCGCCTGAAATCCTGCCGACGCGGAGGGAACGGGTAGCCGGCCTCCCGCGCGGGCGGCAAGGCGCCGCCGCGAAACCCGGCGCAGCGACAGTCCGCCCGTTGACCGGAAGCCCCCGGACCCGCAGGAATGGGGCCGGCGAAGGGATCGGGGCATGGACCACATTTCTGCAATCAAGTTTTTCGGCGCGCTATTCGCGATCATGAATCCCTTCGTGAACCTGCCGGTGTTTCTCGGGCTGACCGACGGCTTCACCAAGAGCCTGCGCCGCTCGGTCGCGCTGCGGCTGGGGCTCTATTCCGCGGTGATGTGCGCCGCAACAGCGCTCGCCGGGTCGCCGATCCTGCGGCTCTTCGGCATTTCGGTCGACGATTTCCGCGTGGCCGGCGGGCTCGTGCTGCTGCTGATCGCGCTCAACATGCTGCATGGCGAGGAAAGCAGCACCCATCACGGCAGCGAGGATGAACAGGACGGCTTCGCCCGCGCCAAGGAACTGGCCTTCTATCCGCTCACCTTCCCGATCATCGTCGGGCCGGGCACGATCACCACGCTGATCGTGTTCTCCGGGCAGGTGAAGACCCCGCTCGACATCGCGCTCTATGCCGGGGTTCTGGCCGCGGTGCTGGCGCTTCTGTGCACCGTTCTGCTCTTCGCCGGGCCGCTTGGCGCGCTGCTGGGCCAGACCGCGCGGGCGATCATGTCCCGCCTGATGGGCATGATCCTGGCCGCCATCGCCGTCAGCATGATCGCCGCCGGGCTACGGTCGCTTCTGCCCGGACTGGCCGGGGCGGCGTCGTGAGGGACCCCCTCAAGTTCTGGAACAAGCTGGCCAAGCGCTATGCCGCCACGCCGGTGCGCGACGAGGCCGCCTACCGCGAGAAGCTGCGCCGCACGCGAAAATACCTGTCGGCGGACTCGCATCTGCTGGAGGCCGGCTGCGGCACCGGATCGACCGCGCTCGCCCATGCGCCCCATGTCTCCCATGTCGAGGCCACGGATTTCTCGCCGAACATGATCGAGATCGCGGAGCGAAAGCGCGCGGCTGCCGGGATCGTCAATGTCGCCTTCCGGACCGCCTGGTGGGACGAGCTGTCGGGCGAGTACGACGCGGTTCTGGCGCTGAACCTGTTCCATGTCCTGCCCCATCCGGACGCGGCGGTGGCGCATCTGGCCTCGCTGGTGAAGCCCGGCGGGGTGCTGGTCACCTCGACCACCTGCGTGGCGGACAACTCTGTCATCGCGCGGAAGCTGGCGCCGGTCTTCGCGATGATAGGGGTCTTCCCGCCGATCTCGGTCTTCGGCCGCGACACCTATCTCGGCTGGCTCGAAGCCGCCGGGCTGGAGCCCGTCGAAAGCTGGCATCCCGGCCGCATGGCCGCCTGGTTCGACATCGCACGCCGCCCTGGAGCGGCCTGACCGCTGCCACGCTCAGGAGAGACGGGACGGCCCTGCACTTGATGCGGCCCCGGACCCGCCCATCGGCAGCCATTCCGCGCACGGTCCCGTCCGCATCAGGCCGGCCGGGAGCCTGTCCCCCTCCAAGCCACGACGGCAATGCCCTGCCGCACTCCGCATCGCGGCGGATGCCCGGCGAGCAGACGGCGCCCGAGGCGACCCGCCGCCCCGCCTGCAGACAGCGGCCAGGTCAGCCCGCGAAACCGCCCGCCTCGGTCTGCACGAAGGCGTCGGCGCACATCTTGGCCAGCGCCCGCACCCGGCCGATATAGGCCTGCCGCTCGGTGACCGAGATCACGCCGCGCGCGTCGAGCAGGTTGAACAGGTGGCTGGCCTTTATGCACTGGTCATAGGCCGGATGCGCCATCACGATGCGCTTGCCGGTCTTGGGATCGTCATATGGCGCGGCAAGGATCGACTGGCACTCGGCCTCGGCATCCTCGAAATGCTGCAGCAGCTTCTCGGTGTCGGCCTGATCGAAGTTGAACCGGCTGTATTCGCCTTCGGTCTGGCGGAACACGTCGCCATAGGTCAGCGGCTGCGGCGATTGCGGATCGTTGAACGGCATGTCCATCACGTGGTCGATGTTCAGCACGTACATGGCGAGGCGCTCCAGCCCGTAGGTCAGCTCGCCCGAGACCGGCTTGCAGTCATGGCCGCCGACCTGCTGGAAATAGGTGAACTGGCTGACTTCCATGCCGTCGCACCAGACCTCCCAGCCAAGCCCCCAGGCGCCCAGGGTCGGGCTCTCCCAGTCGTCCTCGACAAAGCGGATATCGTGCAGATCCATCTCGATGCCGATGGCTTCCAGAGAGCCGAGGTACAGCTCCTGCAGGTTCGCGGGCGACGGCTTGATGAGCACCTGATACTGATAATAGTGCTGCAGCCGGTTCGGGTTCTCGCCGTAGCGCCCGTCGGTCGGCCGCCGCGACGGCTGCACATAGGCCGCCGCCCAGGGCTTCGAGCCGAGCGCCCGCAGCGTGGTCGCCGGATGGAAGGTGCCCGCACCGACCTCCATGTCATAGGGCTGCAGCACGGCGCAGCCCTGGCGCGCCCAATAGGCCTGGAGGCGCATCAGGATATCCTGGAAGCAGGTGGGGCGGTCGGTCATGGCGGGCCTCTTTTCTCGTCGCAGGCGGTGTAGGCAAAGCGCGGCCCGCGGTCAATCCAGCCGGAAGGGCCGCCAGCGCTTGACACCGCGCTGCCGGGGCGGCGAGCTTGGCCAAACTTGAACGATAGAGGTGGTCGCGGGATTTCGGACCAGGTGTTAAGCTGTAGCGCCTGACGAAGACTGACCCGAGATGACGAAACGAAAACGCTATTCAGCGGAGTTCAAAGCGAACGTGGCCTTCGAGGCCATCCGCGAGGAACTGACGACGGCCGAGCTGGCTAAAAGGTACGCTGTCCACCCCACCATGATCAATCAGCGGGTGGAAACGGACGGCGATTGACAACATGGAGTCGGCCTTCGGCGCTCAGGCGACAGCCGATCCGACGATATCGGCCGCCGAG
Organism: Mangrovicoccus sp. HB161399; assembly: GCF_013184745.1. Classification (GTDB taxonomy): domain Bacteria; phylum Pseudomonadota; class Alphaproteobacteria; order Rhodobacterales; family Rhodobacteraceae; genus Mangrovicoccus. Next base: position 47,499 of record NZ_JAATVU010000044.1, read on the forward strand.
GTCGAGAGGCTGCACGCCAAGATTGGGCAGCTGGTCGTGGAACGGGATTTTTTGTCGGAAGCCTCTAGGGTCAGGACTCATGGTCAGTAGATGACGATCGCGGGGGGAGTGATGGCAGGGAAGAATGTCCTGGGGCATCTGTCGTATCTGGTCGCTACGCGCCTCCAGTCTTTAAGCCTGCCGAACATGATCTCGATACGCTTGCGTCGTTTGCAGCGGCGCTTGTCGTGTTTGACTTGGGTTTTGCGTTGCTTCCGGCCCGGAATGCAGGCGCGC
>NZ_JAATVU010000045.1 GCF_013184745.1 Mangrovicoccus sp. HB161399
GCGCGGCCGCCGGGTCGGCATGCATCCGGACCCCGCAGGCGGCGCGCTTCCCGCGGCGGCCGTCCTCCAGCTTGTGCCCGGCCGGGAGGGCGAGCCCGGCCTTCTCCGGGGCCGCGCCTGAAGTTGACTTCCGTGGCGTCCTGCAGGATCGGGACGGGACCGCCGGCGGCCCGGATGCGCAGGGCGGACGCCGCGGAATGCCCCCCGGGGATCCCGTCTCCGCTGGCAGTCCCGCCGGAGAGGAACCGGCGGGCGCCTCGGCGTCCGGCCGGTCCCGGACCGCCGCGGGCAGCGGCTTCCCCGGCCGCTCCCCTAGGGCCCCGGGCATCGCCCCGAGCCTGCGGTCCAGCCGCCCGTCCCCCGGACCGCTCCCGGCGGCCTCCGGTTCCACCCGGCTCCGTGCCAGGCCCGCACCCCGCGCATCCGGTGCCGCATGGCGGCTCATGACCCTATCGCCGCCGCCAGGGCCAGGGCTGGCAGGCGAACCAATTCACCGCATCAACTTGCGGGGAACTGCAAGTCCGGCGGGGCGGATACTGCGTTCCGCATCGGCGTGCCGTAGACGCCGCCATACTTGAGCATGGCCCAGATCCCGCGCGCTGTCTTGTTCGCGACCGGGACCGTGGCAACATTTGCCGGGCGTCGGCCACGCAGCCGGGCGAGCCACGTCCAGGATTTTCTCCGCCAGCGCATGATCGACCTGCTGCCGTGGATCAGCAGGCGGCGCAGGTAGCCATTGCCGCGCTTGCTGATCCCGCCGAGACGATCGACGCAGGCTGTGGAATGCTGCCGCGGCACGAGGCTCCGCCAGGCCGCCAAGTGGCGGCCGGACTTATAGTCGTCCGCGGCGCGGGCCGATGCGACGATTGCCGTCGCTTTGACGACGCCGACGCCCGGGATCGTCATGATCCGCTTGCAGGCCTCGTCCTGCGCGGCGAGGGAAACGTGCCCCTTGTCGATGGATGCCAGCTTTTCGGCAACCTGCTCGAGCTGCTCGACGAGATAGGGCAGCGCCTGCCGCGCAGCCATGGGCAGGCGGGTGTCTTCCTCGTCCCCGATCACGTCGACCAGAAGCTTCACGCGATGGGCGCGCCGAGGCCCGACAACGCCGAATTCCGCCAGGTGGCCACGGATCCCGTTGATCGCCTGCGTGCGCTGCCGGATTAGCATCTCCCGCACGCGATGCATCGCCAGGATTTCCTGCTTGCTCTCCTCCTTGACGGGCGCGAAGCGCATGGACGGCCGGGTCATGGCCTCGCAGATAGCTTCCGCGTCCGCCGCATCGTTCTTGTTCGCCTTGACGTAAGGCCGGACATATTGCGCGGGCAGCAGCTCACGTCGTGGCCGAGGCTCCGGAGAGTCCGGGCCCAGCAATGCTGCCGGGACAGGCTTCGAGGCCGATCTGGCAAGGCGGCAACGCCCTGAAGAACGGCTCCACCTCCTCGCGCTTGAGCTTCCTGCGCGAGACCGGCTTGCCCTCGCAGTCGGCGGCGTGGACCTGAAAGACGGACTTGGCGATGTCCAGCACGACAAGGGCAATGGGTTCTGGAATGTTCAATCTCCTCTCATGGCAATCTGCCGCTCCGGTTGCACCAACGTTTCCATTCCGGGCGAGAGGGGGCATCCATGCCATCATGGCTGAGCGCCCCGGTCAGGACCAGCGTCGCAAATTCCGCGGTCAGGCGGCAGGATGGCCGATGCCGTCGAGCACCGCCCGCGCCGCCCTCAGCCCGGGCGGCGGGCCGCCGCGCCCCAGCCGCTCCATCGTCAGCCGCGCCGCCTCGCGCTGCGGCCCCGCATCGGCAAGCACCTGCAGCAGCGCCTCGGCGATCGGCTCGGGGCGGCAGTTCTCCATCAGGAATTCCGGCACCACGCGGCTTTCCGAGACCAGGTTCACCAGCGTCACCGTGTCGATCAGCGCCATGCGCTTCATGATCGCGTTGGTGAGGCGCGTGAAGGTATAGGCGATCACCATCGGCGTGTCGGTGGCGGCCAGTTCCAGGCTCACCGTGCCGGACGCGGCCAGCGCGGCATCCGCGGCGGCGAAGGCGGCGGCTTTCTCCATCAGCGTGCTGCCGCGGGTCGGATCGAGGATCAGCGGCTTGACCGTCCAGCCGGCCGTCACCTCGCGCACCAAATCGGCCACCGGCGCGGCGGCGGGCAGCACGAAGCGCGCCCGCGGCTCCTTCGCGGCCACCCCGGCAATGGCCGGACCGAAGATCGGCGCCAGCCGCGAGACCTCGCCCTTGCGCGAGCCCGGAAGCACCAGCACCAGCGGCGCATCCGGCGCGATGCCGTGGCTGGTGCGGAAGCGGCGCGCCGCCTCCGGCCCGGGCTGCTGTTCGGCCGCGACCGGGTGGCCGACAAAATCGCAGCGCATCCCTTCGGCCTCCATGAAGGGCGGCTCGAAGGGCAGCAGCGCCAGCACCTGGTCGATCATCTGCGCCATCTTCTTCGCCCGGCCCGGCCGCCAGGCCCAGACCGACGGGGCGACATAGTGGATCGTGCGGATTTCCGGCGCCTTCGCCTTCACCAGCTTCGCCACCCGCAGCGAGAAATCCGGTGCATCGATGGTGACCAGCGCATCGGGCTTCGTGGCTACGACATGCTCGGCCGTTTCGTGCAGCCGCCGCCGCAGGTCCATGTAGCGCGGCAGAACCTCGGCCAGCCCCATGACGCTGAGCTCGTCCATCGGGAAGAGGCTCGGCACGCCCGCCGCCTGCATCAGCGGACCGGCCACGCCGTCGAACCGGATGCCCGGCACGAGATCGCGCAGCCCGGCCGCCAGCGCGCCGCCGAGCGCGTCTCCGGACGGCTCGCCCGCCAGCAGGAACAGCCGCGGCGGCGGCGCGCTCAGATCGCCCATATGCTGATCCCCTTCTCTTCCGCCAGCCGGACCGCCTCGCCCGCATCGAGCACCATCACGCGGCCCGCTTCGAGACAGATGCCGTCGAGCCCCGCCGCGGCAACCCCGGCCACGGTCGCGGGACCGATCACCGGCATGTCGGCGCGCATCTCCTGCCCGGGCTTGGCGACCTTGACGAAGGTGCCCCCGGTCTCGGGGCGGCGCTCGGGGCGGTGGCGCGCCACGTCCGACAGCAGCGCGTCGGTGCCGTAGATCGACTCGATGCCGAGGCATAGCCCGCGCGCCACGACACAGGCCTGCGCCACGTCCTGGGCGCCTATGGCCGACAGGATGGCGCGGCCGCGCTCTGCGTCGCGAGCCTGTGCCTCCGAGGGGGCATTCCGGGTCATGGCACCGGCGGAGGCGACGAAGTCCGGCAGGAATTCATGCGCGCCGCGGATGCGGAACCCGTTCTCCTCGAAGATCGCGATCACCATCCGCAGCAGCGCGTCGTCTCCCGCCTTCAGCCCGCGGAAGATGCGCGGCACCAGCCGCAGGGTCTTCAGGTCGAAGCGGCGGGGATCGAAATCGGGGCGGTGGAGGATGCCGGCCATCGCAACCTCCTCGACCCCATGGGCGCGCAGCCCGCGGAACAGCGCGCCGAGGCGCTCGACACGGAAGGGCACGACCGGATGGTTTCCGGGAACGCCGGAGGGATGGCCCTCCATCTCGGCCAGCACCACGCCGCGCCCGGAGGCGGCGACCGCACCGGCCAGCGCGACGGGAAGGCCGCCCTGCCCGGCGATGATGCCAAGGGGACCGGCCACCGGCTCAGCGCGGGGTCAGGAAGGACCGGTCGGTCTGACCGAGGATGAACTCGACGATGTCGCGCACATACTGGCTCTCGGTTTCGTCTGCGAGCCTGCGGGCCCGGTCGAGGAAGGCGCCCTCGCCCTGGGCCAGCATCTGGTAGGCGGCGCGCAGCGCGGTGATGTCCGAGCGTGCCACGCCCTTGCGCTTCAGCCCCACCAGGTTTAGCCCGTCCAGCTCGCCGCGCGGCGCCTGCACCAGCCCGTAGGGGATCACGTCGTTGGTCACCATCGTGACTGCGCCGATGATCGCGCCCTTGCCGATGCGCACCCATTGGTGGATGCCCGAGAGCCCGCCGATGATCACGTCGTCATCGATCCGGCAATGCCCGGCCAGAGCGGCCTGGTTGGCCATGATCACCCGGTTGCCGACGATCACGTCATGGCCGACATGGGAGCCGGTCATGAACAGGCAGTCGTCGCCCACCTGGGTGATCCCGCCGCCGCCCTCGGTGCCGGTGTTCATCGTCACGCCCTCGCGGATGCGGTTGCGCTTGCCGACGACAAGGCGGGTTTCCTCGCCCTTGAACTTCAGGTCCTGCGGGATCTCGCCCACCACTGCGCCGGGGAAGATCACCGTGTCCTCGCCCACCTCGGTCAGGCCGGTGACGACGGCATGGCTCTTCAGGTGCACGCCGGGGCCGAGCACGACCTTGGGCCCGACAAGGGAGAACGGGCCGACGATGGCGCCCGCGCCGATCTCGGCGCCGGGTTCGACCACGGCCGAAGGATGGACCTGCGCGGTTTGGTGGATGCTCAAGAGATCACTCCTTGGGGACGTCGATCATGGCCATGAATTCGCATTCGCAGGCGGTTTCGCCGTCGACCGAAGCCACGCCCTTGAATTTCCACACCTTGCCGCCGCCACGCAGCGCCTCGACCGACAGCATCAGCTGGTCGCCCGGTGTCACCTTGCGGCGGAACTTGCACTTGTCGACGCCCATGAAATAGACCAGCGCGTTCTTGCCCACGAGGTCGAGCGACAGGCCGACCAGCACGGAGGCTGTCTGGGCCAGCGCCTCGATCTGCAGCACGCCCGGGAAGATCGGGGTCGCCGGGAAATGGCCGGTGAACTGCGGCTCGTTCATGGTGACGTTCTTGATGCCGGTCGCGGATTTCGACGCCACGATGTCCTTCACCCGGTCCACCAGCAGGAACGGGTAGCGGTGCGGGATCACCTTCTGGATCAGGTCGATATCGGCGGTGGCGGGGCAATCGGTCATGGTCGTCCTGTCTTCGGGATCAGATGCGCTTGGGCCAAGGGGTTAGCAAGCGGCGCGCAGCGGGGCAAGCGGCTCAGTCGCCGTCCTGTGCCGAGCCGCCCTGCCCGGGCACCGCCATCGGCCGCAGCATCCGCGGCGTCGGGCGCAGCTCGGGGCTGGGCTCGGCCGGGCCGAGCGAGCTGGCGCCGTTGCCGATTTCCGCGTCGAGCCGCTTCACCGCCTCCTCGGTGATGTCGACCACGTCGAAGGCCATCAGCACGACGGTGTTGTCGAGGATCACCTGCGCGCCGCGGTCCTGGGCGATCTCGGCGAGGATCGGCGCCGCGCGGTTGACGAAGTTCTGCCGCTCGGTGTCGAGCCGCTGCTGCAGGTTCCGCGCCTTGCGGTCCTGCTCCTGGCGCAGGCGCTGGACCTTCTCGTCGAAATCCGCGGCGAGCTTCTCGAATTCGGCGGCGGGCGTCGCCCCGCGCCGGTCGGTCAGCTCCTGCTCCTCGGCGGTCAGCTCGGCCTCTATGCGGCGGTTCTCGGCGGCCAGCGCGTTGCGGTCGCGCTCCAGCTCGGCGACGATCCGCTTGCCGAGCGCGCTCTGCGAGAACATCGCCTCCTGGTTCAGGGTCAGCACCGGGCTCGGCGCCGCCTGCGGGACGGCTGCCGCCAGGCTCCCGGCGGGCGCCGCCGGGGGGACGGCCGTGGCCGGCGCATCCTCCTGCGCCGCGGCGCCCCCGGCTGCCAGAAGCAGGCCGAGGAGCAGCGCGGCCTCAGAATTTCGTCGAGATCGAGAAGTCGAAGTTCTGCTCTTCGTCATAGTCTTCCTTCATCACCGCCCTGGTGAAGTCGAAGCGCAGCGGCCCCAGCGGCGTGGTCCAGAACAGCGACGCGCCCAGCACCGCCCGCAGGTGGAAGCTGTCATCCACTTCGCCCTCGGTGCCCTGGGTGTTGTCCAGTCCCCAGACCGAGCCGGTATCGAAGAACACGCCGCCGCGGACGCCGTATTCCTCGGGCAGGCCCAGCGGAAAGTCCATCTCGGTGCGCAGCGCGGTGTAGTAGTTGCCGCCGAGCGCGTCCTCGTTGGTGGCCGTCAGGTCACGCGGGCCGAAGCCGTTGCGGTCGAAGCCGCGGACCCGGCGCCCCGCGCCGAAGCGGTCGATGATCCGCGTGTCCTGGCCGTTCAGCGCGGCGATCGCCCCGCCCTGAAGTTCGGCGCGCAGGTTCAGGTCGGTGCCCATCAGCTTGGTCTCGCCGAGCAGCGAGGCGGTGGTGCGGATGTAGTCGCTGTCGCCGCCGAGCCCCGCGAGGTCCTGGGAGAACTGGAAGCGGATGCCCGCATCCGGGTTGATGCCGACGCGGCGGGTGTCGAAGGTGTAGGTGTAGCCGATCGAGCTGGTCAGCCGGTCGCCCTCTTCCTCTTGCAGGATGATCGAGCTGCCGTTGTCGCTGGTGCCCTCGGTGCCGGTATCGACGTCGTAGAGGTCCTCCTGCGCCAGCCGGTAGCGGACGCTGAGGCGGGAATAGTCGCTGAGATTGAAGCCCAGCGAGGGCTGGATGCCGATTTCCCGGGTGCTGTAGTCGGAGCTCCACTGGTCGGTCGAGGTGTAGAAGGCCTCCATCGTGCCTGACACGTCCCGGCCCAGAAGCGCGGGCTCGGTGAAGCGCAGGCTGCCCGCGGCGTTGTCGACGCCGCCCGAGACCGAGAAGGACAGCTGCTGGCCGCGGCCGAGGAAGTTGCGCTCGGACAGGTTGAACGTGCCGCCGAAGCCGTCGCCGACCGAGTAGTTGATGCCGAAGCCGATCTGGCCGGTGGGCTGCTCGTCGACATTCACGTCGATGATGACGCGGTCGGGCGCGGTGCCGTCGCGCGGCTGCACGTCGGCCTTGGAGAAGAAGTTCAGCGCGCGGATGCGCGAGGCGGCGTTGCGGATCTCGCGCGGGTTGAAGGGGTCGCCCTCGACCGTGTCGAACTGGCGGCGGATCACCTCGTCGCGGGTCGAGGAGTTGCCCTCGATGTCGATCCGCTCGACGAAGATGCGCGGGCCGCGGGTCAGCGTGTAGGTCAGGTCCAGCGTCTGGGTTTCCGGGTTGCGCTGGATGCGCGGATCGACCCGGATGAAGTCGTAGCCGTCCATGATCGCCTTGCGCTCGAGCCGCGCGATGCCGTCGTCGATGCGCACCGGCGAATAGAGCTGCCCGGGCTTCGTGCGGACGATGCCGTCGAAGGCGGCGGCTTCGATCTCGGGCACCTCGGAGGCCAGCCCGACCTTGCCGAAGCGGTATTGCTGGCCCTCGCGCACATTGAACGTGATGAAGAACGCGTTGCGCTCGCGCGAGAATTCGGTGGAGACCGAGGTCACCTCGAAATCGACGAAGCCGCGGGCGCGGTAGAAGTCGGTCAGCACCTGCCGGTCATAGGCGATGCGGTCCTCGACATAGCTGTCGCGGGCAACGAGCGCGCGGAACAGCCCGGCCTGCTTGGTGCCAAGCACGTTGCGCAGCCGGCGGTCGGTGAAGCTCTTGTTGCCGACGAAGGCGATGCGCTCGACCTCGACCACGGCGCTCTCGGTGACCTCGAAGACCAGGTCGACGCGGTTCTGGCTGCGCGGAATGATCCGCGGCGTCACGATGGCGCCCAGCCGCCCGGCCTGGCGGTAGGCCTCGGCGATGGTGCGGGCGTCGTTCTCGGCATCCGAGGGGCTGTAGACGCGGCGCGACTTGGTGGTCAGCAGCGGCATCAGCACGTCGTCGTCGATCCGGCGGTTGCCTTCGATCGAGATCTGGTTGACCGTCGGGAATTCCTTGACGGTGATGGTCAGCACGGTGCCGGAGAGGTCGAAATCGACCGTCTCGAACAGGCCCGACCCCATGATCCGCTGGTAGGCGGCGTTGATCTGGCCGGTGGTCAGCGGCGTGCCCGTGCCGATCCCGGCATAGGTCAGGACCGAGCTGTCATCGACCCGGAGGTTGCCCTCGACCTCGATGCGCGACAGGCTCCGCCCGGCCTCCTGGGCGAGCACCGCTCCGACCGGCATGGTGGCCAGCGGCGCGGAAACCGCGAGCCAGGCCGTCATGCTCCATGCCACACTGTTCCGGAGACCGCTCCGCCTGTCCTGCTGCCGCGCCATGCCCACCTCGAACCGTTTCTTGCCTTGTCCCGTCCGTAGACCGTGGCGGCGTGCTTGTCAAAACGGCTTGCGGTTTCGGGGGTGCCATTTTTTGTGGCTGTGGCCGGCCGGCCCCCATCATGATGGGGGTGCGGCCATTTCTTCAGCAGAAGATGTCGTTGGTCAGCGCAAAGGCCATCAGCCCGAGGATCAGCGCCAGGCCGCCGGCCATCAGCACACGCAGCGCGCGATCGGACGGCGGACGGCCCGCGACCGCCTCGTAGGCGAAGAACACCAGGTGTCCGCCGTCGAGAACCGGAATCGGAAAGAGGTTCATCATGCCGACCGCAGTGGACAGCACGGCGAGGAACCAAATGAAGCTGTCGAGACCCTGGCTTGCCGCCGCGCCCGAGGTCTCGGCGATGCCGATCGGGCCGGAGAGGTTGCAGGACGAGATCGCGCCGGTGATCATGTGCCACAGGCCCGAGAGGCTCTGTTCCACGATGAAGGCCACCTGCCCCGCGCCGATGGCGACCGCAGAGAACGGTCCCGGCATTTCGGTCACCGGATCGAAGAACAGCCCGCCGGTCACGCCGATCAGGTAACGCGTCTCGAAGCCGCCGTCGGCGGTCGGCATGTCGGTCTGGCGCGGCGCCAGCTCGACCGGGAAGGTATCGCCGCCGCGCCAGATCTCCAGCGTCAGCGGCTCGCCTGCCGAGACCGTCACCGCGTCGCGCAGGTCGTCGAAGGAGGAAATCGGCGTCCCGTCGACCGACAGGATGTAGTCGCCGCTTTCCAGCCCGGCATCCATTGCCGCCGATTTCGGGCTGACCGAGGACACCAGCGGCGGATAGGGATAGGGCCCGATGGCATCGACCTGGCGCCCGCCGCGCAGAACGGTGTAGTCGAGCTCCGGCGCCTTGGGCAGGGTCGAGACGAAGCTGTCGAACCCGGCCAGTTCCGGCACCTTGGCTCCGTTGATTTCCAGCAGCTCGTCGCCGGGTTCCAGGCTCTGCACCGCGGGCGGCATCGGCCGCAGCGTGTCGATGGTCAGAGGATCGGTCGCCTGGCCCTGCCACAGGATCACCCCGGCGAAGAGCACGACCGACAGCACGAAGTTGAAGACCGGCCCCGCCGCCACCGTGGCGGAACGCGCCCAGAGGGGCGCGGCATGCATGGTCTTCCTCAGCGTCGCGGCATCCATCTGCTCGAAGCCGCCGTCCCTGCCGGCGCTTGCCGGATCGGCATCTCCGAGAAACTTGACGTAGCCGCCCAGCGGCAGCGCGGAGATCTGCCACAGCGTGCCGCGCTTGTCGCGCCAGGACGCGATGCGCGGCCCGAAGCCCAGGCTGAACACCTCGGCGTGGATACCCGACCAGCGGCCGACGATGTAGTGCCCGTATTCATGGATGGCGACGATGACCGACAGCGCGACCACGAAGGCGGCAATCGTCCAGATGAGATTGCCGAATTGAGGGATCAGCCCGATCAGGTCCACGCCTTAGCCTTTCTTGTCCGTGTTCCGCGTCCGTCAGTGCGCGGCTTCGCCGAGCCTGAGCGCCGCGTCCGCGGTATCCCGGGCAATTTGGTCCACGCGGGTCACCTCTTCAAGGGTGACCGGACCGGAGAGCGCGCTGCCCGCGGCCAAATCTTCGAGAACGCGCGCCACGACATCGGACATTTCCGTGAAGCGGATGCGCCCGGCGATGAAATGGTCGAGCGCGCGTTCCTTGGCGCCGTTGAAGGCCGCGCCATGCAGCCCGCCCGCCGCCATCACCTCGCGCGCCAGCCGAAGCGCGGGATAGCGCGTCTCGCAGGCCGGGCGGAAGGTCAGGCTGCCGAGCTTGACGAAATCCAGCCGCTCGACGGGAAGCGCGCGGCGCTCGGGCCAGTTGAGCGCATAGCCGATCGCGTGGCGCATGTCGGGCGCGCCCAGATGCGCCAGGATGCCGCCGTCATTGTGGGCGACCATCGCGTGGATGATGCTCTCGGGATGGACTACGGCCTCGATCTTCGCCGGGTCGATGCCGAAGAATTCGCGGGTCTCGATCAGTTCCAGCGCCTTGTTGAACATCGAGGCGCTGTCGATGGTGATGCGCTGGCCCATGGCCCAGTTGGGATGGCTCGACGCCTGCGCCAGCGTCGCGCCGGGCAGATCCTCGAGCGGCCAGTCGCGGAAGGCCCCTCCCGAGGCGGTGATGATCACCCGCTCCACCGAGGACAAGTCCTCGGCCTGCAGCGCCTGGAAGACCGCCGAATGCTCGCTGTCGACCGGCAGGATAGTGGCGCCGTGGCGGCGCGCGGTCTCCATCAGCAGCGGCCCGGCGCAGACCAGGCTTTCCTTGTTGGCCAGCGCCAGCGTCGTGCCGTGGCGCAGCGCGCGCAGCCCCGGCGGCAGCCCGGCGGCGCCGACGATGGCCGACATGATCCAGTCCGCCGGACGGTCCGCCGCCTCCAGCAGCGCCTGCGGCCCGGCCGCGGCCTCGGTCTGCGTGCCCGCCAGCAGCACGCGAAGTTCGGCCAGCCGTTCGGGATAGGCCGTGACCGCGATCTCGGCGCGGAATTCGCGCGCCAGGGCGGCCAGCTTGGCAATGTTGCCGCCGCCGGTCAGCGCCACCACGCGGTAGCTCTCCGGATCGCGGCGGATCAGGTCGACCGTGCTGTCGCCGATCGAGCCCGTCGCGCCGAAAATGGAAATCCTGCGCATTGCCTATCCCCAGGGCGCGGGCGGGAAGCCCACCACCTGCTCCACCATCAGGAACAGCACTGTCGCGCCCAGCATGCCATCGAAGCGGTCGAACAGCCCGCCATGGCCGGGGATCAGGTTGGAGCTGTCCTTGACGCCTGCCCGGCGCTTCAGCGCGCTTTCGGCGATGTCGCCGAGCTGCGAGGCCATCGACAGGCCGATGGACAGCCCGATCACCTCGTTGCCGCCGCCGAGCAGCGAAATCGCCCCCCAGCCGACCAGCGCGGCGCCGATCCAGCCCGCGACGGTGCCGGACCAGGTCTTCTTCGGGCTGATCTTCGGCCAGAATTTCGGCCCTCCGATCAGCCGGCCGGCGAAATAGCCGAAGACATCCGTGACCACGACGACGAGGATCAGCCAGGCCATCCAGGCCGGGCCGAAATCGCCGCGCACATGGACGAGGCCGAAGCCTGCCAGCAGCATCAGCACCGAGAAGATGGCGAAGGTCATCTTGCGGTGGACGAGCCGGGAGATGCCGACGAAGGCGGGAAGGATCAGGAAGGGCACGCCCCAGCCCTCGGGCAGCAGCATCGCCAGCAGCGAGGAGACCCCGGCGACGGCGGCAAGGATGCCCGCCTCGCCCGAGCCGCACATCCGCGCCAGTTCCCAGACCATCAGCCCGACGGCAATGGCGACGAAGACCGCCAGCACCGGACCGCCCACCGTGACCACCGCGATGCCCGCCCCTGCCAGCACCAGCCCGGACAGGAGCCGGGGACCGAGATCGGCCATCTTCGATCCCGGCGCGGTCCTGGCAGGGTCGTTCATGTCAGCACGGCCCCGAAGCGGCGTTCGCGGGTGCCGAAATTCTCGAGGATGCTGCCCAGCTCGCTGCGGCCGAAATCCGGCCAGTAGACCGGCGTGAACTCGAATTCCGAATAGGCGGCCTGCCAGAGCAGGAAGTTCGAGATCCGGGTCTCGCCCGAGGTGCGGATCACCAGGTCGGGATCCGGCAGGTCGGCGGTGTCGAGATAGGGACGCAGGCTGTCGGCATCGACCGTGTCGGCGCAGATCTCGCCCGCAGCGACATCGGCGGCCATGCGCGCGGCGGCGCGGGCCAGCTCGTCGCGGGCGCCGTAGTTCAGCGCCACGGTCAGGTGCAGCGTGTCGTTGCGGGCGGTCGCCTGCTCCAGTTCGCCCATCAGGCGCCGCAGCTTCGAATTCAGCGGGCGGCGGTCGCCGATGAAGCGCACGCGCACGCCGTCCCTCACCAGATCGGCCATCTCGGCGCGGATGAACTGCCGGAACAGCGCCATCAGCCCCGCAACCTCGGCCGGCGCGCGCTTCCAGTTCTCGGTCGAGAAGGCATAGAGCGTCAGGTAGCGCACGCCGTGGTCGGGGCAGGCCTCGACGACCTCGCGCACGCGGCGCGCGCCCATCTTGTGCCCGTACAACCGCGGCTTCCCCCGGCTCTTGGCCCAGCGGCCGTTGCCGTCCATGATGATCGCGACATGTGATGCCGGAGAAACGGAGGAATCTTTTGCCGCCAATTTATCCTCGTGCGATGGACTTTACAAACGCGCCCCGGAGGGCAAACAGGTAATTCCCGCCGGAGCGGGCCGTAAGGGGCATGCAGGTGCCTTACACCTGCATGATCTCAGCTTGCTTGGACTCGAGCGCCTTGTCCACATTGGCAATGGCGGTGTCGGTCAGTTCCTGGATCTCGTCTGCCCAGATCTTCTGGTCGTCCTCGCTCATGCCGGCGGACTTGGCCTTCTTGATCTGGTCCATGCCGTCGCGGCGCACGTTGCGAATCGCGACGCGGGCATGCTCGGCATATTGCGCGGCGACCTTCGTCAGCTGCGTCCGTCGCTCTTCGTTCAGCTCGGGGATCGGCAGGCGGATGATGGTGCCGTCGACCACCGGGTTGATCCCCAGGCCGCTTTCCCGGATCGCCTTCTCGGCCTTGCCGACCAGCGACTTGTCCCAGATGTTGATCGTCAGCATCCGCGGTTCCGGAACGTTCACGGTGCCGATCTGGTTGATCGGGGTCGAGGACCCGTAGGCATCGACATGGATCGGTTCGACCATGGTCGCTGCCGCGCGGCCGGTGCGCAGCGTCTGGAATTCGTGCCTCAGCGAGGTCATGGCGCCGTCCATGCGGCGCTTCAGGTCATCGAGATCAATCTCTAGGTCGTCTTCGGTGGACATGAGCGAGCAGCCTCATTGTTTCTTTCGTTGCCGGCTTCGGACCGCCGCAGCGGGAGCCGGGATGCATGGGGGCAGAGCCGCCCGGGCCGCGAGGCCCGGCACGGTTCTATACGCCTAACCATGCACTCTTGTATAGGTCCCCTCACCCCGCAAGATGCCGCAGAACCCGCCGGGCTCGTCCAGCGGGAAGACGATGATGGGCTTGTTGTTGTCCCGCGCCAGTGCGATGGCCGAGGCATCCATGACCTTCAGGTTCTTCGCCAGCACCTCGTCATAGGTGACGCTGTCATAGCGCTTAGCGTCCGGATTGGTGCGCGGATCCTTGTCGTAGACGCCGTCGGTGCCGTTCTTGCCCATGAAGATCGCCTCGCAGCCCATCTCGTTGGCGCGCAGCGTCGCGGCGGTGTCGGTGGTGAAGTACGGGTTGCCGGTGCCGGCCGCGAAGATGCAGACGCGCTTCTTCTCCAGGTGGCGCACGGCGCGGCGGCGGATGTAGGGCTCGGCCACCTCGTCCATGCGGATCGCGGTGATCACGCGGGTGTGAATCCCGAGCGCTTCCAGCGCCGCCTGCATCCCCAGCGCGTTCATCACCGTCGCCAGCATGCCCATGTAGTCGGCGGTGGTCCGCTCCATCCCCTGCGCGGAGCCCTGCAGCCCGCGGAAGATGTTGCCGCCGCCGATCACCATGCAGATCTCGACGCCCATCTGGTGGACCTTCAGCACCTCGGAGGCGATGCGCTCCACGGTCGGCGGATGCAGGCCGAACCCCTGGTCCCCCATCAGCGCCTCGCCGGAAATCTTCAGCAAAACCCGCTTGAACGTCACCGGCGTCGCTGCTTTCTCGTCACCCATGTCACACAATTCCTCGAAGTCCTCTCATGCGCCGCGACATTGTCCGAAACTGTCCTCAGGCACAACCATCCACTCGGTGCCGCGGCGACGGCGCGCGGGCATTCGCCGTGGATAGCCGCCTGCCCGATGCCGATCCCGGCCGTCCCGTCCTGCTCTCGGGCTGCACCGCCTCCGGCAAATCCGCGCTGGCGCTGGAGCTCGCGCAGCGGCAGGGCCGCGAGATCGTCAATGCCGACGCGCTGCAGGTCTATGACGGCTGGCGCATCCTGACCGCGCGGCCCGATGACGCGGACCTCGCAGCGGCGCCGCACCTGCTCTACGGCCATGTCGGCTACCGCGAGACCTATTCGGTGGGCGACTGGCTGCGCGAGGTCGCGCCGCTGGTCGCGCGCCGCCCCGCCCCGGTGATCATCGGCGGCACCGGCCTCTATTTCCAGGCGCTGATGAAGGGGCTGGCGGACATCCCGCCGACCGATCCGGACATCCGTGCAGAAGCCAACGGGCGGCTGGCCGAGGACGGGCTGGCCGCGATGGCCGACGCGCTCGATCCGGAAACACGGTCGCGGATCGACCTGCTGAATCCGGCGCGGGTGCAGCGCGCCTGGGAAGTGCTGCGCCAGACCGGCCGCGGCCTCGCCTCGTGGCAGGACGAGACCGGCCCGGCGCTGGTTCCGCCGGGCGCGGCCGACTGCTTCGTGGTGCAGATCGGCCGCGACGCGCTCAATGCCCGGATCGACCGGCGCTTCGACGCGATGATGGCGGCGGGCGCGCTGGAGGAGGCGCGGCGCATGGAACCCGACTGGGATCCGGACCGGCAGTCCTCGCGCGCGATCGGCGCCCGGGAACTGGTCGGGGCGATCCGCGGCAGCATGTCCATGGCAGAGGCGATCGAGGCCGCGAAACTGGCAACGCGCCAGTATGCCAAGCGCCAGAGAACCTGGATGCGCAGCAAGATGGGAAGCTGGATTGCCGTGACGTCTCAAAATTAACCGTTTATTTACGCGATGGGCATGTTATCGCAGGGTGGGGTCCGGTGCGCAGCGAAATGCGATCCGGCCTTGGCCGAATCTGTCAATTTTCCTAGTATCCTGCGGAGTTGCGAGGGAGATCCCATGTTTGACGCGCAGTACAGCGAGAACGTATCCCATCCCCTGCGGGTCGTGCCG
This sequence comes from Mangrovicoccus sp. HB161399, assembly GCF_013184745.1. GTDB lineage: Bacteria > Pseudomonadota > Alphaproteobacteria > Rhodobacterales > Rhodobacteraceae > Mangrovicoccus. Next base: position 14,948 of record NZ_JAATVU010000045.1, read on the forward strand.
CTGTCCCAGCTGGCCCGTGCAGGCGGTCTGGGACTCGGCGCCGAGCGGAGCTACATGGCGCCGGTCCTGTTCTGGATCGCCCATGGCCAGGGACGGCTCAGCGTCGGCGGCGCGCTGCGCGGCTATACCGGCCACAACGCCATTTTCCTGCCGGCAAACCTCTCCCACGGGATCGAGATCTCGCCGCGCTGCCAGGGCACCGCGGTGTTCTTCGCCGAAAAGAGCATGCTGCCCTTCCCGCCGACGGAGCTGCACCTGCGGATGCAGGGCGTGCAGGTCCAGTCCGAGATGAACCAGCTGATCGAGGAGCTCCGCCTCGAATCCCTGAGCGACAGCCCCGACCGCGACCTGATGCTGTTCCACCGCGCCGCGCTGATGCTGCTGTGGCTGAACCGCCAGTCGGGCAAGCCGCATGTCCCCAGCGTCCAGGTGTCGGACATGCTGCGCGCCATCGCGCAGCCCAAGCGCTGAGCGGACCGCCCAGGCGGCCCGCCGCGATGACGGGCCTTGCCGCGCCGCAGATAGCGGACCATCCTCCCTCCAGATGCAGCAGGCCGGCCGGGTGCCTCCGCGCCGCTTCCCTGCTGCCGACGTGACTGCCGCGCCCGAAGGAAGCGACCGATGAGCCATGCCCGCCCGCCCCGTGCCCTGCCCCATCCAGCACTAGCGGAGCTGCGGCGGGACTGGCGTTCGGGCGGCATGGGGCGGCGCGAATTCCTCGCCCGCGCCACCGCGCTCGGGGTCTCGGCCGCCGCCTTCGGACCGCTGCCGCGCGCCGCCGCGCAGGACGCGCCGGGCAGCGTGATCCGCATCCAGATGCGGGTGATGCCGCAGGGCGATCCGCGGCTCTGGGATTTCACCGAGATGTCGAATGCCTGCGCCGGGCTGCTCGACACCCTGGTGCGTGCCGAATCCGACGGCCGCCTGGCCGGGGCGCTGCTGGAGTCCTGGGAAACCGCGCCCGACGCCGCCTCCTACGTGCTGCATCTGCGTCCGGACGTGACCTGGTCGAACGGCGACGCCTTCACCGCCGAGGATGTCGCCGCGAATTTCGAGGGCTGGTGCGACCGCACCATTCCCGGCAATTCGATGGCCTCGCGGCTGCCCGCGCTGATCGACCCCGCCACGGACAGGCTGCGGGCGGGCGCGGTGACGATCCTCGACCCCCACACGGTACGGCTGGAGCTTTCTGCGCCCGACATCACGCTGGTCCCCGGCCTGTCGGACTATCCGGCGGCGGTGATGCACCGTTCCGCCATCGGGGAAAATCCGCTCGACCGCCAGATCGGCACCGGCGCCTACCGCATCGCGGAGTACCTTCCGGGCGTGCGCGCCGTGCTGGAACGCGACCCGGAGCGGCATCCCTGGCGGCCGGGCCATGTCGACCGGATCGAATTCGTCGATCTCGGCCCCGATCCTGCCTCCGCGGCCGCGGCCGCGGAGGCCGGGGAGATCGACGTGAATTACGATACGATCGGCGCCTATGTCTCGGTGCTGGACGGGCTCGGCTGGGTGCGCTCCGAGGTCGACACTTCGGCGACCATCGTCCTGCGCGCCAGCCAGGCGCATGAAATGGGCGGGTTCCGGCCCTATGGCGACCTGCGGGTGCGCCAGGCGCTGCAGCTGGCCGTCGACAACGGCGTGCTGCTGGAGCTGGGCTATGACGGGCGCGGGCTGGTGGCCGAGAACCACCATGTCTCGCCGATGCACCCCGCCTATGCCAAGATCGCGCAGCCGAAGCAGGACGTGGCCGAGGCCCGCCGCCTGATGGACGAGGCCGGTCTGCTGGAATTCGAGCACGAGCTGGTGTCGATCGACGACGACTGGCGCCGCTTCACCACCGACGTGATGGCCGCGCAGCTGCGCGATGCCGGGTTCAAGGTGAAGCGCATCATCCTTCCGGCGGCCGAATACAACGCCGGCTGGAAGGACTTCGCCTTCTCCTCGACCAACTGGAACGCGCGCGAACTCGGCGTGCAGGTGCTCGACCTCGCCTATCGCTCCGGGGCGGCCTGGAACGAGACCGGCTTCGCCGATCCGGAATTCGACACGCTCCTCGACCGCGCCAAGGGCCTGCCCGGCGCGGAGGAGCGCCGCGAGGTCATGCGCCAGCTCGAGCAGCGCATGCGCGACCAGGCGGTGATCGTCCAGCCCTACTGGCGGCGGCTGATGCGACATGCCCGCCCCGGCGTGATCGGGGCCGAGCGCGGCCACAAGGACATGATCGACGTCCACGCGCTGGCGCTGGCGGGCTGAGGCTCAGCGCCCCTCGAATTTCGCGGTCCGCTTTTCCAGGAAGGCCATGACGCCCTCGGTGAAATCCCGCGTCCGCCCGCATTCGCCCTGCAGGTGCGCCTCCAGCTGGAGCTGCGCCTCCAGCCCGTTGTCGAAGCTCGCCCGCAGCGCCTGCTTCATCCGCGCATAGGCCTCGGTCGGACCCTGCGCCAGCTGCGCGGCGCGGGCGCGCCAGACGGTGTCGAATTCGGCATCCGGCACCGCCTGCCAGATCATTCCCCAGCTTTCCGCCTGCCGCGCCGTGACCGGTTCGGCGAACAGCATTGCGCCCATCGCCTTGGCGAAGCCCATCTGCCGCGGCAACCAGTAGGTGCCGCCCGCATCCGGGATCAGCCCGATCCGCGAGAACGCCTGCAGGAAGACCGCCGACTCCGCCGCGATCACCACGTCGGCGCAGAGCGCCAGGTTCGCGCCCGCGCCCGCTGCCGCGCCGTTCACCGCGGCGATCACCGGCAGGCGGCAGTCATGGATGGCGCGCAGCAGCGGCTCGTACTCGTCGCGCAGCGTCCGCTCGATGTCCAGATTGGCGGCATTGCCCCGGTCGGCCAGGTCCTGCCCGGCGCAGAAGGCCTCGCCAGCGCCGGTCAGCACGATCGCCCTGGCGCCGCGCTCGGCCGCCTTCAGCGCGTGCAGCAGCTCCACCCGCATCCGGGTGTTCAGCGCGTTCCTGCGGTCCGGGCGGTCGAGGCGGATCACCGCCACCCCGCCTGCCGACTCCAGCGCGATCGTTTCGTAGTCCATGGATGCCTCCCGTCGGTCCCGCGGCCAGACTAGCGGGGCGCGCCCCGAAGGAAAGCGGAACGCGGGGTCACAGGGTCACTCTTCGAGGATCGCCTTCAGACGCGCGCTTTCCGCCTCGCTCAGGGTCTCGGCCGGCGCCTCGCGCGACAGCCGGTTCTTGCGCTGGTAGGCGAAGCCGATGCCGAGCCCCGCAACCAGCAGCACCGGCCCCGCCACCCAGAGGATCAGGTTGGCGCCGGTCGCGGTCGGCTTCAGCAGCACGTATTCGCCGTAGCGGTCGACGACGAAGTCGATCACCTGCTTGTCGCTGTCGCCTTCGACCAGCCGTTCGCGGACCAGCAGCCGCAGGTCGCGGGCCAGGTCGGCATTGCTTTCGTCGATGCTCTCGTTGCGGCAGACGAGGCAGCGCAGCTCCTTCGACAGCTCGCGGGCGCGGGATTCCAGCACCGGGTCGTCCAGCACCTCGTCGGGCTGCACGGCGAAGGCCGGCGCAGCGGCCGCAATCAGAAGGGCGGCAATCAGGGCACGCATCGGGCTCACTCCGCCGGGACCGGGCTTGCCGGGGATTTTGCCGCGCCGGCCGCGACGCGGAAGCGGCGGTCGGTCAGGCTGAGGAACCCGCCACCGGCCATGATGATCGCCCCCGCCCAGATCCAGTTGGCGAAGGGCTTCACGTAGGTGCGCACCGCGTAGCCGCCCGCCGCCTGCGGATCGCCGATCACCAGGTAGAAGTCGCGCCAGATGCCGTTGTCGATCCCGGCCTCGGTCGTCGGCATCTGCGCCACCGGATAGACCCGCTTCTCGGGATGCAGCGTGGCCAGCTTCTTCTCCCCGTCCCAGACGGTCATGGTCGCCATGGTGGAAAAGTAGTTCGGCCCCTTCACGTCCTCGACCTTGTCGAGCTGGATGCCGTAGCCGCCGACCTCGAACCGGTCGCCGACATCGGCGACGCGGATGTCCTCGATCTGCCAGGCGGTCATCGCGGCGATGCCGATGAAGGTCACGCCCAGCCCGGCATGGGCCACCGCCTTGCCCCAGTCGGCGCGCGGCAGGTGCGCCAGCCGCCGCAGCTTGCCGCCGCCGCGCCCGGTGCGCAGCCACAGATCGCGCAGCGACCCGAGGATCAGCCAGACGCCCAGACCGATGCCGATCGGCGCCAGTGCCGATCGCCCGGTCTGCACCGCGAAGGCCAGCAGGCCGACCGCCATCGCCAGAAGCGCCATCGGCCAGAGCTGCAGGACCACCCGGCCGATCTTGCCGCGCTTCCAGGGCAGGATCGCGCCGAAGGGCAGGATGATGGCGAGGACCACCATGAACGGCGTGAAGGCGGCATTGAAGAACGGCGCCCCGACAGTCAGCTTGCGGCCGAAGAGCAGCTCGGCCACCAGGGGCCAGATGGTTCCGATGAAGACGACGAAGCAGGACACGGCCAGCAGGATGTTGTTGGCCACCAGCGCGCTTTCGCGGCTGACGAGCCCGAAGACGCCCTTCGAGGTCATCGCGCTGGCCCGCGCGGCATAGAGGGTCAGCGCGCCGCCCATGAAGACCGCGAGGATGCCGAGGATGAAGACGCCGCGCTCGGGATCGTTGGCGAAGGCATGCACCGAGGTGATCACGCCCGAACGCACGATGAAGGTGCCGATCAGAGAGAAGCCGAAGGCGAGAATGGCGAGCAGGATCGTCCAGTTCTTCAGGCTCTCCCGCTTTTCGACCACGATGGCGCAGTGAAGCAGCGCCGCGGCGATCAGCCAGGGCATGAAAGAGGCGTTTTCCACCGGGTCCCAGAACCAGAATCCGCCCCAGCCGAGCTCGTAATAGGCCCACCAGGATCCCAGCGCGATGCCGACGGTCAGGAACATCCAGCTGACCAGCGTCCAGGGCCGCACCCAGCGGCCCCAGGCGGCATCGACCCGGCCCTCGATCAGCGCGGCGACGGCAAAGGAGAAGGTCAGCGACAGACCGACATAGCCGAGGTAGAGGAAGGGCGGATGGAAGGCGAGACCGGGGTCCTGCAGCAGCGGGTTCAGGTCGTGCCCGTCCATCGGCGGCACGGCCAGGCGCAGGAACGGGTTCGAGGTGAAGAGGATGAAGGCGAAGAAGGCTGCCGCGATCATCGCCTGCACCGACAGCACGCGGGCCTTCAGCGAGGGCGGCAGGTTCTTCCCGAACCAGGCGCAGAGCGCGCCGAACAGCGTCAGGATCAGCACCCAGAGCAGCATCGAGCCCTCGTGGTTCCCCCAGACGCCCGAGACCTTGTAGAGCATCGGCTTCAGGCTGTGCGAATTCTCGACGACGAGCCTCAGCGAGAAGTCCGAGGTGACGAAGGCATGGGTCAGCGCCGCGAAGCTCAGCGCCGTCAGCAGGAACTGCGCCGTCGCCGCCGGGACCGCGGCGGCCATCCACGAGCTCCAGCCGCGCTGCGCGCCGATGAAGGGCACCACCGCCTGGAACAGCGCGACGAAGCCTGCGAGGATCAGCGCGAAATGGCCGAGCTCTGAAATCATGGGGGCCTCCTTCCCGTGGCTTTGCCCCTTCTAGCCGCCGCAGCCCCCCGCGCCAAGTGGCCGTTCCCGGCACCAAGGTGCCGCACGCGATCGTGTCCGGCCCGGCGGCGGCCGCAATGCCGCCCCCGGCTCCGGAAATCCGCACCTGACGCGGATTTGGTTTTCTGCTCAACGTCAGGTAGAGTTCACGGACTCTTTACCATTCATGGACTGCGCTGGAGGAGGAGCCGCCATGCCCATCGACGTGTATCTCAAGATCCCGGATATCGACGGCGAGTCGCAGATCGCCGAGGCCGAGCGGCTGGTCAAGGAGTACGGCAGCCAGCTGACCGAGGATGCCGCGGATCTGCTGCTGGCCTTCGCCACGATCGCCGACCGCCAGGACATCGACAGCTTCGACTTCTCCAGCCTGACCGTGCCGCCGCCGGATGCCGGGGCCGCCAGCGAGGAGATCACGCTGAACTTCACCAAGATCACCTTCGACTACGACCCCGAGGCAAGCGGCCGCGAGGGGATGCTGGAAACCCGCGCCTATGCCGCCGAGCTGGAGGCCATGCTGGAGGAACAGGGTTTCGACCTGAAGGTGAAGACCACCGGCACCAATTCCATCGACTTCTACCTGAAGCTCGACGGCATCGAGGGAGAGGCGCAGGACCACGGCCGCCCGGACGGCGCGGACCTGACCGATACCGGCGATTTCTTCCTGCTCTGACGTGGCCGGAACCCCCTGGGGCGGCGGCTATCCCGTCGCGACGAGCTATCTGGAAACGGCCCAGCCGCTCCAGGCACCGGACCTGATCGACCTGTCGCTGCTGGCGGCAGGCCATCTCCCGCCGCGCCGCGAGGGCGGCTTCCGCTATGCGGAGCTGGGCTGCGGCACCGGCTTCACCCTGATCGGACTGGCCGCGCTGCATCCCGAGGGACAGTTCCTCGGCATCGACTTCATGCCCGAACATGTAGCCCGCGCCCGCGCCTTCATCGCCGAGGCCGGGCTGGCGAACATCGAGATTGCCGAGGCGTCCTTTGCGGAACTGGCCGCCGCGCCGCCGCCCGCCGCTTTCGACTATGTCGCGATGCACGGGGTCTGGACCTGGGTCTCGGCGGAGAACCGCGCCCACCTGGCGGCGATCCTCGGGCGCTGGCTGGCGCCGGGCGGCGTCTGCTACAACGGCTATTCAGCCGCGGCCGGCTGGCAGGAGACCGCGCAGATCCGCCGGATCTTCCGCGAGGCGCCGCAGATCCCCGGCCGCCCGCAATTCGAGGCGGCCCGCGCGGCCGTCGATGCCTGGCTGGCCGCGGGCGGCGGCAGCGAAACGGCGGCGCGGCTGTGGAAGAAGCTCGCCAAGCTGCCCGACCGCTACCTCGCGCATGATTTCGGCGCCGAGCATGCCTCGGCCTGCTGGTGCCCCGAGGTCGCCGCGGCGCTGGCCCCGGCCAAGATGGGCTTCGCCGCCCCTGCCGACCTTTTTGACCAGTTCGACACGCTGCGCTTCGAGCCGGGCTGGGCGGAATTCGTCCGCAGGGCCGCCGCCGAGGGCTGGGGCGAGACCGCCCGCGACATGGCCAGCGGCCGCGGCTTCCGCACCGACCTGTTCGGCCGCGGCACGCCGCGGATAGGCGAGGCGCAGCAGCAGGACCTGCTCGGCCGCATTGCCATCCGGGACTGGCCGCCGCTGCTGCGCCACGAAACGCAGGAGGCCGAGGAGCGCGGCAAGCGCGGCTTCGGGCCGGAGACCGCCGCCAAGGTCGCCGCGGCGCTGGAGGGCGGCCCGGTAACGATCGGCAGCTTCGCCGCGCGCACCGGCCTGCCTGCGCGGCAGGGGCTGCAGGCGGCGCTGCTGGGGCTGGCGCGGCGGGAGATCAGGATGGTCGCCCCGCCCGAGGTGCTGGCCGCGCGGGCGGCGCCGGTGAAGGGCTATCTGGCGGCGCTGCGCAGCCGCCTGGCCCGCGGCGAGCCGGTGCCCGGCGTGGCGTCACCCGCGCTGTCGCAGGTGGTGCCGCTCGGTGCGAACGAGGCCGCAGCGCTTTCGAGCAGCTGCCTGCCGGAGGCGCTGGCCCGGCTCGGCCTCGGCTAGCGCCGCGCCCGTCGCCTTGCGTCGGGGAAGAAGCTGCGGATCTGCGGATGGACGGGCTCGAAATGGCTGCGCGTCGTCCAGAGGAATTCCCGGACCGCCGTCGGCCGGTCCGGGATGGTCCGCAGCAGATGGCCCGCCAGCGCAAGCCCGACCAGATCGCGCGAACGCGGCGACAGCTGGCGCGGGCCATTCCGGAACATGTGGCGGCAATACGGCAGGTAGTCCCGCCGCTTGCGCAGCGCGCGGGCGAATTCGGCGGATGCCGTTGAAAACTCGCCGACGATCTGCTCCTCGGGCTGATAATGCGGATGATTTCAGGGGATTTTCTGCAAGCCTGAAGCCCACATGATCGGCCTTCCCAGGCGATCTGCGTCGCGGGTGAGTTCATGGGGGGCGAGCTTGGCCAATTTCCGGAGGTTTTGGGCGATCGCGGCGAGTGTGAACTCGTCCTTCACGCCCAATGGCCCCCTCAATCGCAAGCGGCCGAGACCCAGGAGACGTTTCAGGATGCGCGAACAGCATCTCGACCTTCTCGCGCCGCCTCGGGGCCGTCTCGTTGAATGCGGATGCGGTGCAGGTGCGCGCAAAGTCGCGCACGATCTCGTACTTGCCGCGTTGTAGGCTGCGCGTTTCGCTGTTCGGGCAGCATTGCGTCTTCAAGGGACAAGCCTGGCAGTCGGCTTTTGCAGCGCGATACCTGCGTGCTTTCACCTCGGTCGAGAAGCGCTCCGGATCGGAATAGTTCCGCCGCGTGTGTCGCAGCTCCTTCCCGTTCGGACAGATGTAGCGGTCATTCTCTTCGTCCCAGGTGAAGTCGGAACGTGACAAAGTCCCGTCCGTGCGCTCACCCTTGTCGATTACCGGGATGAAGGGCAGGATCTGCCGCTTCAGGACGATCTCGGCCAGGCCTTCCTTGGAGCCATAGGCCGTATCGGCCACCAGCCAATCCGGGCCAATGCCGAAGCGGTCTGCCGTGCGGTCCAGCATCGCAAGTGTGGATCCGACCTCGGCCTGCCGAACCGAAAGGGTCGCTTCGACATCCATGATGATCCCGTGATCCGTGTCGATCAGGTAGTTGTCCGGATAGGCGAAGAAGGCAGGTCCCTTGCGCGCTGCCCTCCATTGGCTGGCGGCATCAGCATGGGCCGTGAACTTGGGCCTAACGGGCGTGGCCGCGCCGAAGGCCTCCTCATCCAGCGTGTCGAGTTTCTCGCGCACCGCCCACGGGGCTTCCGCCGGATCGATGGCGGAGGCGTCCCAGTCGCGCTGGCGGCTGGAGCTCCGCTTTTGGAGGTCGGCGCAGATCAGGCTGGCATCGACGGCAAAGCCATGGCCGCCGACCAAGCCATGGGCGATGCACTGGGCCACCACCCGTTCGAAGACGACGCGGAAGATGTCACTGTCTCGGAACTTGCCATGCCGGAGCTTTGAGAAGCTCGAAGGATCCGGCACCTTGTCCTCGAGCCCGAGCCGGCAGAACCAGCGACAGGCGAGGTTGAGGTGAACCTCCTGAGGGAGCCAACGCGCGGACCGCAGCCCCATGACATAGCCAGCCACCAGCATCCGGATCATGAGCTCGGGATCGATCGAAGGCCGCCCGGCATGGCTGTAGAAGCCGCGCATCTCCTCGTGCAGACCCGCCAGATCCAGGAAGCATGGGTAGTCGGGCGGCCCTGCGCGTTGGGGTCCGGCTCTGGATAGAAGGCGGATGCATCTGCTGCTCAGGAGAGACCCATGGACGACTATGCCGGATTGGACGTGTCACTGCGCTCGGTGGCGATCTGCATCGTCGACGCCAAGGGCAAGGTCGTGCTGGAGAGGAGCGTGACGATCGGATTTGCCGGGATCATTGCTTGCCTCAACAGTTTTTCCCAGCCCCTGACCCTGGTCGATTTTGAAGCCGGGGCCATGAGCCAGCACCTGTTCCCGGGCCTGAAGGCCGAGGGCTTCGCAACGGTCTGCATGGAGGCGCGCCAGGTCAATGCCGCTCTTTCGGCAATGAGGAACAAGACCGAGCGGACGGATGCGCGCGGCATCGCCCAGGTTCTGCGGGCGGCCTGTTTCAGCCCGGTCCATATCAAGAGCCGCGAGGCGCATGCGACCCGGGCGCCGCTGAGCAGCCGGAAAGCGGTCCAGCAGAAATGCATCGACCTGGCCAACGAAATCCGCGGTCTTTTCCGGGTGTTCGGCCTGCGCCTTCCGGCGCGCGTCGCGCAGCGGGCCTCCGATGGAATGGTCCGCCCGATCATCGAGGCGGATCCCGACCTGTCGCGGGCTCTGCCGCCGCTTCTGGATGCGCGTGCGGCACTCTACCAGACCTACCAGGAACTTGACCGCCGGGTGAGGCAGTCGGCGAGCCGGGATGCCATCTGCCTGCAGTTCATGGAGATCCCGGGCGTGGGCACCATTGCCGTGCTCACGTTCCGGGCGGCAGTGGATGACCCGGCGCGGTTCGCGCGTTCCAGGACTGTTGCCGCTCCTTCTGGCCTGACCCCGCGCCGATGCCAGTCCGGGGAAATGGACAATCCCGGCCGCATCTCCAAGGCGGGCGACACCGGCCTCCGGTCCGCTCGGTACGCGGCGGCCAATGCCATGCTGATGAGATCTGCCGCCGGATCGGAGATCAAGAATTGGGGCATGCGGCTTCTGCGCCGCAGGGCCCGCCCCCGTGCGATCATTGCCGTCGCCCGTAAGCTTGCCGTCGTCATGCACCGCATGTGGGTGGATGGCACAGAGTTCCTCCGTGGTCAGGAGGCAGCCGCATGACCTGAAGCCTTCCTGAAACACGGCCGGATCGTCCTCACCGGACGAGGTCCGTGGATGACGCCGAAACCGGCTGCTGCGGCTGGAACAGAGCGCGACAGAAAGCAGGGCGCTCCTCTGCCGATCCGGCACATGCCTGCAGCGTCCGGCCACGTGTCAGGCCAGATGAGACTGCGAAGAGAAGCGTGACCCGGATGACCGATTAGAGCAACGGTCGATACCCCGGAGGACATGGTCGGACGGGATGGGCGTCTCGAGATCGAACTCGTAAAACAGCTGGGCGTGAACCTTCTGCCTTCCACGCATCGCAATATCTCCAGATCCCCGCAAACCAAGGGACTCAGAAGCTCTTGAGCCGATAAAGCCCGGCGTTTTCCAACAGTATCGGCCCGTCCGGGAGGCCGCGCAGCAGCGTCCGGACGAAGTCCCCGGGCAGGCCCATGTCGAGCACGTGATCGCCGACCCGGTCCCCGACGCCGGTTACCGGGCAGAAAATGACGTCGGGATGGGCCGTCCCGTAGCACCGCAGCTGCGCGCGGTCGGCGCGCAGCTACGGGTCGGCTGCGATGGCGATCTCGGTCCCGGGCCCCGGCACGGCAGCACTGTCGTTGCGCGGGCCGCTCCAGCCGTGTTCCCTGGCCGCGCCGGAACGGTGTTCCCAAGGGGCGAGCGCCTCGTCGAGCGTCGAAATCGGGCTGATCAGCACGAGCCTGTCGCAGCGCAGCACGTCAGAGAAGGCCGCCGCCGCAAAGGCGCCCATGGAGGCACCGTAGCCGATGTGGCGACAGCAGGGCCAGGCATCGACCCTGGCGACGGCCTCCTTGAAAATGGGCAGGAAACTATCGCGGCGGAACCAGGCATCCGGATCGCCTTCGGAAAAGGAGACCGCGTCGAACCCGTGGCTGCACAGGAAATCGAACCCCCAGCCCCGTCTGGTCTCGAGCGCATTGTGCGCCTCCCCGGCATTGTCGAAGGCGAAGATGACCGGTCCGTCATTGGCCAGCGGGATGTCCGCCCCATAGTCCCCGTTTTCCAAGCAAATTGCGGCCATGACAATCTCCTGCATCTCCAATGGCACGATCATTGAGCGGCACGAATGCAGGCATCAATGTATGTCGGACGCGTTCGGATGGCCTATCCGGCAGGAAACCGTCAGGCGACGGCCTCGATCAGGCGCTCCCGTCCGCCCATGCGGAACCGGTCGCCGGCCGCGAGGCCCTGCATCTGTTCGAAGACCGGCGCGGTGGCCGAGATGCCGAGGCAAGGGTCGCCGTCGAAATCGAATTCGGTGGTGGCCACGGCGACGACCAGCCAGCGGCCCTCGACCAGCACGGCCGCGCCCTCCTCGACGCTGGTCTTGGGGCCGAAATCGATGTCCTGCAGGCGCTCGATCTTGGCTCCGTGCGCGGCGATCGGATTTTCCAGCGCGGCGGCAAGATCGGCCGACTGTTCGGCGCGGCTCTCGCCGTCATGGTCCATCTGCGTCTCCCCGTCGAGCTCGCTGCCCGCGACGAAATCGGCGAAGAAGCCCTGGTCGTCGTCGAGCTCCGCCCGTTCGAGGTCGAGCATGCGGTTGCGCAAAGCTTGCTTGTCCATTGTCCTTTCCTCCTTTGCAGGGTCGCAGGGACAACGGGAGCGGCCCCGGCAGGGTTCCTGCCGGGAACGCGGCGTCAGCTTCCGGGAGCCTCGTAGACGCCCTGCTCCTTCAGCGCGTCGATGACATCCTTGGGCATGTAGGTCTCGTCATGCTTGGCGAGGATCTCGGTCGCCTGGAACACGCCGTCGACATAGCGGCCGGTGCCGACCATGCCCTGGCCCTCGTCGAAGAGATCCGGCAGCACGCCGGTATAGGCGACGGGGACCGAAGCGCCGCCATCGGTGACGCGGAAGGAAATCGTCTCGCCCTGCCCGCGCACCAGGCTTCCATCCTCGACCAGGCCGCCGATGCGGAACACCTCGGTCGGCCGCGGCGGATCGGCCGCGACCTGGCTCGGCGAGCGGAAGAAGTTGATCCCGTCGCGCATCGCATAGCCGATCAGCCCGGTGGACACCGCCAGCGCCACGGCGGCGACGGCAATGATCTGGATGCGGCGTTTCTTCTTCAGTCCCTTCATCGGCTCCTCACGGGAAGACCGGGGCCAGTTCGAGCCCGGCGGTCTCCTTCTCTCCCAGCATGATGTTGGCGCATTGCAGCGCCTGTCCCGAGGCGCCCTTCATCAGGTTGTCCAGCACCGACAGGATGATCACCCGGCCCGGACGGCGGTCGGCATGGACCCCGATCCGGCAGATGTTCGAACCCTTCACGTGCTGGGTCTGGGGAACGCCGCCGAGGGGCAGGATATCGACGAAGGGCTCGGAAGAATACTGCTTTTGCAATGTCTCCAGAACTTCCGCCGCGTCGCCCTTGGCATAGATCGTCGCCTGCATGCCGCGGATCATCGGCACCAGATGGGGCGTGAAGGCGGCCGTCACCGGCTCGCCTGCGGCGAGGCCAAGTTCCTGGTCCAGCTCGCCCATGTGGCGGTGCCCGGCGACGCCGTAGGACTTGAAGCCCTCGTTCGCCTCGGAGAACAGCATCGCTTCGTTCAGGCCGCGGCCCGCGCCCGAGACGCCGGATTTGGCGTCGATCACGATGTCGTCAGCCGCGATCGCCTTCGCGCGCAGCAGCGGGATCAGCGGCAGCAGCGAGGTCGCCACGTAGCAGCCGGTATTCGCCGTCACCCGCGCCCTGGCGATTTCCGCACGGTAGAATTCCGGCAGGCCGTAGGCCACGTCCGCCTGCACGTCCATCGCGGTGTGGTCGAGCTTGTACCATTTCTTGTATTCGGCCGCGTCGCGCAGCCGGAAATCCGCCGAGAGATCGACGATCTTCACGTGGTCCGGGATGTCGCGCACCAGCCCGTGCGCCACGCCGTGCGGCAGCGCGAAGAAGGCCAGGTCGATGCCGGAGAAATCCACCTCGTCGATCTTCGAGAGCACCGGCAGGTCGAGATGGCGCAAATGCGGGAAGACCTCGCCCATCGGCTGGCCGGCCTTGCGGTCGGCGGTCAGCGCGGCGATCTCGAAGGAGGGATGCGTGGCGATCAGCCGGACAAGCTCGGCCCCGGTGTAGCCGGAAGCGCCCAGAACTACGATTTTCTTGGTCATGTCAGGTCCTTGCGGAGCAATTCTTCAGATAGGGTCGACGTGTTCGAAGACGACCCGTCGTCGGAGGATCTGGGTCGCCTTGTTCGACACGGCGCGCGCGTCCCCCGTGGTCAGGAAACGGGACTCGGTCCCCGATCCGTACATGTCGGGATGGCGCTTGAGATAGTCCTCGAGGCTCGAGGCCACCAGGTTGGCCTGGGAATAGACCGTCACCTCCGGCCCCAGAGCCTCCTGGAAGACCGACTCCATGATCGGGTAGTGCGTGCAGCCCAGGATCGCGGCCTCGGGATGCGGCATGCGCCGCTTCAGTGCCTCGACATGGGAGCGCACCAGCGCCTCGGCGAGGATGTCGTCGCCCGCCTCCAGCGCATCCACCAGCCCGCCGCAGGGCTGTGCCTCGACATCGACGCCGATCGCGCGGAACGCCAGCTCGCGCTGGAAGGCGCGGCTCGAGACGGTGGCGGGCGTGGCAAACAGCGCGACATGCTTCACCGCGACCTCGCGCGGCGGGGAATTGTCGCCCCACTGGCGTTCGGTCAGCGCTTCGATCAGCGGCACGAAGACGCCCAGAACGCGCTTGTCGGCCGGGATCCAGTGTTCCTGCATCCGCTTCAGCGCGGCGGCCGAGGCCGTGTTGCAGGCCAGGATCACCAGATCGCAGCCCGCTTCCCACAGCCGGGTCACCGCCGACGTCGTGAGGTTGTAGATGTCTTCGGCATCGCGCACGCCGTAGGGCGCGTGGGCGTTGTCGCCGAAATAGACGAAGGGCACGTCCGGCAAGCGCCGGGACACCGCGTCAAGGACGGTGAGCCCGCCCAGGCCTGAGTCGAAAATGCCGACAGCCATCAGTTCCGGTGCTTTTCCTCGAATTCGAACCCGTAGCCCATGGATTTCACGGGCGTTGGCGAAAGGCGATACGTCTGTTCGCGCAGAAAGTCCATCATCGCGCGCGCATCTCCCAGAAAAGGCGCCATCATTTCCCGCGGCACGGGAGTGCCGATCACCACGTCGACGGGGCGGTTCACCCGCGCCTTGAACTCCTTGATCAGCAGCCCCAGCCGCAGGTTCTGGTGCAGGTGGCTGGCCAGCTGGAAGAAGCGCGAATTGTGGCCGACGAAGAAGACCGGCACGACGGCGGCGCCGGACTTTGCGATCATCCGCGCGGTGAAGCTGCGCCAGCCCGGATCCATCGGCTGGGAAAACGGCCTGAGCGCGGTGGAGACGGTGCCGCCGGGAAAGACGCCCATCGCGCCGCCCTGCCCCAGATGGCCGAGCGCCAGCCGCCGGGTCTCCAGGTTGAGCTTCACCGCCTCCTTCGTCTCGTCGAAGCTGATCGGCAGGATGGCCTGCTGCAGGTCCTCGGCACGGCGGAAGACCTGGTTGGCGAGGATGCGGAAATCGCCCCGCGCCCGGCGCAGGATCAGGCCCATCATCAGCCCGTCGAGGATGCCGAAGGGATGGTTGGCAATCACCACGACCGGTCCCCGGGCGGGGATGTTGCCGAGGCCGCCGCCGACGATGCGCAGGGACAGCCCGTAGCGCTCGGCCATGACCTCCCAGAAGTCGCGGCCCTCGGCGACCTCCCGCTCGTAGCCATCCGCCCGGCGGATCAGCTTGATCCGGCCGGTCGCATTCTCCATGACGCGGATCAGCGCACGCCCGCCGGGCGAGCCGGCGGAGCTTGCATAGCTGATGTCGCGCGCGATATCCCGCCGGCGCTGCCGGTCCCCGCGGCTGATGCGGCCCATGGATCCTCCGTTCCTCGGATGCCCTTCCGGATACCAGCGCCGGTCAACCTGCGGCAAGGGGGCCATAATCTGGGCGCAAAGCTGATTTCTCATAATTGCAATCCTCGGCTGCGCATGTCAGGTTTGCTGCACTCAACACAGGCATGATCATGGACTGGGACAAGTTACGGATTTTCCACGCAGTTGCGGACGCGGGGAGCCTCACGCATGCGGGCGAGCACCTGCACCTGTCGCAATCGGCGGTCTCCCGCCAGATACGGGCGCTGGAGACATCTCTCAATACCACCCTCTTTCACCGCCATGCCCGCGGCCTGATCCTGACCGAGCAGGGGGAACTGCTTTTCGACGCGACCTCGGCGATGGTGAAGCGGCTCGATGCTGCGGCTGCGCGGATCCGCGACAGCGAGGAAGAGGTCTTCGGCGAGCTGCGCGTGACCACGACCACCGGCTTCGGCTCGCTGTGGCTGGTCCCGCGGCTGCCCGCGCTCTACAAGAAGTATCCCGACCTCAAGATCGACCTGATGCTGGAAGAGCGCGTGCTCGACCTGCCGATGCGCGAGGCCGATGTCGCGATCCGGATGAAGGAGCCCTCGCAGGCCGACCTGATTCGGAAGCGCCTGATGGCGGTGCACATGCGGCTCTATGCGACGCCGGAATACCTGGCGGAATACGGCACGCCCCAGACCCGCGCCGACATGCGCAACCACCGGCTGATCTGCCAGAACGCGACCAGCTTCCAGGTGATGGCGGGGCTGCGCATGGTGCAGGCGCTGATGGCCGAGGACATGCCGTCGCTGCTGACGGTGAACAACTATTTCGGCGTGCTGCAGGGGGTGGCGAACCATCTGGGCATCGGCGTGCTGCCGCATTACGTCGCCCATGACACCGGAAACCTCGTGCGCGTGCTGCCGGACGTCGACAGCGGAGAGGTGCCTGTATACCTCGCCTATCCCGAGGAACTGCGCCAGTCCAAGCGCATCGCCGCCTTCCGCGATTTCGTGATGGACGAGATCGCCATCTACCGGCGCAACGCCCAAATTTCTGCAGGTGC
Source organism: Mangrovicoccus sp. HB161399 (assembly GCF_013184745.1). Taxonomy (GTDB): domain Bacteria; phylum Pseudomonadota; class Alphaproteobacteria; order Rhodobacterales; family Rhodobacteraceae; genus Mangrovicoccus. Next base: position 31,272 of record NZ_JAATVU010000045.1, read on the forward strand.
GAGCGAATAGGCCAATTTACGCGTATTTTTCGCTACTGCGGAAAATTTAATCTTGAACTAGGCAGGCCAGCCGATTAAGTGGGCTGCAGATGAAGGTTTTGGCCTTCTTCTACCTCCCTGTTGGACTTTGGCCGAGCTTTGTCTCGGCCTTTTTTTTGCCTTGCCGCCAGGTGAGCCGCCTCGGGCAGGCGGAACCGCGGAGCGCTCCGCCACGTTGTCCATCCGAACGCAGACAAATGCCAAAGGTAGGACACACATGGATTTCTTGAGGATCGTCATCGCCATCCTGCTGCCGCCCCTGGGCGTCGCGCTGCAGGTCGGGCTGAGATGGCCTTTCTGGATCAACATCCTGCTGACGCTTCTGGGCTACATTCCTGGCATCGTCCACGCGGTGTGGATCATTGCGAAGCGCTGAGACGGCAGAACGGCTGGCCCGGGCCGAGCGGATCGCCGCGCTGATGGATGCGCGGTACAGCCTCTTCGGCATCCACTTCGGCTGGGATTCGCTGATCGGGCTGCTTTTGCCCGGCATCGGCGATGCAGCCACCGCCCTGCCGTCCCTATATGTGATGTACGAGGCGCACCGCCTCGGCGCGCGCAAGCGGGTGCTGGCGCGCATGGGGCTGAATGTCGGCCTCGACACGGTGCTGGGTTCGGTCCCGCTGGCAGGGGACATCTTCGACCTCGCCTTCAAGGCGAATCGCCGGAACGTCGCCCTGCTGTCCCGGGAACTGGCCCGCGCCGAACGGAAGAAGGAGGAAAACCCATGGCCAAACGCAATTCCGGACTGAAGCCGGGCACCTGGGTGCTGATCGCAGACGGCGGAAAGGCGCTGTTCCTGCGCAACGAGGGCGACGAGCTCGACATGAACCTCGCCGTCATCTCCAAGGAGGAGCACGAGAACCCGCAGGCACAGGACTGGAAGACCGACCGTGCGGGCCGCTTCAACGACGGACCCTCGGTGCAGCGCTCGGCGGTCGAGGAAACCGACTGGCACCAGCTGGAGAAGGAGCGCTTCGCCGCCGATCTGGCGGAGATCCTCTACAAGGCGGCGCATCGCGGCCGCTATGACCGGCTGGTGATCCTGGCGAGCCGCCCGGTGCTTGCGACGCTGCGCAAGGAGCTGCACCGCGAGGTGCTGGACCGGCTGGTGCTCGACATCCCGAAAGTGGTCACGAACATCCCGCTCGACGAGGTCGAGGCGGTCGTGGCCCGCGAGATGGCGGCCATGGCCTGACATCCGGCAGGGAGGCTCCGGCCTCCCGCCCCTCCCCGGCCTGCCGATAATGCTTCATTCCGGGCGATAGATCGCGCGCAGGCCTTCAATTCCCGCATCAACATCGCTAAGGGCAGGCGCAAAGCAACCTACGGATGGTGCCATGACCGAGCCCGAGATCACCGAAGACCTGATCGCCGCCCACGGCCTGAAGCCCGACGAGTACGAACGGCTGCTGGAGATCATCGGGCGCGTCCCGACCTTCACCGAGCTCGGCATCTTCTCGGCGATGTGGAACGAGCACTGCTCCTACAAGTCCTCGAAGAAATGGCTGCGCACCCTGCCGACCACCGGCGAGCAGGTGATCTGCGGCCCCGGCGAGAATGCCGGCGTCGTCGATATCGGCGACGGACAGGCCGTGGTCTTCAAGATGGAGAGCCACAACCACCCGTCCTACATCGAGCCCTACCAGGGCGCGGCGACCGGGGTCGGCGGCATCCTGCGCGACGTCTTCACCATGGGCGCGCGGCCGATCGCGGCGATGAACGCGCTGAGCTTCGGCGAGGTCGCGCATCCCAAGACCAAGCAGCTGGTCCATGGCGTGGTCGAGGGCATCGGCGGCTACGGCAACTGCTTCGGCGTCCCCACCGTGGGCGGCGAAGTGCGCTTCCACCGCGCCTATAACGGCAACTGCCTGGTCAACGCCTTCGCGGCCGGCCTCGCCGATGCCGACAAGATCTTCTACTCCGCCGCCTCGGGCGTCGGCATGCCGGTCGTCTATCTCGGCGCCAAGACCGGCCGCGACGGCGTCGGCGGCGCGACCATGGCCTCGGCCGAGTTCGACGACACGATCGAGGAGAAGCGCCCCACCGTCCAGGTCGGCGACCCCTTCACCGAGAAGCGCCTGATGGAGGCCTGCCTCGAGCTGATGCAGACCGGCGCCGTGATCTCGATCCAGGACATGGGCGCGGCGGGCCTGACCTGCTCGGCCGTCGAAATGGGCGACAAGGGCCGCTTGGGCATCCGGCTCGACCTCGACAAGGTGCCGGTGCGCGAAGAGGCGATGACCGCCTACGAGATGATGCTGTCGGAAAGCCAGGAGCGCATGCTCATGGTGCTGAACCCCGAGAAGGAGGACGTCGCCAAGGCGGTCTTCGACAAGTGGGAGCTCGACTTCGCCATCGTCGGCGAGACCATCCCCGAGGACCGCTTCGTGATCGTCCATGGCGGCGAGATCAAGGCGGACCTGCCGCTGTCGAAGCTCTCCTCCGAAGCGCCGGAATACGACCGTCCCTGGGTCGAGACCCCGGCCGCCGCGGCTCTGGGCGATGTTCCCGCGATCGACGCGATGGAGGGCCTGAAGGTGCTGATCTCCTCGCCGAACTACGCCTCGAAATCCTGGGTCTACGAGCAGTACGACCATATGGTGATGGCCGATACGGTGCGCCGTCCGGGGCTGGGCGGCGGCGCGGTGCGCGTCCACGGCACGCGGAAGGCGCTGGTCTTCACCTCCGACGTGACCCCGCGCTACGTCAAGGCCAACCCCTATGAGGGCGGCAAGCAGGCCGTGGCCGAAGCCTACCGCAACCTGACCGCCGCCGGCGCCAAGCCGCTGGCCACGACCGACAACCTAAACTTCGGCAACCCCGAGAAGCCCGAGATCATGGGCCAGTTCGTCGGCGCGCTGAAGGGCATCGGCGAGGCCTGCTCGGCGCTCGACATGCCGATCGTCTCGGGCAACGTCTCGCTCTACAACGAGACCGACGGCCAGGGCATCCTGCCGACCCCGACCATCGGCGCGGTCGGCCTGCTGAAGAACGCGAAGAACCTGATCGGCACCGCGCCGGAAGCAGGTGACCTTGCCGTCCTGCTCGGCGCACCGGGCAGCCATCTGGGCCAGTCGGCGGTTCTCGCCGAGCTTCTCGGCCGCGAGGATGGCGATGCACCGGCCGTCGACCTGAAGGCCGAGCGCAAGCACGGCGTCTTCCTGCGCAACAACCGCAAGCTTGTCCATGGCGCCACCGACCTGGGCGATGGCGGGCTGGCGCTGGCGGCCTTCGAGATGGCGGCAGCGGGCGGCATGGGCGTCGAGCTGGAAACCGGCGATGCCGAGGAGCTCTTCGGCGAGGACCAGGCGCGCTACCTGCTGGCCTGCGGCTATGACGAGGCCGAGGAACTGCTGGTGCTGGCGGGCGGCAAGGGCATCCCTGTGGCCGTCGTCGGCAAGTTCGGCGGCGACACGGTAAGCTTCGGCGGCGCCTCCGCACCGCTCGCGGAGCTGCTGGCGATCTACCGCGGCGCCTTCGAAGGCACCGTCGGCTGAGGCCTGCGCCGGAGCGCGCCCTGAAGGGCCAGCGCTCCGGCCCCCGGAACGGTCCCCGGCGGCAGCGGCGTGGCGGCGGTCAGCACGACCGGCGCCCGGCTTCTCCAGGCACGCCGGAACTCGCCATGGCCGCCGAGAGGCTGGCGAAGCGGAATTCCTGCGCCCAGTCGCCTTACCCGTCGAAACAGGCCGGAGGCTCCGGCTTCGGATTCAAGCCGGCGGCACTGAAATCGAGGGCCTCGCCGCCGGATCTGGCGGCAAAGTCCAGCTTCGCCGCGGTTTTCGCGGTCCCGGCCGAAATCGGCTCCGCTCGTCCGCTGCACGGCAGGCATCAGCATGCCGGAGGCAGGCTCTGACGGCAGGGCCGCCAGATCGGGCTCGCTGCCTTTCGGGAGACCCATCAGCCCCCGGAAGGTCCAGCCGCCCACCACGCCGGTTCAGATCCGGGATGCCGATGCCGGACCGATCGTCCGGCGGGCTGCCCGGGCTGCGGGTCGAAGCCGAACAGCGCCAGCGGATTGTCCCCGCCGAGAGACTGGGCGGACATGCCGATGTCATGTTTGATCTCGTGTTCGTCCCCAGCGGCTCTGCCTGGCATGGCGGGTGCTGCACCGGGGAAAAGCGACGCCGCGGGCAACAGGACTCCGACAATCCGCATGAACATGACAAAATCTCCGATCGGATGGATGCCCAAACCTTGCCCCAAGGTCAATGCGGCAGCCGAGCGGATGGGCGTCCGGCAAACCCCGCCCCGGCCGGAAAGGACGGGCCGCAGTTCCATCTTGCGGGGCGGGCAGCCGGGCCTTAGATTTCGACAGACACAAAGGAAATATCCCATGCCGATGCAAGCCGAGGAAATCGAGACTCTCCTGCGCGAGACGTTTCCCAACGCACAGATTACCATCATGGACATGGCCGGCGACGGCAACCACTACGCCGCCGAGATCATCGACGAAAGCTTCCGCGGCCTGAACCGCGTGCAGCAGCAGCGCTCGGTCTATGCGGCGCTGAAAGGCAAGATGGACGGCGCCGAGGGCGAACTCCACGCGCTGGCGCTGACCACCAAGGCGCCCGAGTGAGCACGCTTCTCTGGGTCCTCGCCGGACTGGCCGCGGCCCTGGCCGCAGCCGCGCTGGCAGAGGCCTGGATCAAGCGTGGCCGCCACCGCCCGCTGGCGGAGCACCGGCCCCTGCCCGACCGGGACATCCCGGCGGAGCTGGGCATGGAAGCGACCGATATCGCCGGATACCGGAAGCTCCTGAGACAGAACGACCAGATCGGCGCGCAGCGGACGCGTCTTGGCACCTCCCGTGCTAGGATCCGCAAGAGTGACACACGCGCCTGACGCAGACCAAGGAGACGACGCATGACCACCACCGTGGAAGACCAGATCAAGGATACCGTGACCGCGAACGACGTGGTCCTGTTCATGAAGGGCACCAAGATGATGCCGCAATGCGGCTTCTCCAGCCGCGTCGCGGGCGTGCTGAACTTCATGGGCGTCGAGTTCAAGGACGTGAACGTCCTCGAGGATGACGGCATCCGCCAGGGCATCAAGGATTTCTCCGACTGGCCGACCATCCCGCAGCTCTACGTCAAGGGCGAGTTCGTCGGCGGCTGCGACATCATCACCGAGATGACCCTGTCGGGCGAGCTCGACGCGCTGTTCGAAAAGGAAGGCGTGACCTTCTCCAAGGACGCCGCAGACAAGATCCGGGCCGCCAACGGCTGACCCATTCCGCCGGGGCGGCCCCTCCCGCCCCGGCCCTCTCCGCCGCCTACGGGCGCGTGCGGAGACCTGCCCCAGAGGCAGCCCCCGGCCCCTGCTAACGCTACCGGATTCGCGGCCCGGGCCGGTTTTTCCCGCCGCCGTTGCCGCATTGCAGAACCGTTACCGCAAACGGTCGCGCTAACACGTCACGTTTACCGCTAACACATTCTATAGACAGGATTTTTCGCTTTTTTGCCACGGTACGCACGGGTATACGGAGGCCAGTTCAGCACCGGCTCGGCGCGCCTCCCACGCCTCGCAGCCCCCCCTTCAGGAGACTGTCCCATGACGATTACCGTCGGCATCAACGGTTTCGGCCGCATCGGCCGCTGCACGCTCGCCCATATCGCCGAAAGCGGGCGCAACGACGTGGAAGTGGTCAAGATCAACGCCACGGGGCCGATCGAGACCAATGCGCATCTCCTGAAATACGACTCCATCCATGGCCGCTACGGCGGCACGGTGAAGGTCGAGGGCAACACGCTGGACATGGGCCGCGGCCCGATCCAGGTCTTCTCGACCTACGAGCCGAAGGAACTGGACTGGACCGGCGTCGACATCGTGCTGGAATGCACCGGCAAGTTCAACGACGGCAAGAAGGGCATCGTCCATGTCGAGCAGGGCGCCAAGAAGGTCCTGTTCTCCGCCCCGGCCAAGAACGTCGACAAGACCATCGTCTACGGCGTGAACCACCGCAGCCTTCTGACCTCCGACACGATGGTGTCGAACGGCTCCTGCACCACCAACTGCCTCGCCCCGCTCGCCAAGGTGCTGAACGACGCCATCGGGATCGAGCGCGGCATCATGACGACGATCCACTCCTATACCGGCGACCAGCCGACGCTGGACCGCCGCCACAGCGACCTCTACCGCGCGCGCTCCGCCGCGATGGCGATGATCCCGACCTCCACCGGCGCGGCCAAGGCGCTCAAGGAGGTCCTGCCGGAGCTGGAAGGCAAGCTCGACGGGTCCTCCATCCGCGTGCCGACCCCGAACGTTTCCTGCGTCGACCTGACCTTCGAGGCCGCCCGCAACGTGACCGTGGCCGACGTCAACGAGGTCGTCCGCGAGGCCGCCGAAGGCCACATGCGCGCCGTGCTGGGCTACGATCCGGAGCCGAAGGTCTCGATCGACTTCAACCACACCACGCAGTCCTCGATCTTCGCTCCCGAGCAGACCAAGGTCGTCGGCGGCCGCACCGTCCGCGTGCTGGCCTGGTACGACAACGAATGGGGCTTCTCCTGCCGCATGGCCGACGTGGCCGCCGCGATGGGCCGCCTGCTGCACTGAACCACCGCCAGGCGCGAGCCCGGCACCTCGCGCCGACCACACACGCGAGCTCCGGCCCCGGCAGTCCTGCCGGGGCCATTTCTTTTGCCCTCCCCCGGATCGTGAAGGAACATGCGCCCCGCACGCCTGTTCCCCTGACAGGCGGTCCCTTGGACCGCTCCGTCGGAACCATAGAGGAGGATGACCGATGACCCTGCAGACACAGATCGAGCGCGGCGCCGGGCGTGCCGTCAACGCCGCGGCCGCGGCCCAGGAAGAGGCCCGCCGGAAGCTGGGCGAGACCGCCTCCCATGCCGCCAGGCGCGGCGCGGAGGCCGGCAAGACCGTTTCAGAGTCGCAGCGCGAGATGATCGGCCACATGGCCGAAGCCATGACCGGCACGATGGAGAAGCTGCGCGACGCGATGCAGGACTTCGCCGGAATGGCCCGCGAAAGCGCGCATGCCGTCACCGACGGCAGCGCCGAGGTCGGCAACGCCGCCGCAGCCGAGGCGCGCAAGGCGGCGAGCGGCCCGGCCGAAAGCCGCAGCCGGCCCAAGGCCCGGGCCTGACCGGCACGCGGGCGCGGCCCCGCCGCCGCGCCCGGCCTCCCGCCGCCGTGACGATTTAGCCTGTTAGCGCAATCATCTTGCTGTTGACCGCTGCGTCAGAAATGTTAGGGCTAACGCAACCCTGCACGCTGCTGAAAGGGAGGCAGACATGGCCATTCAGGTCGCAATCAACGGTTTTGGCCGCATCGGCCGCAACGTTCTCCGCGCTGTCATGGAAAGCGGTCGCACCGATATCGAAGTCGTGGTGATCAACGATCTCGGTCCGGTGGAGACCAACGCCCACCTGTTCCGGTACGACAGCGTCCACGGACGCTTCAAGGGCGAGGTCACGACCGGCGAGGACTGGATCGACGTCGGCCAGGGCAAGATCAAGGTGACCGCCGAGCGCGATCCGGCGAAGCTGCCCTGGGGCCATGTCGACATCGCGATGGAATGCACCGGCATCTTCACCGCCCGCGAGAAGGCCGCGCTGCACCTGGAGAACGGCTCTGCCCGCGTCCTGGTCTCCGCCCCGGCCTCCGGCGCCGACAACACCGTCGTGTTCGGCGTGAACCACGGCACGATCACCGCGGACCAGAAGGTGATCTCCAACGGCTCCTGCACGACGAACTGCCTGGCCCCGGTGACCAAGGTCCTGCATGAAGGCATCGGCATCACCCGCGGCTTCATGACGACGATCCACAGCTATACCGGCGACCAGCCGACGCTGGACACGATGCACAAGGATCTGTACCGCGCCCGCGCCGCGGCGATGAACATGATCCCGACCTCGACCGGCGCCGCCCGCGCCATCGGCCTGGTCATGCCGGAACTGGCAGGCAAGCTAGACGGCGTCGCGATCCGCGTGCCGACCCCGAACGTCTCCTGCGTCGACCTGACCTTCGAAGCTGCCCGCGACACCACCGCGGAGGAAATCAACGGACTGATCAAGGCCGCCGCCGAAGGCCCGCTGAAGGGCGTGCTCGGCTATGCCGACGGGCCGATGGTGTCCATGGATTTCAACCACGACCCGCATTCCTCGACCTTCGCGGCCGAGCAGACCAAGGTGCTCGACGGCAACATGGTGCGGATCCTCAGCTGGTACGACAACGAGTGGGGCTTCTCCAACCGCATGGTCGATACCGCGGCGGAGATCGGCAAGACGCTCTGAGCGCAGCCGCCCGTGGAAACGAACGAACCGCGCAGCCCCTGCTGCGCGGTTTTTTCTTGCGCCGCCACCGGTGCAACCCCAGGTAATTTGCCGTTGCAGCATTTCAGCCATGCTCTGGACGCAAACCTGGCCCGCAACCCACTGCACCAATGAATTTTTCTTTTACGCCGCGTTGCAGCAAACGCATGCCGGGACTGCCGGTTTGGCGGTTTTTCTCGTTAGCGCCATCACGTATCTAAGGCTCAACAGACGAACACATACTCATCCGATGGAGCCGAAAATGACGAAGATCGTGAACACCTGGAAAAGCCGTTTCGCTCAGCGCGAGCGTTTCCGCCGCACGCTGAACGAACTGAACATGCTGTCCGACCGCGAAGCCGCCGATCTGGGCCTGGCCCGCGCAGACTTCCGCCGCGTGGCGCACGAGTCGGTCTACGGCTACTGAGAGACTACCGGCGCTCGGCCATCCGGGCCATGAGCGCCTGCCGCACGGCCGGGGTGACGAATTTCGATACGTCTCCCTCGAGCCGGGCGATTTCCTTGACCAGCTTCGACGCGATCGCCTGGTGCTGCGCCTCCGCCATCAGGAAGACCGTCTCGACATCCTGGCTCAGCGCGCGGTTCATCGCGACCATCTGGAATTCGTACTCGAAATCCGCCACGGCGCGCAGGCCGCGGATAATCACCGTCGCCTCGACATCCTGGGCGCAGTGGATCAGCAGGTTCTCGAAGGGATGGACGGTGATCTTGCACCCTGTCCCCTCGGCCAGCATCTCCTTCTCCGCCTCGATCATCGCGACGCGCTCTTCCAGCGAGAAGAGCGGACCCTTGTCGCGGTTGATGGCGACGCCGATCACCAGATGATCGACCAGCTTGCAGCCGCGCTTGATGATGTCCACGTGTCCCATCGTCAGCGGGTCGAACGTGCCCGGATAAAGGCCAGTACGCATTTGGGCGGTCCCTCGTCGCCAATTGTTGGCCCGCAGACCACCTCAAATTCCGCCGGACTTCAAGATGCTTGGCCAAAGCCGCGCAACTTTGTTGCGCAGGCGTTGGCGTCCTGCAACCCTGCCCGGCCCGGCGTCAGTGGTACTTGAATTCTCCGACCACGTTGCGCCATTCGCCGGGCGCGATCATCTTGCGGTGGGTGAAGCGCACCGAATGCAGCGGGCCCTCGATCTCGCCCTGCCAGAATTCGATGAACTTGAAGAGGCGCGGATAGTCCGGCGCCAGATCGTATTCCTGCCAGACGAACGTGTTCAGGACGTTCCGGTAGTCGGGCATCCGGTAGAACACCTCCGCCGTTGTCAGCCCGTAGCCCTTGAGCATCAGTTCGGTTTCGCTTGTTGCCATTCTCGACCTCTTGCCATACACGGCTTCCATGCTGCGGGAAGACGGTTAAAGGTCAACAAAAACAATCTGTTATCACTCCATCGCACTGGATGATGACAAACGCATGACTGCGACATTGCAGCCCTGTCTGCCGGTCTGATATACCCTGTCTCGAAGCTGGACCCCTAAGTCACAAGCGAGCAGGCAGACATGAGCGACAAACCGGAACCCCCTGAAGACAAAGACGAAAATCCGGCGCCCCGCTATGACGGCCCTGCGGTTTCCATCGCCGACGAAATGAAGTCGAGCTATCTCGACTATGCGATGAGCGTCATTGTCAGCCGCGCGATCCCCGATCTGCGCGACGGCCTCAAACCTGTGCACCGGCGCATTCTTTATGCAATGTTCGAGACCGGGAACAGCCACGACAAGCCCTACCGCAAATCGGCCCGTCCGGTCGGCGACGTGATGGGGAAATACCACCCGCATGGCGACGCGGCGATCTACGACGCGCTGGTGCGGCTGGCTCAGCCCTTCTCGATGTCGCTGCCGCTGCTCGACGGCCAGGGCAACTTCGGCTCCATGGACGGCGACAGCGCCGCCGCCATGCGCTACACCGAGGTCCGGATGCAGAAGGCGGCGATGTCGCTTCTCGAGGACATCGAGAAGGAAACCGTCGACTTCCAGGACAACTACGACGGCAAGGACAGGGAACCCTCCGTCCTTCCGGCCCGCTTCCCCAACATGCTGGTCAACGGCGCGGGCGGCATCGCGGTCGGCATGGCGACGAACATCCCGCCGCACAACCTGGGCGAGGTGGTCGACGCGACCCTGGCGCTGATCGAGAACCCCGATCTCGACAGCACGGACCTGATGGAATACATCCCCGGCCCCGATTTCCCGACCGGCGGCATCATCCTCGGCCGCTCCGGCGCGCGGAAGGCCTATCTGGAAGGCCGCGGCTCGGTGATCATCCGCGCCAAGACCCGGATCGAGGAAATCCGCAAGGACCGCTACGCCATCGTCCTCGACGAGATTCCCTACCAGGTGAACAAGGCGGCGATGATCGAGAAGATCGCCGATCTGGTGCGCGAGAAGCGGATCGAGGGCATCGCCCATGTGCAAGACGAATCCGACCGCGTCGGCGTCCGCGTGGTGATCGAGCTGAAGCGCGACGCGACCCCGGACGTGGTGCTGAACCAGCTGTGGCGCTTCACCCCGATGCAGACTTCCTTCGGCTGCAACATGCTGGCGCTGAACGGCGGCCGCCCGGAACAGCTGACGCTGCGCAAGTTCCTGACCTCCTTCATCGATTTCCGCGAGGAAGTCGTGGCACGGCGCACCGCGTACGAGCTGCGCAGGGCGCGCGAGCGCAGCCACGTGCTCTGCGGCCTCGCGGTCGCGGTGTCGAACGTGGACGAGGTGGTCCATACCATCCGCGAATCCGCCGATCCCGCCCAGGCGCGCGAGAAGCTGATGACGCGCCGCTGGCCCGCGCACGAGATCGAAGGCTATATCCGCCTGATCGACGATCCGACCCACACGATGAACGACGACGGCACATACAACCTGTCGGAGACCCAGGCCCGCGCCATCCTGGAACTGCGGCTGCAGCGCCTGACCCAGCTGGGCGTCAAGGAAGTCACCGACGAGCTCGAGGAGCTTGCCCGCAAGATCCGCGAATACCTGGAGATCCTGCGCTCGCGCGATCGGATCATGGCGATCATCTCGGACGAGCTGCGCACCGTGCGCGAACTTTTCGCCGTCCCGCGCCGCACCGAAATCACTGAATGGTCCGGCGACATGGAGGACGAGGACCTCATCGAGAAGGAGGACATGGTCGTCACCATCACCCAGACCGGCTACGCCAAGCGGACGCCGCTGGCGGAGTACCGCAGCCAGAAGCGCGGCGGCAAGGGGCTCTCGGGGATGGCGATGAAGGACGAGGACGTGGTGACGACCCTCTTCGTCGCCAACACCCACACGCCCCTTCTGGTCTTCACCACCGACGGCATGGTCTACAAGCTGAAGACCTGGCGCCTGCCCCAGGGCGGCCGTTCGGCCCGCGGCAAGCCGATCGTCAACATCCTGCCGATCAACCCGGGCACGGGCGTCGCCGCGATCATGCCGGTCGACCGGCCCGAGGCGGAATGGGACGAGCTCAACATCGTCTTCGCCACCTCCGAAGGCGACGTGCGCCGCAATGCGCTCGGCGACTTCACCAACGTGATGCGCAACGGCAAGATCGCGATGGAGCTGCCCGAGGGCGTGAAGCTGGTGAACGCCCGCATCTGCTCGGAAGAAGAGGACGTGATGCTCTTCACCGATCTTGGCCGCGCGATCCGCTTCCCGGTGACCGAGGTCCGCGTGTTCAAGGGCCGCAAGTCGACCGGCGTGCGCGGCATTAAGCTGCCCGCCGATGCCAGCGTCGTCGCCATGTCGGTGATCCGCCATTTCGACGCCAGCTCGGAAGAGCGCGCCGCCTATCTCAAGATGCGCCGCGCGGTCGAGGGCATGACCGAGGAAGCCGAGAACGAGGACGAGGAGGCCGTGGCCGATGTCGCGCTGCCGCAGGAGCGCTATGCCGAGATGTCGGCGGCCGAGGACCTGATCCTGACGATCACCTCGCGCGGCTTCGGCAAGCTCAGCTCGTCGCATGACTACCCGGTGCGCGGGCGCGGCGGCCAGGGCGTCGCGGCGATGGACAAGGGCATGCGCGGCGGCCGCCTGGTGACGAGCTTCCCGGTGATGCTCGACGACCAGATCATGCTGGCGACATCGAACGGCCAGTCGATCCGCTGCCCGGTGGGCGACATCTCCTTCCGCTCCCGCGCGGCCGGCGGCGTCCGGGTGTTCAACACCGCCCAGGGCGAAGAGGTCGTCTCCGTCGCCTGGATCGCCGATCAGGGCGAAACTGACGGCGACAGCGAAGAGTGATCCCGGACGGCCCGCCGCACCCGCGGCGGGCCGTCTGCCTCCGTTCCGGCCGTCCGATGCCCTCCGCAGCGACGGTTCCGAACTCCGCGAGATGGCCGCGCAAGGCATTTTCGGCGCGCACGCTGCCGGATCAGAAGCTGCCGCGCCTTCAGTTCCGCGCCTGACGCTTGCGGTCCGACAGTATTCCTCCCGGCAAAACGCTTTGTGCCGAGCGTGACGCCTCGCAGATTGCTTCGGCATCAGCAGCGCCAGACTTGCCCCGTTGGACATATGGCTTGAGGTAGTTAGGCGGCATGAGCCGCACTTCATTTTCACACCCAGCCAGGTCTCGCGCCCATTGGACTACACTGCCGCCGGTTTCCATGCCGGTCAGCCACGGAGCCGGCCCGGTGAAGAAGGTGAGCAGGCCAGCCAGTCGCCGCGCCAGGTACAGCTAGACGCCCGCCGGCGCTTGCTCCGCGTGCCTGGACCACGTTCAGCCCGATCATGGCATTCTTCATCCCTGTCCCACCTCATCTATTGTCGAACGCTCCAAGCACCGCTTGCGACGCTCGCGTCCCGGGGCTTGGTATATCTGGGGGCCATCGGGTTTCCCGTCAGGGTCGGGTTGCCGCGCCAACCTGAGCCGGGGGATGTCCAGGATGGCCAATCCCATGATGGACCTGCGCGCGCGTGGAGACGAGCATCGGCGCCAGCCTGCTGGATGACCGGCTTCGCGGCCAAGCGGCTGATGGAATTCGAGCGCCCGTCAATAGAACCGGTCCGTTGGTTGCAGCGGGAATGAGGTCGGCGCCAGGACCCTTGCCGGCTAAGGCGGGAAGAGCGGCGAGCGGCTGGCACAGCGCAACGGCGACCGAGACCGGCAGACCCGCGTCGGAAGCGCCGCGCTTCGCGTCGCGCGCCGGCGCACGGGATCCTGTTTCCCGTCCTTCCTCGAGCTGCCGCGCTCGGCCGGGAAGGCGCTCGCTGCGGCGATCCGGGAGACATGCGTCCATGGCGTCCCGGCGCGATCCATGGACGACCCGCGAGAGGCAACGGGCGGGACCGGCATCTCGAAGAGCCAGGTCAGCCGCCCGTGCGAGGAGATCGACGAGAGGGTCGATCGAGGGCGAACGGCCCGTCGGCAAGGAAAGGCTCCCCCGGAGCCTTTCTTGCTCCGCTTCGGCTCATGGATCGATGCGACCAACCTGAAGGTGCGCCAAGGCGGCCGGATCGTGTCCGTCGCGGTCACGCTGGCCGTGGGCGCGGACAGCCTGCCCTTGAAGGCGCCATCGGTCCGGACCCGATGGCAGGCAGGCTGCCGGGCATGGCAATCGGCGCATCCGGGACGGAGCCCTTCTGGACCGGGTTCCCGCGCGATCCCGTCCGCAGCGGTCTCGGCGGCGCGAAGCTGGCGGCCGACGACGCGCACGAGGGCATCAAGACAGCGGCGGCATGCGTGCTCTCCACCACCTGGCAGCGCTGCCGCATGCCTTTCCAGCGCAATGCCCTGGCCCATGCCGGGAGGAACAGCCGACGCATTCGCCGGGGAAACGATCCCCCGGTTCCTTTCCCGGCCCGGCACATTCTCGGCCGACTTCGCCACCGCCTTCGTCCAGCCCGATCATGCGGCGGCCAGAGCGCAATGGCGCTTCGCCGCCGACCGGATGCGGCACAGCCTGCCGAAGCTCTCCACTCTGACGGAGACGGCAGAGCAGGACGCCCGGTTAGCATGGGCCCCCGCCCGTTCTTGCCTCAAGCCGACCGCGGGACGGCTTGCCGCTTAGCGGACCGGCGCGAACTCCCCGGCAGCAGTGGACCAAGCTGCGCAGCACGAGCTCGCTCGAGCGTCTCAACGGCGAGGTCAAGCGGGGCGTCGATGTCGCCGACGTTGGTCGGGGAGTCTTTCCCCCGGAAATATTTCTGATCCCCCCAACTTCCAAACGAAGCCGCGATCCGTCGCCTGGTACGCGCCATCCTGATGGAGCAGGCCGGGGAACGGACCGTTCGGAGCGGCAAGTACATGACGCTTCCGTCTTGGGCACCCGGTCGTCAATCCGGAATCTGGAAGGCAAGCCTGCCGCAATTGCCCCGCCTCGCGTTCCGCAGCGTGGCGTGTTTGTTCCGCAGCGCCGTCACGTCCGCTCCCGGTCCCCGTTCCGGTGTCATGCTCCCATCCGTGGTCAGCAAATCGGCTGGCCGCATCACGTCGATGAGATTGGTTCCCTGGCGCCCACCTGGAAAACGCGCTCGGACGGATGTGCAGCGGCAGCTGCATGTGCGGCATCGCCGGGAACCCCGTCCCAGCGGGGACTTCGTCGTGGCCGGTTCGGCCCTGCCAGGAGCTGATCCTCTCCTTCTTCCTGTATCGTTGGTCGTCTCAGGCGGCGGCCGCAACCAGATCGCGCAGCAGGCGGCAGGACGGTCCGTGGTCCCACATCCCCCGACGGGCGTAGCCGCGTCGGGTCGTCCATCGCCGAGCGCACCGTCAGCGCGATCCCGGCGCCGCCGCCGGCTGCCCGGCAGGCGATTTCCCGCAATCGCCCGGAGGGAGCATCGTCATCATCAGCCGGGAGGCGCCGCTCCATCGGGCAAGCCTGAGCACCCGGCGATCCAGCGCCAACTGCCAGTCGCTCAGCATCGCCCGGGCATCCAGGATGGCCGAGGCGGCTGTCTCCAGCGCGGAATTCCCCGCGACCGGCTCGCGGACCCGAGCCTCGCAGCGCCCCTTGCCCTTGCCGACGGGACCGAGTTTCATCCCGAAATTGCGCAGGACGCCGCGCAGCGACTGCTCGATGTCGGGTGCCGCCTTCTGGACCGCCTTGCGGGCGCTGAGCCGGGCGCGCATCTCCTGTGCGGACACCTATTTGCAGTGAACAGGCCCGAACCAGCCCAAGCGGAGCATCCGGGCAATGCCCTCGGCATCGCGGCGGCCGGTCTTCACGGGCATGGCGTTCAGGACCGCCTTGACCTGGCTCTCCATCAGGATCAGCTCGAAGCCCGCTTCGCCCTGGCCGCGATGAATCCCCTGCGACAGCGGGCCCGTCGAGCCCGACCGCCTCGACGGGCCCGGGCAGGTTCCGAACGCAGGCGAGCAGCGCCTCGGGCTCACGGTCTATCTGCGCCCGCTTCACGACCCGCCCATGTTCGTCCAGCACGCAGACTGCGGAACTGGCGACCGAAACGTCGCTGCCGATAAAGATCTCCATGCCGTCCTCCTCTGGTATGTGGAAGCGCCAGCCTATCCGGTCCTGGCCGCCGCATGACGACTGAGGTGGCTCCCAAAATCCGGACACCCTGCCAAGCTTGCCGCCAACGAGTACGAGGACTGACAGCGTGGCTGGCAAACGGAAGAACTACAGCGCGGAGTTCAAGGCGAAGGTGGCCGTGGAGGCGATCAGGGGCGAGATGACGGTCGCCGAGCTGGTGG
>NZ_JAATVU010000046.1 GCF_013184745.1 Mangrovicoccus sp. HB161399
CCCCGGCCGGCAGGCCGCCGAAATCCACATCCGTGTCATTCGCGGCTGCGCTCGGACCGATGGCGCTTGCCGCTCATTCATGAACCGCTTCAACGCCCTCGGCACCGCCGAGATCGAGCGCGTGGCCTGACCTCCGCTGGGAAAGGGGCATCACGTCCCGACGCAGACTTCTGCAACAATGCCGATCCTAGATCGTGGTCATTTGTTGTCACTCATCTTACAATAAACTCCGCGTGAAGTGCACCTGCAGCCTTAATTGTCTTTAGTATATCAATCATATCTCGTGGGCTGACACCTAATGAGTTCAAACCAGATACTATCTCCGATAGGCTTGTTCCACCGCTTACTTCTGCCAATCCAGTTCCTGCGTCTTCTTGAATGCCAACGTTTGTCCGAGGAACGACTACACTTTGTCCTTCTGAAAAAGGGTTTGGCTGAACGACCAATGGTTCCTCTTGCACACGTAAAGTTAGATTTCCTTGCGCAACCGCGACACGCGATATTCTTACACTTTCTCCAATAACGATCGTCCCAGATCTCTGATCCACCACTACCCTAGCTTTTTGCTCCGGAAACACTTTCAAGTTTTCAATAGCTGCGACAGCTTGTACCGGATCCTGCCTATTCACCGCAGCGATAGAAAATGAGACGGTTCCAGAATCCATTGCATTTGCCACACGAGAACCAAAAAATCCGTTAATCGCCCTCTCGATTGAAACCGCCGTCGTAAAATCGGGGTCACGCAAAGCCAACCTCAAACTAGACAAAGATGCAAAATCGAAATCTACTTCACGTTCAACACGAGCTCCAGACGGAATAACCCCCGCGGTTGGCACACCCTGAACCACTTCAGCGGCATCGCCCTTCACACCTATACCACCAGCAATCACGGCACCTTGTGCAACTGCGTATATTTCTCCATCGGCGGCAGTCAAAGGTGTCATGATCAACGTCCCTCCCAATAAACCGCTGGCATCTCCAATCGCCGAAACGGTAACATCTATTTCCCCCCCACACGCGAAAATGGCGGCAAAGTAGCCGTGACGAACACTGCAGCTACGTTTTTGGGACGGAATTGTTCTCCGGATACATTCACTCCTAACCTCTCAAGAATGTTGGACATAATTTCTTCGGTAAACGGTGCATTCCTGATTCCATCACCTGTCCCATTCAGGCCAACAACAAGTCCGTAACCAATTAGATCATTTCCTCGAACACCGTCGAACTCGACCAAGTCTTTCAAACGCACCTCTGCGGAGTTTACCGATGTCGCTTGAAATGCCAAAGCCAGCAAGAGGATCAAAACCCTCATAGGAACTTCACAAGCGAAAGTTGTGAAACCCTGGAAGTAATCGTAAAAATTGCTTCCAATTTATTTTGCGCTTCAGACAGTCCCATGACAGTTTCGGACACATCTTTGCCCAACAGTTCCTTGCGATAGCCAAGAAGAGCATATCTCTGCGCCGAATTCTCCACCAATAGTTCTTCGACTCTAGTCTGATTGCCACCTAATTCGGCATGACGCGACACCAAGGCACGATCCAAATTGATCATCTCCTGGCCAACCTCTGCCATGAGGTTTGACTTTTCCTGTTCAATTAACGCAGGCATACCGTCGGCAAGAACGGCTGATATCGCGTGCAGTTTCAAAAGATTTCGCACTTCCGGATCATACCCAGTAAGTGTCGGCCGGACAATCTCCTCTCTCGACACCTTGAATCCATCCAAAGCCTCTGGAGAGCCGTGATAAGCTACTGAGTCGTAGTTTCCGCCAATGCCAAACCAAGCATCGGCCACCGACCAAACATCCGAGGCCGTCGAAGCTGTGGTCAGCGCGGCTTCGAAATTTGCCAGAATTTCATTTGGGGCAGCAAATGCAGAAGACTGCGTCGAAATACCTGAAAATACACTTCTTCCGGCGACCTGAGTATTCAATGCCGATACTATCAAATCAAACGAATTCCCGCTTTCCGCGAGAACTGCAGCCCGCCTATTTTGATCGGAACTCTCCGCTGCATCAACTAGAGCCACACCAGTACCCGCAATTTTGGATCTCGCCTTTCCAAAAGCCAATTCCTGAGCGTTCAGGAACGTCGAAGCAGAGTTGATTACAGACAGGTAACTCTCGCCAACCTTCAAATCATGTTCGATTGCGGAGATCTCGGAGAAGTTCCCCGAAACATGAGACGAAAGGTCTGAAACTTCCCCTGTAGAGAGTTCTTTCAGTTTGTCGTTCATGTCATGTTGAACGGATCCCACTTGATTTCTGAGAAGGAAGAACTGTGCAAGATCTCCCAAAGAAACTGAATTCATGATCAGATCCTCATTAGCCAGTCGAGCATTGAATCAACGACATCCACCACTCTGGCATTTGCCGCATAGGACTGTTCTATGATCAGAAGCCTCTGCATCTCCGAATCGGTATCTACTCCCCCCGATAGTTCGATCTGTTTCAAGGTATCAAACTTGCTCTGAGCAAAGACGAGCGAAGTTTCAGCTTGTTCGACATTGCCGCCGACATGTGATTCCAAATCGGATGCCAAGGTAGCTGCCGTGCGCGATGAAATACTGAATGCCGTCGAGCTTGGACTCGTGTACTCCGCCAATGTATCCGACAAGCGCAAGAGGAGCGCCGAACTTCCTTCGGGACCAGGGGACGTGGCGCCCAGACCATCCCGGAGCCGCCACGCTGCTCCGCCGCTGTCTAAGTCAATAAGAGAATTGATTTCAATTCTTTGCGATAATCCGAGTTCGTCAAGTGGATCGAAGCGGCTGCCGCCGTCCGTCAGTAGGCCCGGATCGGCAGCTGATAGCGTGAGATCGACCGTTGGCTCCTGGAAACGCTCGACCAGATCGCGCGCGAAGCCATCAAGCTTGGCCTGCATTTCGACGGAACTCTCGTCCCGCACTTCGAACAGCGCCTGCAGCGACCCGCCAGCGATCGAGCTTCCCGTCCCTGACGTGTCTATGACCCTGCCATTTACCGTGAGCGGCGACAAGGTTCCCCCTGCCAAGGACATGTGCGGAGTCATGACCGCATTCGGATCGAACTCGACCGTGGCCGCCTTTCCGTCCAGAAGCAATTCTCCGCCTTGAGTCATGAGAGCAATGGCACCGTTCGATCGGGGCAATTCCGTAACCGGAATGATTTTGCTGACTTGATCCACGAGCGATTGCCTCTGGTCCAGCATTGCCGAAACGTCGTGGTTCAGCACAAGATGGCGCTGGATCGAAGAGTTCACTTCCTTCAACTGCTGCAAGGCATCGTTCAGACTGTCGACCTGAACCGCAATCTCGTTGTCGGTGCGCAACCGTTCGGCCTGAACCATGTCGCCCAAGCCATTGAGATGCCTTGCCACGCTCGCTAGGCTATTCTTGACTGCCAGAAGCTGCGGCTCGCTTTCGGGCGCCCGTGTCGCCTCTGCCAGAGCAGCTTCCAGCTTGGCGATGCGGTCGGTGAGGGACCCCGCTTCGTTCGGAAGCCCCATTTCCAGCTGCATCCGGCGGAAGAAGCTCTCCCCGGTCGACGAATAGGCAACTTCGGACTCTGCCTCCCGCCGGTCGGAAATGAGCACGGGATCGACAAGCCGCGCTACGCCGAGAACCCGGACGCCGCCACCATCCCCGCCTGCGCGGGGAGCCAGGACAGCTTCCCGGACTCCATACCCCTCGGTCATCGCGTTCGCGACATTGGAAGCCGCGACTTCGGCAAGACGGGAGCTCGCCGTCAATCCCGAAAGGGCGTTCGATAATGCACCTGCAATACTCATGGTCTAGCGGCTCCCTTTCCTGCTGACGGGTCAGCGCTTGATATTCGTCGTTTCCTGCAACATCTCGTCCACCGTCTGGATGACCTTGGCGTTCGAGGTGTAGGCGCGCTGGGTCTGGATCAGGTCCGTCAGTTCCTTGGCGACATCCGTCGATGATTGTTCGCGCGCGTAGCCGACGATTTCTCCGGTCGGTCCGTCGGCGGCATCCCACAGGTAGTACGACCCGCTTTCCTTGGTGACCTGGTAGGTTTCATAGTCCTGGGCTTCGAGACCGTTCCTGTTGGAGACAGCGACCAGCGGAATCTGGTACAGAGTCCGTGACGTTCCCGTGTCGTAGCGGCCATAGACGAACCCGTTCTCGTCGACCTCGATCAGGATCATCGTTCCCGTCCCCGATCCGTTCTTCGAGATGTTCGTCGGGCGGAAAGAACTGCCGAACTGGGTCAGCCCGCCGGTCGTGTCGAGTTCGCCGATGGAAATGCTGATCGGGCCGCTTGCCACGTTCACTTCCACCGTTCCCGTCGCCGGGTCGTAGGCGCCGCCGGTCACGGATGTCACGGAAGCGAGGGACCCTCCAGCGGTCTGGTTGTCGTTGAACGTCACCACGTACTCGCCGATCACCGTCGAGGACGGGATAGTGGCGGAGTCGGTCAGGACCAGGGTCCATTCATTCGAGGCGATGCCGCCGGATGACGGCGACGGCCTGAATTCGATCGTGATCTCCTCGGTCGTGCCGAGATTGTCGTAGTATTCGACGTTCAGGTGCTCGTAGTCGGACGCCGGATCGATGACGGCCTCTTCCGTGGCGGTGGCCGGGAGATTGAGACCAAGCTTGATCTCGGTGGTCGGTTCGCTGCTGATGGCGCTCAGATTGACCTGGATCGGTTCGAGAGAGGCAATCGAATCCCGCGAGAAGGACGGAATCGAGCCATCCGGATTGGCCGGAACCCCGAGCAGCACGAGACCGTTCTCGGTTTTCAGGAACCCTTCCGCGTCGGTGCGGAACGACCCGGTCGTCGTGAGGAGCATTGAAAGGTCGCCGTTGTCTACTGTAACCTCGGGCTTCGTCGTCACCGGCAGGAAACCATTTCCCCGCACCGCGAGATCAGTGGAGTTGTTGGTCCCGATCAGCGATCCCGCCTGGTCGATCATGCGCTGCGTCGACGCCCGGACGCCGCCGGCCGAATAGGAGGATCCGTTCGACGAAGTCACCAGGGAATGGAAGTCCGACTCGACGCGCTTGTAACCGTAGGTGTTGGAATTCGCGATATTGTCGGAAATCGTCGCGAGCTTGGTTGCGTTTGCGTTAAGCCCCATGACTCCCGCATTCAGGGAGGAGGAAATCGTCATCGACTGCGCCTTTCTGCTTCAGCAAGATCCGTCTCCCGGAACCTATCAAAGTCGTGCTTAATGGGCGGCTAACGACTAAAATTCATCGGAGAATGAGTTCAAACTCCGGCGCGCAGGAAAGTGATTTCGATCCGGTTGTTGCGGATGGACATCGGGTTCTGCACCGCCGGCTTGCGGTCGGCAAAGCCGATCACCTTCTGGATCCGGCGCGGCGGAAAGCCGGCACGTTCGACGATCTGCCGCGCGACCTGCGCGCGTTCCGTCGAAATGTCCCAGACAGGATTGTTGGCCACCACCAGCGGCCGGGACGCCAGATGCGCCGAAATCGAAATGTCGTTGGCAACCAGCCTGGCACTGTCGGCAATGTACCGGATCGCGGTCCGCAGATTGTCCGTGGGCTCGTTGGTTCCCGGGTAGAATAGCTGGACCTCGGGCGTCTCGAAGATCTCGAAGACCAGCCCTTCCTCGCTGAGGCGCGACACGACGTGGCGCATCTTGCGCAATTCGGCCATGCTTTCGCCGCCGCGCGCCTGGAGCTGCTCCAGCAGGTTCTCGGCCTGCTGGATGCGGGCATCGGGTGCCCGTTCGGTAACTCTTTCACGCGGGGTCTCTACACCGAGGGCACCGCTCGCCTGATTCTCGGCGCTCGGCCGCTCCAGCGTGGCCCCTGTCCCGGTCTGCGGCAGCTCCTCCTCGGAGAACACGCTGTCGCCCCAGAACTGCCCGTCGCCGCCGCCGGACACCTTGCTGACCGGAATCGTGGGAGAGAAATAATCCGCCAGCCCCTTGCGCTGCTTCTCCGTGGTCGCATTGAGCAGCCACATCAGCAGGAAGAACGCCATCATCGCCGTGACGAAATCCGCATAGGCCACCTTCCAGGCACCGCCATGATGGCCATGCCCGCCGACGACCTTCTTCTTCTTGACGATGATCGGTGCGAGATTTTCTGTCGACATGCAACGGTACCTGACGCTTGCGCCTGGATGCCTGCCTAGCAGCGAGCAATAAACACAGGTTTAACCAACCCAGGACCGCACCTGCCCACCGTACCCCTGCCGACAAAGGAAAAGGCCGGACCCGTTTCCGGATCCGGCCCTGAATTCAACCGCTCAGGCGGTGAGATCAGTCGCCCGAGGTGGTGGTGCTGGACGACGAACCGCCCGAACCACCGATGCCGATCAGAACGGCGGTGACGGCGACGGCAGCAGTGGCGATACCGGCTTTTGCTTCGCCGCTCAGCGGCGCGGTCGGGTTCTGCGTCACAGCCACGGATGCCGCGGCACCGTTGGCGGCTTCGGCCTGAGCGACGCAAGGTGCAGCGAGGGCAAGTGCGCAGAGGGCAACCCAAAACTTCGACATGACGAACTCCAATGAAAAGGTCCTGTTTGAAAACAAACTAACACAAAAGTAAGATGAGTAAACGATAGCTTGCCCCGGACGGCGGCCAGATCGGCGTTTTCCGGCGCGCGTGTTGCCGCAGGGTCCTCATGCGAGGCCGCACAGCGCTCCCAGCCGGTCGAGCCTGTTCGGTCTGCCCAAGTTTTGACGTCTCTGTTCCATGATTTCCGCAAAGGCGAGACGATCTTCCTCCGGAAGCCGCGCCCCGACGCCCTCGAGGCTTGATTCGTCCAGCGCAGCGCGCTCGGCGAGATCGAGCTTGACCAGGGGGACCCCGAGTTCCAGCAGCGCCGCGGGCGCCCGGTGGGTCATGTTTCCAGCCACGCACCAATCGGCCGCCTGTCCGGACTGCACCGCGGAACCAGTTGCCAGCTCGGGCCGCTCTGCCACCGTCCGGCGCACCACGTCGAGGTCGGCGATCGTCTCGCGGCTGAACCCCGTGCGTTGCATGCGCCGCGACAGGGCGATCTCTCCGAGAAGAACCGTCGCGGGACGGAAATCGCTGGGCAGATAGCGGTCCCAGAACCGGCGGAAGCTCGGATGCCGGACGCAGCTGCCAGAGAAGGACAGGCAGAAGGACGTCTGGTGCGGCAGCACCTCGGCACTCTCGGTGGCACTGCAGATGTCGGCAGGGCTGTCCAACAGGCGGCGGACGAAGGGATCGAGGCCGGAAGAGACACAGAACACGCTGTCATTGAGCAGGATAAGACGGTCGAGCTCCGGCGCGATCTTCCGCACCAGGCGGATGCCGCAGCGGTAGCTTCCGAAGTCGCGGCCGAAATTGCGCCGTTCCACATAGCAATCCACCGGAAGCCGGACACCGGCGGAATCCAGCGCGCCTGCATTCACCGCAACCACATAGACGCCCTGGCGCCGCAGCGCCAGCATCAGGGCCAGCGTGTCGGGACGTGCGCGGCCGCTCTGGTAGAGCGCGACCATCGCGACGGGACCGCCGGGATAGGGGTCCTGCCATAGCGGGACGGCATCCTGCCCGGCGCCCCGCAGCCGACGCCAGAGATCGCGCAGCAGGAAGGCCGGCAAGAGTAACAGCCGCATGACCCAACGACGCACTTCGGAACCTCATATCCAGTTAACGGATTGTTAACACGGACAGGTCAATTGATCCAGTTCCACTGCGCCGCAGGCTCCGGATCGCATGCGTCCATTTTCCCGTGGGCTGGCCCGAGAGTTATCTGCTACCGCTGTTGCTAACTTTCTGATGAGGAACCGTCGTGCAGTTAGAAGAGACCGGCCTTCCGGGAGTCTTGCATCTCGTGCCGAAGCGCTTCGGCGACAGCCGGGGATTCTTTTCCGAGGTCTACAACAGGCAGGCCTGGGCAAAGATCGGGATCACCGTGGAGTTCGTCCAGGACAACCATTCCCTGTCGCGCGATGTCGGGGTCGTCCGGGGACTGCATTTCCAGGCCCCGCCGCATGCCCAGGACAAGCTGGTGCGCGTCGGCGCCGGGCGCGTGCTCGATGTGGCGGTCGACATCCGCAAGGGCAGCCCGCATTTCGGCAGGTGGGTCGCGGTCGAACTCTCGGCTGAAAAGGGCAACCAGCTCTTCATTCCCAAGGGCTTCCTGCACGGATTCGCCACGCTCGAGCCGAATTCCGAGCTGCTCTACAAATGTTCCGATGTCTATGCCCCGGAATGCGACGGAGCGGTCCGCTTCGACGATCCCGATATCGGGATCGACTGGGGCTTCGACACATCTGCGGCGGTCCTCTCGGACAAGGACGCCAAGGCACCATTCCTGAAGGACTTCGACAGTCCGTTTGCGTACGAGGGTTGATCTCATGAAACTTCTGGTAACCGGCGGGGCCGGCTTCATCGGATCCGCAGTTGTCCGCCTTGCCGTCTCCCGCGGCCACTCGGTCGTCAATGTCGACGCGCTGACCTATGCAGCCTGCCTGGACAACGTCGCCTCGGTGGCGGACAGCCCGCTCTATGCCTTCGAACAGGCCGATATCTGCGACGGCGCAGCGCTGAAGCGCATCTTCGACACCCACAAGCCCGACGCAGTGATGCATCTGGCCGCAGAATCCCATGTCGACCGCTCGATCGACGGCCCGCGCGCCTTCATCGAGACCAACATCATGGGCACCTACGAGATGCTGCAGGCCGCCCGCGCCTACTGGACGGAGCAGGGCAAGCCGGAAAGCTTCCGCTTCCACCATATCTCGACCGACGAGGTCTTCGGTTCGCTGCCGAACGACCCGAGCGTCAAGTTCACCGAGGAAACCCCCTACGATCCGCGCTCGCCCTATTCCTCGTCGAAGGCCTCGTCCGACCATCTTGTCCGCGCCTGGCACGAGACCTACGGGCTGCCGGTCGTGCTGACCAACTGCTCCAACAATTACGGTCCCTTCCACTTCCCCGAGAAGCTGGTGCCGGTGATCATCCTCAACGCGCTGGCCGGAAAGCCGCTGCCGATCTACGGAGACGGGTCGAACGTGCGCGACTGGCTCTTCGTCGAGGACCATGCCGACGCGCTGCTGCTGGTCGTCGAGAAGGGCGAGCTCGGCCGCTCCTACAATATCGGCGGCGAAAACGAGAAGACCAACCTGGAGCTGGTCAGGACGCTCTGCGCGATCCTCGACCAGAAGCGGCCGAAGGCCTCCGGCAGCTACTCCGACCAGATCACCTTTGTCACCGACCGCCCGGGCCATGACGCGCGCTACGCGATCGACCCGACCCGGATCCGCAACGAGCTGAACTGGCGCCCCTCCGTGACCGTCGAGGAAGGCCTGGAGAAGACGGTGCAGTGGTATCTCGACAACGAGACCTGGTGGCGTGCCCTGCAGGACCGCCACGGCGTCGGCGAACGCCTCGGCAAGGCCAGCTGAGGACAAGACATGAAATTCCTCGTTTTCGGCCGGAACGGCCAGCTTGCGACGGAGATCCAGCGCCGTGCCGGTGCACATGAGCTGGATGTCCGCGGCAGCGGCGACGCCGATTTCTCGGACCCCGGGGCCTGCGCCGCGATCGTCGCCGCAACGGATGCCGACGCGGTGATCAACGCCTCTGCCTATACGGCGGTCGACAAGGCCGAAAGCGACGAGGACGCCGCCTACCTGGTCAATGCCGCCACCCCGGCCAGGCTGGCGGAGGCCGCGGCGGCGAAGGGCATCCCCTTCGTGCATGTCTCCACCGACTACGTGTTCGACGGCTCGGGCGACCAGCCCTTCGCGCCGGACCATCCGACCGCACCGCTCGGCGCCTATGGCCGGACCAAGCTGGCTGGCGAGGATGGCATCCGCGCGGCGGGCGGCACCCATGCCATCTTCCGCACCTCCTGGGTGGTCTCCTCGCACGGCAACAACTTCGTCAAGACGATGCTGCGGCTCGGCGCCGAGCGCGACCGGCTGACCATCGTGGCCGACCAGATCGGCGGTCCGACCCCAGCTGCCGCGCTGGCCGACATCTGCCTTGCGGCTGCCGAACAGCTGGCCGCCGATCCGTCGAAATCGGGCACCTACCACGTCTCCGGCGGTCCGGATGTCAGCTGGGCCGATTTCGCCCGCGAGATCTTCGCCCAGGCCGGGATCACCTGCGAGGTGGCGGACATTCCCAGCTCCGACTACCCGACCCCGGCCAAGCGTCCGCTGAATTCGCGCATGGACAACAGCGCGACCGAGGCCGCCTTCGGCCTGGCCCGCCCCGACTGGAAGGCCGGGCTCGCCGGCATCCTCGAAGACCTCGCCGCGGAACAAGCGTGACACCCATGTCCCGGAGCCTGAGATATGCCGCCGGGACATTCCGTCCGATCGCCGAGAACCTGACGCACGGCTTCGCCGCGGATCACGCGCTGGAATTCTACGCCGCGCGCTCGATCTACAGCTTCATCCCGAAGAACGCCTGCTCCACCTTGCGCTTCGCGCTGGCGCGGGCCAACGGCGCGATCTCCTCGCCGGTGGAAATCGACTGGATCCACCACAACAACTACACGTTCCGGGCGGACCAGCGGTCGCTGCAGCAGGCGGAATTCACCTTCGTCGTGCTGCGCTGCCCGTTCCGGCGGCTGGTCTCGGTCTTCCTCGACAAGATCGTCAACCGCTACCACAACTTCTGGTTCGCCTTCCCCCAGGAGGACGGCCCGATCATCCCCGGCAGCGTCACCTTCCGGACATTCCTCGAGCGCCTCGCCCGCAACAAGCTGAGCGCGGACATCCACTGGCGTCCGCAGGTCGATTTCCTCGTCTACGAGGAGTACGACCGCTGGATCCCGCTGGAGCGCTTCCCCGACTACCTGCCCGAGCTGTCCGAACGGCTGGGAACGGAGATCCTCGACACGCGCGCGCTGCTGCGCCACGACACCAGCCGCTTCTCCCCCGCTCCGGACGGCCGCTATGCCGACATCCCGATCCGCGAGATCGAGGCGATGCAGGCCAAGGGCATCGCCCCCAGAGCGGAACAGCTCTTCGACGAGGCCCTCGCCGGACTCGCCGCCCATATCTACCACGCCGACCTGACCCTCTATGTCGAGAAGTTCGGGGCGGACGCCATCCTCTTCCCACGGTTCGCAGGAACCGGCAAAGACCAGTAGGAGTTCATCCGTGACGCAGCGCAAAGGCATCATTCTCGCCGGGGGATCCGGCACGAGGCTCTACCCGATCACCCGCGGGGTGTCGAAGCAGCTCCTGCCGATCTACGACAAGCCGATGATCTACTTCCCGATTTCCGTGCTGATGCTGGCCGGCATCCGGGAAATCGCGATGATCACGACGCCGCAGGACCAGGAGCAGTTCAAGCGCACGCTCGGCGACGGCAGCCAGTGGGGCATCAAGCTGGAATACATCGTCCAGCCCTCGCCCGACGGGCTGGCCCAGGCCTACATCCTGGCCGAGGACTTCCTCGACGGCGCGCCCTCGGCCATGTGCCTCGGCGACAACATCTTCTTCGGCCACGGCCTGCCGAAGCTGCTGGCCTCGGCCGGATCGAAGGATGTCGGCGGCACCGTCTTCGGCTACCGCGTGGCCGATCCCGAGCGCTACGGCGTGGTGAAGTTCGACGGCGACGGCAAGGCGGAGCAGATCATCGAGAAGCCCGAAGTGCCGCCGTCCAACTACGCGGTGACCGGGCTCTACTTCCTCGACGGCAGCGCGCCTGCACGCGCCCGCCAGGTGGAGCCGTCGCCGCGCGGCGAACTGGAAATCACCACCCTGCTGGAGATGTACCTGCACGAGGGCACGCTCTCGGTGGAGACCATGGGCCGCGGCTATGCCTGGCTCGACACCGGAACGCATGGCTCCCTGCTCGACGCGGGCAACTTCGTGCGCACCCTGACCGTGCGCCAGGGCCAGCAGGTCGGCTGCCTCGAGGAAATCGCCTTCGAGCAGGGCTGGATCACCCCCGACCAGCTGCGCGAGGCAGGCGCCACCTACAAGAAGAACGACTACGGCAAGTACCTGCTCGCCCTCGCCGGCAACTGACTGCCGCTGTCCGGCGCCTTCGCTGCGGGGCGCCGGACAGCATGGCCCCGCCGGGGATGCGGCAAGGACCCGCCTGCCGCACCGCACGCCCCGCGCCTCCCCTTGCCGCCCGCCGGGCCGCACCCCATCTTTCCGGCGGGGCGCCTACCGCCCGGGAGACGAGACACATGAAGCACCTGATCTGCCTGGCCGCCCTGGCAGCCGCACCGATGGCAATGGCCCAGACCGCCCCCGAAACCGAAACCGAGTTCCGCCTGGCAGAGATGGACGGCGCGCCCTACGAGGGCAGCGCGACGCTGATCTTCCCCGAAGACGGGCGGGTCGCCGGCAAGGGACCGTGCAACAACTTCATGGGCCGCGCCGAATGGGGCGAGGACGGCGCCGTCAGCTTCGGGCCGCTGGCCTCCACCATGATGGCCTGCCCCGATCTCGACGCCGAGAAGGAACTGCTGAAGGCGCTCGGCGCCGTCAGCAAGATCGAGATGCAGGAGGACGGCTTCCTGCTCACGACGGATGACGGCGCGACTCTGCTCTACCTGGCCTCCGCCCCCGCGGAGTGATCGCCCCGCTTCAGCAGGTCGACCAGCCGCGCCCGCGAGGCCGGGAAGGGCTGGCCGCTCCATTGCGGCGGGACGTGCTTCTTCAGGAAATGCCCGGTGGTGGACAGCGCCAGCGCGATCTCGCCGTCCGGCGCATTGCCCTGCCCTTTCAGGCAGTCCGGCAGCGGCAGCAGCCGGTCCGCCCATTCCCCCGCCGCCTGGCGGCTGACCGCGCGGCCGGTCCGGGGGGAAACGAAGCAGAGCTCCTCGTTGGTGCCCCGCACCGCGCAGCGGTCGAGCTCCAGCCTGTAGCCGAGCGCCTCCAGCAGCGCGAGTTCCCAGCGCAGATAGGCCAGCGTCCAGGCCGGTGTCAGCGGCATCACGTCGAGCAATTCGGCGGTACGCTCGTAAATGCCGGGCAAGGCCAGCCGCTCGGGCAGCGCATAGGCCAGCAGCCCGGTCACCGCCGACAGCCCCGCCAGCGTGCGGCGGTCATTCATCAGCAGCGCGGCGCGGTCGCGCTCCAGCTCGACGGTGAAGGCGCCCATGTGATCCTGCAGGCGCGCGCGCCAGCTCAGGGCCAGAAGGTTGCCCGGCTGCAGGACAGGCGACATCCGGCGGCTCTGCCCGCCGCGCAGGATGCCGGCATGGCGTCCGTGCTCCGGGGTCAGCACCTCCAGGATCGCCGCATGCTCCCCATGCGGACGGCACGCTATGAGGATGCCCTGTCCCTGCCATTCCATCCCTGCAAGATAGGCGCGCGAAGGCCCGTGCGAAAGGCGCTCAGCGCTTCGCCGCCATGATCTCCGCCAGCAGCCCGCCGCCCCGCGCCGCCAGGCCGTCCGCGGCGCCCTGCCGGTCCGCCTCGTTGCGGTTCTGGCTCAGCTTCGACTTGGCGAGCAGCCGCGTCACCTCGATCCGGAAGGCCACGATATTGGCCAGCATCCCGTCGATATACTCGGAGGGCGCATCCGCCATCTTCCAGGCGGCATCGCCGTTGGCGCGGCGCTCGTGCATCCGCGTCAGCAGCGCGACCGCCTGCCGCTTGGCCTGCACGCCATGGGAAAAGGAAATTTTTCCATGGACATGGACCACCTGGTAATTCCATGTCGGCACCACGCGGTGATGCTCCGCCTTGCCGGGATAGTCATTCGCCGAGACATAGCCGTCGGCGCCGCGGAAGATGGCCAGAACCTCCTGCTCCTGCCCGATCGCGCGGTGCATGTCATTGGCCAGCGCGCAATGGCCGATCAGCGCGCCGTCCGGCGCGGCCAGAAGCGGCAGATGGTTGGCCGCCAGCCCTTCCGCCGTCTGCGCCACGACGCAGGCCAGCGGCGCGCCTTCCATCACCGCGGCAATCGCGGCAGGATCGCGTTCCTCGAAATGCTCCGGAATGTACATGTCAGCCCCTCAGGCCAGCGAGGGATCGTCGAGCAGGGAGCGGCTCTCGCGGCTTTCCAGCTCGATCACCCAGAGATCGCGGTCGCGCGCCGTCTCGCGGCGGATGCGCTCGTCGATCTCGAATTCGGACTCGTCCATGGTGCGCACCCACTGCCGGACATCCGCCATCAGGTCGTATTGCCGTTCCCAGAGCTCCGCCGTGCCGTCGAGCCGCGCCACCTTGACCCAGACCGCCCCGGCGGTCGCGTCGCCCTTCTGGACGACGTAGGCGGGGATGTTCTCCAGCCCCAGCCTTGTCATGTAGGCCCCGACCCAGATGCCGGTGGCGAGGCGGCTCACAGGTCGCCGTCGCGGAAGTCGAGCCCCATCTCGCCGTAGCGCTCGGCCTCTTCCAGCCAGTTCGGACGCACCTTGACCTGGCAGAAGAGGTGGACCCGGCGTTCCAGGAATTCCTCCAGCTCCAGCCGCGCGGCCTGGCTGATCGCCTTGATCGTCTCGCCGCCCTTGCCCAGGATGATCCCCTTGTGGCCGTCGCGGGCGACATAGATGATCTGGTCGATGCGGGTGGAGCCGTCGGGACGGTCCTCCCAGGCTTCGGTCTCCACGGTCAGCTGGTAGGGAAGCTCCTGGTGCAGGCGCAGCGTCAGCTTCTCGCGGGTGATCTCGGCCGCGATCATGCGCATCGGCAGGTCGGCGATCTGGTCCTCGGGATAGAGCCAGGGACCTTTCGGCACTTCCTCGGCCAGCCACTGGCGCAGGTCGTCGACGCCATAGCCCTTCTCGGCCGAGATCATGAATGTCTTGGCGAACTTGAAGCGGCTGTTGAGGTCCTCGGTCAGCGCCAACAGCGTCTTGGCCTCGACCCGGTCGATCTTGTTGATCGCCAGCGCGACCGGCTGCGCGGTGCCGCGCTCGGCCAGCGACTCGATGATCCGTTCGACGCCCGCGGTAATGCCGCGATGCGCCTCGACCAGCAGGACGATCAGGTCGGCATCCGCCGCCCCGCCCCAGGCCGCGGCGACCATCGCGCGGTCGAGCCTGCGGCGCGGCCGGAACAGGCCGGGCGTGTCGACGAAGACGATCTGGCTGTCGCCTTCCATCGCGACGCCGCGGATGCGGGCGCGCGTGGTCTGCACCTTGTGGGTGACGATCGAGACTTTCGCCCCGACCATCCGGTTGAGAAGCGTGGACTTCCCGGCATTCGGCTCGCCGATCAGGGCGACGAACCCGGCCTTGGTGGCAGTCATGATTTCGATCCTTTCAGCCGGGACAGCAGGTCGCGCGCCGCGGCCTGCTCGGCCTGGCGCTTCGATCCGGCCGTGGCAGTGGCGGTTTCGCCGGAATCGAGCCGGACGCAGATCCGGAATTGCGGCGCATGGTCGGGCCCTTCGCGGCCGGTGATCTCGTAATGCGGCGGGGTCTGGCCGCGGGCCTGGGCCCATTCCTGCAGCGCGGTCTTGGGATCGCGGGCATCGGCCTTGACGCTGCCGATCCGGCCGCCCCAGAGCCGCAGCACCAGCTCGTGCGCGGCGCGGAAGCCGGCATCGAGATACACCGCGGCAATCACCGCCTCCAGCGCATCGGCCAGCAGCGCCTCCTTGCGGCGTCCGCCGGACAGCATCTCGGACCGTCCGAGCCGGAGCACCTTGCCCAGCTCGATCTCGCGGGCGACGTCGGCGCAGGTCTCCTTGCGCACCAGCGCGTTGAAGCGCGGCGCCAGAACGCCCTCGGCAGCCTTGTCGTCCGCCCCGAGCAGCGCTTCGGCCATGACGAGCCCCAGCACCCGGTCGCCCAGGAATTCCAGCCGCTCGTTGTTCGGCTGGATCTGGGACGAGACTGAGGCATGGGTCAGCGCCTCCTTCAGCAGCGCGGCGTTCGAGAACTGGTGTCCAAGCCGCGCCATGAAGGCCTTGATATCCGGGGACTGGGTCAATCGAGCGCCTTGAAGAAGCGGTCCTTGCGCCAGGTCCAGAAGAAGAAGATGGACCGGCCCGCGGAGGAGAACATCACCCGGTCGGCGCGGCCGATCAGGTTTTCGAACGGAACGAAGCCGACGCCATGGGCAGTCTGCGGCACACGGCTGTCGTTGGAGTTGTCGCGGTTGTCGCCCATGAAGAAGAAATGGCCCTCCGGCACGGTGTAGACGCCGGTATTGTCCAGCGGCGTGGTGCGCGTGTCCAGAATGGAATGGCTGCGGCCGCCGGGCAGGGTCTCGATCAGGCGGGTCTTCTCGCAATCGGCGCCGAGCCCGACCATGCCGTTGGAGCAGATCGGAACGCCGCCCATCGGGCCCTGCGGCTCGAACTTCTCGATGAAGAAGCCGCCCGGCTCGGTCTTGACCTCTTCGCCGTTGATCCAAAGGCGGCCTTCCTTCATCTGGATCTTGTCGCCCGGCAGGCCGATCAGCCGCTTGATGAAGTCCTGGCCGGTCACCGGATGGCGGAAGACGACGATGTCGCCGCGCTTGGGCTCGTGCGCCAGGATGCGGCCGTCGATGAAGGAGCACATCGAGGCGAAGGGGCAGGAATACTGCGAGTAGCCGTAGGCCATCTTGTTGACGAAAAGGAAATCGCCGATCAGCAGCGTGTCCTTCATCGATCCCGAGGGAATCCAGAAGGGCTGGAAGAACAAGGTGCGGAACACGCCCGCGATCAGAAGGGCATAGACGATCGTCTTGACGGTCTCGACGAGCCCGCTCTCTTTACCTGCCTTCGCGGCCATGCACTGTCCTTTCAGTCCTGATGCGGCGTTTCTTGGGGGGAGGCCGGGGCGGAGTCAAGCGCGCCCAGGCCTGTCAAGGGGCGGGCCTCGATCACCACGAAGGCCTGGGCCCAGGGATGGTCGTCGGTCAGCGTGACATGGACCACCGCTTCGTGTCCCGGCGGCGTCATCGCCGCCAGCCGGTCGGCGGCCCAGCCGGTCAGCTCCATCACCGGCTGGCCGGTCGAGATGTTCCGCACGGCCATGTCCTTCCAGGAGATGCCCATGGCCAGCCCGGTGCCGAGCGCCTTGGAGCAGGCCTCCTTGGCGGCCCATCGCTTGGCGTAGGTGCCCGCGACATCGGCGCGGCGTTCCGCCTTGGCGCGCTCGGTCTCGGTGAAGACCCGAGTCTTGAACCGGTCGCCGAAGCGCTCCAGCGTGCCGGAGATGCGTTCGATATTCGCCAGGTCGGTGCCGATGCCGAGGATCATTGCCGCTCGGCCGCGACGCGGCGCGCGACCGCGCCGAACAGCAGGTAGCCGACGATCAGCAGCGTCGCGGCATAGATCGCCACCGTCGCCAGGATCGACATCCACAGCCCCGGCGGCAGCGCCGCCAGATCGCCGCCGGCCACCACGACGCCGAAGAGCCCGAGCATCAGGAAGGTCGCCGTCCCCCAGAGCGCCATCGACAGTGCAGTGCGGCGCAACAGCGCCTCGGAGGGCGCGGCGCGGTTGCGGCGGCCGCAGAGATTGCCCTCGATGCCCACGGCGCCGACGATGGCCAGGATCCCCGCCACGGATTGCGGCAGGCCGAAGCCCGCCACCGCGTGCAGGGTGCCGTTGGCGATCGCGACCACGATGGTCAGGCCGATCAGGGCAAGCGTGAAGCGGAGGGGCTGGAAGCTGTAGCTCATCTCTGCGTCCCGGCTCAGCCCCGAGCCCCGTCCATCAGGCGGCGCATCTCGCGGATCGCGCCTTCGAGGCCGAGGAAGATCGCCTCGCCGATCAGGAAATGGCCGATATTCAGCTCGCGCATCTCCGGGAAGGCGGCGACCGGCGCGACCGTGTCATAGGTCAGCCCGTGCCCGGCATGGACCTCGAGCCCCAGCGAATGGGCATGGGCCGACATCTCGCGAAGCCGCGCGAGCTCCGCGTCGCGTTCGCCGAAGCGGCCCTCGGCATGGGCATCGCAGTAGCCGCCGGTATGCAGCTCGACCACCGCCGCGCCGATCCGGGCCGATGCCTCGATCTGCGCGCGGTCGGCGGCGATGAACATCGACACGCGCGATCCGGCTTCGCGCAGCGGCGCGATGTAGTCTGCCAGCCGCGCCTCGTCCCCCGCCACGTCGAGCCCGCCCTCGGTCGTGCGCTCCTCGCGCCGTTCGGGCACGACGCAGACCGCATGGGGCCGGATGCGCAGCGCGATGGCCTGCATCTCGGCAGTCGCGGCCATCTCGAAATTCAGCGGCACGGACAGTTCCGCGGCCAGCCGCTCGATGTCTCCGTCGCGGATATGGCGCCGGTCCTCGCGCAGATGGGCGGTGATGCCGTCGGCCCCGGCCGCCTCGGCCAGCTTTGCCGCGCGCACCGGATCGGGAACCGCGCCGCCGCGGGCATTGCGGACCGTTGCCACGTGATCGATGTTCACCCCGAGGCGCAGACGCTCTGTGGCCATGACGGATTCCCCTTGCTTGTGCCGCCTTGCGGGTAGCCCGGGACACGGGGCGGAGGCAAGCGCGAAGGCCCTGCTGAAGCGACAGCTTCACGCAAGGTGTTACTTCACCATCGCGCCGGAGCGGATTTTCAGCCGCGCCTGCAGCTTCTGCTGCAGCAGCCGCGAGCGGCGCCGCTGGTAGGCATCGATCAGCGGATGCGCCAGCGCATAGGCCGCCACCGAAACGACCAGCCCGTTGATCGCCCCGCCCAGCAGGTAGGGCAGGAAGATCTCGCGGTTGAACTCGGCGAGGTTCTCCCAGTGCGACTCGGTGCCGTTGAACAGGGACATCATGTTCCACCACAGTTCGCCGCTGGCGCGCTTGAAGGCCAGCATCAGCGCGTGGAAATGGACCAGCGTCTCGCGGCCTAGGATCACGTTTCCGGTGAACATGCTCGAGGCCGCGATGAACGGGAAGGTGACCGGGTTGCCGATGAAGGTGGAGAAGATCGCCGCCACGACATTGCCGCGCAGCATCCAGGCGAAGAACCCGGCCAGGAAGAAATGCAGGCCGAACATCGGCGAAAAGCTGGTGAAAATTCCGGCCGCGATGCCGCGGGCGATGCGGTGCGGCGGATCCGGCAGGCGCTTCAGCCTGTAATACATGTAGTTGAACGCGCGGCCCCAGCCGCCCGGCGGATAGATCGCCTCTAGGAGGACCCGCCCCGTTCCGCGTTTTTCCCGGCGCTTGAACACCAACTCTCACCCCAAGCCTCGTCCGCCGAAGCGGACCGCCACCAGCCGTGCTCGCCCCAAACTATCGCAGTTCCGCGCCGGAGGCAGAAGCGCAAACATGCAGCGCGTTTCAGGAAATCTCGCCGGATTCCCTGTGCCTCCGAACTTCTGCCACATTGGTATCTGCTTCAAGCGCGGTCATGACGCGGTGGAGATGTTCCACGTTGCTGACCTCGACTTCAAGCATCGCCCGGTAAAAATCCGGTTTCCGGTCGGCGAATTCGACGTTCGAAATGTTGGCCTTCTGCTCGCCGATCAGGGTGCAGACCCGGCCGAGAACCCCGGCATCGTTCGACATGGTGATTTCCAGCACGATGCCGAAGGCGGCCGAATGGCGGCCCGGCTGCCAGTGCAGGTCCACCCAGCGGTCCATCTGGTCCTCGTAATCGGCCAGCCGCGGGCAGTCGATCGCATGGACCAGAACGCCGGTTCCGGGCTGGGTGATGCCGACGATCCGCTCGCCCGGAACGGGCTGGCAGCAGCTGCCGCGTTCCCAGCTCTGGCCCTCGTCGAGGCCCAGAACGGCGCGGCGCATCTCGACCAGCTCGCCCTCGGCCTCGGCCAGTTCCGGATAGACGGCGGTCACGACGTCCCGCGCGGTGATCTCGCCCGAGCCCAGCCGCGAAAGCAGTTCCTCGTGGTCGCTGCCCAGCCCGAGATTCCGGGCCGCGGTCATCAGCGTCTTGTCCGTGGCCTTCTTGTCGATATTGGCGAAGGCGCCGCGCACCAGCTCGCGGCCGAGCTTGATGAAGCGGTCGCGCTGCGCCTCGCGCAGGGCGCGGCGGATCGCGGATTTCGCCTTGCCGGTGACGGCGATGTCGATCCAGGTCGCCTGCGGGCTCTGGCCCTCGGCGGTGATGATTTCGACCGACTGGCCGTTCCTCAGCCGCGTCCAGAGCGGCACGCGCGAGCCGTCGACGCGTGCGCCGACGCAGGCCAGGCCGATGCGGGTATGGATGGCGAAGGCGAAATCCAGCGGTGTCGCGCCCTTCGGCAGCTTGATGACCTCGCCCTTCGGCGTGAAGCAGAACACCTTGTCGGCATACATTTCCAGCTTCACGGTCTCGAAGAATTCGGCGACGTCGGTGCCGGCCTCGAAATACTCGGAGAGCCCGCCGACCCAGGCGGCCGGGTCGACCGAATAGGGGTTCTCCATCGGCTCGCCGTCCTTGTAGGACCAGTGCGCGGCAACGCCCTTCTCGGCGACCTCGTGCATTTCGCGGGTGCGGATCTGCACCTCGACGCGCTTGCCGTCGCGGCCCAGCACGGTGGTGTGCAGGCTGCGGTAGCCGTTCACCTTGGGCTCGGAGATGTAGTCCTTGAACCGCCCCGGCACGGCGCGCCAGCGGCGGTGGATCGCGCCGAGCGCATGGTAGCAGTCCATCCGCGTCTCGGTGATGACGCGGAAGCCGAAAATGTCGGAGAGGCGGTTGAAGGACTCGTCGCTGTCGCGCTGACCCATCTTGCGCCAGATCGAATAGGGACGCTTGGCGCGGCCATAGACCGTCGCCGGGATCCCCTCGCCCGTCATTTCATGGGCGATGTCGTAGCGGATCTTCTCGACCTCGTCCTCGGCGACCCCGCGCAGCCGCGCCATGCGGCGCAGGACCGAGCGGCGGGCGTCCGGGTTCAGGACCTGGAAGGACAGGTCCTCGAGTTCGTCGCGCATCCATTGCATGCCCATCCGGCCCGCCAGCGGGGCGTAGATGTCCATGGTCTCGCGCGCCTTCTTGACCTGCTTCTCGGTCGGCAGCGACTTGATGGTGCGCATGTTGTGGAGCCGGTCGAACAGCTTGACCAGGATGACGCGCATGTCCTTGGACATGGCGACGAAGAGCTTGCGGAAATTCTCCGCCTGCTTGGTCTCGTTCGAGTTCAGCTGGAAATTCGTCAGCTTGGTGACGCCGTCAACCAGATCCGCAATCTCGGCGCCGAAGAGCCGCACGATGTCGTCGCGGGTGGCCATCGTGTCTTCGACCGTGTCGTGCAGCAGCGCCGTGATCAGCGTGGCATCGTCGAGCTTCTGCTCGGCCAGCAGCGCCGAGACGGCGACCGGGTGGACGATGTAGGGTTCGCCCGACCGCCGGAACTGGCCTTCATGCGCGGCCAGCGCGTAATCGTAGGCCGCGCGCAGATGCGCCTCGTCGGCGCGCGGGTTGTAGGACAGCACCCGCGCGATCAGGTCATCCGCCGGCAGAAGCGGCTCGTGCCGCGCCGGGGCCGTGTGGACGGAATTATCGCTCAGACTGGGCTTCCATCAATGCACGGAGAAGTTTCTCGTCGGTCATGTCGTCGTCGTCGGGCTTGTCGTTCTCGACGCCCATCAGCAGCGACATCGCATCGTCCTCGGGCTCGTCCACCTCGATCTGCGTCTGGTGGCTGGCGATCATCCGCTCGCGGAGCTCCTCGGCGCTCTGGGTCTCCTCGGCGATCTCGCGCAGCGAGACGACGGGGTTCTTGTCGTTGTCACGGTCGACCGTCAGCGGCGCGCCGCTGCTGAGCTCCCGCGCCCGGTGGGCCGCAAGCATCACCAGTTCGAACCGGTTCGGCACCTTGTCGACGCAGTCTTCTACAGTGACTCGAGCCATGTGATTCGTCCTCGATCCTTGAATAGGGAAGAATGCGTTATAGGGACGTTCCGTCCGGACCACAAGGCTGCAGGGGATGACCGAAAATTTACCGCGCCGTCACGGGCGCGCCGGACGGCCGCCATCCCTTGCCGGGAGTTCATTAAATCTTAAATCCTCATTGCGACTTATGGCGGGCATAAGCAATTTCCCGCTGGGCAAAAACCTACCTCTGGACTATCATTTTGTGGGCGGGGTATTTTCGGACGGCCCCGAGCAGGCGCGGCGGAACGTCAAATCCGGTTGCGGCAAGCGCTCTTTTCATTAAGTTTGCGCCGTTGGCCTGACGCTACCAGCAATTGGCTCGGGCGACACATTTGGGAAGGGACTTAAATGTTTTACAGAGACGAACGGCTCGCGCTGTTCATAGATGGGTCGAACCTATATGCCGCCGCCAAAGCGCTTGGGTTCGACATCGACTACAAGCTCCTGCGGCAGGAATTCATGCGACGGGGCAAGCTGCTGCGCGCATTCTACTACACGGCCCTGCTGGAAAACGACGAGTATTCGCCGATCCGTCCGCTGGTTGACTGGCTGCATTACAACGGCTTCACCATGGTTACCAAGGCGGCAAAGGAATACATCGACAGCCAGGGACGCCGCAAGGTCAAGGGCAACATGGACATCGAGCTGACCGTCGATGCCCTCGAACTGGCGCCCCATGTCGACCATGTGGTGCTATTTTCCGGAGACGGCGATTTCAAGCCGCTGATCGAGGCACTGCAGCGCAAGGGGAAGCGCGTGTCGGTGGTTTCGACGATCCGGTCGCAGCCGCCGATGATTTCCGACGACCTGCGCCGCCAGGCCGACAACTTCATCGAACTCGACGAGCTCCGCGACGTGATCGGCCGCCCGCCGCGCGAACCGCGCAGCACCGACAGCGACGCTGTCACCGAAAGCTCGGACGCCTGACCACGGCTTGCCGCGGGCTGGTGACAAGTCCGCGGCCCGGCCTTATGATCCGGTCATGGATTGCCATGACCCAGTGACCGGATTTCCCATGCAGACCCAGCCTCTCACCCTCTATCTTGCGGCACCGCGCGGCTTCTGCGCGGGCGTCGACCGCGCCATAAAGATCGTCGAGCAGGCGCTGGAGAAATGGGGCGCGCCGGTCTATGTCCGGCACGAGATCGTCCACAACCGCTATGTCGTCGACGAGCTGCGCGCCAAGGGCGCCGTCTTCGTCGAGGAGCTCGACGAATGCCCCGACGACCGTCCGGTGGTGTTCTCCGCGCATGGCGTGCCGAAATCGGTTCCGGCCGCCGCGGCACGGCGCCAGATGCTCTATGTCGACGCAACCTGCCCGCTGGTCAGCAAGGTCCATATCGAGGCCGAGCGCCATGCCGAATCCGGGCTGCAGATCATCATGATCGGCCATGCCGGGCATCCCGAGACGATCGGCACGATGGGCCAGCTGCCCGAGGGCGAGGTCCTGCTGGTGCAGACCGTCGCCGACGTGGCCGAGGCCGCGCCGCGCGACCCGGAACGCCTGGCCTTCGTCACGCAGACGACGCTTTCGGTCGATGACACGGTGGACATCGTCGCCGCCTTGCGCGCCCGCTTCCCCGCGATCATCGGGCCCCACAAGGAAGACATCTGCTACGCCACCACCAACCGCCAGGAGGCGGTGAAGGCCGTCGCGCCCAAGGTCGACGCCCTGCTGGTGGTCGGCGCGCCGAATTCCTCCAATTCGAAGCGGCTGGTCGATGTCGCCCGCCGCGCCGGCTGCGGCTATTCCCAGCTGGTCGAACGCGCGGACCAGATCGACTGGCGCGCCCTGGAAGGCGCCCGCGCCGTGGGCATCACCGCCGGGGCCTCCGCACCCGAGGTGCTGGTCAACGAAGTGGTCGACGCCTTCCGCGCCCGCTACGACGTGACGCTCGAAGGGGTCGAAACCGCCACCGAGCAGGTCGAGTTCAAGATCCCGAGGGTGCTGCGGGAGCCCGCATGAAGGACACCTACGGCATCCGGAACGGACACATCCCGCCGCCCGCGCTCTGGCTCGGGCTCGCCGGGCTGGCGCCGTTCTTCTGGGGCCTGGCGACGGGCATCTCGCCCGCGCTCTTCGATTTCGGACTGGCCACGCTCGGCCCGCGCTTCGTCGGGCTGCACCTGCAGGTCGCCTACGGCACGATCATCCTCGCCTTCATGTCCGGCGCGCTCTGGGGCTTCGCCTCGCGCAGCGACGGGCCGCGGCGCAATGCCGGGCTGGCGCTCAGCACCCTGCCCGCGCTCTGGGCCTTCCTCTTCGTCGGCGGCGGCGCGGAACATGCGACGGTGGTGCTGATCGCGGGCTTCGTCGGGCTGCTCGGGCTCGACATGCTCTTCGAGCGCTACGGGCTGACCCCGGCCTGGTGGATGAAGCTGCGCAACCTGCTGACGCTGCTGGCCGTCGCCTGCATGACGGCGGGCCTGCTGGCATGAACAGCCGCCCGGATGCGGAAACCATCGCGCTCTACGACGCGCAGGCGCGCGAATACGGCGACCGCTTCGGCGGCACCAAGCCCTATCCGCGGCTGGAAGCCTTCCTCGACCAGGTCCGTCCCGGCGGGCGCGTGCTAGACCTCGGCTGCGGACCCGGCCACGCCTCCGCCCGGATGCGCGAGCGCGGCTTCGTCCCGGTGCCGCTCGATGCCTCCGGAGGCATGGCGGCCGAGGCGGCCAGGCGCTACGGGCTGGACGTGACCGTGGCCGATTTCTCGGCCATCCCCGGCCTCGGACGGTTCGACGGCGCCTGGGCGCATTTCAGCCTGCTCCATGCCGACCCCGCCGACCTGCCGGGCCATCTCGCCGACATCCATGCCGCGCTGGACCCAGGCGCGCCCTTCCTGATCGCGATGAAGACCGGGACCGGCACGGCGCGCGACCGGATCGGCCGGCGCTATGCCTATGTCGGCAAGGAGCAGCTGGCCGATCTGCTGGCCCGGGCCGGGTTTTCCGGGCTGGAGATTGACACCGGCGCGGATGAGGGGTTTGACGGCACCCTCTCCAATTTCGCGATCGTGACAGCCCATGCCTGACCTCTTTGCCTATACCGACGGTGCCTGCAGCGGAAATCCCGGCCCGGGCGGCTGGGGCGCGATCCTGATCGCCCGCGAGGGCGATACCGTGCTGAAGGAGCGCGAGCTGAACGGCGGCGAGCCGGACACCACCAACAACCGGATGGAACTGCTGGCCGCGATCTCGGCGCTGGAGGCGCTGAGCCGCCCCAGCAAGCTGACCGTCGTCACCGACAGCGCCTATGTGAAGAACGGCATCACCCAGTGGATCGAGGGCTGGAAGCGCAAGGGGTGGAAGACCGCCTCGAAGGCGCCGGTGAAGAATGTCGACCTGTGGCAGCGGCTCGACGAGGCGCGGAAGCGGCATGACGTGACCTGGGACTGGGTCAAGGGCCATGCCGGACATCCCGAGAACGAGCGCGCCGACGAGCTGGCCCGCGCAGGCATGGCCCCGTTCAAGTAGCGCCGGCACCGCCGAAAGGCGGAGATTGGCGGCG
Organism: Mangrovicoccus sp. HB161399; assembly: GCF_013184745.1. Classification (GTDB taxonomy): domain Bacteria; phylum Pseudomonadota; class Alphaproteobacteria; order Rhodobacterales; family Rhodobacteraceae; genus Mangrovicoccus. Next base: position 25,169 of record NZ_JAATVU010000046.1, read on the forward strand.
CAGCGTTCCATGTTACCTTGGGGCACCTTTTCCATAGGGGAGCCCTTTCATGGCCAATGCCTTTTCCGCCCCGCTTCTCGCCTGCGGCCTCGCCCTGCCGCTCTCCCTGCCGCTGGCCGCTGCGTCCCTGCCTCCGGGATACGACTCGGTCGTGGTGCTGGGCGACAGCCTCAGCGATACCGGCAATCTCTACGCCGCAACCGGCAACGCCTATCCGCCCCCGCCCTACAATGGCGGGCGCTTCACCGGCGGCGACACCTATGTCGACATCCTTGCCGCAGCCTGGGGGCTCGACGGCTCGACCCTGGCGAACTTCGCCTTCGGCGGGGCCGCCGCCGTCACCGATCCGGGCGACCTGGTGATCGATCTCGGCGAGCAGATCCTGCAGCTTGCCGGCAGCGGCTTCGCCGTCGGCGCCAGCCCGCTGACCGTCATCAATATCGGCGGCAACGACGCCATTCGCGGAGCGGCGGCGGCCGGAGGCATCGCCGCCTACGGGATCGGCGGCATCGCCGGGGACGGCAGCAATCCGGCATTGGTCGCCGCGGCCGAGGCCGCCGCCGAACAGGCCGGGATCGATGCGGCAGACGCGGTCGCCGCCAGCATCACTGCCCTCTATGTCCTCGGGATGGACGGCTTCCTCGTCTACAATCTAGCCGATGTCGGCAACAGCCCGCGCTATGCCACCCCCGACGCATTGGGCATGAACCCCGATACCGGCGGCAGCAACGGCGCCTATGCCACGATCGCCACGGACGCCTTCAACACGCAGCTGGCCACGCAGCTGGCCGCGCTCAAGGGGCTCGGCCTGACGATCTACGAAGCGGACGCGGCCGCGCTTTTCGCCGACATCCTGGGCAACCCCGGCGCCTACGGGCTGATGGACGGCACCAGCGCCTGCGGCACGCTCTCGGGCTTCGCCGCGGCCGGGCTCGCCCTCTACGATTTCAGCAGCCCGGTCTGCGACGAGAGCGATCCGGCGGGCATCACCGCCCCCTATTGGGACGGCGTGCATCCCAACCAGATCCTGCACGAGCAATACGCGGCGCTGGCGCTGTCCGTCCTGCCGATGGCCGAGGTCCCCGCGCCGCTGCCGGTGCTGATGCTGGGCAGCGCGCTGGCCGGACTGGGCGTCTTCCGCCGCCTGCGGCGGGCCTGAAACGCGAAACCCCCCGGCCGATGGCCGGGGGTCCGAAAGCTCAGGGCTTGGAACCGGGGATCACTCCTCGGCGTCCGCCTTTTCCTTGGCCAGCTCTTCGCCGGTGGCCTGGTCGACCATCTTCATGGCGAGGCGCACCTTGCCGCGGTCGTCGAAGCCCAGCAGCTTGACCCAGACTTCCTGGCCCTCTTTCAGGACGTCGGACGGGTGGTTCAGGCGGCGGTTCTCGATCTGGCTGACATGCACCAGGCCGTCGCGCTTGCCGAAGAAGTTCACGAACGCGCCGAAATCGACGATCTTCACGACCTTGCCCTTGTAGACCTTGCCCTCTTCCGGCTCTGCCACGATCGAGTAGATCATGTCATAGGCCTTCTGGATGGCTTCGCCGTTGGCGGAGGCGATCTTGATCACGCCGTCGTCGTTGATGTCGACCTTGGCGCCGGAGGTTTCCACGATCTCGCGGATGACCTTGCCGCCCGAGCCGATCACTTCGCGGATCTTGTCGGTCGGGATGGTCATGGTCTCGATGCGCGGGGCGTGCGCCGAAAATTCCTGGCGGCCTTCCGACAGCGCCTTGGACATCTCGCCGAGGATGTGCATCCGGCCGTCCTTCGCCTGGGCGAGGGCCTGCTCCATGATCTCGGGGGTGATGCCCGCGACCTTGATGTCCATCTGCAGCGAGGTGATGCCGTCAGCCGTGCCCGCAACCTTGAAGTCCATGTCGCCGAGGTGGTCCTCGTCGCCCAGGATGTCGGTCAGGACGGCGAACTGGCCGTCATCTTCCAGGATCAGGCCCATGGCGACGCCGGCCACCGGCGCCTTCAGCGGAACGCCCGCATCCATCATCGACAGCGAGCCGCCGCAGACGGAAGCCATCGAGGACGAACCGTTCGACTCGGTGATCTCCGACACGACGCGGATCGTGTAGGGGAAGTCGGTCGCAGCCGGCAGGACGGCCTGCAGCGCGCGCCAGGCCAGCTTGCCGTGGCCGATTTCGCGGCGGCCCGGGGAGCCGACGCGGCCCACTTCGCCGACCGAGTAGGGCGGGAAGTTGTAGTGCAGCAGGAAGTTCGAGCGCGAATTGCCGTGCAGCGCGTCGATGATCTGCTCGTCCTCGCCGGTGCCCAGCGTGGTCACGACCAGGCCCTGGGTCTCGCCGCGGGTGAACAGCGCCGAGCCGTGGGTGCGCGGCAGGATGCCGACTTCCGACACGATCGGGCGGACGGTGGAGCGGTCGCGGCCGTCGATCCGGGCGCCGCCGGCGATGATGTCGCCGCGCAGGATTGAGGATTCCAGCTTCTTGAAGGCGGAGCCGAGGTTCGCGTCGGCCAGCTGCTCTTCGCTCAGCTGCGCCTTGATCGCGTCGCGGGCAGCGGAGATCGCGGTGGTGCGTTCCTGCTTGTCCTTGATCGCGAAGGCTGCGCGCATCTGGGTCTCGCCCGCTGCCTTCACGGCGGCGTAGAGCTCCGAATAGTCCGGCGCCTGGAAGTCGAAGGGCTCTTTCGCCGCCTCTTCCGCCAGCGAGATGATCGCGTCGATCACCGGCTGCATGGCATCATGGCCGAATTTCACGGCGCCCAGCATCTCGGCTTCCGACAGCTCGTAGGCTTCGGATTCGACCATCATCACGGCCTTCTTGGTGCCCGCGACGACCAGGTCCAGACGCTGGTCCGGCTTGGTGCGCAGGTGGTCCATGTCGTCCACGGCCGGGTTCAGCACGTATTCGCCGTCGACGAAGCCGACGCGCGCCGCGCCCACCGGGCCCATGAACGGAACGCCCGAGATGGTCAGCGCCGCGGAGGCCGCGATCATCGCGACGATGTCGGGATCGTTGACCAGGTCATGGCTCAGCACGGTGCACATCACGAGCACTTCGTGCTTGAAGCCCGGCACGAAGAGCGGGCGCATCGGACGGTCGATCAGGCGCGCGGTCAGCGTTTCCTTCTCGGACGGGCGCGCTTCGCGCTTGAAGAACCCGCCGGGGATCTTGCCCGCTGCGTAGTATTTTTCCTGGTAGTGGACGGTCAGAGGGAAGAAGTCCTGCCCCTCTTTCGCTGCCTTGGCGAAGGTCACGTTCGCCATGACGCTGGTTTCCCCCAGCGTGGCGATCACGGTGCCGTCCGCCTGGCGCGCAACCTTGCCCGTTTCCAGGGTGAGCGTCTCATCGCCCCACTGGATGGATTTCTTGACTTCGTTGAACATCGGCTATCCTGTCTGAGACCAATGGGCCCTCCCATCGATCCCGTTTCATATGGCGGCCCCATTGCCGCCGGCCCCTGTCATCTCTGCACAACGCCGGGGCCCCTGCGTCACGTCTCAGATTGCGCTGCAATACAGGAGAATGCGCTGCGCGGAAAGCGCAAAGGTGTTAACGCGCCCGGCCGGCAGGCCACTGCCGAAACGCATCCGGCGCCCTGCGGATATGCCGCGGGCGCCGGGTGGCGGCGGAAAGGGGCCATCCCTTTCCGCTATGTCAGGCCGCAGATCAGATGCAGGCGCTGTTGCGGAAGACGTGCTCGACCAGCTTCTCGCGGCGCAGGCCGCGCTCGGCCAGCTCGGCATCGGTCATGCGCTGGAGCTTCTCCAGCTCCTTGAAGCGCGGATTGGCTTCGGCCATCCACACCAGGCCGCGGCCGAAGGCTGCGAAGGCGTTGACGAGACCCGCGAAAAGACCCGGGCGGTGAGAAATCGTTGCTGCGTGTGCCATCTGGAACTCCGTGAGTTTGCAACTATCGGGGTTCCTCCCTTGCCCACCTACCTAGGCCATGGCGCGTTCTGCAACCACCGCCAACTCGGCAGTGCCGCGTTGCAGCATATGCATGGGCGAAAGATTCTATCGCGCCAGAACCCGGTTCACGACCTTTGCATACCGGGCCGCCACCGCGTCCCGCGCGCGGTGCCGTCCGCCGGTCACCACATGCCGTCCCTGCGCCCAGAGTTCGCCCACCGCCAGGTCGCGCCCGAAGATCCAGCGGTCGAGCATCTGCGGCCCGGTCACGTCCAGCCCCAGCGGGTCCTCCAGCGCCGCCAGATCCGCGGCAGCGCCCGGCGCGATCTGCGGCGCGTCCGCGCCCGTCGCCTGCGCCCCGCCGGCCAGCGCCCGCAGGAACAGCTGCTCCCCGGTCGAGCCCTGCTCGGCGGCCAGCGCGTTGCGTTCGCGATGGATCAGCCGCTGGCCGTATTCCAGCACGCGCAGTTCCTCGGCCAGGCTGATCCGCACGTTGCTGTCCGTTCCGATGCCGAAGCGTCCGTCCTGAGCCAGGAAGTCCGGCGCCGGGAAGAAGCCGTCGCCCAGATTGGCCTCTGTCACCGGACAGAGCCCCGCCACCGCGCCGCTGGCGGCAATCCCCGAGACCTCTTCGGCAGTCAGGTGGGTGGCATGGATCAGGCACCAGCGCGGGCCGACCTCCGCCATGTCCATCAGGTACTCGACCGGACGGCGGCCGCAGAAGGCCAGGCAGTCGTCGACCTCCTTGACCTGTTCGGCGACATGGATATGCACCGGGCGGTCCGGCAGCGCCTCCGCGAGGACGGCCAGATCCTCCGCGCTTGCCGCGCGCAGCGAATGCGGCGCATAGCCGACGACATCGCCCTCGCGCCGCATCCCGTCGCAGGCCTCGACCAGCCGCAGGAACGCGTCGCGGCCATGCAGGAAGCGGCGCTGCCCCTCCACCGCCGGGGCCGGACCGAAGCCGCCATGGGCATAGAAGACCGGCAGATGCGTGAGCGCGATGCCGGTTTCCTCCGCCGCGGCGAAGATCCGCGCCGACATCTCGGCCGGATCGGCATGGGCGGTGCCGTCCGGCGCGTGATGCAGGTAGTGGAACTCGCCCACCCGCGCATAGCCCGCCTCCAGCATCTCGACCTGCGCCATGGCGGCGATCGCCTCCGCTTCCTCCGGGTCCAGCGTCAGCGCGAAGCGGTACATCATCTCCCGCCAGGTCCAGAAGCTGTCCCGCCCCGGCCCGCGCGCCTCGGTCAGTCCGGAGAATCCGCGCTGGAACGCATGGCTGTGCAGGTTCGCCATGCCCGGCACCAGGCAGCCGACCCGCAGCCCCGCAGGCGCCGCGCCCGGCGTCACGCTTGCAATCCGGCTGCCCTCCAGCACGACCGCCACGTTTTCTGCCCAGCCATCGGGCAGAAGCGCCCGCTCCGCAAAGATTTCCATGCCCGTTCTCCGCATCAGGTCCTCAAGGGGCTTCCCAGCCCCTCCTTCATTATGTATATACTTATTGAAACAGCCTGGGAAGCCGGAACGGGGAAGATGCGGAGAATTTGGACAAATGCCCGTGTGATCACGGGGCTTTCGGACGAAGTGGCGCCGGAGGATCTGGAGATCCTGACCGAGTCGGGCCGCATTCTCGAGGTAGGGGCGAACCTGCCGCGCGACAGCGCCGAGGTCACCGATTGCGGCGGCGCGCTGCTGACGCCGGGGCTCGTGGACTGCCATACCCATCTGGTCCATGGCGGCGACCGCGCCTTCGAATGGGAAATGCGGCTCGACGGCGCGACCTATCAGGAGATCGCGCAGGCGGGCGGCGGCATCGCCTCCACCATGCGCGCCACGCGGGCGCTTTCGGTGGACGAACTGGTGGACACCGCCCTGCCCCGGCTCGACCACCTGCTGGCCGAAGGCGTCTCCACCGTGGAGATCAAGTCGGGCTACGGGCTGGAAATCGAGGCCGAACTGAACATGCTGCGGGCCGCGCGGCGGCTTGGGCAGCTACGCCCGGTGCGCGTGATCACAAGCTGGCTCGCCGCCCATGCCCTGCCCCCCGAATACAAGGGCCGCGGCGCCGAATACATCGATGACATCGCCATTCCCGGTCTTGAACGGGCCCATGAAGAGGGCCTGGCCGATGCGGTGGACGGGTTCTGCGAGGGCATCGCCTTCTCGGCCGCAGAGCTGGAGCCGCTCTTCGCCCGCGCCGCCGAGCTGGGCATTCCCGTCAAGCTCCATGCCGAGCAGCTGACCCACCAGGGCGGCACCGCCTTCGCCGCCGGGCACGGCGCCCTGTCGGTGGACCATCTCGAATACGCGACCCCGGCCGATGCCGCCGCGATGGCCGCCGCGGGCTCGGTCGCCGTGCTGCTGCCCGGCGCCTACTACATGCTGCGCGAGGAACAGGTACCGCCGGTCGCCGCCTTCCGCGCGGCCGGTGTCCGCATGGCGCTGGCCACCGACTGCAACCCGGGCACCTCGCCGATGACCTCGCTCTTGATGACCATGAACATGGGCGCGACGCTCTACCGGCTGACCGTGCGCGAATGCTTCGCCGCCACCACCCGCCACGCCGCCGCCGCGCTCGGCCTCTCGGGCGAGACGGGTGTGATCACAAAAGGCGCCTCTGCCGATTTTGCGCTGTGGAACGCGGAAAGCGTCGCGCAGATTGCCAACCGCATCGGCTTCAACCCGCTGAAAGCGCGGGTCTTCAAGGGAGACTTCGTCTGATGGCCGTCATCCTCACCCCCGGCAAGGTCGACCTGAAGGCCCTGGCCGGCATCTACTGGCAGGGCACCGCCGCAACGCTGGACCCGGCCGCAATGCCCGCGATCGAGGCCGCCGCCGCCCGCATCGCCCAGGTCGCCTCCGGCAAGGACCCGGTCTACGGCATCAATACCGGCTTCGGGAAGCTCGCCTCCATCCGCATCGCCGCCGATGACGTGGAAACGCTCCAGCGCAACCTGATCCTCAGCCATTGCTGCGGCGTCGGCCAGCCGCTGGCCCCGGCCATCGTCCGGCTGATCCTGACGCTGAAGCTGATGTCGCTGGGCCGCGGCGCCTCGGGCGTGCGTCCCGAGCTGGTCCGGCTGCTCGAGGGCATGCTCTGGGCCGGCGTGATGCCGGTGATCCCCGAAAAGGGCTCCGTCGGTGCCTCGGGCGACCTCGCGCCGCTGGCGCACATGGCCGCCGTGATGATGGGCGAGGGCGAGGCCTTCCTCGACGGCGAGCGCCTGCCGGGCGCCGAGGCGCTGTCCCGCGCCGGGCTGTCGCCGGTCGTGCTGACCGCCAAGGAGGGGCTGGCGCTGATCAACGGCACGCAGGTCTCGACCGCGCTGGCGCTGGCCGGACTGTTCCGCGCCACACGCGCCCTGCAGGCGGCCGTGATCACGGGCGCGATGTCCACCGATGCGGCGATGGGATCGACCGCCCCGACCCGCCCCGAGATCCACACGCTGCGCGGCCATCAGGGCCAGATCGACGTGGCGGCGTCCCTGCGCGCCCTGCTCGACGGGTCGGAGATCCGCGAATCCCACCGCGAGGATGACGAGCGCGTGCAGGACCCCTATTGCCTGCGCTGCCACCCGCAGGTCACCGGCGCCTGCCTCGACCTGCTGCGGCAGACCGCGGTCACGCTGGAGATCGAGGCCAATGCCGCGACCGACAACCCGCTGGTCCTGTCCGACGGTTCGGTGGTCTCGGGCGGCAATTTCCACGCCGAGCCGGTCGCCTTCGCCGCCGACCAGATGGCGCTGGCGATTGCCGAGATCGGCGCCATCGCCCAGCGGCGCATCGCGCTTCTGGTCGATCCCGCGCTGAATTACGGCCTGCCGGGCTTCCTGACGCCCGCGCCGGGGCTGAATTCCGGCCTGATGATCGCCGAGGTGACGACCGCAGCGCTGATGAGCGAGAACAAGCAGCTCGCCCATCCGGCAAGCGTCGATTCCACGCCGACCTCCGCCAACCAGGAGGACCATGTGTCGATGGCCTGCCATGGCGCGCGGCGTCTGCTGCAGATGACCGAGAACCTCAACTACATCCTGGGCGTCGAGGCGCTGACCGGGGCGCAGGGCATTGCCTTCCGCGCGCCTCTGGCCACCTCGCCCGCGCTCGCGAACGTGATCGCGGCGCTGCGCCAGGAGGTGCCGGAGCTCGGCGCCGACCGCTTCATGGCGCCCGATCTGGAAGCCGCGGGCCGCCTGATCGCCGAGGCCACGCTGACCGCCGCCTGCGGCCAGCCCCTGCCGGAGGTGTTCTGATGCATCCCGTTACCGTCACCCGCGGCGACAGCCCGCTGGTCCTCGGCTTCCCCCATACCGGGACCTACGTGCCGGAGGCGATCCGCGCGCAGATGAATGACGAAGGTCGGCTGCTGCGCGATACCGACTGGCATATTGACTCGCTCTATCGCGACCTCGTGCCGGGCGTGACCGCGGTGCAGGCGAATTTCCACCGCTACGTGATCGACGCCAACCGCGATCCGGCGGGGGTCAGCCTCTATCCCGGCCAGAGCACGACGACACTTGTCCCTACGACGACCTTCGACAATGCGCCGATCTGGGAGACCGAGCCCGATGCCGCCGAGATCGCCGTGCGCCGCGACCACTGGCACGCCGCCTATCACGCCGCGCTCGAGGCCGAGCTGCAGCGGGTCAAGGCGATCCACGGGGTCGCGATCCTATATGACTGCCACTCGATCCGCTCGGTGATCCCGTGGCTCTTCGAGGGCGTGCTGCCGGATTTCAACATCGGCGACAACATGGGCGAGACCTGCGATCCGCGGATCACGGCCGCCGTGCGCGCCCGCTGCGACGCCTCCGGGCGGACCGTGGTCACCAACGGCCGCTTCAAGGGCGGCTGGACCACCCGGCATTACGGCCGCCCCGGCGACGGCCTCCACGCGGTGCAGATGGAACTGGCCCAGTCCTCCCACCTTGCGACGGAGGAACCGCCCTTCGCGCTCGATGCGGACAGGGCCGAAAGCCTCCGCGCCACGCTCAAAGCCATTCTCCAAGACCTGATCGACCTCGCGCCGTCCCTCGCGCGCTGAGCTGAAAGGACATCCGATGAACAATCCCCGCCACAACATCCGCGACGTTTTCCCGCCTGTCGGTCCCGAACTGAACGCCAAGTCCTGGCTGACCGAGGCGCCTCTGCGCATGCTGATGAACAACCTCCACCCGGACGTCGCCGAGAACCCGCACGAGCTGGTCGTCTATGGCGGCATCGGCCGGGCGGCGCGCACCTGGGAGGATTTCGACGTGATCGTCGAGAGCCTGAAGGATCTGGAGGTGGACGAGACGCTGATCGTGCAGTCCGGCAAGCCGATCGCCATCATCCGCACCCATGCCGACGCGCCGCGCGTGCTGATCGCGAACTCGAACCTCGTGCCGGAATGGGCCACCTGGGAGCATTTCAACGAGCTCGATAGGAAGGGCCTGATGATGTACGGCCAGATGACGGCCGGCAGCTGGATCTACATCGGTGCGCAGGGCATCGTGCAGGGCACCTACGAAACGTTCGCCGAGGCCGGCCGCCAGCATTACGGCGGCGACCTGAAGGGCAAGTGGATCCTGACCGGCGGCCTCGGCGGTATGGGCGGCGCGCAGCCGCTGGCGGCGGTGATGGCCGGGGCCTGCTGTCTCGCCGTCGAATGCGACGAGACCCGCGCCGATTTCCGCATCCGCACCCGCTATTGCGATGAGAAGACCCGCGATCTCGACGAGGCGCTGGCGATGATCGAGCGCTGGACCAAGGCGGGCGAAGCGAAATCCGTGGCGCTGATCGGCAATGCCGCGGAGGTCTTCCCCGAGATCCTGCGCCGGATGGAGGCGGGCGAGGCGCTGCCGAACGGTCGGCCGGACATCGTCACCGACCAGACCTCGGCCCATGACCCGTTCCGCGGCTACCTGCCCGCGGGCTGGAGCGTCGCCGAATGGCGCGCGCGGCAGGAGTCGGAGCCCGAGGCAGTGGCGAAGGCGGCGAAACAGTCGATGAAGGCGCATGTCGCGGCGATGGTCGGCTTCTGGAATGCCGGCGTGCCGACGCTGGATTACGGCAACAACATCCGCCAGATGGCCAAGGAAGAGGGGCTTGAGAACGCCTTCGCCTTCCCGGGCTTCGTGCCCGCCTATATCCGCCCGCTCTTCTGCAAGGGCATCGGCCCGTTCCGCTGGGCGGCGCTTTCGGGCGATCCCGAGGACATCTACAAGACCGACCAGGCGATGAAGGAGCTGTTCCCCGAGAACGCGCATCTGCACCGCTGGCTCGACATGGCGCGCGAGCGCATCGCCTTCCAGGGCCTGCCGGCACGGATCTGCTGGATCGGACTGGGCGACCGCCACCGCGCAGGACTGAAATTCAACGAGATGGTGGCCTCGGGCGAGCTGAAGGCGCCGGTAGTGATCGGCCGCGATCACCTCGACTCCGGTTCGGTGGCCTCGCCGAACCGCGAGACCGAGGCGATGCGCGACGGCTCGGACGCGGTCAGCGACTGGCCGCTGCTGAACGCGCTGGTGAACACGGCAAGCGGGGCGACCTGGGTGTCGCTGCACCATGGCGGCGGCGTCGGCATGGGCTTCTCGCAGCATGCCGGCGTGGTGATCTGCGCAGACGGCACGCCGGAGGCGGCCAAGCGGCTGGAGCGCGTGCTGTGGAACGATCCGGCCTCGGGCGTCTGGCGGCACGCAGATGCGGGCTATCCGGAGGCAATCGAATGCGCCCGCGCCAACAAGCTGCGCCTGCCGCGGATCCTCGGGAACTGATCCCGGCCCGCAAGGCATGACAGGACGGAGGGCGGCCGCGCCCTCCGCCACGCAAGGAGAGACGCGATGCATTACGCCCCCGGCAAGGATCCCTGCCCGCTGCCCTTTTCGCCCTTCAAGGCCTGCACCGTGCCGCGGCCGATCGGCTGGATTTCCACCGTCAGCCGCGGCGGGATCGCCAACCTGGCGCCCTACAGCCAGTGGCAGAACCTGACCTTCGACCCGCCGCTGGTGATGTTCTCGGCCAACCAATATCCGGACGGACGGCGCAAGGACACGGTCGTGAATGCCGAGGAGACCGGCTGGTTCGTCTGGAACATGGCGACCTATGCTTTGCGCGAGGCGGTCAATGCCTCCGCTGCCGCGCTGCCCTCCGAGGCGGACGAGTTCGAGGCGGCAGGCGTGACCAAGGCCGCCTGCATCGACGCGCCGGGCCCGCGGGTCGCCGAAAGCCCCTGCCAGTTCGAGTGCCGCTACCTGTCGACCCACCGCCTGCCCGGCAATTCGCCGGTCGGCAGCATCGACATCGTCTATGGCCAGGTGGAGCGGATCCATGTCGCCGATGACGTGATCGGCCCGGAAGGCAAGCTCGACGTCGCGAAGATCGAGCCGCTGGCGCGGATGGGCTACTATGACTACGCGGTGATCCGCGAGACCTTCGAGATGCGCATCCCCGGCAGCGCCGCTGCTGCCGACGGGCTGGAGGGCAAGGCGTGACGCCCGGCCCGCAATGGCGCGCCGCCACGCGCGAATTCGAGCCGTGGAAGAACGGCGGCGGACGGACGGCGACGCTGGCGAGCTTCCCCGGGGGGGCGGGGCTCGGCAGCTTCCAATGGCGGATCAGCCTGGCGGTGATCGATGCCACCGGGCCTTTCTCGGTCTTTCCCGGCGTCGAGCGGCTCTTCACTCCGGTCGCGGGCGATCCGGTGATCCTGACCATCGGCGGCAACGCGGTCACCGCCGCCCCTGGCATCGATCCGCTGCGCTTCGGCGGCGCGGCGGCGGTCCATGCCGAGGTCACCGGCGGGCCGCTGACCGTGCTGAACCTGATGTGCCGCCCGCCCTTCCGCGCCATGGTCTCGCGGGGCATGCTGCCGCCGGGCGCGCATTGGCAGGGGGCGCTGTGCCTTGGCACGCTCGATCTGGCGGAGACCGCCGCCGGTCCGTCCCTGAAGATGGGCCTCTACCGCTGAGGGCCGGCGGAACATGCATCTCCGATGGGCGGAACCGGCGCGGCGAGAGGAACGTTGCCGCTCCGACAGCCAGAACGGAGACCGACATGACCTCGATCTACGACGCCATCAGGGCCGACCATGACAAGCACCGCGAGCTGCTCGGCAAGATCGCCGGAACCTCGGGCGACACCGCCGAGCGCCGCGACGCCTGGCGGGCCTTCTACCGGGACATCAAGTCCCACTCCGCCGCCGAGGAAGAGACCTTCTATTCCAAGCTGATGTCGCACACCTGGGGCCAGGACGCGGCGCGCCACTCCGTCCACGAGCATGCCGAGATCGATGAAATCCTCGAGGAGCTGAACGGGATGGACATGGCCTCGCCGGGCTGGCTGACCCGCTTCAAGACCATGAAGCACGATTACGAGCACCACATGGACGAGGAGGAGGACGAGGTCTTCGCCCGCGCCCGCGAGGTGATCGGCAAGGAGCACAACGACACCTTCGGCAAGGCCTTCCTGGCCCGCAAGGAGAAGGAAGCCGGTCTCGTCGAGGAGAAGAAGGAAGACCACCTGGCCGACTGAGCCGCGGGCTCAGAGCGGCGTCACCGGCACCGCTTCGAGCGTGTCCTTCAGGAGCCGCGCGCTGTCCCCGAGCGCGCGCTCTTCCTCCGGCGACAGCAGCGGCATCAGCCCGGCGATCACGCCGGACTTTCCCAGCACCCGCGGCAGCGACAGCGGCACGCCGGCCACCCCGGCCACCATCGGCGTCAGGACCGACACCGACTGCACCGAATGGTCGTCCTTCGCCACCGCTTCCACCAGCCGGGCCAGCCCCGCGCCGATGCCGAACCAAGTTGCGCCCTTTCCGTCGATGATCCGGTAGGCAGCGCGGCGCACCGCTTCGTCGATTTCCGCCCGCGCGGCCTGGGTCAGCGGACGGCCGAGCTGCTCGCCCGCGGCCTCCAGCGTCAGCGAACCCACGCGCGCCGAGGACCAGGCCAGCACCTCGCTGTCGCCATGCTCGCCCAGAACGTAGGCGTGGACCGAGCGCGGCGAGAGGCCGAGATGCCGGGCCAGCAGGTCGCGGAACCGCGCCGTGTCCAGCACCGTGCCCGATCCGATCACGCGCGAAGCCGGCAGCCCGGTCAGCCGCTGGGTGATGCCGGTCATCACGTCCACCGGATTCGATGCGATCAGCAGAAGCGCGCCCGGCGCAACCGCCATGCATTCGCCCAGAACCGCACGGAACACCTCGGCATTCCGCGCCAGCAGGTCGAGGCGGCTCTCGCCCGGCTTCTGGCCGACGCCCGCGGCAATCACCAGCAGTTCGGCGCCGTCGAGCGCCGCGTAGCCGCCCGCGCGGATCTCGGTCGATGAGGCAAAGGGCATGGCATGGGAAATGTCGTCGGCCTGCGCCTGCGCGACCTTGGCGTCGCGGTCGACCAGCACGATTTCCCGCGCCAGCCCGTCCAGCGCGATCGCATAGGCGGCCGTCGCGCCCACCGCCCCGGTTCCGATGATGCCGATCTTCATCGCGTGTCCTCCCTGCGGATGCAGGACCATGATACCGCTATCATCCGCCCTTCCGGCTGCGTCACGCAAGCGCGGGATCAGCCCTCCGCCGGGCGCGGCTCGAATTCGGCAACAAGCTGGTGGGCATGGCCGGGATAGCTGAGCCTGACCCAGGTGACCCAGTCGCCCTCGATCCGGGTCAGGCGGACGATTTCCAGACAGGCCTCGCCCGGTTCCAGAGCCAGCTTGCGCGCCAGAGCGGCATCGGCATTGACCGCCCGGATGCGGTGCTGCGCCCGGCTCCAGGGGATGGTGTGCAGCAGCCAGCCGCCCGGCGACTGCGCCGAGAAATCCTGGCGCAGCACGCCCGGCGCGCGCTCGGGATGGATCAGGCGGGTTTCCAGGCAGAAGGGCCGGCCGCCCGCGCGGTGCAGCCCCTCGAGCCGCAGCACCCGCTGGCCCTCGGGGGCCTCCAGCATCGCGGCCTCGTCCTCCGACAGGCCGCGCTCCTCCTGCGCCAGCAGCTCGAACCGGTGCTCCTGGCCGAGCGAGCCGACCTCCTCCTCGATGTCGGCGATCTCGACGACGGCGGACTGGGTGCGCGGCTGGGCGACAAAGGTGCCGCGCTTCTTGCGGCGGATGAGGAAGCCCTCCTGCGCCAGCCGCGTCAGCACCTTGTTCATGGTCATGCGCGAGACGCCGAAGGCCTCGGCCATCTCGGTCTCCACCGGCAGCTGGTGGCCGGGCGGCCAGCCGCCCGAGACGATTCGCCCGCGCAGCTCTTCGGTGATGGCGGCATGGCGGCTCTGGCGGCGGTCGGCGGTCATGGGGCTCCTTCCCGGGGTCGCCGCAACATGGCAGCAAAGCCGTTCCGGTTCAAACCCCTGCCCAGTCGTCCAGCCGCGCCTGCTGGCGGCGGCCGCGGGCGATCAGCCAGTCGCGCAGCCGCGCCGCGCCGGGGTGGCCCAGCACGTCTCCGCCCCAGACCAGCCCGTAGGGCACCGAAAGCCGCAGCGGCAGGCGGAAGGGGATGACCAGCCGGCCCTGGGCAAGTTCCTCCTCCATCATCGACAGCTGGCCTAGAACCACCCCCTGCCCCGCGGCGGCGGCATCGATCGCTGTCGCGGTCAGCGCGAAGCTCATCACCGGCGCGGCGCCGGGCGGCAGGCCGAGGCCGTGGAGCGCAGCCCAGCGGGCCCAGGAGGGCGGCTCGACCGCGGCGAAGCGCGGCCCCCAGGCAATGTCGAGCCGCGGCAGGGCGAAGAGGTCGCCGGGCGAGGACAGATCCGCGGCCAGGGCGGGGGCGCAGGCGGGCACGGCGAGGTCTGTGAACAGCTCGGCATGGCGCTCGGTCCGCGGCGGCGCGCCGAAGACCATGCGGAAGGCAGCCCCGTCCTGCTCCGGCTCCGCCTCGCTTGCGGTCAGCCGCACCGGCAGGTCCGGCGCCTCCTGCGCCCAGTCATAGAGCGTCCGGCCCAGCCATTTCGCGGTCAGCGTCGGCAGGCCCGAGACCACCAGCGGCGCATCGGCACGCGCCCCGGCCAGCACCTGCTCGGCCCCCGCGAGGACCGACATGCCGCGGCTGAGCTCGGCTTGGTAGAGCCGCCCCCAGCGGGTCAGCTCCAGCCCGCGGCCGCGCCGCTCCAGCAGCTGCACGCCCAGATGCGCCTCCAGCCGCTTGACCTGCTGGCTGACCGCGCCGGAACTGACCGACAGCTCCGCCGCGGCGGCGGCGACCGAGCCGGTGCGCCCCACCGCCTCGAAGGCCTCCATCGCGCGGAAGAGCGGCAGGCGGGACATCAGGCGGTGGACGGGGTGAAGCGCGCGGTCAGCCGGTGCAGATGGCCGGGATAGAGGAAGCGGACGGCGGTGACCGGCTCGCCCTGCTTCCAGGTGCGGCGCGAGATGGCGAGGCAGGGCGCGCCCTCGGCGATGCCCAGCCGCCCGGCCTCGGCCGCATCGGCGGCAACGGCGGCAATCTGGTTCTCCGCCGCGCTCCACGGCACGTGGTCGAGCAGCCAGAGCCCCGGCGCGGCCGCGGCGAAGGGCTCCGCCTCGGCCTCGGGCACGCTGTCGAGGAAAATCAGGCGCTCCTCCAGCGAGAAGGGCCGGTCGTCGGAACGGTGCAGGCAGAGCACGTCGAGCACCGGCGACTCCTCGGGGGCGTCGTAGCGCGCCGCCTCCTCGAAGCTCAGCCGGCGGAAGGCGCGGGCCAGGATCTCGTGGCAGTAGCGGCCGCCCAGGGCCTCGACATCCTCGCGCACGTCGTGGATTTCGAGGATCGAGACATGGGATTTCTGCGGCAGCACCACGGAGCCGACCCGGCGGCGGCGGCGGATCAGCCCGGCCTGCGCCAGCTGGGTCATCACCTTGTTCACGGTCATCCGCGAACAGCCGTAGGTATCGCTCAGTTCCAGCTCGGAGGGAACCTGGTGCCCCGGCGGCCAGTCGCCCGAGAGGATCTTGGCTTCCAGGTCCCCCAGGATGGTGTCGTGCAGCGACTTCGAAGTTTCCGGCGCCTGCTCCATCACCGCAGCATCTGCGCCCCGCGGTCCAGATAGGTGTCGAGGAACTGCTCCAGACGCGGATGGCGCGGCGCGGCGAACACCGCCTCCGGCGTGTCGTGGAACAGCAGCTGGCCATGGTCGAGGAAGCAGACATTGTTGCCGACCGAGGCGGCAAAGCCGATCTCGTGGGTGACGACGACCATGGTCATGCCTTCGTCGGCCAGCGCGCGCATCACGTTCAGCACCTCGCCGGTCAGCTCGGGGTCGAGCGCCGAAGTCGGCTCGTCGAAGAGCATGATCGTCGGATCCAGCGCCAGCGCGCGGGCGATGGCGACGCGCTGCTGCTGGCCGCCGGACAGCTGGCTTGGATAGTGCCCGGCGCGGGCCTCCAGCCCGACCTTGACGAGCTGCGCCATCGCGCGCTCCTCGGCATCCTTGCGGCTGAGCCCCCGCACCCGGCGCAGCGCCATCGACACGTTGCCGAGCGCGGTCATGTGCGGCCACAGGTTGAACTGCTGGAACACCATGCCGATCTTCGATCGGGTCCTGCGCAGCTCGGCCGCGGTCTGGCGACGGCGCTTGCCGTCCTTCTCGGAAAAGCCCAGCGGCTCGCCCTCGATTTCGATCATCCCGGCGCTGGCTTCCTCGAGGAAGGCCATGCAGCGCAGCAGCGTCGACTTGCCGGAGCCCGAGGGCCCGATCAGGCAGGACACCTGGCCGCGCGGTACCTCCAGGTTGATGTCCTTCAGGACCAGCGTCTCGCCGAAGCGTTTCGACACGTTGCGGACGGAAATGGCGGGCTGGGTCATGTCAGGCACTGTAGGTTGAGAGCCGGCGTTCCGCGACGCGGCCGAGGAAATTGGCAAGCTCCACCAGCGCCCAGTAGACGAGGGCGAGCACGACGATGGACTCGACGAAGGCATATTGCTGCGAGCCGATGGCCTGCACGGTCATGGTCATCTCGGGCACGGTGATCAGCGACAGGAGCGCGGTCTCCTTCAGCAGGATCACGGCCATGTTCATCGACGGCGGCAGCACCAGGAGCGCCATCTCGGGCAGCTGGACATGCAGGATGGTCTGGATGCGGGTGAGGCCCACGCAGTCGGCAGCCTCGGAATGGCCCGGCGGCACCGACTGGAAGCCCGCGCGGAAGATTTCCGCGTAATAGGCGGCGCCGTAGACTGAGAGGCCCAGCAGGCCCGCCGCGATCGGGTCGAGCCGCAGGCCGATATAGGGGCCGCCGAAATACAGCAGGAATATCTGCACCAGGAAGGGCGTGCCGCGCAGCACCTCGACCGGAACCGACAGGACGAGGTCGGCGAGGCGGCCGCCATAGCGGCGGGCGGTGGCGACGAGGAAGCCGAGCGCCGCGGCCAGGATCGTGCCCGCGACCCAGATCAGGATGGTGACGCCCAGGCCCGCGAGGATCTGCGGCCCCTTGGCGAGGATGACGGCGAAATCGAAGCTCATGGGCGTCCACCCGCAGAAAGTTCGGCGCTGCGCCGAGCGCAGGATTTGGCACGGGCGCCGGTCCGGGGCGCACCCCGTTCCCCGGGGATCGTCCGGATCATGCCGGCGGCGCTCATTTCGCGGGCAATCCCGGCAGGGCCGCCTCGGCGCGGCGCCCGGCGATGGCGACGATCCAGTTGATCGCCAGGTAGATCAGGCCCGCGGAGGCGAAGATCGGCAGCGGCATGTAGGTAGAGGCCGCAAGATTCTGCGCCATCTTGGTCAGCTCGATCATGCCGACGACGGAAACCAGCGAGGAAGATTTGAGGATCAGGATCGCCTCGTTGACCAGCGCCGGAAAGGTCAGGCGCAGCGCGATCGGGGTGCGGATCCAGATGAAGCTCTGCACGGGCGAGAGCCCGGCCATCTCGGCCGACTCGATCAGCCCGCGCGGCACGCCCTCGAACCCGCCGCGCAGGTTCTCCGCCTGGTAGGCGGCGGTGCAGAGCGACAGGCCGATCAGCGCGGTTGCCAGGCTCGACAGGCTGATGCCGATGGCGGGCAGCAGGTTGAAGATCAGCAAGAGCTGCACCAGGAGCGGCACGCCCCGGAAGAAGGAAATGAAGATCCGCGCGAACCAGACCAGCGGGCCGATGCCCGACATCCGCATCGCCGACAGGCCGATGGCGAAGGCGAGGCCGAGCAGGATCGAAGTGACGCTGACGAAGATCGTCATCAGCGAGGCCTGCAGCAGCAGTTCGAAGAGGGTCCAGGTCATGGGAGGGTCCGCGGGAAACTGCGGCGCGGCGGGGGAGAGAAGGAAGGCCCCGCCGCGCCGCTGCCGGTGATCAGATGTTCGGATCGGTCACGTAGTCGGGCATGTCGAAGGTCGTGCCGAACCACTTCTCCTGCAGCTTCGCCATGCGGCCGTCCTCTTTCATCGCCAGCAGGATCTCGTCGATCTTGTCCATCAGCGAGGCGTATTCAGGCTCGATCCGGCCCGGATAGCCGAAATAGGTGGGCGTGCCGAAGGCGGGCTTCACGACCTTGAAGACCTCGGGGCGCTGGCTGGCCACGAAGGCGATGTTCGGCAGCGAATTCGCAACGGCCTCGATCCGGCCCGCGGCGAGATCGGCATAGGACTCGTTGAAGGACACGTATTCCTTGATGTCCGAGGGCGGGGCCGGCAGCGTCGCGGCGAAGTCCTGCAGCTGCTTGAGCTGCGCGGTGCCGGTGCCGGAGCCGACCGGCTTGCCCGCGATGTCCTCGGGCGTCTCGATCTCGCATTTCGCGCAGGCCAGCAGCGCCACGGTCGCCTCCGCGATCGGCGAGGAGAAGCGGTAGCGCTCCATGCGCTCCTTGGTGATGGTGGCCGGACCCGCGACGACATCGAAACGGCCCGCTTCCAGGCCGGGCAGAACCCCGGTCCAGTCCAGCGTGATCCATTCCAGCTTCACGCCCATTTCCTTGGCGATTTCCTCGAAAACCTCGACATTCAGGCCGGTATGGGTGCCCGCGTCGATGTAGTCGAACGGCGCGAAGGCTGTTTCGGTGCCGACCTTCAGCACGCCCGCGTCCATCACGCGCGCCAGCGCGTCCTCAGCCTGCGCTGCCAGCGCGGAGCCGAGGGTCAGAGCCGCCCCGGCCAGTGCCGCGAAAATCTGTTTACGCATGTCCTTGCTCCCTGTGCGCCCCCTGCGGGGCCTGTCGTCTGTCGATGTCCGTCGGCCCCGCGATGGGCCAGCTCTTTTGTGTATACAAATATCGGAAAGCGACAGGGGCGATCGCGATGCCCGCCCGCCCCGGCGCCATATGCCTGATATATGAGCGGATGTTCGCCGACCAGCCCAAATCCGCGCCACTCACTTTTCTGCCAGCCCCGACGATGGCCCTGCAAGGGCCGCATTGCCGTGCTAGCATAGCCGCCATGTCCAAGTCCGAGTCCCCCCTTCCCCCGGAGGCCGAAGCGCAGATCCGCGCCTTCATCCGCCGCAATTTCGGCCTGCGCGGCACGCTTTCGCTGCACCGCCACGCGCTTGGCTGGGACCTGCTGCGCGCGCCCGCCAACGTGCTTCTGGCCGGGCTCGCCTTCCTCGTGCGGGTGGCGATCTGGCTGCTCCACAAGATCGGTTTCAAGCGCGCGGGCGCCCGTCTCGGCCGCATCCGCCTGGCCTTCCCGACCGCGCTGTCGCGCGAGATCGACCGCCGCCTGCGCGAGGAATTGCTGGCACCGCTGGGGCTGCTGCCGGAGGAAACCGCGCTGCGCAGCTATGCCGAGGTCCGTGCCGCCACCGGCGAGATGACCGCCACGGCCAGCGCCATCGGCACCGGCGCCGCCTTCAAGACATTGACCCCGGGGGTGATTTCGCTCGCCCCGCTGATCGCCGGGGTGATCGCGCAATCCGCCGCCATCGCCGCCTTTCCGCTGGGCGGCATGTTCGGCGCCTGGTGGTACGGCGTTTTCCCCGCCCGCCCTGATCCGCAGCTGATCGCGATCTGCGCCGTCGCGCTGATGACGGTCTTCGCGCTGGTCTCCACCTTCGCCGGGCTCGTCACCGACCCGCTGCAGGCCCTGCTGGGCATCCACCGCTGGCGGCTGCGGCGCCTGGTGGCCGCGCTGTCCATGCCCGGGCGCGGCATGCCCACGCCCGAACACGGCATCGCCCGCGCCGGCGACCTGGCCGACATGGCGGTCAACCTGAAGAGGTTCTGGACCGGCTGATCCGGCAAAAAAGGTCACAGGGGTTGCCAGACCGCCGACTCAACCCCTATATAAGGTCCACACAGAGACGGCCCCACCGCGCATGTTGCGCACGGGACGGTCGCCGGGGCCCAGTCCGCGCATGCCGCGCCGTGTCTCCGGTTCAAAATCAGTCAGGCCAGACTTGTTCACCGGCAGGCGAAAGCCAGCCCCGGGGAACATTCCGTTCTTGCCTGGCGCACGCAAGAAGAAAGGAGACACCCATGCCCATGAGCGACGAAGAGCTCGAACGCCGCATCGAAGAGCTCAACAACTCCGGGATGACCCTTGCCGCGAAGGCGCTGATGCGCGAACTGAGCTACCGCGCCAAGCGCGCCGCGGCTGCCTGAGGCAGCGGCATCTCCGGATCGGCTCCGGTCCGGAAGTTTGAGGAAAGGCGGGCAGATGGCCCGCCTTTTTCCGTTCCGGGCCAGTTTGGCATTCGCTTTCGCGCCCGATCCGGATAGATCCGGTACCAGATCCGGGAGGTTCACATGGCCAGAGATCCGCTATTCCTGCTCGCTGCCGCCGCCTGCCTGGCGGTGCTCGTCATCCTGATGATCGGCGTCGGCGGCTTCTCGCGCGGGGGCGAATTCAACCGCAAGCACGGCAACCGGCTGATGCGCTATAGGCTCGTCGCCCAGTTCGTCGCGGTGCTGCTGATCCTCCTCTTCGTTGCAGTCCGGGGAGGCATTGGCCACTGATGGTCGTTCTCAACAAGATCTACACCCGCACCGGAGACGGCGGGAACACCGCGCTCGGCAATGGCAGCCGGGTGCCCAAGCACGCGCTCAGGGTCGAGGCCTACGGCACCGTCGACGAGACGAATGCCACGATCGGCATGGCCCGCCTGCATGCCGAAGGCGAGATGGCCGCGCGCCTGGCCGCAATCCAGAACGACCTCTTCGATCTGGGCGCCGACCTGTGCCGGCCCGACATGGCGAGCGATGCCAGTGCCGAGTATCCGCCGCTGCGCATGGTCCCCGCCCAGGTCGACAGGCTCGAGGCCGAGATCGACGCGATGAATGCCGCGCTGTCGCCGCTGCGCTCCTTCATCCTTCCGGGCGGCTCGGCGCTGGCCGCGCATCTGCACCTGTGCCGCACCGTGTCGCGCCGCGCCGAACGGCTGACCGCCGCGCTGGCCTCTGAGGACGAGGTGAACCCGGCGGCGCTGAAATATCTCAACCGTCTTTCCGACTGGTTCTTCGTTGCCGCGCGCGTCGCCAACGCCAATGGCGCCGACGACATTCTCTGGGTGCCGGGCGCCAACCGCTGAGATCGCGGCGGGCGGCCGGGAATCGGCTGCCCCGCCGGATCTGCCGCAACGGCAGGCACCGTTAGCGCAATCCCGTCGAAACCTTGCGGAAGCTTTGCGGGAATATTCCGCCCGGCCGCCAGACGTGACGTTTTGTTGGCATCCTACGACGAATTTACGCTGTTTCTCTGCGGTGCAGCCCTATAACACGTCCCCGACGTGCCCGGGTACCAGCCGGGGGGAATAACAGGAGTAGGCCGATGAAGATCCTCGTGCCCGTCAAGCGGGTGATCGACTACAACGTGAAGGTCCGCGTGAAGGCGGATGGCAGCGGCGTCGATCTTGCCAATGTC